>NC_006512.1:2129488-2839318 GCF_000008465.1 Idiomarina loihiensis L2TR | reverse complement strand
CGGCCAGCGTGGGAAATAGCAAACTGACCGATGGAATATTAGTTATGAAAAGAACATTTCAACCAAGCGTATTAAAGCGCAAGCGTTCACACGGTTTCCGTGCTCGCATGGCAACAAAAAATGGCCGCAAAGTACTGGCTCGTCGCCGTGCACGTGGTCGTAAAGTACTGAGTGCATAAAAGTATCTCATACGGAAGGGAGTTACGTCTGTTAACTCCCTCTCATTTCCAGACTGTATTCTCAAACCCTCCTGTAAAAGCCGTTACTGCTCATGTCACTATGTTGGCAACCCCCAATGAGTTAGGGCACCCACGTATTGGTGTTACCGTCAGCAAAAAGCGAGCTAAGCGCGCCGTTGACCGAAACCGCATAAAACGACAAATACGTGAAACCTTCCGTTTAAGGCAACATAAAATTCCCGCTTTTGACATTGTAATTATTGCTAAGCAGGGTATTGTCGAGCAGGATAACGCCGCATTACGGGATACGTTGAATTATTTATGGCGAAAATTAGCAAAGCGTTGCGAACAATACCAATCGCGTTCATAAAGGTTTATCAGTGGTTTATCAGTCCACTGCTGGGCCCGCGTTGTCGTTTTTATCCATCTTGCTCACATTATGCCTGTGAGGCCATACAAAAACACGGTACAATCCGTGGCATTGGCCTTGCTGCAGTAAGAATCAGTAAATGTCACCCAGCTCATGAGGGCGGCTACGACCCGGTTCCACTTGCTAAGCAAGACGCCAAGCCAGAAAATAACAGCGAATCCGAATCTTTACTAAATCAGCCAACAGAGACGAAATCACTATGAATTCGCCACGCACGATATTATTTATTGCCTTTTTAGTGGTGTCTTTCTTCCTATACCAGAATTGGATGGTGGAAACCGCACCCGGAACAAAAGCACCTGAAAACGTTACCTCAACACAATCGAGCAATAACGCTGAAAACAGCGATGTGCCCTCAGGCAGTTCAGCCGTTTCGGCAGACGTCCCGGAAAGTGATCAGCCGGTTGTAGCTCAGCGGGCTGAAACCACAGTTCACGTTCGCACCGACGTGTTAGATGTTGAGATAGATACCCGCGGTGGTGATGTTGTTTCGACTCACTTACTCAAGTTTGCGAAAACTCAGGGTTCTGAAGAACGCTTTCAACTTCTGCAAAACAGTTCAAACAACGTTTACGTCGCTCAGTCAGGCCTAATTGGCCCGGACGGAATTGATGGCAAAGACGGCCGCCCTTCTTATAACTACGAACAAGAAAGCTACGAGTCTACAAGCGAGGTTATTGAAGTTCCTTTAACCTATACGGCTGAGAACGGCGCTGTTTATCGTAAAGTATTTACCTTCACGCCAGGAAAATACACTGTTGATGTTCGGTACGAAGTAGAAAATAACACCAGCAAAACGCTTGAAACCCAATTTTACGGCCAATTAAAACGTTCCGTACACTCAGGCGAAAGTGGCAGTATGATCATGCCTACCTATTTTGGTGCAGCTTATTCCTACGATGAAGACAAGTTCGAAAAATACGATTTCGACAGCATGCAGGACAAAAAGCTGAACGTTACTTCGCAAACTGGTTGGGTCGGAATGCTTGAGCACTATTTCGTGTCAGCCTGGGTGCCGAAACAAGGTCAGCAAAATCGTCTTTATTCTCGAGTAGCCAATGGCAGCCAGGCAATTATCGGTGTCATTTATCCAATGACTGATATTCAGCCAGGCAGCTCCAAAACGATTGAGTCTCAAGTATTTCTGGGTCCAAAAGACCAAGACGCTATGGCTGAAGTCGTCGAGTATCTGGACTTAACCGTCGACTATGGTTTCCTATGGTGGTTAGCTCAACCGATATTCAAACTGCTGCAGTTCTTACAAAGCATCGTTATTAACTGGGGTCTGGCTATTATCCTGACCACAGTTATTGTTAAAGCGCTATTGTTCCCGCTAACTAAGGCGCAATACGTTTCAATGGCTAAGATGCGCATGCTGCAGCCAAAAATGACGGCTCTGCGCGAGCGTTATGGTGACGACCGACAAAAGATGTCAGGCGCCATGATGAAGCTCTATAAAGAGGAGAAAGTGAATCCTCTGGGCGGCTGTCTGCCTATGCTGTTACAACTTCCAATCTTCCTGGCGCTATACTGGGTGCTATTGGAAAGTGTTGAACTGCGTCATTCTGCTTTTGTGTTCTGGATACAGGATCTGTCAACCAAAGACCCATACTACATCCTGCCTATTTTAATGGGTGCCAGTATGTTCCTGATGCAGCGACTGCAGCCGACACCGACAGCTGACCCAATGCAACAGAAACTGTTTCAGTATATGCCGGTTATCTTTACCGTATTCTTCCTGTGGTTCCCATCGGGTCTGGTACTGTACTGGCTGGTCAGTAACTTGATTACCATTGCGCAAATGCTGATCATTTACCGTGGGTTAGAAAAGAAAGGGATTAACGTTCGAAACAAGAAGTAATCCAGCATTAAGGCCCGGCTAATGCCGGGCTTTAGTCCTTTTGGGAGCAGCAAAAATGCAAACTGAAACAGATTTTGACGACACCATAGTAGCTCAGGCAACGCCTCCCGGACGCGGCGGTGTTGGTATTGTTCGCGTGAGCGGAAAAGCCTGTAAAGAGGTTGCAGAAAAGCTGTTAGGTCACTGCCCCAAGCCTCGTAAAGCAGAGTACTTGCCTTTTTATGACTTACAGGAACAACTGTTGGACGAAGGCATAGCGCTCTTTTTCCCAGGTCCAAACTCCTTTACCGGAGAAGATGTCTTAGAACTGCAAGGCCACGGCGGGCCGGTTATTATCGATATGATAATTCGAGCAATACTGGAAATTCCCGGTATTCGCCCTGCTCGTCCCGGTGAGTTTAGCGAACGAGCATTCTTAAACGACAAGCTCGATCTCACCCAGGCAGAAGCCATTGCCGACCTAATTGATACCAACTCAGAGCAGGCCGCAAAAGCCGCCTTACAAAGCCTAAAAGGTGAGTTTTCTCATAAAATTGATCAGTTGGTAGACGCCGTTATTCACCTGAGAATATACGTTGAAGCGGCTATCGACTTTCCTGATGAAGAAATCGATTTTCTTTCCGATGGCAAAGTATCCGGCGATTTAGCTGAAATTATCGACCAGCTGTTCCACATAGAACAAGAAGCCAAGCAAGGCACGCTCATGCGCGAAGGCATGCGCATTGTTATTGCCGGACGCCCCAATGCGGGTAAGTCCAGCTTGCTTAACGCGCTGGCGGGTCGTGAATCAGCTATTGTGACAGAAATAGCCGGAACCACTCGCGATGTTCTGCGGGAGCACATTCAAATAGACAGTATGCCGCTGCATATTATCGATACCGCAGGTTTACGCGAAAGCCCTGACCATGTTGAGAAAATTGGTATTGAACGCGCCTGGGATGAAATACGCCAGGCTGACCGCGTGCTGTTTATGGTCGACAGTCAGGAAACCTCTGCCATTCATCCCGACGATATTTGGCCAGAGTTTTTCGCTCAGCTACCAGAAGATATGCCCTACACCGTTATTCGCAATAAAGTCGATTTATCGGAAGAGCCCACGGGTATAGATGAACACAACAACATTCCGGTTATTCATCTTTCCGCCAAAACCGGACACGGCATTGAATTGCTTAGAGAACACCTAAAACATTGTGTTGGTTACAGTGCAACCTCCGAAGGCAGTTTCATGGCAAGACGCCGCCATCTAGAGGCTCTGGCTAAAGCGAAAGTACATCTACTGCAAGGTCTGGAACAGTTAGAAGCCAATATGGCAGGTGAAATACTGGCAGAAGAACTGCGTCTAACTCAACAGCACCTCAATGAAATTACCGGCGAATTCACTTCCGATGATCTCCTTGGCCAGATTTTTGGTTCGTTTTGTATTGGTAAATAAAGCTTTTTCTTAGTCGTACAACTAAGGAGCACCAGTGAAAGACAAGTTAGCGCAATGGGGGTTTGACTATGTTCGCCTGCGGTTTGGCTTCCGAACCGGCGTTGCTGCCTGCTTATCTCTTATTATTGCCTGGGCTATGGGCTTAGAGCATCCTCAATGGTCTGCTATGACGGTTTGGGCTGTTTCCCAGCCAACTCGTGGTCTTCTTATAGAAAAGGCCGCATACCGGGCGTTAGGCACTCTTTTAGGGACTATGTTCGGTATGGTGCTGGTTGTTTCTGCCAGTGGCGAAATCATTTGGCTGGTGGCGGGCTTAACTCTGTGGGTATCGCTTTGTGTTTACACGGGTAATTTACTGCACGGGCTCATTTCTTACGGCACCATACTTGCCGGTTATTCAGCGTCCATGGTGGTGTTGCTAACACAAAGCTCAGACGCACTCATGCCGCTGGGTGTTGACCGTTTACTCACGGTTTTTGTCGGCATTATGACATCACTCGTTATTGGCTGGGCTTTTACTTATAAAAGAGCGGAACAAAGCTTAATTAACCAACTTCGCCGACAAACCGCGGCTAACTTGCACGATATTAGCCGTTACTTCGCCGAACCGGATAATAACGATTTAAACCTTGCCGATAAATTATCAAAACTGGCAGCACTGGAAGCCCAACTGCTCGATCACGGTACCGGCTCTGTCAGTGCTCATGAATCGGCCAAAACGTTACGTGTAGTTATTAACAGCCAATTGGGGTTTTTGGCTGAACTGAATATCCAGGAGCCAGAAAAAAATTTGGAAGTAAGCGATTACTTACTCGACGCGTCAAATAAATTAAATGCTTCCGCTAAACGAACTGAAATTATAGAACCTCTTAAAAATGCTCTGGAATCCATTAAAAACGCCGCATTGAAAAAGCGCTTTAATGAATTCGTTGAAGCAACCAATGACCGGTTATCTTTTCGTGATTCAGGCAAAACCGCCACTTCCACCTTACTCAGCAAAACCATTTTGCATCGCGACTGGTTGGGTGCACGCCAGGCCGCCATACGAACGTTCGTTATTATGGGGCTCATTGGCGCAAGCTGGTGGTATACCGAATTATTTCAATTCGCTTATTTAATGCTGGGTGCTTCAGTTATGTTGACGCTGTTCTCCACCGCAGACAATCCGGCATTAACCATGAAATATGTATTTTTTGGGCAGTGTGCCGGCGCGCTAACAGCAGTACTTATTCAGGCAACGGTCTGGCAATATCAGGATTCCATTTTATGGATGCTGGTTGCTTTAATGCCGGTTATTTTGCTGGCGGGTTTTCCTATGGCTCATCAAAAAACGGCGAACGGCAGTATGGATTTCAACCTGGTCTTTTTGCTGTTAATGCAGCCCTCTATAGGTTATTCGTTCCACCTTGGTCATTCAGCGAGTATTGCTCTGGCAGTCGTTGCAGCCCCCCTACTTTCGTTAATTGCTTATCGGCTTATTTATCCAACCAATTTAAAAGCGCGTTATCAAAGCTTACTGCAAACTTTGACCGAAGAAATTGACCAGCTGAATAAAACAAAACTCACCGAAAGCCAGTACAATCGACGTAAAGCACGTTTCTACCATCGCGTAATCAAGCTCACCCAAATTAGCGACAAACTGGGAATGAAAGACAAAAACGCCATTCTCGGGCACCTTTTAACCGGCCAAAAGCGGTTAAATTCCACCGGTTAACTCAACCTTTTTAGCGCGCGGCCAACGTTTAATTTCATATTCACGCTGGCATGCTTTAGTTCGGTTCGGGTGCTCCTCACTCCAGACAAGTGCCACCGGACGACGCGCCCTGGTGTACTTAGCTCCTTTTTTATCGTCCGTATTATGCTCATTCACACGCCGCTCAATGTCAGTTGTGACACCGGTATAAAACGTATTGTCTGCACATTTAATTAGATAAACCGCCCAGCTCACGACTTGAACTCTCTCCAGCTAAACCCAATACATAGTGTAACAACAGTTACTCAATGAACCGACTAAGGATGACATTATGAGCAGACATTTTGATGAAGCCAAGGGTCTGTCTGAACAACATGACCCCGCAACACACGACTTTGTGTTTAACCAGACTATGTTCCGTATTAAAGACCCCGAGCGCACCTTAAAATTCTACAGTGAAGTTCTGGGCATGACATTAGTTAAGCGGTTCGACTTTCCAGAAATGGAGTTTACGTTGTATTTCATGGCTGCCATGTCGCCTGAACAACGTAAAGGTTGGTCAACCGACCATGACAAGCGCATTGAACAGACCTTTGGTCGACCGGCCATGCTGGAACTGACTCACAACTGGGGTGACGAGAACGACGACTCAGTGTCTTATCACAGTGGTAATGAAGAGCCTAAAGGCTTTGGTCACATAGGTTTCGCCGTACCAGATATTGATGCCGCTTGTGAGCGCTTCGAAAAAATGGGCGTAGAATTTCAAAAACGCCCGAACGACGGTAAAATGAAAGGCATTGCCTTTATTAAAGACTCGGATGGCTACTGGATTGAAATATTCACACCGGATCGCCAACCGGAATTGCTGAAAGAGCACTTAAAATAACGATGGTACCGTGAAAAAAGGCCAGTTCATTTGAGCTGGCCTTTTTCTCTTCTGTAGTACCTTTGCAATTCATTTTACTGTTCTGAAAGCATCGACTTCACTCTATCTTCCAGAGACGTCATTCCATGCTCGCGTCCAACTTCTAACGCGTTTTCTACCGACATTCCATCTAACCAGCCGGCACGCAATGCCATTAACGCCCCAACGCGGTTACTGGAAGCACAATGAACCAGCACGGTTTTATCGCTGTTCTCTAATAAAATACGATCAACCAGGCGTGCGTTAGCAAGCGTTACTCCATCAGCTCCATTTACCGGAACATGGTAATACGCCATACCATTAAGGGTAACCACTGCGGCTTCCTCACTGTCGGTCATTTCTTTCTGCGACAGCAGATTAATCACCACATCACCACCTTCATCAGCAAAGTCAGTCAATTGCTCGTTTGATGGTGTGCCCATCACCCATAACTTATCCGACACCTGTTTCGGTGACTCAATGCCTGCAAAAACATTCGTTGAAACTATTGCTACACTAAAAGCGACTAATACATTAACCAGAGCTTTTACCATTTAGATTCTCCTGTATGATTCTCGTGTTTTTAATAGTAGCAAATGAGTTAGAAATTTTATGACCGTTTTACATCTTTTAGTGGGTACAACCTCCGGAAATACCGAGTTTTTAGCCGATACTGTCAGCGAAAAGTTAAATCAGCAGGGCATTGAAACCGAACTCCATTACGAACCGGAGTTTGAGAAGCTGCCCAGCGATCAACCCTGGTTAATTTTTCTTGCCAGCCATGGTGCAGGTGATTATGCCGACTCCATGCTCGATTTCTACGACGAAATAAATGATCCCCAAAGTCCTGATTTAGCCGGACTGAACTATGCCGTAGTAGCTGTTGGTGAGTCCTGTTATGACACCTTCTGTGAAGCCGGTCGACATTGTGATAAACGCTTACAGGAATTAGGTGGAACTCAAATAACCGATCGTTTAGAAATTGATATGCTGGAAGACGATCCGGAAGAGAAAACGTTAAACTGGCTGCCCGCGATCGCTGATGCTGTAAAGGCTCTGTGATCATACCCACAGGCTTGTGCACAAGGATTTCAGCTTGTGACTAAGGTTGGAATAAGATCACTTAAGCACTGTCAGTGAAGTGGGTATAACACTGGGGATAAACTGATCTGTGTATAACTACCCTACTTATCCACGATCTATGATCCCGGTTCAAGGTCACTTATCTACAAAGAGTGATCTTACTCCAGGATATATAAAAAAAGGGCTTCAGCGATCTATTCACAGAAATCCACTGACTAGTAGTAATAGTAATAAAAGATCTAAATAAGATCCTTTACTGATCTTCTTTAAGATCTTTAACAGCACTGAACGAAATTTAACCATTTAGATTTAAGTGAAATCGCGTTAAAATAACCGGCTAACTTCCTATTCTTCAAACAAAGGTCACTTTGCATGTCACAACAGAGCCAACAACACTTTGACGTTATTGTTGTCGGTGGAGGACACGCCGGAACAGAAGCTGCGTTAGCCGCCGCTCGTTTAGGTGTTAAAACCCTATTGCTTACGCATAATATTGATACTTTAGGGCAAATGTCCTGTAACCCAGCCATTGGGGGAATAGGAAAAGGTCATTTAGTAAAAGAGATCGATGCACTTGGCGGCGTTATGGCCAAAGCAGCTGACAAAGCCGGAATTCAATTCAGAACACTGAATTCATCCAAAGGCCCTGCAGTGCGCGCAACCAGAGCTCAGGCTGACCGACAGCTTTACAAACAAGCGATCCGCTACGCACTGGAAACCCAACCGAATCTGTCAATATTCCAACAAGGTTGTGACGATCTGATCGTCGAGAACGATCGCGTTACTGGCGTTGTTACCCAAATGGGTCTTAAATTTACGGCAAAAACCGTGGTGCTAACCGTAGGAACATTCCTCGGCGGACAAATCCATATTGGTCTGGATAACTACCAGGGCGGTCGCGCAGGCGATCCTCCATCAAACGCATTAGCTAAACGATTACGTGCATTGCCGTTACGAGTTGAACGTTTAAAAACCGGTACGCCACCGCGTATAGCCAGTCACAGCGTTGATTTTTCCGTTATGCAGGAACAACCGGGCGATAATCCGACTCCAGTATTTTCTTACATGGGTTCTCGTTCTGATCACCCGCAACAAATTCCGTGTTACATCACGCACACCAACGAAAATACCCACGAAATTATTCGTTCAGGGCTTGATCGTTCACCCATGTATTCTGGTGTGATTGAAGGCGTAGGACCACGTTACTGTCCTTCAATTGAAGATAAAATTGTGCGTTTTGCTGACAAAGGCTCGCATCAAATTTTTGTTGAACCAGAAGGCTTAAATACCTTTGAAATTTACCCTAATGGCATTTCAACCAGCTTGCCGTTTGATGTTCAGCAACGTCTCGTTCAGTCAATTAAAGGCTTTGAAAATGCGCATATCACACGCCCAGGTTATGCGATCGAATACGATTACTTTGATCCCCGAGATCTGAAACAATCTCTGGAAACCAAAGTCATTAACGGCTTGTTCTTCGCTGGCCAAATTAACGGCACAACAGGCTATGAAGAAGCCGGTGCGCAAGGGCTTATTGCCGGTTTAAATGCCGCGTTGCAGGCTCAGGACAAAGAATCCTGGGCACCACGACGCGATCAGGCCTACATGGGTGTGTTGATCGATGATTTATCGACTTTGGGCACTCAGGAACCTTACCGTATGTTCACTTCGCGCGCTGAATATCGCCTGTTGCTGCGTGAAGATAACGCTGATATGCGATTAACTGAAATTGGTCGTAATCTCGGTTTAGTGGATGATGAACGCTGGGCCGCGTTTAATAAGAAAATGGAATCAGTCGAGCAGGAAAAACAACGTTTAAAAACTACCTGGGTGCATAAAGATCATGCATCTGTAGAGCAAATTAACGCGCTGGTTAAAAGCCCTGTCACCAAAGAAGTCAGTGGCGAAGAACTATTACGCCGCCCGGAAATTCATTACAAAGATTTAGCCTTAACTGACTTTTTTGCGCCGGGGTTAGAGGATCCTTTAGCGGCAGAACAAGTTGAGATCCAAATTAAATACGCGGGTTATATAACGCGTCAGCAGGAAGAAATAGCAAAACAACAACGTCATGAAAATACCTTGCTGCCCTCGCCTTTCGATTACGCTAAAATTAAGGGGTTATCGAACGAAGTGGTTGCGAAATTAAATGATCATCAGCCTGAGACCGTTGGTAAAGCAGCGCGTATTTCCGGAATTACTCCGGCGGCTGTTTCAATGTTATTGGTTCACCTGAAAAAACAGGGTTTATTGCGTAAAAGTGCTTAAGGAAGAAATGTGAAAGAGCAGTTAAAGGGATTATTAGATCAGGCACAAATAAACCTGTCAGAAGCACAGATTGAGCAACAACTGGCGTTAGTAGGCTTACTGGATAAATGGAATAAAGCTTATAACCTGACCAGCGTGAGAAACCCGAAGGATATGCTGACCCGACATATTATGGACAGCCTGGCTGTTCGTCAGTATTTACATGGGCAGCGCTTCATCGATGTCGGTACAGGACCAGGGCTACCGGGTTTACCCTTAGCCATAGCCGAACCGGATAATGAATTTGTTTTACTCGATAGTTTAGGCAAGCGAATCCGTTTTATTCGTCAGGTTTGTCATGAGCTAAAACTAACCAATGTTACGGCTGTGCAGGCGCGGGTGGAAGACTATCAGGACGAAAAGCAGTTTGATGGTGTAATCAGTAGAGCCTTTGCCTCGCTTAATGATATGCTTTCGTGGTGTGAACATTTACCGGCTGAAAACGGTCGGTTTTATGCGTTGAAAGGGCTGTATCCGCAAGACGAACTGGAGCAGTTGCCCGAGCAATATAAAATTGAAAGTATTGAGCAAATTAACGTTCCCGGCATTGACGCGAGCCGGCATATCGTCATTATAAGCAAACGGTCATAAAACAACCGACAGTCGACTATCCGACAACAACAAGAGGTTATAAAACCCGTGGCTAGAACCATTGCTATTGCGAATCAAAAAGGCGGAGTAGGAAAAACAACTACAGCAGTTAACTTAGCTGCGTCCATGGCTGCTACCCGTCGCAAAGTGTTGTTGATTGACCTGGACCCTCAGGGTAACGCGACTATGGGCAGTGGCGTTGATAAGTACGATGTTGAAAATACCATTTACGAATTGCTGATTGAAGAAAAGCCAGTCGGCGACGTTGCCGTAAAAGACACCAACGGTAAATATCATTTAATAGCGGCTAATGCCGATGCTACAGCTGCAGAAATTAAGTTAATGGAAGTTTTTGCACGCGAATTGCGTTTACGTAATGCACTTAAAGCCGTTCAGGATAGCTACGACTATATTTTTATCGATTGTCCGCCATCGCTGAATATGTTGACCGTTAACGGCATGGCCGCCGCTGACTCTATTCTGGTGCCCATGCAGTGCGAGTATTATGCACTGGAAGGTCTTACCGCATTAATGGAAACTATTCGTCAGCTGGCCGACGTGGTTAATCCTGGGCTGGAAATTGAAGGTATTTTGCGGACTATGTACGATCCGCGTAATCGTCTGGCTAACGATGTTTCAGAACAGCTCAAAAACCACTTTGGTGAGAAAGTTTACCGGACCGTAATTCCACGTAACGTCCGTTTAGCCGAAGCACCTTCATTTGGTGCGCCGGCTATGTACTACGACAAGTCATCCACCGGGTCAAAGGCCTATTTAGCCTTAGCGGGTGAACTTATCCGACGTTCTGAAAATCGTAAAGAAGTAGCAAAAGAATCATAACAAGGGAATAAAGCGAATCATGTCGGCAAAAAAACGAGGTTTAGGTCGCGGTCTGGATGCCTTACTGACCAGTAATCAGCAAAACTCTGACCGTCAATCAGAGCAAGTGACGGAAGAAGTTAAAGGTGAGTTACAGAAGCTGCCGGTTGAGTTTTTAAAGCCCGGTCGTTACCAACCTCGTAAAGACATGTCACCTGAAGCCTTAGAAGACTTAGCCGCTTCGGTAAAAGCCCAGGGGATAATACAGCCTATTGTTGTGCGCCCTGTTGGCAAAGACGAATATGAGATTATTGCGGGTGAGCGTCGCTGGCGTGCGGCGCAACTGGCAAAGCTTGAACTGGTTCCTTGCCTGATTAAAGACGTACCTGATGAAGCCGCAGTAGCTATCGCGTTAATTGAAAACATTCAGCGTGAAGATTTAAACGCAATGGAAGAAGCCACTGCGTTACAACGTTTGTTGGTCGAGTTTCAGATGACTCACCAGGACGTTGCTCAGGCAGTGGGTAAATCACGGACTACGGTGACCAATTTGCTGCGCCTTAATAACTTGCAGGACGGCGTTAAAGTGTTACTTGAGCGTGGTGATATTGAACTTGGCCATGCCAAGTTGTTACTTGCGCTGGAAGGCGAACAACAAGCCGACGTAGCACAACAGATTGTCGCAAAAGATATGACCGTACGTGACGCAGAAAAACTCGTCAGACGTACAATAGACCCTCCCAAAGAAACCGAAAAACCAGAGCCAGACGCTAATATTGAACATTTAGAAACCAAGTTGTCTGAAACCCTGGGAGCCAAAGTTTCCATTAACCATGGTCGTAAAGGAAAGGGTAAACTGGTTATCAGTTACACCAACCTGGACGAACTGGATGGAATTCTGACTCACATCAAATAATAATTTCCAATGCATTGATTGTTGTAGAACTTTTGTTAAATGGCATAGAAACCGTCGCCTACAGGCAAATTTGTTTGCAATTACATGGCAGATCTTTATACTAGCGCGAGTTTCGTTGTGGCTGCTTGAAAGCCTCAAAAAAATAGCCGCCAGTTAAAAGGTTTTAGTCGTGACACAGGCACTTAATGCGGTAGGTAAAAAGCTGGCAGGAAAAGTTGTAGGTACACAATTTATAGCGGTTTTGATAGCCGCACTTGTCACGATAGCAGTTTCAAATACACAGTCGGCTTTGGGTATTCTGTGTGGCGGATTAACCGTCGTAATACCAAGCGCTCTATTTGCACTTATCGCTTTTAGACACGCAGGCGCACGCGCTAATCAGAAAGTTGTACAAAGTTTCTTTTTAGGCGAAGGCGTTAAGCTACTGCTTACAGCAGTGTTGTTAACAATCGCATTGCTGGTAACAAATTTATATCCTGTGTGGTTATTGGTCGGTTTTGTCATCGCCGTCACCATGCAGTGGATAGCACCGGTTTTATTTTTAAAATCAACCTAACTGGGAAACAACATGATAAGTGGAGAACAAACTCCGACTCAGTATATCCAGCATCACCTCCAAAATTGGACGGTTGGTGAAGGGTTCTGGGCGGTGAACGTCGATACTATCTTCTGGTCCGTGTTACTGGGTGTGCTGTTTCTGTGGAGTTTCCGCAGAGTAGCGAAAAAATCCTCTGCTGGGGTACCTGGTAAATGGCAATGCTTTGTCGAAATGATTGTCGAGTTTGTTGACAACAGCGTCAAAGAATCCTTTCACGGTAAAGATAAACTGATAGCACCTCTGGCATTAACCATCTTCGTCTGGATATTCCTGATGAACCTGATGGACTTAATTCCGGTTGACTGGCTACCAACAGCTGCTATGTATGGCGGTTATTGGTTAGGCTTTGTTGAAGACCCGCATGATGTGTACATGAAAGTAGTACCAACAACTGACCTGAATACAACTTTTGCATTGAGTTTAAGCGTATTTGCGCTAATTATTATCTACTCAATCAAATATAAAGGTGTGAAAGGCTTCGCTAAAGAAATGACTTTCACTCCGTTTAATCACTGGGCATTAATACCAGTGAACTTTGTACTGGAAAGTATCACGTTATTAGCAAAACCAGCGTCACTGGCACTGCGTTTGTTCGGTAACATGTATGCAGGTGAATTGATATTTATTCTAATTGCAATGATTGGATTCTGGCAGCTACCGGCGCACTTTGCGTGGGCAGTGTTCCATATTCTGGTTATTACATTGCAAGCGTTTATTTTCATGATGCTGACCATTGTTTACTTAAGCATGGCGTCATCTGAACACTAGTGTTCGAAACAAAAGTTTTTAGCTTTACTTTTAACTTTAATCTACTGAAAAACTGGAGAAATCAATGGAAACTGTAGTTGCTTTTACTGCTATCGCTGTATCAATCATGATCGGTCTGGCTGCACTGGGTACTGCCCTGGGCTTTGGTATTCTGGGTGGTAAATTCCTGGAAGCTGCTGCTCGTCAACCAGAACTGGCACCACAGCTGCAAGTTAAAATGTTCATCGTTGCAGGTCTTATCGATGCTATCGCGATGATCGGTGTTGCTGTTGCATTGCTGTTCACGTTTGCGAACCCATTCTTAACCCAGGTAGCAGGCTAATCGTTATTCGACGGTCACCAACTGAAGGAGGTCCGTTGTGAATATCAACGCTACTCTAATTGGACAAACGATCGCGTTTATCGTGTTCGTGTGGTTCTGCATGAAATTTGTATGGCCACCGATCATCAAAGCTATCGAGGAACGTCAGAAGAAAATTGCTGACGGCCTTAATGCCGGTGAACGTGCTCAAAAAGATTTAGAGAAAGCCCAGCAAGAAATTGCCGAGCAGCTCAAAGAAGCGAAACAGCAAGCCGCTGAAATCATTGAACAGTCGAAAAAACGTGGTGCTAAAATTGTTGAGGAAGAAACTCAACGTGGCCACGAAGAACGTGAAAAAATCGTTGCGGCCGGACATGAAGAAGTTGCTGCTGAACGCAATCGTGTTCGCGAAGAGCTGCGCAAGCAAGTTGCCGTATTAGCGGTGTCTGGGGCTCAGAAAATCATTGAGCGTGAAATTGATAAAGACGCTCATAGTGACATTGTTGAAAAACTGGTCGCTGAACTTTAATAAAGGGGTTTGAGCTTATGTCAGAACTGACTACGGTCGCTCGCCCTTACGCAAAAGCAGCTTTTGATTTTGCTTTAGAACAGGGAGCGCTCGATAAGTGGGCAGAAATGCTTAGCTTCGCTGCTGCGGTGGCGCAAGACGAGACTATTGCCTCATTTTTGAGTAGCTCCTCGACTGTTGGGAAAACAACAGAGGTTTTCTTGGGTGTTTGCGGCGACGAGCTCGACGACAACGCTAAGAACTTCGTTAAAGTACTGGCTGAAAATGAACGTCTGCCAGTGTTACCAGCAGTTAGTGAGCTCTATCAGACGCTTCGTGCTGAACATGACAAAGAAGTCACTGTAGATGTTAAATCGGCAGTTAAACTGCTGAAAGCACAACAAACGGCTTTGATTAAAGCACTTGAGAAGCGCCTGCAACGCAAAATTAAGCTGAACTGCAGTGTCGACAAGTCCATTATTGGCGGACTTGTTATAGAAGCTGGTGATACCGTTATTGACGGCACCTTGCGCGGCAAGCTCGACAGACTTGCTTACGCACTGCAATCCTAATTGGGGACTTGAGCATGCAATTGAATTCAAATGAAATCGCAGAACTGATCAAACAGCGAATTGAGAAGTTCGAAGTCACCAGCGAAGCTCGCAACGAAGGTACCATCATGTCTGTTCAAGACGGTATCATTCGCATCCACGGACTTGCAGACTGTCTGCAAGGTGAAATGGTTGAGCTACCTGGTAATCGTTACGCTATCGCACTAAACCTTGAACGTGATTCTGTAGGTGCGGTTGTTATGGGCCCTTATGCAGACTTGCAGGAAGGCACCAAAGTAAAATCAACCGGTCGTATCCTTGAAGTTCCGGTTGGCGAAAAACTGTTGGGTCGTGTGGTTAACACACTAGGCCAGCCTATCGACGGTAAAGGTCCTATCGAAGCTGACGGCTATGAGCCAGTCGAGAAAATCGCACCGGGCGTTATTGAACGTCAGTCAGTTGATCAGCCAGTACAAACGGGTTACAAGTCAATTGACTCGATGATTCCGGTTGGTCGTGGTCAGCGTGAGCTTATCATCGGTGACCGTCAGACAGGTAAAACGGCTTTAGCAGTAGACGCTATTATCAATCAGAAAGATTCTGGTATTAAGTGTGTTTACGTAGCCATTGGTCAGAAAAACTCAACCATTTCAGCGGTTGTACGTAAGTTAGAAGAGCACGGCGCAATGGAAAACACCATTGTAGTTGCGGCTTCTGCTTCTGAATCAGCAGCCCTGCAATATCTGGCAGCTTACTCTGGTTGTACCATGGGTGAATACTTCCGTGACCGCGGTGAAGACGCTCTGATTGTATACGATGACCTGTCTAAACAGGCTGTTGCTTATCGTCAAATTTCACTGTTGTTGCGTCGTCCACCGGGTCGTGAAGCATTCCCTGGTGACGTTTTCTACCTTCACTCTCGTCTACTTGAGCGTGCTGCGCGTGTTAACGCTGACTACGTAGAAAAATTCACTGACGGTAAAGTGAAAGGCCAGACCGGCTCATTAACTGCCTTACCTATCATTGAAACTCAGGCAGGTGACGTATCGGCATTCGTACCGACTAACGTTATCTCTATCACCGATGGTCAGATCTTCCTTGAAACTGACTTATTTAACTCAGGTATTCGTCCTGCGGTTAACGCTGGTGTCTCGGTTTCACGTGTTGGTGGTTCAGCACAAACGAAAATCATCAAGAAACTGGGTGGCGGTATCCGTCTTGCCCTGGCTCAGTATCGTGAATTGGCGGCGTTCGCTCAGTTCGCATCTGACCTTGATGAATCGACTCGTTCACAGTTAGAGCACGGTCAACGTGTTACCGAACTGATGAAACAGAAACAGTACAAGCCTATGAGCGTGGCTCAAATGGCTGTATCAATTTATGCCGTTGAAAAAGGCTTCTTGAAAGACGTAGAAATCGACAAAATCATGGATTTTGAAGAATCTCTGCAATCTTTCATGGCGAGCGAATACGCCGAGCTAATGGCTGAGATTGATAAAACTGGCAACTATAACGACGACATCGATGCGCAATTGAAAGCCGCGCTTGAGAAATTCAAGCAAACGCAATCATGGTAATCGCACCTGGCCGCAATAGCGGCCATTTGTCGTTGAGTTAACAGGAGAATCGTCATGGCCAGCGGTAAAGAGATAAAAACTCAGATCTCGAGTATCGGTAATACTCAGAAGATCACCAGTGCTATGGAAATGGTCGCTGCGTCGAAAATGAAAAAGGCGCAGGAACGTATGGAGGCAAGTCGCCCCTATGCGGACACCATTCGCAAGGTGATTGGTCATGTGGCGCGCGGTAACCTCGAGTATCGTCATCCATTTATGGAAGAACGTCAGGTTAAGCGTGTGGGTTACATCATTGTGTCTACCGATCGTGGTTTGTGTGGCGGCTTGAACGGTAATGAGTTCAAAAAAGTCGTTAAACACGCTAACGAATGGAAAGAGCAGGATGTTGAAGCGGATTTTGCCGCTATAGGCAGCAAAGGAACCAGTTTCTTCAAGCGTTTTGGTAAGTTGAAAGCGCAGGTTTCAGGTATGGGCGATAAGCCAGAACTGAAGGAAATTACCGGTTCTATCCAGGTTATGCTGGATGCTTTTGAAGAAGGCAAAATCGATCGCTTGTACGTTGTATTCAATAAGTTTGTGAATACGATGACCCAGGAGCCGACCATTCATCAATTGTTGCCATTGCCGCAAGCAGGATCGGAAGAAGATGTGCAGACAGGTAGCTGGGATTACCTGTATGAGCCGAATCCGGAAAGTATCCTGGATACGCTAATTCGTCGCTTCGTAGAAATGCAAGTGTACCAAGGCGTAGTGGATAATTTTGCTAGTGAGCAAGCCGCTCGGATGATTGCGATGAAAGCTGCAACAGACAATGCCGAAGATATTATTGACCAATTACAATTGCGATATAACAAGGCTCGTCAGGCAGCAATTACGCAAGAAATTTCGGAAATCGTGTCCGGCGCCGAAGCGGTATAATGCGGCAACGGTTAACAGAATTGAAGAGTTAGAGGAAACGTCATGAGTCAAGGTAAGGTCGTACAAATTATCGGCGCCGTTGTGGATTTAGAATTTCCACAAGACGCTGTACCAAAAGTATACGACGCACTGAAAGTGACCGAAGGTGGCTTAGAAGGTTTGGTTCTGGAAGTTCAGCAGCAGCTGGGCGGCGGAATCGTACGTGCCATCGCAATGGGTACAACTGACGGTCTGCGTCGTGGTATCACCGCTAAAAATACCGGTGAATCAATCATGGTTCCAGTGGGTAAGAAAACCCTGGGCCGTATTATGGATGTATTGGGTAACCCAATTGATGAAGCGGGCCCTATCGGTGAAGAAGAGAAAATGTCTATTCACCGTGCGGCACCAAGCTACGAAGAACAGTCAAACACTAACGAACTGTTAGAAACCGGTATCAAAGTCATCGACTTGATTTGCCCGTTTGCTAAAGGTGGTAAAGTTGGTCTGTTCGGTGGTGCTGGTGTTGGTAAAACCGTTAACATGATGGAGCTTATCCGTAACATCGCTATCGAGCACAGCGGCTACTCAGTATTCGCTGGTGTTGGTGAGCGTACTCGTGAAGGTAACGACTTCTATCACGAGATGAACGATTCAAACGTTCTGGATAAAGTATCACTGGTTTATGGTCAGATGAACGAGCCACCGGGTAACCGTTTACGTGTTGCTCTGACTGGTTTGACTATCGCTGAGAAATTCCGTGACGAAGGTCGCGATGTACTTTTCTTCGTTGATAACATCTACCGTTACACCTTGGCCGGTACTGAGGTATCAGCACTGTTAGGCCGTATGCCTTCAGCGGTTGGTTATCAGCCTACCCTGGCCGAAGAAATGGGTGTTCTGCAGGAACGTATCACCTCTACTAAGACAGGTTCAATCACGTCTGTACAGGCCGTTTATGTGCCAGCGGATGACTTGACTGACCCATCTCCGGCAACAACCTTTGCTCACTTGGATGCAACCGTTGTACTTAACCGTGACATCGCGTCGTTGGGTATCTACCCTGCGGTTGACCCGCTGGACTCAACGTCACGTCAGTTGGATCCACAGGTTATCGGTGATGAGCACTACGACACAGCAATGGGTGTTCAGGAAGTACTGCAACGCTATAAAGAGCTGAAAGACATCATTGCGATTCTGGGTATGGACGAGCTGTCTGAAGAAGACAAATTGTCAGTATCTCGTGCTCGTAAAATTCAGCGCTTCTTGTCGCAGCCTTTCTTCGTAGCCGAAGTATTCACTGGTGCGCCAGGTAAATACGTATCTTTGAAAGATACTATTGCCGGCTTTAAAGGCATTTTGGACGGTGATTACGACGATATGCCAGAGCAGGCCTTCTACATGGTTGGTACCATCGAAGAAGCGGTAGAAAAAGCCAAAAACCTGTAACCGACCGGGAGGTTTGAATGGCAACACAAACATTAAATCTGGACGTTGTTAGCGCTGAAGACAAATTGTTCTCAGGCGTTGTACAAACGGTTCAGGTCACTGGTAGCGAAGGTGAGCTGGGTATTTACCCAGGTCACGCGCCCCTTTTGACTAAAATCAAACCAGGTATGGTTCGTTATGTTAGCGAAGCGGGCGACGAAGAGCTTCTTTATGTTGCCGGTGGTGTGTTAGAAGTACAGCCTGGTCACGTTATTGTTCTTGCGGACGTTGCTGTTCGTGGTGACGAGCTTGACCTGCAGGAAGCCGAAGCAGCGAAGAAACGCGCTGAAGAAGCCATTGCCGATTCAGGTTCTGATGTGACCTATGCAGAAGCGATTGCTGAGCTATCGCGTGCGTTAGCTCAAATCGATATTATTCGTAAGCTTAAGCGCTAAAACTTCTGCGTTAAAATACGTAAAAGGCCTTGTTGTTAGTGCAACAGGGCCTTTTTTGTCGTTACAATAAGCTAATGTCATAAGGCTTACGCCAGCGATTGAATTAAGGACCCATTAATATGAAGTTACGCGTTGTTATTCTGGCCGCAGGAAAAGGAACCCGCATGCGATCGGAGCTGCCAAAGGTGCTACATAAGGTGGCGAATAAACCTATGGTAGAGCATGTTATTGATACAGCCAGGTCGCTAAAGCCTGACGCCATTAATTTAATTTACGGCCATGGCGGCGATCAGCTTAAACAGGCGATAGCAGGTGATGACTTAACCTGGGTTGAACAACGCGAACAATTGGGTACAGGACATGCGGTTCAGCAGGTTATTCCGCACCTGAAAAGCAGTGAAAAAGTCATTATTTTGTATGGTGACGTGCCGCTGCTGACAGAATCCACCTTAATTAAATTGGTAACGGCCAGCGCAAACACCTCGCTTGGTTTGTTGACTATGACGCTTGCCGAGCCTACAGGTTATGGCCGTATTGTGCGTAATGAACGCCGCAGTGTAACCGGTATTGTTGAGCAAAAGGACGCCAACGCGCAGCAATTAGCGATTAATGAAGTGAACACCGGCATTATGATTGCCGACAGCGATAAATTAAAAAGCTGGCTTGAGCAATTGAGTAATGACAATGCGCAAAAAGAATATTACCTGACCGATATTGTGGCAATGGCGGCGCGGGAAGGTATTAATATTGCCACTGCACAGCCTGACAACGCTCAGGAAGTGGAAGGTGCCAATAACCGTCAGCAATTAGCCTCTTTAGAGAGAGCACTGCAGCAGCGTCAGGCTGAAGAGCTGATGACCCAGGGCGTTACCTTAATTGACCCTGCCCGCTTCGATTGTCGCGGTAAACTGAGTGCCGGCAGTGATGTCACTATTGATATTAACGCAGTGTTTGAAGGCAATGTGGTTCTGGGTGACCGGGTTGTTATTGAACCAAACTGTGTCATAAGAAACTCCGTTATTGGTGATGACACCGTTATTCGCGCGAACTCCCATATTGAAGACGCAAAAGTGGCGAAAGGCTGTAAAGTTGGTCCTTTCGCGCGTTTGCGCCCTGGTGCGGAACTTGCGGATGAAGCGCAGGTCGGAAACTTTGTCGAGATGAAAAAAAGCCGCCTGGGTAAAGGTTCTAAAGCCAGCCATTTAACCTATTTGGGCGACACTCAGGTGGGTGAATACGCAAACATTGGTGCAGGTACCATTACCTGCAATTACGATGGTGTGAATAAAGCACTCACCGAAATTGGTGACGGCGCTTTTATAGGCTCAAACAGCTCTCTGGTTGCGCCTGTCGCCATTGGTAAGAATGCAACCGTTGGCGCCGGCTCGGTTATTACCCGGGCTGTAGCGGACGAAGAACTGGCTGTTGCCCGCGGCAAGCAGCGTAATATCAGCGGATGGCAACGTCCACAGTCGAAAAAAGGAACTTAACTTATGTGCGGTATTGTAGGCGCCACGTCGGAACGTCGGGTAACAGGTATTTTGCTGGAAGGTTTAAAACGACTGGAATACCGGGGGTATGACTCGGCGGGTGTGGCTGTTATCGACGCTGATAACCATCTTAAAAGCGTACGCCGTACCGGTAAGGTACAGGAGCTGAAAGACGCCATAGAGCAAAATCCCTTAGACGGCACTATCGGTATTGCCCATACACGTTGGGCAACGCATGGCGGGGTTACGGAAGCGAACGCTCACCCTCACCGTTCAGAAGACGAAATTGCCGTAGTGCATAATGGCATTATCGAAAACCACGAACGCCTGCGCGAAGAGCTGCAAGCCGAAGGTTATGTCTTTAATTCGCAGACTGACACCGAAGTAATCGCTCACTTAATTCATCATGAGCGTAAAACTCATGGCGACTTACTGGCTGCCGTTAAATCAGCAGTACGTCAGTTGGAAGGTGCTTACGGCACCGTGGTTATGGATACCCAATACCCGGAGCGTTTAGTGGTTGCCCGTTCCGGTAGCCCTCTGGTTATTGGTGTGGGTATTGGCGAGAACTTTGTAGCTTCAGATCAGCTCGCATTATTGCCCGTGACCCGCCAATTTATCTATCTGGAAGAAGGCGATGTTGCAGATATTAACCGCACTGAAATCGACATTTACGATTCTGAAGGCAACGCGGTAGAACGCGAGGTTGTTGAATCTGACGTAAGCTACGACGCCGGTGGCAAAGGCCAGTATCGCCACTTTATGCTGAAAGAAATTTACGAGCAGCCTATTGCCGTGCGTAACACGCTGGAAGGCCGTTTGTCTGAAATTTCCGTGTTGGATAATGCTTTTGGCGAGAATGCCGCTGACATTCTAAAAGACATTGAGCATGTTCAGATAGTCGCTTGTGGTACCAGTTACCATGCGGGCATGGTGGCGCGCTATTGGCTGGAATCTATGGCAAATGTGTCGTGCAATGTTGAAATTGCCTCGGAGTTTCGTTACCGCAAGTCCTATGTTCACCCGAACAGTTTGTTGGTGACTATTTCACAAAGCGGTGAAACGGCAGACACTCTAGCGGCACTGCGCTTGTCCAAAAAGCTTGGCTATAAAGGCAGTCTGACCATTTGTAACGTGGGCTCATCGTCTATGGTGCGCGAATCCGACCTGGCCTTTTTAACCCGTGCCGGCGCAGAAATTGGCGTGGCATCGACTAAAGCCTTTACTACCCAGTTAACCGGCCTGCTTATGCTGACCTTGGGTATAGGCAAATATCGCGGCATGCCAGAGCAGCAGCAAGAAGCCGTTGTTCATGCCCTACAGGCGTTGCCAACTAAGCTGGAAGAAGCGGTGTCCTTAGCCGATGAAATTGAAGAGTTAGCGCAGGACTTTGCGAACAAAGAACATAGCTTGTTCCTGGGGCGTGGTAACCAATACCCTATTGCTATGGAAGGCGCGTTAAAACTGAAAGAAATTTCATACATTCACGCTGAAGCTTATGCCGCCGGTGAGTTAAAACACGGCCCGTTAGCACTTATTGACGAAGAAATGCCGGTTATTGTCGTAGCACCGAACAATGATTTGCTGGAAAAACTGAAGTCCAACGTTGAAGAAGTGCGCGCTCGAGGTGGCCTAATGTACGTTTTTGCCGACAAAAACGCCCGCTTCAAAGGCGATGACTCGTTAACCGTACTTAACGTCTGCCATTGCGACGAAGTGATAGCGCCTATTGTCTATACCGTTCCATTACAGCTGCTGTCCTATTACGTAGCTCTGATAAAAGGTACCGATGTGGATCAGCCCAGGAACTTGGCCAAGTCAGTTACTGTGGAATAAGAAAGGGCCGAAAGGCCCTTTTTTTTGTGGTGGAGTAATAAAGATTCATACCTAGTAATAAAGAATCATACTTAGGAATAAAGTTTGATACTCCGCCACTGCTAATTTTTTCCTTCTTAATACTGCCGCCTTAAATGCTTTCCTGATACTTTCTTTCTCGTAATTTCCAGACTCTCTAGAAAAATTTTCCGTCTTTACAAAAGATTGTATAAAAAGGCAACAAAAAATTTGGCTTTTTTATTCGAGTGGTGATATATTTACACCTGTCAATACTTCCAGAGACTTTTCTCTGGTTTTTTTGTCGCTGGCTAATAGTAAATTTTACTACCTCGCAAGTGCGAGAGTCAGCTTCTGTAAACTCGCTAAATAATAACTGCGTGAAATTGGAGAGTTAGGATGAAAAACGGCACAAGTAAATGTGTGGTAGATAGCGCGGAGATACGAGATCAGGAGAAAAAGGAAAGCCACAGTAATATTGCGAAGTTTGACGTGTCTCGGACGCGTCAAGGTAGCAAAACCGTCCATATTTCTGAGACGGGAATGGATAGTGTCGAGCTTTATAAAACCAACTTTAAGTCACACTTGATGATGTTTATCTATGGTTTAGTAAAAAATATGAAGCAAAAAGATGCTGCAAATGCGTTAGGAATTACTCAAGCGCAAGTGAGCCTTTTGAAGAATCAGCGCGTATCTCAATTTAGTATTGATCGCCTTATTGAAATGGCATTCGCTGGAGGGTTTACGTTTAAGCTATCCCCACATCAGATTGCTAAAGAGAACAGTACTGATAGCACATCTAACCAGTTAGATGTTCTTTAGGTAACAAGTAAAAGCCGCGATGCGGTGAACATCGCGGCTCTATTTCTTACAACGTATTAGGCTAGTACTAAAGCCTCATATAAGCTTTCAACTTTAGACATGACGGACTCAGGTTTACGATTGTGAACCTGGCCGTTGTTGTCTGATACATCAAATGGCCATACACTTAATACGTGGCAAAGCCCTTCACTACTAACGAACGCTGCCACATGGTATTGCGTATCGTGATCATGAAGAATGAACGGGGTATTAATGCTCCCTGTTTGGCCTGCTGCAGTAATAACACTTCCATTTACCGTGCTTGAACGGTCAAGACTTGTAAGTAAGTCTATGTCGTAAGAAAGGTAATTTTCAGGATAGTGTTGTAAGCCGATAAGTTTTGCTGTAATGTCATTTTTAGCCGTTGGTAATACTTTTTGCCAACTACTATTGACATGCTTATCTCGAACGAATACAATCCGCGGCGTTTCTAGGTGAGTATCTAGTTCTTTAGGAATATTGCTACCAACAATATTTTTATCCTGAGATTTGTAGACGCGGAAAGCTTGACGCGAGTTTTCGTTAGTACTGTCGTTTTCAGACATATTTACCTCCTTATAATAGGTATGTCGTTATTGAGAAGAGTTTTAAGAAAAACATTTTTTCTTCCTTCTATTAGTAATAGTTCAAAGCTGTTACTAAAATTACGTAAAAGCCTACCTTGATCGGAAAAAACCAATCAGAGCCACACTACTGTATAAACATCCAGAAGTCAATGTTTTATTTTGATTTTCGAATAAATACACATCCGTTTTTTCATGTTCATAAACTTAATAAAGCTATTTTTGTGTAGCGATTTGATAGCAGGTTAAAACGTAAAGTTGCATACCATTAACTCACTGACTAGTATGACTTAATGTCTAAGTCAGGGGGTTCGTAATGGCAACGAAGAAGAACCTAATTTCCGAAGCGACTTTCTTAAAATGGATAAAGGAAGGGCGCGGTAGCGGCCAGAATGAAGAATATCGACCTTGGCTGACTGTTCGAGATTTGCCCTCCCTTGGCCGTGTTCATCGAGTATTTGGCCACAAGTCCAGACGAACCCATCACTTACTGTCCGATCTAGAGCTCTCAGTTTTTCTTCTTCTCGAGTGGCTACCCGATGTTACCCAAGTACGTGAACAGTTCCCATTAGACCGAACCCTTACTAAGCAACTTGCTGCCGATGCAGGTATTAAGCATCCAGCACAAAATGGCTTTGACCATTTCATGTCGAGCGACTTTCTAGTCGACTCGTCAAATGAAGAAACCCCAAGATTAGTATTTCAGGCCAAGTATGCGAGTGCACTAGATGATGAGCGTACGGTTGAGAAACTTGAATTGGAGCGCAGGTACTGGATGGAGAAAGGTGTGCCTTGGTACCTGATAACCGATCATCAGATACCCAAGGAAGTTAGCAAGAACGTAAACTGGTTATATCCTGCTAGCCGCTCAGAAGAAGATGATGAATTAGCGTCTGAGCAGATAGAGTTTTATCAACATCAGTTCACGCAAAATCCCAATCAAACCATCATTTCACTGTGTAAGAAACTCGATACCAGTTATGGTTTAAATGCTGGCGAGTCGTTGTATGAGATTCGGCGTCTTTTAGCTAAGCGTTACTTTGAATTTGATATTTTTACTCCCATAACGAAGTTAAAGGTTGGCGCTTTGCGTGCCTCTGACTTAAGTTTTATCAAGGAGGCATATCGTGTTTCGAATCAATGAAGTAGTTAAGTTTCACGATGAGCGCTTTCGCATTCTCGAAAGTCTTGATGAACAACTCGTCTGGATAAGTCTGGACGATGAAAAAGCACTGCCCGAGTTAATTCTTATCAGCGAAATTTATAAGACAATTGATGATGACGCTTTTGAGCGTATAGACGACCCGTATAACTACCTTGCATATGAATCGCCGGGCGAGGGAACCGTTGCCCGTGATAAACGGGATAAGAATTTTGCGGTGTTGAGGCCTTTGATTGAACTAACTGACTTTTATAATCCGAAAAGGCGAGGACCAGTAGTTGATAAAATTGTTAGTGAGTTTGGTACGACAAAGCAGACGGTTTACCGACTAGCGCGGAGATATTGGCAACGGGGACAAATACCTAATGCCTTACTGCCTGACTACAAGAATTCTGGTGGCAAGGGCAAAAAGCGTGTCGCCAAAGGAAAAAAATTAGGCCGCCCGCGTAAGTATTTACCAGGCACGGGAGCAATTGTTGATGAACAAACTGAACGGTTATTTCGGATAGCGATTGATAAGTATATTTTAAGCGACAAGAGGCATTCATTTCCCTATGCACATCGTCGCTTAGAAACCATGTATCACAACTACTTTCCGGATGTTGCTGAGGAAAATCTACCAAGCTTATGGCAGCTGCGTCATTTCTATAAACGAGAATATAATCAAACGGAAGCGCTGCAAAAAAGGATATCGAAGAAAGACTACAGCAAAGATATACGACCGTTACACGGAACTGCAGCATCGCAAGCTTTGGGACCCGGCTCTCGTTATGAAATTGATGCGACGATAGCGGATGTTTATCTGGTTTCTGATTCCGACAGGGGCAATATCGTTGGGCGTCCGGTTGTTTACATGGTTATCGATGTATTCAGTCGAATGGTGGCTGGATTTTATATCGGTTTTGAAAACCCCTCATACGCCGCTGCGCTTCAGGCATTGCACGTAGCGATAAGCAGTAAGTCAGACTATTGTCGCGAGCTTGGTTTTGATATCACGGACGATGAGTGGCCATGTATTGGTTTGCCTGATGCCCTCCTGGCCGATAGAGGGGAATTACTTGGTCATCAGATTGAAAATTTAGAGAGTAGTTTTTCTATGCGAATAGAAAATACTCCACCGTATCGAGGCGAAGCCAAAGGTATTGTCGAAAGGCATTTTAAAACAATGCACGAATCTTTTGGTCCGTTTGTGCCTGGTTATGTAACCGGTAATTTGGTGAAAAAGCGTGGAGGCTCAGATTACCGTCTTGATGCCAAGCTAACGATTACAGACTTCACTCAAATTGTTTTGTCGTCAGTGCTGCAACACAATCAATTTGCGGTACTTGATAAATACGATCGGGAAGTTGATATGCCAACGGACTTACCGAGTACTCCCATTCACCTTTGGAACTGGGGTATTCAAAATCGTACTGGGCGTCTCCGCCAGACTGATAGTGATGCACTTAAAATTGCACTGCTTCCCAGGAGTGAGGTAACGCTTTCAGAGCGCGGTGTGGGGTTATTTGGCTTGTATTATACTGCTTCAGAGATCGTCCGGTTAGGTTGGACGCATCGGGGTCGTGATGTGAAACGACCTAAAAAGATGATGGCGGCATATGATCCGTTGAGTGCAGACAGTATTTATCTCTTTTATGAAAAAGGAAGCAACAAGTACTGGAAGTGCAGCCTGACTGAAATTTCTCGTCAATACCGAGGCTCATCATTTTGGGATGTTTGGCAACTTCAAGAAGAGCAGAAGAAAGTTGCTGCAAAAGCAAAGTTAGCAGCTAAAGAAAGCCGTCGAGAACATGAAGAATTTGTGCTTGATAAGATTTCTCAGACTGTATCTGATTCCCCCGCTCGCTCTGATCGGCCAAAAGCGGAGCGAATAAGAGCTATCAATGACAACCGGTCTAGTGAAAAAAGATTAGAGCGTAAAAGCAAAGCACCTAAAAATGCTCAGTCGGGTAATAAATCAGCTGATGTTATCCCTCTTAAGGAAAGCAGCCCTGACCTTGATTATCCGGATTATATTGATGAACTCTTTGAGGATGACGATTAATGCCGCTACCCAATAATTACGTTTCAGCGGTTTACAGGCCTCTTAAACCTGAGCGCTATCAGGGCAACCCGCTGATTGAAGCTCTGCCTCCGATAATGGATCGCAAAACACTTCGAAATAGCCTCACCGGAAAAGTCCGGTTCGACCAAGAAAATCGATTTGCAGAGCCTCAAGAAAGAGCCCATAACATAGCGTCTTTGCTGGATGATTTCTTTCAACCTCTATCAATGCATTTACAGTTAGAGGAGAAGTTGTCAATCATGATTCGGGCGGGTTACGTTGGTCGTAACCCTGCAGATGGCTCCCTTAACAAAAAAATGCAGGAGGGATATCAGCGCATAATGGAGGGGGCGACGAGTGACTTTCGTTTTTCACAGTCGAATTCAACGGCTAAATGTTTGTCCCTGATAGGCTGTTCAGGGTCAGGGAAAAGCACCACAGTTAACCGTATACTCGCTACTTATCCTGAGGTGATTTTCCATCCGGACTATAATTTTATTCAACTCCCCTACCTGCGCATTGAATGCCCGAGTGATGGTTCTCTTAAAAGCTTATGTTTGAACTTTTTCCGTGAAGTCGACCGGACGCTTCAGACAGGCTATGAGAAAAAGTATGTTCGAAAACGTCATGGGCCTGAAGTTCTCCTGGCTTTGATGGGGCAAGTAGCTACTCAAAAAGCGATTGGTGTTCTTGTTATCGATGAAATTCAAAGACTAGGGTTGAAAGGTACTTTAAGTAAAGAAGCTATGCTTGAGTTCTTTGTTGCGTTGGTAAACGTCATCGGTGTTCCGGTTGTATTAGTTGGAACACCAAAAGCCAGGCCGATCTTTGAAATGGAGCTGCAGGCTGGGAGAAGAAGCGCTGGATTTGGTTCATTGTTTTGGGAACCAATGCAACGAGGCACTCGTCGATACCACCCTAAAACGGGAGAGCCAAAGCTGAGCGAATGGGAGGCCTTTACTAATAAACTATGGAAGTACCAGTGGCTAGAGCGACGAGATGAAACGCTCAGTGACGAAGTTCGAGACTGTTGGTATGACCTATCACAAGGCGTTTTAGATATCGTCGTGAAGATTTTTGTATTGGCTCAAATGCGGGCAATAGCGACGGGCCTTGAACGTATTACCGCAGACTTACTTCGAAAAGTTTATGAACAAGAACTTATTCCTGTTCACCCAATGCTTGAAGCCTTGAGACGCAATGATGCTGACTTGATAGTGAAATACTCGGACTTACACTTACCCTCAATAGATAAGCGCTTACTTGAACTCAGAAACCTAATTGCACAGGAGCAGGAAGAGAAGAAAAAAGAGGTGTCGTTTGGCAATAATGAAAAAGCTTTAAGGCTTTATAATATGCTCCAGGCGATGGGCTGCGAATCTGACTTGCTGCCGGCGCTGGTTGAGAAAGTTTTCAGTGAACATTCTGAGCTTGAGCTGCCGGAGTTAACTCGTATCGTTCTCGAGTGGTATAAAACGGAGCAAGAGCCTACGGCAGTGCAAAAGTCCAAACCGAAGGCAAAAACAATAAAGTCAAAAGAATGGCACACCCTTCCATCCGATGATTTACGCTTTAAATACTCACAACGGAAAAGTCAGTTTTATGGTGAGCTTGCAGTAGGCCGTGACATTTTCGATATGGAAGCTAGGTTAAAACAGGTGGGATAGATGCTCGGTTTTCCGCTTCCTTATCCCGATGAGCTTATCTATAGCACGATAGCCCGTTATGGTATCCACAGCGGTTTAACCTCACCTAAAGAGCTCTTACACGAAGTGTTTGGGAAGAACACAATCATTGCTACGTCTGACTTACACGGTCATTTAGAGCAGGTAGCGGAACTATATCCAGGCCAGCTGAACGTTCAACCTGAGAGTTTGCTTTATAAACATACATTGTTTCCTCTGTACGCTCTGTTTATTGGCGAATCACGAAGAACAGAACTGAAAAAGCAGCTTTTAGCCGATAAAGTGCATTCGGTACATGTCATGTCAGGATTCGCCGCATCCCGAATTACTCAACCGTACTACTTACGATATTGCCCTAAATGCATTGAACAGCAATGGAATCAATTTGGCGAATGCTTCTGGCGACGAGACTGGCAAATTGCGGGTATGGATTACTGTCCTATTCATGGGGAGCTAAAGGAAACAGCAGTAAGACGGACTTCTTATAAGCGCCATGTGTATACGGCCGCAGACCTAAACTTATGTTCTTGTAAGCCGCAAAGCAAAACGAATAGGCAGAGCAATGTCTTGAATTCAAGCATTACATCGATTTTGAACCTGCCTGAGCAGTCGGTACCAACAGTTATCCAATGGGGGTTGTTTTATAAAGCTCTTGCTTGTGATTTTGGATTCAATAGAGGCTGCAATATAGAGCATGAAGAAGTCGCTCGGAAAGTCACTAACTATTGGTCAGAAAGCTGGTTGAAAAGTGTTGGCCTGAAACTAATAGACTCTGATACATGCTGGCTAAGAAGCCTATTTAGAAAACATCGTAAAAGCTTCAGTTACCTTGAGCACCTTGTTGTATTACATGCATTTCTCGGAGATACGATTGCGTTAAATGACGTCATTAAAGACGTCAAATCATATGAGCCGGAAAAGTCAGTTACTCACAGCCTTATGCTCCAGGCTGATAAGTTAACAATACTTAAACGGCGCAGAGTTTGGCTTAAAGCGATAAAGAATAAAGGGACGAAAAGGGCTCGCCTTGAAGGTGCCGGAGGAGACTATACTTGGCTGTATCGCCACGATAGAGCTTGGTTATTGTCGCTTAATGCAAAGTTGATGTGTAAAAGGTCAGCACTGTCTACACGAGTGAATTGGAGCTCATTTGATCGCGGCTTGTTAAAGGCTCTGATATCCATTCGTGACTGCTTTGAAATAAAGCTGGAGAGCCCTAGGAGATCAAGAAACTGGTACTTTAACCAGTTGGATCATAAGTCAAAGGTGGAAAAAAACTTATATAAGCTTCCCCTGTGTAAGCTGTTTCTAAGTAGATACACGGAAACGATTGCGGACTATCAGATCCGCCGCATAACACACGTGGCGATTGAGCGGCATAAACAAAGTGAACACCTTAAACGATGGGATGTTTTGCGTAGCGCTGGGCTTAGTGAAGAGCGCTTAACGGAAGAAGCAAGAGAGTTTCTTTCTGAGGTAATGGGGTTGTAAGCGATGGATAGGCTCGGTGGGTTTGAAGATAACACCTGGATAAATGGTATTGGATCAGTGTTCAAACGGACTGATGGAAGCCAATGGGGGATTAATCTAAGTATTTACCCAAGAAAAACGAGAGGCAACGATAGTGTTCTATTGTCTCAAGCCCCAATTCTAGTCAGAAAAAATGTTATTAATCCCACGCGACCATTTCGGAAACAAGGTTCTGAGATAGAGTTCACCGTCGATAACTTACAAAAATGGGAAGTAAGCAATCTAGAAGACTGCCCTGCGAAAGAGCGAGATTTGCCAAAGGAGCGGAAGTCTCGTTGTTTCGTTAAAACCTTACCTGATGGCATGACAGTGTATTTACCGCAGTTTGAATTAGCCAGGGCGTTATTTTTTCATAATGCCTACTTCTCTCGTGCGTGTATGGAGCACGGAATACTGCAGAATGAGTTTTCAGTAGAGCATGATGCGACTAATTCAGAGCATGCCGTCATTACTGTGCTCCCAAATAGCACCTGCCCCGATAACGTATTTTCAGATCCCGGTTACCGGCGTTACTTAGCTTGGCTTCTCTTAGATAACGATGCTCGGCTCTCCTACGAAAGTATCAGTAAGGCGCAGCTAGAGTCTGGCTTTAACCGAGGCTCATACAGGATTTGGAACTTTGAGTTTGAGCCTCCTCCCCTTCAAGGAGTTAATTTAAAAGTTCGCGGAAATTTAGATACAGAAACTAATACCTTGTTGGTTTATGAAATCACTGAATTAACAGGTATTCCGACAGGTGTGCCTAGTGACGTTGAGTTCTTTAGTCCCAAATTCTATGTGCCTGAGCTGAGTGGTGGAAGGGGTGCCCGTGGTGGAGATTACCGACCGCCTAATCATGAAGTAGATGAGGATCAAGACTCCAGTGGTGAAAATGATCCGGTGCAAATTGATGGAGTCAAAACGAAAGTTGAATTTGCAAAGGCGGTAAATACTCATAAAACGGCAAGAAAAAGGAAAAAGGTTGGTTCCAGCGACAATTCTGACGGAAGCGAAGCATCCAGTCTAGTTAGTACAGAAGAACAATCTCCTATGGGTGAGTTGCCTAGTGCTGAATGGGATGGTTTAGACGAAAATACTGATGATATGCACTTGTACGATAGTAAGTTTGAAAGCTTTTCAAAAATGCTGAACTACTTGGTTACTAATCATAACTGCAGAGTTGAGCGTCTAGCCTTTAGAAAGCTGCCATCTGTTGGTCGATGCAAAATGCACCTAATGCGGGATGACTTAGCGCCAAGGTGTTGGATGTTGGCCAGGGTGACTGTCAGTGGTCACCAATTCTACCTTATGGAGGTTGATACCTCGGATGCTGCAAAGTCATTATCAACAAAGGTGGTTATGGCTTCTTCTGCGAAAGCAGTAGTTGAACACCTATCCGAGATTGAGATAAAGCTACTCAAAAAGTCGTTGAGTTGGCCAAAGGATTATTTTGATAGTGGGTTTGGTAAAGACAATCATTTTTTTATAGTACATCAAGCGTCTGAAAAAGCGGGTTCAATACGGCAAGAAAATGTAAGGAGGTGGGCTAATAATGTTTGCCGCCATTTGTTAGCCAGAGTATGAGTGGTAATGAATAACTAGTGAACAGAAAAGCTATATCGATTAACTTCTCTCTCGTACATTAAGAAAAGCTAATTTCTTCGGGTAAATAGTACCTATGGGGATTGTGGACGTCGACTCAAAAGGTTACATTATATCTATGTAAATACTGGGCAAAGTGCAAAGATGACTGTAAATCCTGAAAGTAACCAATTTATGGATAACTATTTATCAAGGTGTCAAATTGATACGCCAGATAAAATTGTCGAATTTGTTTGGAAATTGGTGAAAGAGTATCGAAGGGATATCCGTTCAGTTTTGGACTTAGGTGCCGGCTCGGGAAATTTTTCGAGATCAGACGTATATGATAGTTATCTCGGGATCGAAGTAGATAGTAAACGGCTTGGCGATTTTCAAAACGAAAATCGCAAAAGGATTTTGAACCAATGTGCTTTTTTTGGTGAGGATTTTGGGGGCGATTTCGATTTGGCTATCGGTAACCCTCCTTATGTTCGACACCACGATTTGTCTCCGAAGTGGAAGCTAGAGTTATCGGGCATACTTGGTCGTGCGCTGGACGAAAAGTTCGATAAGCGAGCTAATGGATTTGTTTATTTTATGTGCCAAGCACTCTTGAGTACTGCAGATGACGGACTTTGTGCTCAAGTAGTTCCGTACGAATGGGTATCACGACCTTCTGCAGCCTTTTTACGTAACGCAATAGAGAAGAAAGGTTGGTCAGTTGACGTGTATCGATTTGAGTCAAATATCTTTACTGATTCAAAGGTTTTAACAACAGCAAGCCTTTCAATAATTGATAAATCTACGAGCTCATGCCGTTGGAGGTTTTTTAAAGTATCGGAAGATTTAAAAATTAAGGAAGCTGAGTCGGTAACAGGGAGTGATGAGAGACTTCTTTCTTATACAAAACGAGATAAAGAAATTTTTGCTCAACGAGGCCTTAGTCCGGGTTCACAGACTGTTTTCTGTCTGACAGAAAAAATAAGAAAGCAGTTTGGCTTGAAAGTGGGATTTGATGTCTTTCCCTGCATTACCCAAATGAAGACTTTGCCGCCTAACATCGACTCTTTAGATGAGAATAATTTTTTTAAATATTACGTTTTGGGCGATCAGAAGTGCTGGCTTGTTTCTCCGTCCTCTTCACCTTCAAAAAATCTTCAACGCTATTTTGATTCAGTTCCTGAGGAGCTTATAGATACCTATACTTGCCGGAAGCAATCGCCGTGGTGGAGATATAGTCCTCATCCATCCCCTTCTATATTGTACAACTCCGGATTTACAAAGTTTGGACCAAGAACTCTTACTAACAGGATTGGTGCCATTGCTATAGGTACAGTACATGGAGTTCATCAAGTCGCTGAGGATGATATTGATAGTTTGATTAATCATTTAAAGGCGGTAGACTTTGAGCGACAGATAGTAAGTCACTCGAATAAGCTAAAAAAGGTAGAGGTGAACCAGATGAATAGCGTGATAGTCGACTGGCTAAAAAGGCAGACTTAAATGAATCGCGATGAAATTCGTTTCAGTGTTGAAAGTGCAATCCTCCGTGAGTTAGGAGAGCAGCTTGTTAGCTCTTCTGAAGTCGCGTTGACCGAATTGATTAAAAATTCATACGATGCTGATGCAACAAGCTGTAATGTTGAGTGGAGTGATAGCCGAATCGTTGTGAAAGACACCGGACATGGAATGAGTCTGGATGACTTTAAGAATAAATGGATGCGAATTGCTACCGGAAATAAAGCAGGCTCACCTACAAGTAAAGTGTTTGGTAGAACAATTACTGGCTCAAAGGGAATTGGAAGGTTTGCGACTAGATTTTTAGGAAAAACTTTACTTTTAATCACGGTCTATGAAAATAAATGTGGTGATAGAAGCAAAATAGTTGCTAGATTTAATTGGGAAAAAGTAGATAGTCAATCCTCGATCGACTCGCTTATTATTAGTTATCGACTTTATAATCGAGTTGAGGATAGTGCGGGAACTACCTTAGTTATAAAAAACCTCAGACACAAATTCGATTACAAAAAAATTAAGCAAATCAAAGATAGCACTTTATCAATGGTATCGCCGATAGATGCACTTTTGTCTGACGCACCTTATGACTTTAAGCTAAAGCATTCCTATAAATCTAAACGTGAAGTTTCATCAGAAGAAAGCGATAAATTCAATTTAAATTTTATAGTTCCTGGCGACAAAACCGAGAAAAGAAAGTCTGAAGTAGATAATATCGCGGACGATGTTCTCAAAAGTTATCTATTTAGATCCTACTTCTATACCAACGGAAATAATCTTTTTATGAAGGTTCTTCATCGTGATAAAGGTTTATGTGATGAAGTAAAAATTCCAATAAAGAATTTAATGGGTTGTGATATATACGGACAAGTGAATTATTTTCCTTCCCGTAAAGGTATGCTCCGAAATGGAACTATTAACGGGAACAAGGCTAGAGCATGGATAAGAAACTCACCAAGTGTAGCTGTATATGATAAAAGCTTTAAGGTACCTCCTTACGGAGAGATTGATGATGACTGGTTAAGTCTAAATGCGGATAGTTCTCGCAGCGAACGGCATTGGCGTTCTCCCTTTATGAAAGAACACTATGAAATGTCGACTGAGCAAAGAACGAGTCCTAAACTCAACCCAATGCTTGCCTTACCTGAAACTCATCAGTTAGTTGGAGGGGTTTTTATTGAGGCTAGCAATGCTCGTATAACTGACGATATTAAATCTCTTTCTCCTAGTACCGATAGGCAAGGCCTAGTAGAAAATGAGGGGTTTCAACAGCTAAATGATATATGCCGATTTTCCATAGAGCTAGTCGCATACCATGATAAAAAATATTCTCTGGATGAAGAGGAAGAAAGAAAAAAAAGAGATTATGAAAGGGCACAAGACGAGATAGACGAGGTAATTGACCTAATCGAAAATACGTCGACATTGAGCCAAGAGGACAAGGAAGCACTAACAAGTAAATACAGCTCTTTGAGAAATGACTATGATAAGCTCATAGATCATGAAAGAAAGACCCGTGAAAATTTTGTAAATATGGGGTTACTCGGAGTGGTTGCGGGTTTTATGACGCATGAATTCAAAAGCACTCTTCATCTTTTAGAGGAAACTCTAGATCGAGTAAAATTTCTCGAAGCTAACTATCCTGAATTATCTGGCCACTCACAAAAGCTTGATGAGTCGTTGTCTGCTTTTTTAGCTTATACCGAGTATACTGAGTCGTTTATTGAGTCGATCAATTTCAGCAATGAGGTCTATTTTAGAGCTTTTCCTCAAATACAGGATGTCGTTAATTCGTTTTCTAAGTTCAGGTTAGAACGCGATATTGATATAGATATGGTAGATGTAGACCGAGATGTGTATGCGCCTAAAATGCCGGTGGCTGTCTATAAAGGAATCATTCACAATTTATATACTAATGCCCTTAAGGCTCTTGTATCTGAATCAAAAGAGAATAAATGCATAAAAATCTCGACTCTGAATCGGAAAAACAGTCACTTTATTCGAGTGAGTGATAATGGTGCAGGTATTCCTCCTGGAACTAGAAGACTCATATGGGACCCACTGTATACGACCACTTCTAACGAAAATAACCCATTAGGTAGTGGAATGGGATTGGGGTTGCCCTTAGTAAAACAAATAATCGAAAAGCTCGGTGGCAGGATAGAGTTGGTCTCGCCTGAGAATGGGTTTGCAACTACCTTTGAAATTGAACTTCCTGTTAAGTAGGTTTTTATGGATAAAATTTTAGTTATTGACGACGATAATAAGAAACGATCCGAAGTAGTAAGTAATTTACGGCGTCAATTACAACAAGATAGTGTAGAAGTTGTCGAAGTCGACGATTCTGTTTGCGAAACTTTGTTGAAGCCATCTGAAAAAGTTGGAGCTAACAATTCAACTGAGAAGCAATTCGAGCGGTACTTAACAGATAACCCTGATATAAAATTAGTTGTAGTCGATCACGATTTGAGCGGCTATAACTCAAAGCTATCAGAGTCTGTAGTGAGCGATGCCTGTAAGCTTGCTGGGGTGCCTCATTGCAGATATTCTCGCGTTATGTCCAAGCAAACTCCGCGTCAAAGAATAAAAGAGCTCGTTCAACGTGCTCATTTATATTCAGCGAAATTAGACCTTAAAGGGACGGGGAACGAGGATATAGAATTAATCCCTGAGGATATTGTACGTATTCATTCAATCTACCTGGGATTTGAAGAACTTAGAGAAAGAATTAATAAGCTAGAAAAGCAAGACTTCGTTAATGAAGATAATACTAGAAAAGATATTGTAGACATAGCCACAGAAATTTTGGATAAAGACGATATGGAACCCATTCTTAGTGGATATGCGAGGTCTTTTAACTTATACGGTGACTATGTTGAGCTTCTTGAAGCTATAGATAATGAAAATTCTGATGAAGATTCCGTTATATTAAAATTTAAAACAGGGTTAGCCTATTTAATAGGATTCTGGCTATATAATTCTGTATTGAAATTTCCTGGTGTCATTTTGAAGTCTGAAGCTGCTGCGTCATATTTGGATCTTAATTACGATGATTTCATAGAAAATAAGCAACAATTTAACTCAGCTTTATACACTGGTCCATTCTCTCAGAAAACAAAATACGAATTTTGGTGGCGATTCGACTTAGATGATATTTTAATTGATGAAGAGGTAGATTCAGGCTATCAACTTCTTCTTAAGAAAGGTATCGAATGCAAGCAATCTGCATGTCTCGAGTGTGGAGAGTCAGCGGGATATTTTTGTTTGGTTAAAGAAGCTCCTGTTTGTAAAAAACACTCTATAGGTGCGTTGGATTGGATGCCTAGAGGTGCTGATTTGAGCCGTATTGCTACAGAAGCGTATGAACTATATCATCCATACTTAGAATCTAAGAATTAGTAACTTACATGTCATTTCAAAAGCTACTTGATAAGAACCATAGTCATTTTACGAATTGTATCTTAACTATGTGTTCTAAGTTAGATATAGGGTCCTTCGTGCATATACCTCCTTGGTCTATTGAAGAGATTGATGATGGTATTTTTAAATGTGATATATGTGATTTAGCTAAATTTGAAAGTGTATCAGACTCGGGCAAGTCAGATCGTAAGAGTAAAATAAATATATATGTAAAAGGCCATATGCACGCAATTAAGAAGGGTAAAGATATTTATTTTACAAAATACAAAACGGATGTACTGTATTGCCGACCTAACAAGCCAAGTGAGAAACTAAATCTTAAAGATCCTATAGGTTTTCATTACGATTTTGATAAGGAAGTTAGTCCGGCACATCCTGTATTTCATGCTCAACAGGACAACTCTGTATTGGTTCATGACATACACGATAAATTGAACGTAAGTCTTGAAAAGAGTAAAAACCGAGGGTTTGGCTCAGTAAGAATTCCAACTAGCCAGTTAGACTTTTATTCTACAATTTTGATGATTATAGCAGACCACTTGGTTGACCACGATGAAGGGATCCATGTTTCTATCTTTAGCGATTTAATTAGCCAATGCCATCAAAAATGGTTCAAGCCAGACTCGGGGACAGAGAGTGATGACTATAGTAAACATTTGTTTATGAGTCATAATTCGGAACTTTGTAGTCATAATTGGTATTGTTTTAAGAAGTAATTTATATCTATTTAGACTTATCATTTTAAAAGGTGTATTTCATGAATACGATTAAGCTTGACAGAGATGAAGGTAAAGTATTCCTTAAAGCTGATTCAGAAGGTCTTTTGATCGTATCTTCAGGCGGCTGGTCCGTTCCGATCGATCCTGAGATTGCTAATAATTATATTAAAAATTATGATCGAAATGATAATCATAAAAATAATATTAATTATGGTTTTTATTCTACGGACTCCGGTGTGACCTTGACACATGGGGGAGCAAAAATAGCTTTTACTAATGCCGAGTTTGACGTAATAGAAAGTTTTATAGAAACTGCAGAAAGAGAACTTTGGTAATAGATTAAACTATAGGTTTAACTCGAATTGATACTTTTTTTGTTCAATAGAAAGCCATATTAGCTAGCCATTAACTATAGTTTTAATTAGTTTGATTATCAAAAAAAGAATATATTCGATAAATAAAATAAAACGATTGACGTCAAAGAAGCCTCTATTACACTAAAAGTAAGAGTTTCAGAAAAATTGACTTTTCAACCAAAATAAAAAATCTGATACTACGGTAACCTCTTTTGACGCAGGGATATGCAATCTGAGGTTTTCAAGATCGTTCTGAGTGCTTAATTGATTTTTATAAATAGTATCTTCTATTTTTTTAAATGCTCCCCCATGGGGTTATGAATAAAGGATGCAATGAAAAGAGAAATCGCCGCTACTGCAATATTGGCGGTTGCAAGAAGCGGTACCGTAAAAAGTCTAGACAATATTGCATCGTCTTTGAGATGTTCTGGCCAATATCTTACAAATACACCTTTATAAGTAGCAAAGTGAACAACAAGTGAAGTGATTAGTGTTAACACGATATAAAAAAGCGCATCGGCCCTTGAGTGAAGATAGCGGATTAGCCAAGCGATAGAGCCATGGAAGAATAGAGCGGCAGGGCAAGATAAGCTTTTCATTCATAACCTCTTAAGACATGGTCTCTCAGCCTCAAGCTATACTGATATAAAGCATCGTATTATCAAGCCTTTTAGTCTGTGATTGTAGAGGCCAGTAGGTATGACACTTTATTCTTAAATTTTAGTCAAGAGAAAAGGCTAATCGATTTATTAGTATGATTGTTTATTATTCAGGTCTGCGAATGTGATTCAATAAATCAATAACTTAGCCGAGTATAGTATGGAGCTTTATTACCACACCACATTTTTGTCGGCGTACATTAAAGTTCTTAATAAACATTAAAGATCTTAAATGAGACATTAAAGTTGTTAAAAATACTATTTTAAGGGTGGAAAATAATGCCTGTTGAGTATATAGCTGTCGGCGTACATTAAAGTTCTTAACAAACATTAAAGGTCTTAAATGAGACATTAAAGTTGTTAAAAATAGATTTGGCTATAAGGTTGTTCGCGCAACCTCTAAGAGTAATTTTGTTCTTATCAATAGGAGCGATTCTAAGTGCTAAGAGGAAAGATATTTTGAAAAATAGTATAAGATTATTAAAAAAACTATAAATTTACGATATTAAAAATACATCACTCCGAAACAAAGCCTTTGGAACTCTGTTTCGGAGTTTTTGCTTTAATTAATCTTCTTTATTTTCAATTTACCCTTTTTCTTAAAAGCGATGTATCCACTTGCTACGTCGATAGCTAGTATGTCGCTTACTTCACGAATATGCTTAACTTGCTTTGGTTTTTTAAGCGGTATGATTAGCGCCTCCCCACGATTACTGTCATTAATGATTAACTGGTCATTGACAACATCAATATAAGCTCCGTTTTGCTCTATCTTTTCGAAGGTATCATCCTCTTGATCTTTTGAGTCAAAGGCGATGGAACCGTCTAGTCCGATAACCACGACCCTACCGGTATTTTCTTCCGCGATTATGTAGTTCGGATCTGAGGTTTGCTTTAAAACATCAACGGTAACAAAAATTTGTTTATTTGGAATGGTCCATTCAGCCTTAGCTTCAGACATTGCTGCAATACGGCGATTCACGTTAATTGCCACTAACCCATTTGCAAGGGGGATTGTTTGATATATTCGAGTATTGTCGAAGTTATAATCTGTCTCTGACGAAAAATTATCACCAGAGTAGACCGTTATATTCAAGACAGAACTTGAATCTGTGGAGAAAGGGGAAATTGCAACGCTATTAAGGTCAGGAGAAATAGACACCGTACTGAAGCGAGTTGTCCGTGGAATTCTTCCTTCTTTAACAAACCCTTTTTTGACGTCAAATATCTTTAAGTGAGTTTTCTTTTCATCGTTGCCCGTGGCTGTTTCAATGGCAAACTTTTCTCCTCCTGGTATTGAATGGATATTTTTAACATCTCTAAAATGCTCAACAATTTTATCGCCTTTAAATAAAACGGCTTGATTATAGGCTTCTGGATCAGGTGCTCTTTTTAATGATGCGACCAGAAAATAATCCTTTGAAAGTCTCCATGCATGGTTGGCTTTCCAATCTAATGAGACTGAATTGACCAAATCTTGATTTTTAGTATAAAAATCAACTTTGTCAGAAGAGTCCCCTTTAATAGTCGCGATGTATTGCGAACTCAGTATTTCAACAAAGGTACTACTTTCTTGGGTGAAATGTAGTTCTTCCGCATGAACACTGATAGCTAAAGTAAAAGTACTTACTAAACAGATTCTTTTTAAAATATTCATAATGTCCTTCCATGTCTTTTATTCACTAAATTTCACAAGATAAGTCACCCATTCTGGGTACCGGGTCAATAGGGGTTTTAGGGCCTAATGCTGCATAATTATATGGCTTGCCAGTCCAAGGATTAATGCCATCTGGAGAGATAGGAGTATCAATAACATATAATTGGAAGTGTAGGTGGTCACCTGTAGAAGAACCTGTGCTGTTGACCATCCCCAATGGGGTGCCAGGATAAACTATATCCCCTATGCCTACAGTAGGCGAGTCTTCAACCATATGTATCATAACGGCTTCATATAAGGTTTGATTTTTCATATAGCGCATGCGTACATATGCTCCGTTAAGACCAGAATCTGTTTTTTCTACTCCTGTGACTTTACCGTAAGCTGGAGAGCGTATAATTGAACCGTATGGTGCTTGAATATCAATGCCGTCATGCATATCATTCTTACCGCTCAAAACTCTCATGCCAAAGTCATCACCCTCATCTAGATAATGATCACCATTCGCTACTAAACTTTTCCAGCAGTCGCTCTCATTATTGCCATCTGTGTCGAAGTCATTATGTGAATAGGTAGGTGATCCCCCAGAGCCACCACCGCCGCTGGGGAAAGGATCACCACTTCCTCCGCCGGGGCCGCCCCCGCCACCGCCTCCTAAATCCTCCCACCAGCAGGTTTGACTCGTCCAAGAAGTCGAACTTCCAGATACTCCGATAGTTGTCACTTTACACATCTGAACGAGTTCAACGGAATAAACCTGTTTTGTCATTAACAGGCCTATTACTAATAAAGATAGCGACACAGGTACTATAAATTTTCGTGCAGGTTTCATCTCTTCCTCTTTATTATTTTTATAGTTTTATAACAAACAAATAACAACATAGTTTTGTAAGATGAAGATGTAAAGAATTTTCGGTAACCTATTATTTTTCCATAGTAATAGGTTAGAAATAAACGGGCACTAGTTTTGTAAAAAATGCAAGTCGTTTATGCTGAAACAAAGCAGATCGAGTTGATGACATGGCAAAATCAAAATACTCTCTGGGCGAGGGGCAGATTGCGAAAAGAATAAAGGAAGGACGCGGATCTGGTTCCGGCGCGGACTACAGCCCTTGGGTGCGGGTCGATGAAGTTCTATCTTTAGGGCGATCCCTACAGGTTACTCTCACCGCACCAAGCGCATCCATCACTTACTTTCCGATCTCGAATTTGCTGCTTTCCTTCTGCTTGATAACAACCCTTCCGTTACTGACATACGTGAACAATTTCCTCTAATTCGTGATGATACGCGAGATATCGCCCGGGAAAATAACTTGTTTGATCCTGCCAATAATGTCCCCGGACTCAATATTATTGAGCTGTGTAAGGCCATTGACAGGGCTCATGACCTTGAGTTGCTCGAATCACTTTATGACTTAAGGGTGCTCTGTGCATCCCGGGCTATTACGTTTGGTGTTAGAAAACCATTCAGAAAGATGAGTGGAAACGTCGGCGTGCATTAAAGTTGTTAAAACCGTGACAGATTAAGCCTATTATTTAAGCTACTGCTCCTTAACGACAACTTTACTCTTAAAGTACACATAGTCTTCATTGCTCAGCTTAAATCCAGATGGAATTTTGATTTCCTTCCCTTTTGCATGAAGTATTATATAAGGGGTAGCTAAAAGGCGCATCCATTTGGGTTTAACTAAAACATCATTGATTGCCCCTAGCTTAATCTGCTCGGTATGACTTTTTGAGTCAATATAAAGATAGTCGTCGTCAAAGCGATACTTTTTCGTCGGGTCAGTGATGATCCTATAAGGCATGTATATGAATGTACTAAAAAGCATAATTGGCAATAGCATGGCTACAAACGCCGCTGAGTTGTCACCGCCATTACCCAAATAAAAGCTGATAATTTCCTCTTTTTTACTAGAATTTACATAAAATAGAACTAAAAGCTGTAATATTATATTTGGAATAAACCAAAAATGATTGTATTTAAAGTGTCGCATGGAAAATCCCCAGTTTTATTTCGTTATATTTTTAGGTTTGTATTTCCAAGCAAAATAAAAACTAAGCGGACCCACAAGTAAAATAGGAATTATTTCTAGTAGACCTTTGTCGTTCAAAAATAACTGAGAAACAATAGTTAGCAGTATAAATGAAATAACCATTGAGGTTAGGAAGCGAAATAAAGAAAATCTTGCGTAATTTTCCTTTCCACAATAAGGGCAATTTATTGTTTTTGATGAAAAAGAGAACCAGTTAGGCTTTGCTAAGTCTTTATGACAATTGTGGCAGTTCATAGACTTTCATATTTCTGTTTTTCGCTGGATGAAAAGCTTACAGTTACATAACAGTTTATCGTCGGCAACAGTTTGGTTAACATTTTTCCTTTTTTTAATCGCTTGCAGAATAAATTAAGTCGCTTGTTTTTCAACGAGAAACTCACAGTCCTTTAAAATTATCCGCTGTCTGACTAGTACACCAGTCCCATACTAATTGAGACAGCTCCGGTGAGCTGTCGGCTTTGCCTCGGCCCATTTTCCAGTGTTCATAGCCTAAGGCTAATATTCTTTCGTTAATGGTGTCCTGGTAGGTACCGGTATCTGTAGGAAAAAAGCGTTCCAGTTGTTTGCGGTTCTGCTCTTCGGTTACGTAGTAGTCGTCCGGGTTATCTTTAAGATCAGCCACTGTTTTGGCGACCATATTGGTTTTTAAAACCATACCAGAGCAACTTTTCCAACGGGCCTGCAGCAGCTTGCCATGCTCAGACTGGTCGTTGTCATAAGGTGTTTTACCTGGGTTTTCATACAAAGATTCCCATGGCTTATCCATCGACTGTTCAGGTGGTGTTTGTGCATTAGCGGAGAGACTTAAAGTAAGGGCGGCTGCAAACATTATTCCTGTTGATTTCATCAGTCATATTCCTGTGTTTAAGATAAACTTAAAGGTTTTTACTTCCTTACCTTAGTGATAATAACTTTATTGAAGCAGTGACAACGAGTCAACGCCTGGGGATTAACAGCTCTAATTCGTTTGAGCAATATTACCGGCTTTTATCCGACGTAATGCTTTGCTGGCTAAAATTTTGCTACCTTTTCGCTGAGGCTCTCCTCCTAAAAGCTGTATAGCCACGCTTTGTTCTTTATACCAGACCGCCAGTGTTGGCATTGCGCCTTGCATCCAGTGTGCTTCATCGCCAATGCCTAAGACTGGCTCACCTAATCGACGAGCTTGGGTTAATACATAGCCTCCCATGTTGTCACTTTCATGGTCGTGGTAGTCCCAGGATACAGTCAACTGAAATGGCTCTTTGGTGGCCAAGTCAGGATCCAGATCATTTCGTACCCAAACGCAGGTTGAATAACCTTGCTCAGCTCTTTCTTCTGCTATATGAACGCCTTCGCTGGTGGGAATATGATCCAGAACGTCTTTTTCTGTCAGAAGCTTACAAGCGGGTGTATTCGATTTATTGGGGAGCATATCGGTTTTCTGCGAAACTGACTGTGCTGTCGTCGATACCGATATCAGCAGCAAGCTAGCTGTTAAAAAAGGGGCAAAAAAAGCTTTGGTTAACATAGCGTCTCCTTCTGAAACTTCTCATTCCGTTGTGTCTGAATCAACTTTTCACCCAGTATATTAATTAACCTTTAAAATAATATCCAGATAGCGGGTTCGCGAACCTAAACTTAGTTTCTAGGGTCGGTTATTCAAATAAGGTTGCCGCCCATCCGGCAAAGCTCGATAATCTCTAAAGGATCACCTAAGGAATGACACCAATGTTTTACCGAAACTGTTTTGCTGCAAGTTTATTGGTTTTAGCCTGCTCGCAACTAACCGCTTGTAACTCTGATTCGTCTTCAGAAAGCTCGGATCACCAAGAATCCGGCATATGGCAACCCAAGCCAGGAACAAGCTGGCATTGGCAGCTGGAGAACTACGATAACCTGGATATAAGCAAGGACGCCGAGGCGTTCGATATCGACTTATTTGAAGGTGCCGAGGGTGGTGACGACAGTATTATCAGTTCATTAAAGGACAACGGTAAACGGGTTATTTGTTATTTTAGTGCCGGAACCCGTGAAGACTGGCGGCCCGATGCGACTGAATTTTCGGAAGACGCGGTTATTGCCAACGGTGAAATGGCGGACTGGCCGGGTGAAGTATGGCTGGACATAAACAATGAGGCTGTCCTGAATGAAAACATCAAACCCATTATGGAAGCGCGTCTGGACTTAGCTCAATCTGCAGGTTGTGATGCGGTTGAACCCGACAATGTCGACGGCTATATAAACACTGACGAGACAAAAGGCATTATCACTTACGATGATCAGCTAAATTACAATAAATGGTTAGCCAATGCCGCACACTCGCGAGGGTTAAGCATTGGTTTAAAGAATGATGTAGACCAACTGAATGAACTGGTTAATGACTTTGATTTTGCCGTAAACGAACAGTGTTATGCCTACGGAAATGAATGCGTGAGTTACGAGGACACTTTCCTGAAAAATAACAAAGCGGTGTTTGTGCAGGAATATTATGAAGACGGCTCAGAGGGTGAAATCAGCCAGCAGGAGTTTGAAAGTAATGCCTGCTCTTACTTCCTTGACGTTGGAATATCCGCTTTATGGAAAGAGGGTTTTAACCTGGATGGGGAAAATGTTCTGAGCTGCAGCGAATAGAATTTTAAAGCAAAGGTCAGTTTCATTAAAACAAGAAAACGAACTGACCTTTGAGCTTATATGCTCCACTCGTGAGTATGCCAGTCGTTTTCTTTCGCAATTGAGCGCATTTGTTCGTTACCATTTATAACATGGCTGTTAAGCGCGTAATCCAGTAATGGTACGTCGTTAATTGAGTCACTATATATGCAGCCTAACGGTAAGTCTTCTAAGTCGTGCTGTTTTTGCCACTGCTTTAAAAGAGCAACTTTTCCTTCTCCAAAGCTAAATGGCTCTATTAGGTTTTGTGTGAACTTATTGCTAGAGACCTCAATATCGATTCCAATAACATACTGAATACCAAAAAGAGCAGCAATGGGCTCTACTATAATGGTGGGGCTGGCAGAAATAACCAGAAGAATGTCTCCTGCTTTCTGATGCTCCCTGACTTTACGCATACCTTCTGTATAAATGCGAGGCTTAATATAGTGTTCAGCAAATTCGGCAGCCAGAGTTCTGATTTCAGTAACCCGTTTACCTTTTATGGGTAAAACCCATGCCTGCATATAATCCTTCATATTCATTCGTCCGCTACTGTAATCCTGCATGATTTCGCTGCAAATCTCAGTCGCTTCTTTGCTGTAAGGCCAAGAGTTTTTTCGTAAAAAGTACATCCAGTCCTGCGCACTATCTGAATCAACCAGGGTGCCATCAAGGTCAAATACAGTAAGCTTTGGTTTTGTCATTATTAAAGTACGTCCTTAAGTACACCTTAACGATTCAGGCGGCCGGCAAATTGTCTAAGAAAAGAATCAGATGAGGTGCTCGTCACTGAGACATCGTAGCGTTGATTACTGTCCGTCGGTATATGAACGACCTGTCCTTGAGGCAGCCTTTTTTTCGTATCAACGTCTTGTCCAAGATAGTAGGTAAAGCCGTCACTACGAGCCAATAGGCCGCAGTACTTGCCGTCACTGATAAAGCTAATATCTCTTCCGGGTTGTATTTCAGAATGTTTTCCTGCTAAGCGACGATGAAAACCTTCTGGCCCCATGACTTGCAAGTCATAAGCATCTTCAATTAGCGTCCACTCTCTGCTCGTTTTATTTTTGGCTTCGATAGTATATCGGTGCGGAATTGAGTCCAGATTCAGTCGGTTGTAAACATGGAATACAGCAGCGTGCTTGCCTTTATTAATGAAGGTCAGCTTCAATGTATTGGTTTCCGGCAGCTCATCCCACTCTAAATCCAGCTTATAGAGGCTAGGCCGGTGTGGACGCATACCCGGTTCCTGGGCAGGCATCGACTGTTGAATCGGAAGTTTAGGCGTTGTTCTTTTTGGCAGTGCCGCTGCCCTTTTTGCGTCAGCTGTGGGGTCAGGAAAAGCTAACGGCAAGTCCCTGTTTGGATTTACGAAGTCAAAAGCATTTGTGAAATCACCACAAACAGCCCGTCGCCAGGGGCTAATGTTGGGTTCTAAAACACCGAAACGTTGTTCCAGAAAACGAATAACCGAAGTATGATCGAGAACTTCCGAGTTAATGTAGCCGCCCCGACTCCAGGGAGAAATTACGTAGGCTGGAACGCGTGGTCCCAATCCGTAGGGTCTTCCCATGTAGTCTTGTACTTCCAACGACTCATCCGCTTCGGATCGATGAGTATGATACTCCCCTCGGGTAGACACCTGAGAATGGCCTGCATATCCGCCGGGTGATGCTGGATCTTCTGAAGGCGGTGCTGGTGGCGGTACGTGATCGAAAAATCCGTCGTTTTCATCAAACATGATAAACAATGCTGTTTTTGCCCAAACCTCAGGATTCGCCGTTAGAGCGTCTAATACCTCTGAGGTATATGCAGCCCCTTGTGCCGGGCTAGATGGTCCAGGATGCTCGGAACCTTCCGCTGTTGCTATAATATAAGATACAGAAGGCAACTTATTTTCCATAATATCTTCTCGCAGCTGGTCTAAAGCCTGAGTCGTTAACCCTCGTTTTGCGAGCTCTGGATTTGAACCTGGCTTACCTGCTACTGAGTTTTGAAACGCAGCAAACCCGACAAGCGGATTGTCCGTAAAATTATCCGACATATCCTGATAAATACGCCAATTTACACCTGCTTCCTGCAACCTTTCCACGTAGGTTGTCCAGGTGTATGGAATGGCTGCACCACCATCTTCAGGTAAACGGTCATGTGAGTTACCAATACTCGGCCCACCAAATTGGGCCTGCCCGTCGTTGGTTCCGGACCAGAGGAACAAACGGTTGGAGTTGGTTCCCGCATGCATAGAACAATGGTAAGCATCGCATAGTGTAAAGGCATCGGCTAAGGCGTACTGAAATGGCATATCCGCGCGCTCAAAGTAACCCATTGAGTGCAGATTTTTTGCTTCTGGCCAACGATCCATGTGCCCGTTATCCCAAGCCGCTTGCGCATCTGGCCAGGAATGAGGCGTGCCTTCTACACGCATATGTTCGAATGTTTGGCGTGTATTTAACGCAAATGGGGTGACAAATTTAGGGCCTATTTCAGTTTGGTTTAATTGCGTGAATATCGTACGGTCTTTGATTTGGTCAAACGATTTAGCTGGTGCAGGATAAGGGTCGGAAAAACCTCGTGCTCCTGACAAGGTACCGAAGTAATGATCAAAAGACCGATTTTCCTGCATCAGAATAACCACGTGCTCAATATCTTTTATCGTGCCAGTACGTACCGCAGCAGGAATAGCCAAAGCTCTTGATATTGCGGGAAAAGAAGCCATTACGCTGGCAGCTCCTGCCCCTAAAAGAAACCGACGGCGACTAATATCGACCATAGAAGTAACTCCTTGAAGAGGCATTAGATTTCGAAATCTAATGCCTCTTACCTAACATCTGGTTAAAAATCAGCACTAACAGAGAAAGTCACCGTTCTTGGTGAACCGGGATAAACACTGTTACTGCCAACAGCCGATATATACTCATCGTCGAGCAGGTTATTCACATTCAAACGCAGGCGAAGAGCCGATATGCTGGAGGAAACACCCTGAATATCAGTACCAATGTAGGCATCTACCACTTCATACCCAGGCGCGGTGGCTGAGTTCTCAAAGTTGATAAATCTATCCCCAATATGGCGCAGAGAGATTCCACTCGTTATGTTGCTACCGACATAATCAGCTGCGATGGTGAAGAAAGTTTTTGGTCCGCCGTATACTTGGTTCCCAGCCCGAATTTCTGCGTCTTGGTCAAGACCGGTATCACCTGTACTAAGGTACTCAGCATCATTATAGGTATAAGACCCAGAAACTCTCAGGCCGCTGGTAACTTGATATGAGGTGAGCAGTTCAGCGCCGCGACTCTTCTGACCACCAACGTTCACATAGCTGCCGTCGACTTCTTCTTTGTAATCGATACCATCCAATACACTAGTATCCAATTGTACAATTCGGTTATCGAATTTAATGTCGTATAAGGTAACCGCTGCGTTAAAGCCATTGTTGATATAACGGAAGCCTAACTCAATGTTCTCCGCCGTTTCAGGATCAATGCCACCCAGTTCTGAATTAGATAAACCGGAATCAATGATACCAGGAACAATGGATTTATAGTTTTCAGAGTAGCCGGCAAATAACTCTAAACCATTAACCGGTGTTGTATAGGTTAACCCTGCGTAGAGTAACGGATCTGAAGTGGAGTCTAATTGACCCGTTCTGTCATCGTTATAGAAGTGATCAACCGTAGTATCGACCTGATATTGTTTTACGCCGAGACTTGCGCTCAGCGGGCCTAAAACCGCTTTTTCCTGAGCGTAGTACATGAGTTCTTTAGTGTTTGCTTCGGTTTTATATTGAATCCAGTAAGGGGTTTCATTGAATTCCGGGCTAATTGCCGAGTTCTCAACTAAATGCCATGAGCGCGTTACATCGGCATCGTAGTTTTCATACCAAAACCCGCTGCGTAAGGTATGTTGTATGTTGCCAGTTTCAAAGTCGTAGGAAACATCCCCCGTTATGCCATAACGATGATTGGCATAATTTGACGTACGATATGAGCCAACCCCTTCGACATTGCCATCATAACAATTGGGATCTTTTTCAGCGTCTAAACCATATCGACCAGTGCAAGAGTCAATCAATGTACCTGGTACATTTGTACCGGCGTTAACGAAAAAGATATCGTCACCCTCGTAATCGCCATAAATTGTGTTACCGGAGCGTTCGTTATCCAGGTTTCCATCTCCATCGACATCGGTAATGTAGGGAGGGATCCAGTCACCACGGCCTTTCATTCTGTGATAATAAACGGCGGTATTGAATGAAAAGTTGCCAAAGTCTTTTTCGACCTGAAAACTATAAAATGAATTATCACGCAGTGCACGCCAGCCATCGCGATAGTTTTCATCAAGACCAGGAATTCCGGTCCAGTTCATGTGTAATCCGTCGTGACGAGGGTTTTCATAATAATCTTCTAAAGAAACATATTCATATTCGTTTTCATTAGCCGAATTGTAGGTAGCGAAGCCTGTAATATGAAACCCATCAATAATGGTTGTGATTTTACCCGTAAGATAATCTTTCTCCGTGATAGCTTCATTATCCCAAACGTCCTTATTTTGCGAAGATGAGCCACTGAGATAGAAGTAGGTATCTGGACTAATTTCACCTGAGTCGTAACGGAAACGGTACTTACTCGCGTCCTGGTCGCCTGCCATATAGAGTAAGCTTAAGTTTTCTTCCATTAATGGATCGGAAGTAATGAAATTCAGTGTTCCACCTAATGCCTCATTTGATCTCGAGCTGATATCCGCCGTTCCCTGACTGACTTCCACGGTTTCAAGATCGAGCACGTCAATAAATCTATTCGCTTTACTACCGCCGCCGTAGTTTGAGCCGCCGTTTGGTAAGCCATCAAGCGTTGTACCAATTTGCCCGTTATTGGTATTAAAGCCTCGCATTCGGATGTTAGTCATCCAGTCAGATGAACCGAAGGTATCAGCTTCCTGTACAATAACTCCGGGTAATTCCTGTACAACAGTGTTTACTGAAGCATTGGCTGGACGACGTGAAATCATATCCATTGAAACCGTGTTTGAGGCGAAAGTCTGTCTCTTACCTACAACAATGATTTCTTCCATTTGTTCGTCTTTTTTACTCGTTTCTTCTTTATCCTGATCAGCTATCGCTGATGCTGAGGCTATTGCCAGTATTAATGGTGAAAGTGCAAATCGTTTGTAGCCGTTCATGTGTATCTCCCCAGGTATGCTAAACGTGGAAGTAATAGGACCAAAATGACCTTTCACCTCCAGCTATGATTTTGAGCGAGGCCAATATAGAATTAAAATGTGACAGTGGTGTGATATTTTGTTGTATTAATTATTAATAATGTGAGTTTATGTGGTTTTTAATGTTGGAAGTGGATTAAGATTTACTTCTGCTCTAAAGTAGCAACTTGTTAACTCATTGAATTACATGCGCGCAACCAATAAACGTGTGGGGATGGATGTGAATATGTCTGAGCGTTTAATCACTATGTTGGAGTTGATTAGGCTTCATAGATCAATGTCTGTTGTCGATCTTTCACAGCGTTTTGAGGTGTCAGAAGAAACCATACGACGTGATATACGGCAGTTAGAAACTACCGGCAGAGTGGTTAAAGTGCATGGTGGAGTTCGTCTTTCCACTTCAACTCTAGAGCCCCCATACCAAGGGCGCGTAAGTTTGAATGCTGCGGCTAAAAAAGAAGTTGGAGAGAAAGCTACCGAATTAGTCGAAGATGGGATGACGGTTTTTATTGACTGTGGTTCAACCAGTTACTGGTTTTCAAGAATGTTGACCAAACCTAAGAAGTTACTGGTAGTGACAAATTCGCTGGATGTAGCAAATGAAGTCATTGGTCGCGATGATTGGCGGTTAGCATTTACTGGTGGACAAATTGATCCAGATTACCGGGCCGCTTTCGGGCGGGAAGCTATTATTCAGGCTCGGCAGTTCACACCCGATCTGCTATTTCTGTCTATCGGTGGTATTCATTCCGACATAGGGCTACTTGATTTCAGTATTGATGAGGCTAATTTTAAGCGTTCACTTCTTGATAGAGCTCGCCGAAAAGTCGTACTGACCGATTCTTCAAAGTTTAGTGGGGCTGGTTCCGTTCATCTGGCCGATTTTGACCAAATTGATACGATAGTTTGTGATAAACCGCCCGAAGACCCGTTGAAATCTGCACTCGATAATGCCCAAGTGGAGGTTATTTGTAGCCGTTAACCCGCTATCAGGTTAGCGTCGGGTAGTAACATAAATTCTTCATATTCTGCGCGTAATATTGGCCGTTCTCACAATGGTAGGAATGGCACTTATGGTTTCTCTCACTAAGAATACAAAGCGCAGTAACACCTTCTGGTTTATTCTCTACGCCTCAAGTGCCGCTTTCTCGACCTATTTTTGTATGTATGCGTTCCGGAAGCCTTTTGCCGTGGCAAGCTACGAACAGGCTCAGTTCGTTGCAGGGATCGATTTCAAAAGTGCATTAATTATTGCGCAGGTATTAGGTTACGCCCTATCCAAGTTTGTCGGTATTAAAGTCGTATCGGAAATGACGGCAAATTATCGCAGTGTTGCCATTCTCACGTTGGTAATGGCAGCACAGTGCTCACTTATGGCTTTTGCCGTTGCGCCGGGGAACTGGAAGCTAGTCGCGCTATTCTTTAACGGTTTACCGTTAGGCATAATCTGGGGCCTGGTCTTCAGTTACTTAGAGGGAAGAAGAACCACGGAAGTCTTGGGTGCTATTTTATCTATTAGTTTCATTGTGTCTTCTGGTGTCGTAAAAACCGTCGGTAAATACCTGATGCTGGACTTACAAGTCAGCGAATACTGGATGCCGGCTGCCACGGGCGCTATTTTTACTATCCCGTTATTCATTTCCGTATATTTTCTTTCCAGGATTCCCCCGCCGACACACCAGGATAAAGAGGAACGCCATAAAAGGGAGCCAATGACATCCGAAGATAGGATCCAATTAGTGCGGAAATACTCGATAGGTTTGGGCTGCATGGTCGTCAGTTATATATTACTGACCGCTATGCGCGACTTCAGTGACAATTTTGCAGCAGAAATATGGATAGAACTAGGGTATGGCGACAGACCCGCAATATTTTCTTCCGTTGCGCTGTATACGTCATTGACTGTTCTACTTTTGCTAAGCTCGATAATGTGGATTAAAAACAATTTTCGGGCATTTATGGTTAACCATCTGATGGTTATTGGGGGATTTCTTCTCTTAGGTGTTAGCAGCTTATTCTATCAAAGCGGTGGAATTTCAGGTTCATCATGGATGATAGCGCTAACTATTGGGATTTATCTGGCTTATGTTCCTTTTAACTGTCTTATTTTCGATCGCATGTTATCGATGATAAACGACAAAGCTAATGCCGGATTTCTTATTTATATCGCGGATGCTATGGGTTATGCGGGAACCGTCGGTATACTGCTGTACCGTAACTTCTTTGAAATAAAGCTAAGTTGGCTAAACTTTCTATTAGAGAGCGCTTACTTTACGGCTCTTCTGGGTAGCGTGTTGATGGTATGTTCCGCCTGGTTTTTCCGCCAGCGCTTCTATAAAGAACACTCAAAGACTCTTATTAAAAGCTCAGCTTAACTGGAAATGAAAAGGGGCTACACGAAAGCGGCTCAAAAGTGCTCTTTTAAGAAAACGTCACGAGACTGTCACGGAACAAGGCGTTTTGATCAATTTTGGACAGGCTTAACGTAAGCTACTATTTTGAATGTAGTCATATTTTTATTTTAATCTGCTGAATTCTAAAATAATTTAACCAGACCAAGGAGCCAGCATGGAGAATTTTCTATCGCTATGGGGTGAGTCGGCCTATACCAGCCTGGGTTTTTTCTGGATGGCGCTGTGGGCGTTTGTATTAGGTTATTTAATCAGTAGCTTAATCCAAGTGCTTATCACTAAGCGGCGAATGCGCAAGGCTATGGGCGGCAATGATCTTAAGTCTGTGTCGCTGGGTACTTTCTTTGGCTTTATCTCCAGTTCCTGCAGTTTTGCTGCGCTATCAACCACCCGGGCTTTGTTTAACAAAGGGGCTGCGTTCAGTGCTTCAATGGCGTTTATGCTGGCCTCCACGAATCTGGTTATTGAACTGGGTTTTGTTATTTCTATTTTCCTTGGTTGGCAGTTTGTAGTTGGTGAATACGTTGGCGGGTTGTTGCTAATTCTATTCGTCTGGCTCTTTATTACGCTAACCAACCCTAAAAACCTAATTAAGAATGCGCGAAAAGAAGACGAAGAGGACGACGAACATCAACACGAGAGCACATTATCGGATCTTTTCAGTAAGGATACCTGGCAGAAAGTTGGCCAAAAGTACGTAATGGAATGGCAAATGGTCTGGCAAGACGTACTCATTGGTTTTACCGTTGCCGGCGTTATTTCAGCCTTTTTGCCTAGTGCGTTTTTTGAATGGTTGTTTATTGGTGTGGGTACAGAGGGTGACCCGGGTTTCTGGTCGTTACTTCAACAAGCGATAGTGGGTCCGGTGGCTGCATTTTTCACCTTTATTGGTTCTATGGGCAACATTCCATTAGCGGCCGTTTTGTTTGGTGAAGGTGTGGCCTTTGCCGGGGTTATGGCGTTTATTTTCTCCGACTTAATTGTACTGCCGGTTGTTAAAATTAATGCGCGTTATTATGGCTGGAAAATGGCACTGTATATTACCTTAATGCTATTTACCTGCCTGGTAGCGGCGTCTTTAGCTATGCATTATGGTTTACTGGCGTTTGATCTACTGCCGGATGCGTCGCAGTGGTCCTCTCCGGCAGAACAACAGCACTTTAAGTTGGACTATGGTTTTGTTCTCAACCTTATTTTCTTACTGCTGAGCGTGGTTATGGTTGTGCTTTGGCGGCAGAAGCAAAAAGAACACGAACACCACCATCATCATGACCATGGCGGCGGTTCGTCTTTAGGTGACAAGGTTATGAATGGGCTGTGTGGTATCAGTGTTCTTTGGCTGCTAGGCGGAATGGGCTTTTATCTTACAAGTAGCGCGGGTCAGTTCTGATCTGCGCAGTGCTCGTGCTTTAAATGAAAAAAGTGACCACTAATTAAGGTAAGCGAGCCAATAATAGTGAGTAAGATTTCAATTGGGCCATGAAAAAACTGGGCGATAACGACCGCTAAACAACCAAGCGGCAGTAGTACCCGACTGAGCTTCGCCTGCGGGTTTTTCCAGGCATAATACCCCTGAAATATCGCCATGGTTAACACCGGCAGCAATAATAGCCGGTGGAACAAAGGCGTTTCCAGAACACTCGCTAACGAGTTTGTCCCCAGAAAAATAAGCAGTATTGGCGTTGCCAGACAATGAACAAAACACAGGCCAGAGAAAAATATACCGAGTCTGTCACTCATGCCTTTCTCCTTAACCATCATAAATATTTCACCCAGGCTTTATTGCTGCGACGTTTGTATCGGTTAAACACTTGCGTTGGCTTATACAGTAAGGCGGCCAGTACAATGGTGGTTAACCACACCCAATAAATGTTGGGCAGACTCATAAAGCCTTCCTCCGGCGCCCCTAAAACTGCGGTAGCCAGAGTATAAAGCAGCAATAAAACGTAAAGATGGACTATGTAGAAAAACATGGGTGCGCCACCGAAAGCGGTCAGAACTTCCGTCCACTTTCCTTGTAAGCGCTCCATTAGGTAAAGCATGGCAAACATGCCGGCAAAGGTTATTTGCAGAAAATTCAGCGATGGCGGGTACTTGGTCACATTGAATATAGCCCGCGCGGTGGCGGCTAAACTCTCTTGCTGAGACCAGGCCTGTGTCTCGCCGTAGATATTAAAACCACGCAGCAACAGAAAGCCGGCGAGGCAAAACGTCGTTAGCCCTAATAACCAATAGGCTCTGCGCTCAGATGAGAAGGATTTGGAATACAAAGGTCCGGCCGCATAACCCAGCAAAATAACGCCTATCCACGGCAGTAACGGGTAGCTGGCTCGTATTGATAATGCGTCGGACTGTAAAATATAGCCGCGGTCATGAAGAATGGTCCAGGCTGTATAGCCCCACTCACCCGGTTTAAGGTGGATAAAGTCCAGCGCGTTATGCCCGGCAACAATAAGCAGACCCAACACAAACAGAAGCCGGTACGGTAAATTAACGCAGGCACCCAGAATGAGCATGCACAGACCAATAACCCATATTACTTGCAGGTACAGTGTTTCGTAGGCGCCAAACCATGAAAAGTTGATGACCGTAAGTTCCAATATCACCAGGAACAGTCCGCGCTTCCATAAAAACTCACGGGCGACGCTGGGCGAACCGTCATGCTTTTGCTGATACAACCAGGCTGAAAGGCCGGTTAGAAACACAAATATGGGCGCACAAAAATGTGCGGCAAAACGGCTCCAGAATAAGCCCGGCTCCGTAGTTTCCAGTATCATAGGGTCTGCAACCGGGTGATTATAAAAGAACCTCTCCCGTACGTGGTCCAGCAACATCAATATAATGACCAGCCCACGCAACGCATCAATACTGTTAATTCTTTGCGTGATAGTTTTAGAATTCATAAGTCAGGCTCACTGAAAACTGTCTTGGGGCTCCTGGTGTTGTCCAAAGCGCAGAGTAGGCGTTCGACATGTAATACTCGTCAAAAAGGTTATCAACGTTTATCTGTAATTCAGTGTTGTCGGTTAACCGGTGTGTATAGAACAGATCAAACACCTGATAACTGGGCAGACGATACGACTGATCGACCGTAGCGCCTAAACGGTCATCCACATAGCGAGCAGTAAGCCCTATATCAGCATTAATTTGCCAGTGTCTGAGGTCGTGTTTAACCATGGCGTTAAAGGTATTCTGAGGAATATTTACCAGGTCACTACCGGCAGGGACATTGACGCCCCAGTCGTAAACGGTAATATCATTTTTTGTTTCACTGTCTATGTAGCTGTAGGCAACCTGTAAATCGGTGTAACTGCCTAGCGACATGCCCCCTTCTATTTCAAACCCTCTACTGGTTGCTGCGCCCAGCGTGGCTGGATAGCCTGGGTGAGCCGGGTCATCCGTAAGAATGTTGGTTTTGGTGGCATCGAAAACAGCCGCATTTAACCGAAAGCCATGAGCGGAATATTTCATGCCCAGCTCTACTGAGTCGCTCTCTTCCGGGTCAAAACCCTGACCTTCGAAGTCGGTGCCGCTAATAGGAACAAAGCCTTCTGAATAACTGGCATACAGGGTTAAGTTATCCGTTGGCAAGTAGCTCAGTGCAACGCGTGGGCTAACCCGGCTGTCATCCTGTTCAGATTCCGTACCTGAAACCAGCTCTAAGGTTTCCTGTGTGTACTGATCCAGCCTTAAACCCAGCAGTAGATGCCACTGGTCATTAAGCTCAAGTTGATCCTGCACGTACAAACCGAAGCCCTTTTGATTCTCATCGTTAATGTATTGAGTCTGGAGTTCTGGTTTAGCTGCGCCATACTGAGGGTTAAAAATATCCAGCTCGTAAGTGCCTGGCTCCGGACGGGCGCGAGCCAATAAGGTGTATAAGTCATAACGGTATGCGTCGGCTCCCATCAATAAGTGATGGGTCATACCGAACAGCTCTGTGTTACCGCTTAATTCCAACCTTACTGATAAATCATCGGAGTCATAGTCACGACGGCGATGCTGACGTGTCAGAGTGCGGCCGTCTTCAAATAGTTTCTGGCGCGAGCCGGATAGCTCGGCATCTGACGAGTAGCCGTCCAACTTTGTGCTTCTGGCATTAATACCACCGGTTAAAAACCAGTCGTTTTGCAGATAGTGCTCAAAGGTTAACTGGTGGCCTTGTGAATTGATTTTAGTAGGGTCATCACTTGGTTCGCCCAGAAAGCGTTCTCGTGGAACAGTTTTAATGTTGTTATCTAAAACGACAATGCCGCGGTCAAACAACTGCTCCTGCTGCATGAACTCAAACGAATAAAGTATGGAGGTGTCTTTATCCAGTTGCCAGCGCAGCGACGGGTTAATAACCTTTTTCTTGCTGCTGACATGATCGCGGAAACTGTCGTCGTCCTGTATTGCACCGTTTATCCGCATGGCGAGGCTATCGCTAAGGCCGCTGGTGTAGTCTCCTTCAAGACGATAGCGGTCATCGCTGCCAAGGGAAGTCTTTAAGTATCCTTCCGGCGCGTATTGTGGTTTACGAGTAACTACATTAATTACCCCTCCCGGGTCCGAGCGGCCATACAGTGCAGAGCCCGGGCCTTTCAGAACTTCTACGTACTCAATATTGGAAACGTCCCGATGCCCGCCGAATCCGCGACCACTGGAGAAACCATTAACTAAATAACCAGTAGGTACATTTTCGTTGCCCGGAAACCCGCGCATGGAGTAGCTGTCCCATAAGTTACCGCCGTCGTTTTGCAAAGCAATTGACGGAGAAAACAGCAAAATATCGCGAAAACGGGAAATATTAATATCATCCACCAGGCTGCGGTCCAGCGTAGTAATTGCCTGAGGAATTTCTGAAACAGGAACATCTCCGCGGTAAGCCTGACGATAATTGACTTCAATGTGTTCGAAAGACTCCTGTTCTTGCGCAAACGAGCCCATACTTATGATAGAGAGTAAACTTAAGGTAACTGTTTGGTATTTCATGGGTCCAAGACAACTCAGTTATTGTGTTTAAGTGTAATGTTATATTATAACAATAAATCTCTGATGTCGAATTCTGACTCGCTTAGTATTAAGATGAATGGGTGCTAACATTGGTAATAAGGAGCTTTATGCACCATCACCATCATCACCACGAGAGCTCATCGGAGCGAATTGGTTGGGCGTTTTTCCTTAATCTGTGCTTTACCGTTATTGAATTTATCGGTGGGATATTAACCAATAGTACGGCCATTTTAGCTGACGCGGTGCACGATCTCGGCGACAGCATTTCTATTGGTATGGCCTGGTTGCTGGATAAATTCAGTCGTAAAGATGCCACGCAGACCTTTACCTATGGCTATCAACGCTTATCTCTGGTTGGCGCTTTTATTAACGCGGTTGTACTGACTGCAGGCTCAATCTGGATTTTATTTGAAGCCATTCCCCGTTTATGGAACCCGGTAATGCCGATGGCGGAGGGTATGGCGTTACTGGCGGTATTTGGCGTTATTGTGAATGGTTATGCGGCGTTTAAATTGTCTCATGGTAAATCGTTAAACGAACGCGTACTTAACTGGCACTTACTAGAGGACGTTCTGGGCTGGGTTGCTGTTTTAATCGTGTCGATTATCTTAATCTTTGTCGACTGGCCTATTCTTGACCCTCTGCTTTCCATTGGCTTCACTTTGTTCATTCTGGTTAACGTTCTTCGTCACTTGGGTTCTACCGTTAAGCTCTTTGTTCAGGCCTCACCAGACCTCGAAGTGTACCGGAAAATACGTGAGCAATTGACCTCGCTGGAACTGGTTGATGACGCCCATCATTTGCATTTTTGGTCGTTGGATGGCGAGCGTCATGTATTAACCGCGCATATTGTGGTATCAAAAGAACTGGAATGTTCAGAGCGCGCACAGTTAAAGCAGCAAATATCACAGCAGCTGGCAGCGTTTGAATTAGCTCATACCACCATTGAACTGGAATACCCTGACGAAGCTTGTCGAGACCATTAACAGGAGAAGATCATGGAATTGTTCGGAAGTTATACCTCGCCGTTCGTAAGACATTGCCGTATTGCTTTACTTGAAACCAAGACAAAGTTTTCATTTACCGAAACGGATTTTGAAACCAGTGCCAAATTAAGTCCGGCGAAAAAGGTTCCCTTTCTTCACCACAATGATTTGCGCCTGCACGACTCGACCAGCATTCTCAAATACGTGCGGGACAAGGCGGATGAGCGCTTCTTTGCCGATGTAAAAGATTTTGATCAGTACTGTCTGGTCAATACGGCGATGGACTCGGCAATTAACGTGTTTTTGCTGGAGAGAGAAGGCGTAACAGCTGACAGTGTTAAGTATGTTAAACGCCAACAGCAGCGTATTAATGACATACTGCAACTGATGGAAGATAAAGAGCATGCGGTGGCTTATGAAGGGCCTCATCCCTTTAGTGACGGAGAGCTACGTTTAGGTTGTTTCCTTAGCTGGGGGCTTTTCCGTGAGCGTTTTAACTTAGATAAGTATCCGCGACTTCAGGCCTTTGTCGATAAGTTAAACGACTACCCTTATTTCGCGGATACTGATCCGAACCGTTCTTAAATATCTTTAATGGCGCGGCTGCGTTCGGGGATTTCCTCGTTCAGCAGTCGGTCATTTTGTGAATAGTTCACGGGTACATCAATAAGGTGTACGCCGGGTTTGTTCAGGCAGTCTTTTAACAGCGGTATCAAGTTTTCGGTTTTATCTAAACGGTAACCGTTAGCGCCGTAAGACTCTGCATATTTCACAAAATCCGGGTTATTGAAATCTAAGCCGTAGTCGCTCAGTTTCATATGCTGCTGTTTCCACTTGATCATGCCATAGCCGCTGTCATTTAAGATAACGACAACGATATCCAGCCCCATGCGCACAGCAGTTTCAAGCTCCTGAGAGTTCATCATAAAACCGCCGTCACCGCATATTGCCATGACTTTCTTTTCCGGATTAACCAGCTTCGCGGCCATGGCCGATGGTAAGCCTGCACCCATTGAGGCAAGGGCATTATCCAGTAGTACCGTATTTGGCTGACGAGCCGGGTAATTACGTGCAAACCAAATTTTGTAGATGCCGTTATCCAGTGCAATGACACCGTCATCTGGCATAGCTTCACGCACATCTTCTACCAGACGCTGGGGTAACACCGGAAAGCTGCCGTCATGAGCGCCTTCATCGGTATGGTCGCGCATGTGATCGCGAACTTTCAGCATAAAGTTGAAATCCCAGTGACTTTGCGGCTCAATCCCTTCTTTTAACTGCCAGATACTGTTACCAATATCGCCGATCATGCTGGCATGAGGAAAGTAAACCGAATCAACCTGGGCACCCTGAAAGTTAATGTGCACCACTTTACGGTTGTCGTTGTCGCCGGTTTTCATCATAAAGGGCGGCTTTTCCACCACGTCGTGACCGACATTAAGAATCAGGTCAGATTTTTCGATGGCGCGGTGCGGGTAATCGCCGTCGGAAACCGCCGCATTACCAAGCCAGCGTGGGTGGTCTTCGTTAATAACACCCTTACCCATTTGCGTGGTAATAAAAGGAATACCGGTTTTATCGACAAATGCGCGCAGCATTTTTGCTGTAATTTTCCGATTGGCCGCAGCCCCTATCAACAGTACCGGGTGTTTTGCTTCGCGCAGTAGTTCCAGCACGTGGCGGACCGATTTATGCTCGGTAATGGGGCGGCGCGAATGACTGGCTTCTATCGGAAGGCTGCTGACCTCTTCGCGACTGATATCATCTGAGAGCTCCAGGTGAGAAGCGCCGGGGCGTTCATCTTCAGCGCGACGAAAAGCCTCACGGATGTGCGCCGGAATACTGCTGGCGCTAATAATCGCCTGAGTGTATTTGGTAATGGGAGTCATCATGTCGACCACATCAATGATCTGGAATTGACCCTGATGACGTTCCTTTATGGGTTTTTGTCCAGTAATGACAACCATAGGCATAGCGCCGAGTTGCGCGTAGGCCACCGGTGTAACCAAGTTGGTTGCCCCCGGGCCTAAGGTGGAAAGGCACACCCCGGGTTTGCCGGTCAGGCGACCATAAGTGGCGGCCATGAAACCTGCGCCCTGTTCGTGGCGGGTTAAAATTAGCTCAATGCTGGATTTTGAGAGCGACTCAAGTAAGTCCAGGTTTTCTTCGCCGGGAATGCCGAAAATGTACTTCACACCCTCGTTTTCAAGTGCTTTTACGAATAAATCGGATGCTTTCACTTCGCTTTCTCCTTGCGTTAAAGAATATTCTTCTAGTTAGGCCTACGTAAAGCATAGGAGAGATGATCAAAAAAGGCAGCCAAAAGGCTGCCTTCTTAACCTACAATCGAGTAAATCGATTAAGAGTTTTCGTCACCCGTCAGCTCTTCTAAGCGGCCACGAAGCTCTTCGTCGTTTTGCGCTTGCTGAATAATCATGTTGTATTCTTGTGGAGTTAGACCTGCGTCTTCAACTGCTGCAATCATTTCTTCCTGTGCAGACTGTTGAATTTCACGAGCTTCTTCCTGATTTTCAGCTTCCTGGAACTGGTCACGGTATTTTTCAGTAACGCCCTGAACATCTTCCATAGCGGTTACAAACTTAACCAGCATGCCTTCAGAAATTTCCTGAGTTTGCTGCTGTTGCTGCGCCATTGGATCTTGAGCTTGTTGCTCTTGAGCCATTGCTGCTGTGCTACCCAGTGCGAATACTGTTGCTAATGCGATAATTGTCTTTTGCATGATAATCTCCTAGATGAATTTATCAGTTTTACTTACGCTCTAACTAAAGCGAAGACTGTGCCAACTTTTCAATTAACTGATTTTTATAGCTTTTTGTTCTTGCGAAGTTTGCGCCGAGAAAACCAACTAAAAAATGTGTATCCTTAGTACACAGTTAAAGGAGGTCGTGTGACAAAAAGATACAGTTGGCCACTATCCAGTCTGCAAAGGCGGCTTCTGGTTTATGTCGTTATGCCTATGTTGTTAATTTCCGGCGTGGCAATAAGCGTGGGGTTACAGGTTGCCTCTGATGAGGCCAATGAACGGCTAAAAAGTGACTTAGAGCTTCTCGGCCGAGCCATTAGCTTGCCTATAAGTGACGCCTTGTTGAATAACGATTTGTCCACAGTACAGGCTAACCTGGATTCGGTGTTTAATATTGGTCGGGTTTATGGTGCGTCGGTTTATAATGTGTATGGCCAGCAGGTAGCGGAAGCGGGCATTACTGAAACCGACTTAAGCAATAGTCAGCTAGCACTGCAAACCGTTCAGACCGGAATAAAGCAAGACGATTACCGACGGGTTGAGGGACGTGATGTCTTCTCTCAATTCCTGCCTATTGTTGATCGCGGTGGTCGCATTATTGGTTTATTACAGATAAACCGGCGGGCCAGCGATTTTGATGAGTCCTTTGAAACGTTAAGCCAATACGCCTGGCTCAGTTGGGGGGCGTTTGGTTTAATTACTATTGCGGTGCTGGTGTTTGGTCATTACCGCGGTGTTGGACGGCATGTGGTGGCACTTAAGGATGCCATGTTGCGGGTAGCTGAAGGGCACCGAAGTACACGGGTTACACCGGCTGGCCCGTCAGAGTTGCAGGAGGTTGCTCAGGGTTTCAACCGAATGCTCGATAGTATCACCGAGGCTGAGCAAGAGCTGGAGCAGCGCCGAGAGCACGAGGCCTCTCTGCAGCAAGCTTTGCGAGAACAGGAAAAAATGGCGGCTATTGGTAGCGTTGCTAGTGGTGTTGCGCACGAGCTAGGTGCTCCGCTTACCGTTATTGACGGACGCGCCAGCCGCTTATTACGCAACCATAAAGACGAAGACAGTCAGCGCCAGCTAAAAGCGGTAAGAGGCCAGGTGCAGCGGTTAACCGGGCTGGTAAACCAGCTGTTGGCCTTCTCCCGCACGCCGGTACAGCAGCGCGAAGCTATTTCTTTACGTGACCTGATAGCAACAGCCATGACCAGCATAGAGTTTGAGCAGGATAAAGGCTCGGCCAAAGTGGTGATTAAGGAACTTGTCGACGTTATTCTGAAAGTAGATGTCAAGCGACTGGAACTGGCGTTGGTTAATGTTCTTCGCAATGGTTTGCAGGCAGCTGAATCGGAAGTTGTGGTGGCAGCTGAGTACGCCGGTGAAGGTGTCATTATCACCGTTGATGACGACGGTGAGGGGTTGCCCGAGTCTATGAAAGATAAAGCTTTGCAGCCTTTTGAAACTAATAAACCTCAGGGAAAAGGCACCGGGCTTGGTTTAACCATAGTGAAACACGTATTGAATGACCATAACGGAGAGTTGTCTTTAACAAACAACCCCAATGGTGGCTGTCGGGTTACCTTGAGTTTACCTGCGCAATGCCTTCGGCAAGCCGTTATTAAAGGAGGTAGTGAATGACCGCAGCAAAAGCCATGATAGGCGTTATTGAGGATGATCCGGCTCTGCAGGAGTTGCTGGTTGAAGAGCTGGAGGCCGAGGGCTATAAAGTCACCGCGTGGGGAAGTATTGAAGCCTTTAAAAAATCGGTAACGCCATTGGATTTGGTTATCAGCGATATTCGCTTACCGGGATTGTCAGGCTTGTCTTTACTGGAAAGTTTAAAAAATGAAGAGAACTCCCCTGCGCTGTTATTGATTACCGCATTTGGTACGGTTGATCAGGCGGTTGATGCTTTAAAACAAGGAGCCGATGACTTTCTAACCAAGCCGCTGGATGTTGAACACCTATTGCTTAGCGTAAAACGGATATTAGAACATCGGTCACTGCAGCGTGAGCTTAAACGGTATCGTCAGCAACAAAAGGGCCCCGGGGGCTTAGTCGGCCAAAGCCCGTCAATGCGTAAACTGTATGACCAGATAGAGCGCATAGCTCCGGCAGACGGCAGCGTCTTAATTACCGGTGAAAGCGGTACGGGTAAAGAGTTGGTGGCAAAGGCACTGCATCAGTTAAGTGACCGCGCTGAGCAGAGCTTCCAGGCGGTGAACTGTGCGGGCATTCCAGCCGAGTTAATGGAAAGCGAATTCTTTGGTCACACAGCTGGCGCATTTACCGGTGCTCAGAAAAAGCGTCAGGGCCTGCTTAAGCAGGCCGACGGCGGTACTTTGTTGCTGGACGAAATTGGTGAAATGCCAATGGCGTTACAGGCTAAACTGCTACGTGTATTGCAGGAAGGCACGATTCGCGCCGTGGGCAGCGACGAAGAAGAAACGGTGAATGTCCGGATCCTGGCTGCAACCCACCAGAACTTAGAGCAACAGGTAGAAGATGGGCGCTTCCGGCAGGATTTATTTTACCGTCTGGAAACCTTTAGTTTACGAGTACCACCGCTGCGGGAACGGGGAGAAGATATTGAGCGTTTAGCTAATTTTTTCCTACAGCAGCTGCAGAAAAACAGTGATAAACCGGTTCGCAGCATTTCTCCGGCTGCACTGGAGCAGCTTTATTGCTATCGCTTTCCGGGCAACGTACGTGAATTACAGAATGCTATTGAACGTGCCTTTACTTTCTCCAGAGACGATAAAATAGCGGTTGAAGATTTACCGCAAAGAATTTTGGATAGTGAGCATGAACCCGACGTGGATTATGGCACCGAGTGGCCGACTCTGGATGAATATCAGAATCAGTACATTCGTAAGGTATTGACGCATGCCGAAGGGAATAAATCTAAAGCGGCAGAAATTCTCGGAGTCACAAGGCGCACTCTATACCGTTGGCTGGAACAGCATGGCGAGTGATCAAACGCGCGTTTAGGCACGTAGTCTATACTAAGTTTTTGAATCATTTAACAGGAGTACTAAGTGAAAGTATTAATGGTATTAACCTCACACGATAAGCTTGGTGACACAGACCATAAAACGGGTTTCTGGGTAGAAGAGTTTGCTGCTCCGTACTATGTTTTTACGGATTCCGGTGTGGACGTGACTCTGGCATCGCCTAAGGGTGGCAAGCCACCGATTGATCCAAACAGCACCACACCAGATGCACAAACCGAAGCAACAGAACGCTTTGATAAAGATGAGACGGCTCAGCACAAATTAGAAACGACCTGTAAGCTGGATGAAGTTGATCCGGAAGGTTTCGACGCAATTTTCTATCCGGGTGGTCACGGACCATTGTGGGATTTAACCAATAACGAGCATTCAATTAAGCTGATTGAGCATTTCTGGAGTCAGGGTAAACCCGTTGCTGCGGTCTGTCATGCCCCAGCCGTGTTGTTAAATGCTAAATCGCCAAGTGGTGACCCGATTGTTCAGGGACGCACGGTAACTGGCTTTAGTAACAGCGAAGAGGCTGCAGTAGAACTGACCAATGTAGTTCCGTTCTTGCTGGAAGACGAGTTGACCGCCAAAGGCGGCCATTATCGTAAGGTGGATGACTGGCAGGCATATGCCGTTCAGGACGGTATGTTAATTACCGGTCAGAATCCCGGTTCATCTGAGCAGACGGCACAGCGCCTGCTCGATGTGTTAAGAGCCAGCCTGTAATTGGCTTAAAAGCGTCGGCGCCAGCTAATGCCGACGCTTGCCTGCCGGCCTACGGCGGGCTCAAATGAACGTCCACTGCCCTGATTAACCACAACAGCTCCTACGTAGTCTTTGTCGGTAATGTTATCAACCCGTACCCACACATCCAGCTCGCTCTTAGCCCATTGCCAATCGCGGCTTACAGCAATATCCCAGGTCGTGTAAGACGGGGCAAAGGTATCATTTGCATCATTAACCGGTGTCTCGTTACGGTACTGGCCGGCTAACTGAACTAGCCACTGCTCTGTGGGTTGCCAGTTAAGACGCAGATAGCCCTGACTTTTTGCTACGCCGGGCAACTGATTCCCCTGTAACGGACCATTATCAAAGGTGGCATCGATGTAACTGTATGACAGTAGTAAATCTAACTGCTGGGTCAGTGCGCCGTTAATACTGAGCTCAGCACCTTCGCGCGAGGTTTCCGACGCGTTGCGGTAGGTTGTGCGACCGTCGTTTGACTGATCCACCAGTATTTCGTCCTCGCTTTTAATACCGAAGAACGCGAAATGCAGTCGCCAGTCTTGTGGTAGTTGGTGTTTGATACCCCATTCCCACTGATCATTCGTGGACGGACCCAGTTCGCGGTTCAGGCCCGAGCCCTGATTTCGGTATGCCAGCTCAGTCAGTGTCGGTGTTTCAAATCCCTGCCCGATGCTCAGATAAGTCGCCGAGGTAGGCAGAAACTGCCAGGTAACTGAAACAGCTGCGGTGGTCTCACTAAAGTCGCTGCTGCCGCTGTCATCGGAGTTATCCAGATCGGTAAAGTAGTCTTCTACCTCATAATTGATGTCGCTGTAACGAACTCCGCCGGTTGCTGAAAGCTCTTCCGATAACTGCCACTGAAAACGTAGATAAGCTGATGCATTTTCAATCCAGTTGAATTCGTTGCGGCGCAAGTCACCTTTTTCACCGCTGTCATTCACATAACCAAAGCGATGATCCTGCTGGCGTTCTAATTGCGCTCCCACGGTTGCTGACCAGTTAACTCCGCGTTGACGCCAGCGCGCATGAGCACCTTCAAATTGACGAGAGACATCAATGACGGCCCCCGAGCTTGTTGTGTCGTCACCGGCAAAAGGCAGAAACTGCTCTATATCGCGGTCACCCTGCCACAGCGAGAGTAACCCCTCACCATTGTTGCTCTCATGAAACCAGCTGAAAGACCCCTGACGGTGGTGAATATCTTTCCGCGTGTTGAAATCAATTGCCCGTTGTACTGTCTGAGTTGGGTCTTCGCGCCAGTCTTCGGGCGTTAGTGCGCTGGGGTCTTGCAATAATGGCGCATCGTTATTGTCGTAACGAATAACAAAGCGGTTCTGCTCGTCCCACTGATGATACCAGCGTATCGCCTGCTGTTGGCGCTCGGCTGAGTTATGCCTGCGCGGGCCGTCGGTCTGAAAATCTGAGGCTAAAATTTGCAGCTGATTGGTGTTGGTTGCCCACTGGGCATTAATATTGTACCGCTGAGTGTCATTTTCGCTGAACTGTCCACCCCATTCCAACGCGGTTTCTGTTGGCTTGCGGCTGAACCATTCAACCACACCACCGCCGGAGTTACCGTACAGCGTTGCTAATGGACCGCGCAATACTTCCAGCGAATCAATGCTGTCGAGAAAAATGCTCGAAGTTTGTGCCTGTCCGTCGGGCATAGATAACGGAATGCCGTCGACATTTAACTGCAAACCCCTTACTCCAAAGGCCGCACGCGAGCCAAAGCCCCGAACCACCAGGCGTGTATCCTGTGCGTAGTTGTAACGGTTGTCAGCCTGAATGCCCGCCACCCCGGCTAAGGCATCGCCAGCATCAATCTTCATAGAAGGTAAGGTGTTTTCCACGCTCACGCGGTCGATACTGGCCGCAGTAGTCAACCAGGGCGTCTCGCTTTGTGTCGCTGTAACAACAACGGTTTCATCTACTTCTGCGGAGTGAACAACGAAAGAGGCCGCCAATAAAGGCAGCCCCGTGTAAGTGAGTTTTCTTAATACAGCTGAGTACAACATATTAATCCGCCGGTTTTATTTGAATGATGGCACCGTCAGGCTGGTCGGTTAATAAATAGAGGTAACCGTCAGGGCCTTGGTTAATGTCGCGAATACGAGCTTCAACAGCATCTTCAAATAAACGCTCTTCATGCATCATACGACCTTCATACAAGTCCAGGCGAGCAACCAGTGAACTTTTCAAAGCTGCGACAAAGAAATCGCCTTTCCACTCAGGAAACGCATCGCCGTTGTAAAATGTGGCTCCGGCCGTGGCAATAGAGGGTACCCAGTAATAGAAGGGTTGCTCCATACCTTCTTTGACTGCGTCTTCGCTGATAATGCCACCGCCATAATCAACACCATAAGTAATTTCTGGCCAACCGTAATTTTTGCCAGCTTCCGGAATGTTTACTTCGTCACCGCCTTGTGGGCCATGTTCAACAGTCCAGAGCTCGCCCGTTTCAGGATGAATATCGGCACCCTGCACATTGCGGTGACCGTAAGACCAGATTTCGTCCAGAGCGTTATCATTGTTAACAAAAGGGTTGTCTTTCGGGATGCTGCCATCAGGCCATATGCGTATCACTTTACCGTGATGGTTATCCAGTGTCTGTGCGTCATCCATACGTGAATAGCGGTCACCTAAAGTAATGTATAAGTGCCCTTCAGGTGAAAAGACTAACCGGGAACCAAAGTGGTTATTGCTTTCATACTTAGGTGCCTGACGGAAAACAACTTCCTGCTCAGTAAATTCTTTATCGTCAAGTTTCGCCCGCATAACGGCCGTACTATTCCCTTTCCCACCGTCCTGTGCTGCTTCAGAGTAGCTAATATAAACCCAGTTATTCTCAGCAAAGTCAGGGTCAGTGGTAATATCCAGCATACCACCCTGGCCTTGTGCTACCACCTCTGGTGTTCCGCTTATCTTTTCGCGATAACTGCCGTCGGCGGATACCCAGTAGATGTCGCCGGAGCGCTCGGTAACTAAAATGCTTTTGTCAGGAAGAAAAGTCATACCCCAGGGGTTAGTAAAGCCATCCGCAAGTGTGCTGACACTAACTTTATGGCGTTCGGTTTCGACATCTTCGGCTGTGGCCGTCACGCTTACGGAAGCTGCCAATATTGCCGTTAAAACAAACTTTGGATTGAACATAGGTCTCTCCTTGTTATTGAATTATTTAGAGTATACGTCATTCTTCAAAATTTTGATGACACTGTGCTTGATCTGTTTGTCGCTTTAACCGTTAATACTCTTATCAATTACTAGAAATGTATTAGGTACCCATGAGCGGCAACGTTTTTAGCACGGATTCCTTACTTACTTTAGCGCAGTGGTTAGCCGCCATTTTTGTTTTGGCTATTATTACGCTGGTGATTTCTATTGGCGTTATGTATGTCGTCGATAAAACCCAGAATAAGCATACTATTCGCCATAACTATCCGGTTGTGGGGCGCTTTCGCTATTTATTCGAGCGTATGGGGGAATTCATGCGCCAGTATTTCTTTGCTATGGATCGCGAAGAAATGCCATTTAATCGTGCCCAACGAAGCTGGGTCTACCGTGCCGCAAAAAATGCGGACCGTAACGTGGCTTTCGGCTCCACCCGAGATTTAAGCCGCACCGGCACCATCATTTTTAGTAACGCTCCTTACCCACCTATGGCTGAACAGGCGACATCGCCGGAGCCGGTTATTATTGGTCCTTATTGTCAAAAGCCCTATTCTCCGGTTTCGTACTTTCATGTGTCCGGGATGAGCTATGGTGCCTTGTCACCGGTTGCGGTTAAGTCATTGTCTCAGGGGGCGGCGAAGGCCGGCTGCTGGCTGAATACCGGCGAGGGCGGTTTATCGCCTTACCACTTGATGGGACATTGCGACATTGTTTTCCAAATGGGCACCGCGAAGTTTGGGGTACGGGATAAAGAAGGGCGGCTTGATGAAGATCGGCTTGCTGAGCTGGGCCGCCACGACAATGTGAAAATGTTTGAAATAAAGCTGAGTCAGGGCGCTAAGCCGGGTAAAGGTGGCATTTTGCCGGGCATAAAAGTGAATAAGGAAATTGCACAAATTCGTGGTCTTGTGGAGGGCGAAGATGCCATTAGCCCGAACCGACATCCGGAAATCAGTAACAATGAAGAGCTGCTCGATTTCATTGAAAAAGTTCGCAAAATTACCGGCAAACCTACCGGCTTTAAATTTGTTATGGGTGACCCGTCCTGGATTGACGAGTTGGTCGACTGCATCCTGACCCGTGGAGAAGAATACGCCCCAGACTTTATTACGCTGGACAGCGCTGATGGTGGAACCGGCGCAGCACCACAGCCGTTAATGGATTATGTTGGTCTGAGAGTGACTGAAAGCTTACCTATGCTTATTGATAAGCTCACCGAAGCTGGGTTGCACGGCCGTATTCGCGTGGTTGTCTCCGGTAAAATGATCACACCTGCTGATGTTGCCTGGGCCATTGCTATGGGAGTCGACTTTGTCACTTCTGCACGTGGTTTTATGTTCTCGCTGGGGTGTATTCAGGCTATGCAGTGTAATAAAAATACTTGCCCAACAGGAGTCACTACCGACGACCCTAAGTTAATGCGAGGGCTTGATCCAGAAGATAAATCGGTGCGTGTCGCCAACTACCACAAATACATGGAGTATGGCGTTAATATTATTGCGCACTCTTGTGGTGTCACCGATCCGCGTCGGTTGAACCGTCGCCATGCCCGGGTCATTAAGCCCGACGGGGAAAGCATTAGTCTGGCCGAGCGTTATCCGTTGCCGCCGGCCAGACGTCGTTAGTTTAGTTCAGGGTATTGACCGGCAGCAGCCTGGCAACCTCTTCCGCAATTTTACGGAAAGTTTGTCGGCGGCTGGTGGTTGGGCGGTATACCAGGCCAATATCGCGGGAGGCTTCCTGCCCGGTAGGCTTTAATGAAACAAGGTCGGTATTTTCCAAAATGCCCTGGTCAATGGCCATTTGTGGAATAAAGGTAGCGCCTAAGCGGGCGTCAGCCATTTGTACCAGGCTGTGCAGGCTGGTTGCTGTAAAAGGGTTCATCTTAATTGAGTCGGTTAGCTGGCAGGCTGCGACCGCATGGCCGGTCATGCAGTGTTCTTTTTCCAGCAGAAAAATACTGCGATCAGGTAACTTGTCGTAATCAACGGGCTCGCCTATTGTTTCTGCTAATTCTTTGTGGACAACCAGCTTGAACGGGTCACGACCCAGTACCCACTTCTGATTCCCTTGAATATCCATAGGCAGCGCCAGCAAAAGAATATCCAGTTCGCCGTTACGCAGGCGGTGCAACAAATTTTGCGTGGTATCTTCAGAGAGTTGCAGTAGCAGTTTAGGAAACTTGTTTTGTAAGTTTTTACTGAGCTCGCCAATGACAAAGGGCGCTATGGTGGGAATAATGCCGAGTCTTAACGGCCCCTCCATAATATTGCCCTGCCCCTGAGCATAATGGAGTAATTCTTCTGAGGCGCTGATAATGTCCCGCGCTTTCTCCACAATTTCCTCGCCTAAAGCGGTAAAGAGAAAGGATTTATGGTCACGCTCAATAAGTTGGCAGTCGAGTTGTTCTTCCAAATTTTGAATGCCACTGCTCAGTGTCGACTGGCTGACATTGCATTCCGCTGCCGCACGATTAAAGTTTTGTTCCTGGTGCAGTGCCAGTAAGTAGCTCAGGTTTTTCAGGCTCGGCAATTTACTCATAGGTTATCCGTCGTGTTATTTGTTTAATTGGTATTTTCGATTATCATAATTCGTTTTATTCGTTTTATCCAATCTGTCTCCGTCCGTACACTAGCTCTCGACTCGTTAAGGAACGAATACATTTTAAATCCCAATCAAGGAGACAATTTATGTTAACAGTAGGCGATAAACTACCAGAATTCAGCGTAATTGCGGCAAAACCTAAGTTCAACATGCCGGAAGAAAACGGCGAAAGCGCTTTTGAAACTATCGACAACAACAGCTTTGAAGGTAAGTGGAAAATCATTTTCTTCTACCCGAAAGACTTCACCTTTGTTTGCCCAACTGAAATTGTTGAGTTCGCAAAACTGAACGAAGACTTCGCTGACCGTGACGCAGTCGTGATGGGCGGCAGCACTGATAATGAATTTGTGAAATTGGCATGGCGCCGTGAGCACCCTGACCTTGACCGCCTGAACCAGTACTCTTTTGCTGACGACGGTTCTTTGGTCGACGGATTAGGTGTTCGTGACAAAGCTGAGAATGTTGCTCTGCGTGCTACGTTCATTGTTGACCCGCACAATGTTATCCAGCACGTATCGGTAAACAACCTGAACGTAGGTCGTAACCCGGCAGAAATCGTTCGTATTTTAGATGGTTTGCAGACCGATGAACTGTGTCCTTGTAACCGCGCGTTGGGCGGCGACACCCTTTAATTGGTGATTACTTCCCTAAACTAAGCGCTGATGGCAATGCCATCGGCGCCTGTTCCCCACTTTCAGAGGATTTCAGGAGTAAAGTATGGCAATTGCAGACTACAAACAGTTATTGGGTGATCACAGTAAAGACACCAAGCTTAACCTGTCGAGCTTGTTTTCAAATGTTGAGCAGTCAGGTTTAACCAACGACCAGTTCTATGGCACAGCACTTTCGCTGGTTTACACCTTGTCGGACGGCGAGCTGACTCAGGCAGTGGAAGAAGAAGCCGAAGGCAAAATTGAAGAAAACGTTAAGGCAGCAGCGAAAACGGCAGCGTCGTTAATGGCAATGAACAACATTTATTATCGCTTCCTGCACTTATCTAGCGATAAACAATTTTCTAAGCTTCCTGCGGGGCTCCGCATGAATGCAATGGCTAACCCGGGTGTGGACAAAGCAGACTTTGAGCTGTTCTCACTGGCGGTGTCGGCCCTGAATGGTTGTGGTATGTGCATTGATTCGCACGTACAAACTTTGCTGAAGCACGAGGTCTCAGCGCAAGCGATTCAATCGTCAATTAAGTTGGCGGCGGTACTTAATGCAGCCTTAACTGCACGCAAACTGTCGTAAACCCTCTAGGGGCTCCCCTTTGCCCCGTGCAACCTTTGCCCGTACTTTTTGGTGCGGGCTTTTTTTACGCCTTTGGTGCTCCTTAGTTTATGTCCTACGCTTAATAATAAAAGCAAAGGAGGTGACTATGCTGAGTATTAATGCTGACCGCTTAAAAAAATCTGTGCTGGAGCTATCCAAAATTGGTTATAACGAGACCGATCATGGTATGTACCGTTGGGGTTTTACCGATGCCGATATGGAAGCCCGCCGCTGGATGATGGAGCAAGCTAAAGCCGAAGGTTTCAAGACCTTTATGGATGGTGCCGGTAATGTGTTTTTTGGTATTGGCGACTACAGCAAAAAACCAGCTATTCTTACCGGTTCACATCTAGATACTGTTCCCGCCGGGGGGATTTTCGATGGCGCACTCGGAGTGTTAGCGGGCTTCGAAGTTTTGCGCTCGATCAAAGAAAATGACGTGAAATTAGCGCATCCTGTATGGGTTGTTGGTACTGCCGAAGAGGAAGGCCGATTTGGCGGCATGATGGGTTCTCAGGCTATTGCAGGTGTGCTGAATCCGGACTGGCTTATGTCGGCTCACGATGCTGATAATGTGTACTTAAAGGACGCAATGGCCGCCCATGGCATGGACGTTATGGATGCACTGGACGCTGCCTGGCCTCCGGAGCGGCTAAAAGCCTTTTACGAACTGCACATTGAACAAGGACCGGTGCTGTTTCAGAAAGAGATAACCATTGGCGCAGTGGAAGGCATTTCCGGGGTGTTTAAATGGATAGTTCACTTAAAAGGTAAAGCCGACCACGCTGGTACTGCTCCTATGAATATGCGCAGTGACGCTTTTATGGGGCTGGCAGATTTTGCTCACGAAATTGAGCGCATTATTGCTGAAGACGGTACCGATAAAACGCGTATTACCGTGGGCAAAGTGGACTTGAAGCCCGGGAGTCCGCACACCGTGCCGGGTGAAGCGGTGTTTACTATTGTTGGTCGCGACATGAGTAACGATGTAATGAAAGAGCTGGCAGACTCCTGTAACAAGGCGTTATCAGCAATAGCGCGTAAGCACCGTTTGAAGTTTGAATACGAGCAAGTGAGTTGGCTGAACCCTCAGGCCTGTTCAGAAAAGCTGACAAAACAAATAGAAGAGAAAGCTAAAGCTCGAAATTATTCGTGTCTTAAAATGCCCAGTGGCGCAGGACACGATGCTCAATTTTTTACAGAGATTACGGAGTCCGGGCTAATATTTATCCCGTCTGTAAATGGGGTCAGTCACGCACCCGATGAGTGGTCGCACTGGCATGACGTGGAAGCTGGTTGTAACATACTTTTAGATTGCATCATTAATTCAGCCCAGTGAGCTGCGCAAACAGTTAAGATCCGTTATACTGTGCGCACCTCGCCGTGACACTATGTGGTATTGCTCATGGAACAAAAAATAACGGTTCAGTCCGCCGATAAAGTCAAAATTCAACGTCCAGACGGACAGAAACACAACGATAACTACTCCCCCCGCAGCCGAATTTACGTGCGTGATACCAAAGGTGCCATGGAGTATTTTAGACGTGGGTTTGGTTTTCTATTGCTGGCTGTCTTTGCTCTCATTCCCTGGCTGACTTATCAGGGCGAACAAGCAGTTCTGCTCGATATTATGGATCAGCGCTTCCGTATTTATGGCTTAACTTTGTGGCCGCAGGACTTCACTGTAGTTGCCTGGTTTGCGATTGTGGCCGCCGTTGCGTTATTTTTTGTGACAACCGTTTTTGGTCGGGTCTGGTGTGGGTTTATGTGCCCGCAAACCACCTGGACCTTTATTTTCATGTGGTTTGAGAAAAAGTTCGAAGGGCCGCGCAATAAGCGTATAAAACTGGATGAACGCAAAATGGACTTTGACAAGTTCTGGCGCAAAACCGGTAAACAGACCGGCTGGATCCTGGTGTCTCTATTAACCGCAATGATCTTTGTGGGTTACTTTACTGACATACGCGAACTTTTCCTGAACTTCTTTACCCTGGACGCCGGTTTCTGGGCAACCTTCAGTGTTCTTTTTTTCGCATTCTGTACTTATGGTAACGCCGGTTATATGCGGGAAATTATGTGTACGCACATGTGTCCTTATGCGCGTTTCCAGTCGGCTATGTTCGATAAAGACACTTACACCGTGTCTTATGATGCTGAAAGGGGCGAGCCCCGAGGCCCACGCTCGCGTAAGGCTGATCCGGCTGAAAAAGGCTTAGGTCACTGTATTGACTGCTATATGTGTGTGCAGGTCTGCCCTACCGGCATCGATATCCGAAACGGTCTGCAATACGAGTGCATCGACTGTGGCGCCTGTATTGATGCCTGTAATGACGTTATGGATAAAATGAATTATCCAAAAGGACTTATCCGCTTTACCACTGAACGTAACTTAGCCGCCAAAAACAAAAAAGAGAAAACCAATCCGTGGCGGATGAAGAGTATCGGCTACTTTATTATGGTTCTCGTAGTTAGTACCGTACTGGTTTGGGACGTCGCGACCCGTGTGCCTCTGGAGGTTGATGTATTACGTGACCGTAACCAACTGTTCAGAGAAAATATAGAAGGACAAATTGAAAACGTCTTTACCTTAAAGCTGGTCAATAAGTCGCAACAGGACATGACTTACCGCGTGGAAGTTAAAGGTTTTGATGAGTTCGAGTTAATTGGCGATTCTACGAAACAGGTTTCTGCGGGTGAAGTCGGAACCTTGCCGGTAACCGTAGCGGTTCCACCATCATTATTAGAAGGTCAGGTCACAGAGTTTTACTTCGTGGTCACAGCGGTTGATAATGCGGATATAACTAATACGCATCAGAGCCGCTTTTTATATGAATGATTTTACAGAGAACGCGTCGGACTTTGCTTTTCAGGGACTGACGCCGGATCTGGTTGTTAATGCCTTAGAAAGTGTCGGTTTGTATCCCGCATCGGGCTTGCTGGCACTTAACAGCTACGAAAACCGGGTTTATCAGTTTGCTGACGACGATCGCAAACGTTACGTGGCAAAATTCTATCGCCCGCAGCGCTGGCGCACAGAGCAAATTAACGAAGAACTGGAGTTTGTTGAGGAACTGGCGCAAGCCGAGGTTCCGGCGGTTTCGGCTCTGGAGCTTCAGGGAAAGCGTCTGCACGAGTTTGAAGGCTATCGTTTTTGTGTGTATACAAGCATTGGCGGCAGAGCCTTTGAGCCGAATGACCTGGACGAACTTGAGCGACTGGGCCGTCAAATAGGCCGTATGCATGCGGTGGCTCAGGCAGGCAAGTTTAAAGTCCGGGAAACCATTGACTATGAAGGTTTTGTGGAACAGTCCGTGGTCGAGCTACACCAGTCCGCTTTATTACCCGCTGAATTAAAAGACGCCTTTTTTGCCATTCTTGATCCCTTAAGTGAGCGCTTACGTTCTACACCTTTGCAGGACTTCGAGTATCAGCGTCTGCATGGCGACTGCCATATTGGTAATATTCTGCAGTATGAAGAGCAACTGACTTTTGTCGATTTTGATGATTGTCGCTCCGGCCCTGCAGTTCAGGACTTATGGATGATGCTGAACGGATCGCATCAGGAGCAAACATTACAGATGGATGCCCTGCTGACTGGCTACGAAGATTTCTGCGAATTCGATACGGCGCAATTGATATTAATTGAACCTTTGCGCAGTTTCAGAATCATTCAATATATGGCATGGTTATCACGCCGGTGGCAAGATAGTGCCTTTCAGCGAGCGTTTCCCTGGTTTGCAGAAAGCCGATATTGGGAGCAGCAGATTCTGGCACTGAAAGAACAATTGGCGGGGCTGGATGAAGCGCCGCTGAACCTTGGTTTTAATGGCTAATTTGAATAGATAGTTTTAACAGATAACAGGAAATGATAATGAAAAAGTGGTTAATGGGTTTTGCCGGGGCATTAATGGTCGCAGCGGGTTTTGCTCAGGCTCAGAATTTTGAAGAAGGTGTCCACTACGAAGTGGTAGCAGATGAAGCGACCAGCAAGCCGGAAATTGCAGAGTTTTTCTCATTTTACTGCGTGCACTGCTATCGCTTTGAACCTATTGCAAAAGAAATCAAGTCTGAATACCCGGATGCTTTCAAGAAGGCTCACGTGTCGTTCCTGGGGCCTCGTAATATGGGCGAGACCATGACTCAGGCTTTTGTCGTTGCGCAAAAACTGAATAAGGAAGAAGAAATTGCCGCGGCTATTTTTGATTACAACTTTAATAAAAATAGCATGCTGACCAGCAAGCAGGACATTCGTAATGTGTTTATTGTTAACGGTGTTTCCGGTGATGAGTTTGACAAAGCTATGGCGAGCTTCACTGTCCGCGCTGCGGCGTCTAAAATGGATCGCCGGGCAAGCAACTTAGGGGTTAACGCAACGCCAACTTTTATTGTTAACGGTAAGTACAAAATGCTGCCACAGGGGTTCCGTGACAGCGACAACTTCCAGGAAGACTTTTCTGATTTAGCCGGTTACCTGTTAGAAAAGTAACTCAGGACTCCGGTTTATAGTCACAATAAGCGCCTTCTTTGTTTTCAGAGAAGGCGTGGTTGTTATTCAAGTACTGATAATTCTTCAGTCCAAAGTCTGGCATCACACTGTATAAATACTCGATAATTGAGCTTTGTACCGCTTCGTATTTCATCCAGTCCGTTTGTTTACAAAACGCATAAATTTCCAGCGGTAACCCTGCTGCTGTAGGCTGCATAAGGCGAGCCATAATAGTCAGATCTTCTCTTACCTGTTTGTGGTTCCTTAGATAATTGTCAGTAAATACCCGGAATACAGTTAAGTTACTTACCGGTTTGTCGAGTTCATTGGCATTTAACCAGTCGTCAGCGGACTGATTAAAATGTTTTTTAGCAAGTTCTTCTAACTGTTCGTTCGACAGAATTTTAGAGCTGTCCAAATCAATCATTAGTGAACGTCTCATGCGCCGCCCACCTGTATTGATCATTCCCTGCCAGTTTTTAAACGACTCGTGTATTAATACATAAGTGGGCAAGTAAACAATGGTTTTATCCCAGTTCTCAACTTGCACGGAAATTAGGCCGACTTCCTGAACCGTACCATCAACCCCGTGATCAGTCAGCTCAATCCAGTCACCAATAGCAACCATACGGTTGGTCGCCAATTGCACTCCGGCAACAAAGCCCATTAGGGTATCCCTGAAAACCACCATAAGAATGGCGGTCATGGCGCCGAAACCACTTAGCAAGTACATAGGCGACTTGTTCATAATGATGGCAATAGTGATGAGAATCGCCATGAGTACCAGTATCAGTTTTATGACCTGAATGACTCCGGTAATGGGGACCTCACGTGCTTTATAAGTATAGTCATAGGCAATGGAAACGACGTTGGCCAGGGCTGTCAGAATACTGGTAATAACCCAGGTCAGATAAACACCCACAACCGTTCGCAGAGGGGACTGCCAACTTTCAAAGTTATTGATAAACAGAATTGGTATGAAACTGTGTATCAGGATAACCGGGGCTAAGTTTGCGCAACGCTTAAAAAGGCCACTGTTAACCAGCGATTTATACCACCGCTCGGGCGCCCTTTTTAACAAGTGCTCTATGGCATGATCGATAAGCCAACGCGCTATGGCATAGGTAATGTAACAACCAATTAGAACTAATAACGAACTGATAGCCAGACTCAGTTCCTCCAGGTTGCTCTGAAGACCGAATTTTTGTAGCCACTCTTTTACAAACTCGAAGTCCATTATAAAACTCCCTTAGCGGGTGCTGTGAATTTGCTTACGCATTTCGTCAATGGTTTGATCTTTTTCCTGCCAGCGCTGATTCAACCATTGTTGAAAATGGGCTCTGAAGACTTCGTCACTGGCGTAATCGCCGATTAAGTCAGCGGTAATGGGCCGTGTCTTTATATCAACATAGACGTTTTTCAATTGTCCGCTTAATAAATGCCAGACTACCGGGCGTTTATCGGTTCCCGGATAGACAATGGTAATATCCAGAATGGCCTCAAACTGACCTCCCATAATTTGCAAAGAGAAAGCCGTACCGCCGGCCTTAGGTGGCAGCAGGTTGCGAAAGGGGCTCTGTTTCTTTTCGTGTTTTTCCGGGGTAAAGCGCGTGCCTTCACAGAAATTCACCACAGTTGTAGGAATGTGGCGGAATTTGGCGCAGGAGCGTGTTGTTGTTGCAATGTCTTTGCCTTTTAAGTGTGGTTTTTTCTCCAGCAACTCTTTTGAGTAGCGTTTCATAAAAGGCATATCCAGTACCCAGCAGCCCCAGCCAATAATGGGTATCCACATAAGTTGTGACTTTAAAAAGAAGCGGGGCATAGGCATGTGGCGACGAGTCAAATGCATTAATACCAGCACATCGACCCAGCTACGGTGGTTAGCCATAACCATGTACCAGCCTTTTTCGTGGATATCGAGGTCACCTTCAATGTGCCATTCCATGCGTTGAGTCAGCTGGAACATCATTGACATACAGTACGCCCAGACTCTGAATAGAGCATTCCCCAGAAAAGAACAAATGCGCTGAGGCGTTTTAAAAGGCAGTAACACTTTAAAAATACCAATACTAATAATCGAAACACCAATAATAGCGGTGGTGATTAATCCCCATGAAAAGTTAATAACGACTCTGAAGGGAATGAGTATTGATGTCAGCATGCTGCCCTATCCTAATTAGAAACAATGAGATAAATAATAACTGAAGCCAGTAATGATGTCTGTTGGTAACGAGTAAAAATTAATGATACTGTATATATGTACAGTATTCGGAGGTTTTATGCAGACAAAGCTTCAGACTCTTATTCAGCAAGGGCTTGTTTGGCATGGTCAGGTTACCGACAATCAGACAGCAACCTTAAGCTCCGGTTTTTCGTCGTTAGATACGGCGCTGGGCGGTGGCTGGCAATACCCGGGGTTGCATGAGTGGCAGTTGCAAACTCCGTTTTCGGAACAGGCACTATTGTTGCCATTAATACAGCATGCGGTGCAACAAAAGCTGTCGGTTTTCTGGGTAAACCCTCCGGCCTGGTTGTCGGCTGCTGGCCTACATCATTATGGACTTAATGAGTCTATGCAGGTGGTTGTTCAGACCAGTGCAGAGAAAGCTGCCTGGGCGTTTGAGCAGATATTGCAGACAAAAAATGCGCTGGCTTTAGGCTGGTTTGCACAAAAAGAGACGACAGCTCAATCTGTTCGGCGTTGGTATAAAGCTGCCCAAACCGGGCAGATGGGCGTGGTCTTGAGCGAACCCGCTTTAAATGAAGAGGCGCGGGCTTATTCTAACCGTGTACGGTTAAAGCTTGGTGAATCGGGTGTCACGCTCGACATACTAAAACGTAAAGTGGGTTGGCCGCTGGAAGGCGTTGTTCTGAACTAATGTGGCTATATTGTCATTTTCCCCAACTACTACTGGATAATCGGGTGCGCTTACAGCCTGACAGCAACACCCTGCCGCTGGCACTTTACCAGTTACAAGGTAACCAGTCGGTTATAGTGCAGTGCAACACCTTGGCGCGGGAGGCTGGGGTCAAACCCTCTATCCAGACGGTTATGGCAATATCGCTTTGTGAGCAACTGCAACTTGTTGAATATATTCCGGAGCGTGAACAGCAGGTTTTACAGCAATTAGCCACCCGACTTTACCAGTGGGCAGCTAAGTTAGTTTTGTATCCACCCAAAGGTCTGGCAATTGAGTTGAGTAGTCTGGCGCAGTTGTATGGCGGGATGGATGCGGTATTTAACACGTTATCCCGAGAGGTTGATGCGCTGCCGATTAAGGCTCAGCTGGCAGTCGCGGATAACCCTTTAGCCGCTCAATTATTAGCAGAATATGACTGCCCGGTTTCGTTAAACCGCAAAGAGTCTGCACAGCTGCTGGCTCAGCTACCTATTGGTGCTGCCGGTTTAGGAACAAAAACACAGAAGCATTGTAAAGCCGCTGGTTTTCGTCAGCTGGGAGAGCTCATACAGTTATCGGGAGATGAAGTCGGCCGGCAGTTGGGCCTGGAAACACAGTTATATCTGGAGCGAATTCAGGGTCGCCAGCAGCAAAGTTATAATTTTTTCACTCCACCGGAAAGTTTCCGGCAAAGCCTGGATCTGGTCACTGAAATTCCCCACTGGCAAGGGTTGTTGTTTCCGCTAAAAAGACTGTTCGGTGAGCTGGAAGATTTTCTCTATCAGCGGCAAAAAGTAACCCAGCAGGTTAGTATTGAACTGCATCACCGATATGAACCTCCTTCTGTTGTTCCCGTCGCTTTAGCTGAACCCGGCTGGCGGGGGCAGAGTTTTTTGTCGTTACTGCAGTTAAAAATGGAATCTATACCCTTGCCAGAAGCGGTTATAGAAATTACGTTGGTGGCTAACGAGCTATTGCAGTCTGAACAGCACAACAGTCACTTTTTTGGTGTGCAGCAACACCGGCATGAAACACTGCAGCTTATTGGCCGGTTACAGGCTAAGCTTGGCAACAATGCCGTGTTCTCGCCAGCCATGAATGACGACCCTCGCCCCGGTAATAACGAATTTCGACGCCCGGCAGGGGAAAAACCTCAGGTTTTATCTCCGGCGCCTAAGCGGCCTCTTTGGCTATTACAGCCTCCGCAGCTAACTTCAATTGATTTATGGCAACTACGGCACGGGCCGGAACGCAAAGTCTGTGGCTGGTGGGACGCTGGTGACATAGCGCGCGATTACTGGATTGCCCGGGACAAGTTTCAGCGTGTGGGTTGGCTCTATTTTGAATCCGGACAATGGTACTTGCATGGCTGGTTCAGCTGATATATCTAAAGGCTGCAGTGGACAACTCTTTGCTGAGCTACACAGTTTAAGCCATTACAGTTTTTTGCGCTCAGCCGCTTCGCCGGAGGAACTGGTGAGGCGCGCAGATGATCTGGGTTATGCCGCCATAGCAATAACCGACGAATGTTCGGTGGCTGGCATTGTAAAAGCCTATCAAGAGTCAAAGGCGCGGGATATTAAACTCGTTGTGGGTAGTGAATTCAGGGTGCCCGAAGTGGGTACGCTGGTTGTTCTGGCGCCAACCCGGGAAGCCTATGCGGAGCTTTGTAAAAAAATTACACTGTTCCGTAGTCGCAGTGAAAAAGGCCATTATCAGGCCAACATCGATGATTTTTTCGACGGGTTCTCTCAGTGTCTTTTATTGTGGCAGCCGGACTTTTCTCAGGCCCAGCTTCTGGCCATTGGTGAAAAGTTGAAATCGGTATGGCAGCAGCGCTTTTGGCTACTATACGAGCGGCATTACCAGGCTGACGATGAAAGGGCTTTTCAGGCTATGGTTGAGCTACAACAGGCCGTTAAAGTGAAAGTCACCTGCGCTGGTGGCGTTTGCATGGCAACCATTGAACAACAGCCGCTGTATGACATTCTGAACGCGATTCAACATGGTGGCTCTTTAGCGCATCAGCCGGGGTTAGCCAGTAACAACGCGGAGCATCATCTGCGAAGCCTGAGTGAGTTGCAACAGTGCTACCCGCAAAAGTGGCTAGCCGAAACACTGGTTATTGCGCAGCAGTGTCAGTTTTGTCTGTCCGAACTTCGTTACGAATACCCCGCCGAACTGGTTCCTGAAGGTATGAGTGCCTCCGGCTATTTAAAGCAGTTAACTGAACAAGGCGCTCGCTGGCGTTATCCGCAAGGTGTGCCCGAGTCGATAAAAGCGCTTTATTTAAAAGAGCTAAGCCTGATAAAAGAGCAAAGCTACGAGCCTTTCTTTTTAACCATTCATGACTTAGTTCGTTTTGCCCGTGAGCAGGGAATCTTATTTCAAGGGCGTGGTTCGGCAGCAAACTCGGTGGTTTGTTATTGTCTGGGCATTACCGCGGTTAACCCGGCGCAAATTCAGGTGTTGTTTGAACGTTTTATTTCTAAGGAACGGAACGAACCTCCCGATATCGATGTGGACTTTGAGCACGAGCGCCGCGAAGAAGTCATTCAGTATATTTACCGCAAGTATGGTCGGCAGCGCGCAGCGTTGGCTGCAACGGTTATTACCTACCGTTTTAAAAGTGCTTTTCGTGATGTTGGCAAAGCTCTGGGCTTTAGTGAGCAGCAACTGCAGTATTTCCGTCGCAACTTAGACCGACGCGACAAAGAGCAAAGCTGGCAGCAACAGCTAGTGCAACAGCACCCCGAAGTCACAAATTCAGTACGGGGCCAGCACCTTTTACAATTTACTGAGCAATTGATGGGTACTCCCCGGCATTTGTCGCAGCATGTCGGCGGTTTTGTTATCGCTGCCGATGACTTGTCACGGCTGGTTCCGGTAGAAAATGCCTCGATGACGGACCGAACGGTTATTCAGTGGGACAAAACCGACCTCGAAAGCCTGGGCTTATTAAAAGTAGACGTGCTGGCGCTGGGCATGCTGACGGCCTTGCGGAAAATGCTGGCGCTTATTAATTTGCGCTATGACCAGCAACTGACCATGGCAACCATTCCGCAGGAAGACAGCCGAGTTTATCAGCAGCTACAAACCGCCGATTCTATGGGGATTTTTCAGATAGAATCGCGTGCGCAAATGAATATGTTGCCGCGATTAAAGCCTAAAACTTTTTATGATCTGGTCATTCAAATTGCGATAGTGCGGCCCGGCCCCATACAAGGCGACATGGTGCATCCCTTTTTACGTCGCCGCGCAGGTCTGGAAGAGGTTGATTACCCTAGCGATGAAGTAAAGTCGGTATTAGAAAGAACGCTGGGCGTACCTATTTTTCAGGAGCAGGTAATTAAGCTGGCTATGGTCGCGGCTGGCTTTAGCGGTGGCGAAGCGGATCAGCTTCGTCGGGCAATGGCTTCGTGGGGGCAAAATGGGCATTTAACCCGCTTTGAAGACAAGCTTATTAACGGCATGCTGGAGCGAGGTTATAAGCAGGAGTTTGCAGAACGGTTGTTCCGGCAAATTTGTGGCTTTGGACAATATGGTTTTCCTGAGTCTCATTCTGCCAGTTTTGCTAATTTAGCTTATGTGTCGTCCTGGTTTAAGACCTACCACCCGGCTGCTTTTTATGTCGGCTTACTGAACAGTTTGCCTATGGGTTTTTATTCGGCATCGCAGTTGGTACAGGACGCACAACGCCACGGCGTAGCGTTTTTGGCTGCGGATATTAACGCCAGCGACTGGAACTATTGCTGGTTGCCTAAAGAAGATACGAACTCTGATGAGACTGTCCGCATGGGCTTAAGGCAAATTCAAGGCCTATCCGAAAGCAGAATAAAACATACGTTGATGCAAAGGCCGGAGGACGGTTTCACCAGCATGCATGAATTGCGAAAAAGCGGATTGCGGGACTCCGATATCAACGCCCTCGCCCGCGCCGACGCATTAAAGAGCATTGCTGGACACCGGCATCAGGCACATTGGCAAAGCTTGTCTATGAGTGATCAGCAAATGCCGTTGTTTGAGAATGTTAAGGATCGCCCTGCCCGCCAACTGCCTGCGCCTGATGAGCCGGACAATATAAAAGCGGATTATGAGTCGACCGGATTGACCTTAGGCCGCCACCCATTAGCTTTGCTGAGAAATAACCCTGAGTTAAAAAACTGTGTCTTGGCCAGCGACCTAATGACCTGCCGCTCAGGACAAGTGCTGACTCTGGCCGGCTTAGTCACCTGCCGTCAAAGGCCTGGCACCCGTAGCGGCGTCACTTTTTTAACTTTGGAAGATGAAAGCGGAAACAGCAATGTGGTGGTCTGGGCGAATACCGCTCGCCAATTTCGACAATGCTTCCTGACCAGCAACCTGCTTTGGGTAAAAGGCATTGTCGAAATTCACGATGGTGTGGTGCATGTTATTGCAGGCCGGTTAAAGGATTTATCCGGCCTGTTAAGTTTCACTCGACTGGAAAGCCGTCGTTTCCACTAAGCTTTCATTAACTTAAGAAACTGGACTCACCTGTAAAAGGTAGTCGTCTTTTAAATCGACGTAGTTTTGTGCCGATTGGCTTAAAAAGTTCTCCTCACCGCTATTAAGGCGTCTTTTCTTTTCAACTGGGCTGCCGACATATAAGTAGCCACTTTCTAAGCGTTTGCCCGGAGGAACCAGACTACCGGCTCCAATAATGACATCATCTTCTATGACGACATCATCCATTATAACGGCTGACATGCCTACTAATATGCGGTTACCCAGTTTGCAACCATGCAACATACAATGGTGGCCTACGGTAACTTCGTCCCCAATAACTAAGGGATGCCCATCAGGGTTGGCTTTGGATTTACGCGTAACATGAAGAACGGTTCCATCCTGAATGTTGCTACGCTTACCAATAGTAATACGGTTAACATCGCCTCTTGCTGCGACCATAGGCCATACGCTGCTGTCATCACCTATTGTAATATTACCGACAATGACCGAACTGGGGTCCAGGTAAACGCGTTCACCGATAACTGGTTCATATTCACAGTAACTACGGATATCTGCCATAAGTGTGCTCCTGAGTTAAAAGCTGTTACAACCTTTATAGCAGATAGAGGTAAATAGGTCATGTCTGGCCTAAGTTTGGCGAGAAAAGCAGCGTGTTGCTGAAACTTTACGCAGTCAGTAAAAAAACAGTTAGAAAGGTGCTAAAAGCGCTTGACGGGACGAGTTAAATCTCTAAAATGCGCTCCACGTTCAAGGCAGGCAACGAAGCCGCCGAAAACCTAAGTTTTCTAAAAAATCTTTTTTCAAAAAAGTATTGACGGAAAACACACGGTGTGTAGAATACGCACCTCTCGCAGCCAAGGTTGCTGAGAAACGCTCTTTAACAATTATATCAAGCCAAGCAAACTGTGTGGGCACTTGCAGAAGTTAAGCAAAACGAAATATTTGTATTGCAACTTTTGAATGAGTGTTCAGCAAGGTTTCGAAAGAAGCCAAGCAAAAACGCGTAATTCATTGAGTTGATTGAACTACTTTTAATTGAAGAGTTTGATCATGGCTCAGATTGAACGCTGGCGGCAGGCCTAACACATGCAAGTCGAGCGGTAACAGAGAGAAGCTTGCTTCTCTGCTGACGAGCGGCGGACGGGTGAGTAATACTTGGGAATTTGCCTTTAGGCGGGGGACAACCACGGGAAACTGTGGCTAATACCGCATAATGTCTACGGACCAAAGTGGGGGACCTTCGGGCCTCACACCTAAAGATGAGCCCAAGCGGGATTAGCTAGTTGGTGGGGTAAAGGCTCACCAAGGCGACGATCCCTAGCTGTTCTGAGAGGATGATCAGCCACACTGGGACTGAGACACGGCCCAGACTCCTACGGGAGGCAGCAGTGGGGAATATTGCACAATGGGGGAAACCCTGATGCAGCCATGCCGCGTGTGTGAAGAAGGCCTTCGGGTTGTAAAGCACTTTCAGCGACGAGGAAGGGTGTTGTATTAATAGTGCAGCACATTGACGTTAGTCGCAGAAGAAGCACCGGCTAACTCCGTGCCAGCAGCCGCGGTAATACGGAGGGTGCAAGCGTTAATCGGAATTACTGGGCGTAAAGCGTACGTAGGCGGCGTGTTAAGCAACGATGTGAAAGCCCCGGGCTCAACCTGGGAATTGCATTTTGAACTGGCATGCTAGAGTCCTGAAGAGGGTGGTAGAATTTCCAGTGTAGCGGTGAAATGCGTAGATATTGGAAGGAATACCGGTGGCGAAGGCGGCCACCTGGTCAGAGACTGACGCTGAGGTACGAAAGCGTGGGGAGCAAACAGGATTAGATACCCTGGTAGTCCACGCCGTAAACGATGTCAACTAGTTGTTCGTGTCATTAAGACGTGAGTAACGCAGCTAACGCACTAAGTTGACCGCCTGGGGAGTACGGCCGCAAGGTTAAAACTCAAATGAATTGACGGGGGCCCGCACAAGCGGTGGAGCATGTGGTTTAATTCGATGCAACGCGAAGAACCTTACCATCCCTTGACATCCAGTGAATTTTTCAGAGATGGATTAGTGCCTTCGGGAACACTGAGACAGGTGCTGCATGGCTGTCGTCAGCTCGTGTTGTGAGATGTTGGGTTAAGTCCCGCAACGAGCGCAACCCTTATCCTTAGTTGCCAGCACGTAAAGGTGGGAACTCTGGGGAGACTGCCGGTGATAAACCGGAGGAAGGTGGGGACGACGTCAAGTCATCATGGCCCTTACGGGATGGGCTACACACGTGCTACAATGGCGCATACAAAGGGCAGCAAGCCAGCGATGGTTAGCGAATCTCATAAAGTGCGTCGTAGTCCGGATCGGAGTCTGCAACTCGACTCCGTGAAGTCGGAATCGCTAGTAATCGTGGATCAGAATGCCACGGTGAATACGTTCCCGGGCCTTGTACACACCGCCCGTCACACCATGGGAGTGGGCTGCACCAGAAGTGGTTAGTTTAACCTTCGGGAGAACGATCACCACGGTGTGGTTCATGACTGGGGTGAAGTCGTAACAAGGTAGCCGTAGGGGAACCTGCGGCTGGATCACCTCCTTACAAAACAGCTTATCTTTTGTGTACACAAAAAATTGCGTCCTGCATTTTTTGTCTACCTCACATCCGTGTGAGTAAGTGTCCACACAGTTTGCAGGCTTGATATAGACAGAGAAGAAACTGGGTCTGTAGCTCAGCTGGTTAGAGCGCACCCCTGATAAGGGTGAGGTCGGCAGTTCAAGTCTGCCCAGACCCACCATTTCTGCGGTTATGCTGCGTTGTTCGGGTACTCGCATACTGATGTATGCTTCGAACCCTCTCGCCTTGCCTAACCTTGAAATTCCCTTGTCAGGGTTGCCGCGATGTTGATAAGAAGGTTTTCCCCGATGTCAGCACGCGCAGCATGAAGCTTTGAGAGCAAGGCGCACGTTGAGTGATTGAAGGAGCATACCTCGATGGTATGTGACTGATTGAACGAATCGCGCAACGCCGCTATCGAAACTTCAGGCAAGCATTCTGGGGCCATAGCTCAGCTGGGAGAGCGCCTGCCTTGCACGCAGGAGGTCAGCGGTTCGATCCCGCTTGGCTCCACCATTTCTTCTCTTGTAACCGTTAGCGTTAAGTGTTCTTAAACAAGAATATTTACCGGTAACTTAGTGTTACGTGCTCTTTAACAACATGAAAAGCTGATTGTAATATTAAAAGTAAGACATGCCACTCTACTTGAACAAACTGATTTGGTAGAGGCGTATCGAACTTGTGTACAGCGAGAACAAACAATCTTGGTCACGTATGCCAGACACCTTCGGGTTGTATGGTTAAGTGACTAAGCGTACACGGTGGATGCCTAGGCAGTTGGAGGCGATGAAGGACGTACTAACTTGCGATAAGCCATGATAAGCCAGTAAGAGGCACTTGAGTCATGGATTTCCGAATGGGGAAACCCACTCTGTTTACAGAGTATCCGGCACTGAATCAATAGGTGCCAGGAAGCGAACCCGGAGAACTGAAACATCTAAGTACCCGGAGGAAAAGAAATCAACCGAGATTTCCCCAGTAGCGGCGAGCGAACGGGAAGCAGCCCTTAAGCTTAACTTGTGCTAACAGAATCCGATGGGAAGCGGAGCCACAGACGGTGAGAGCCCGGTATGTGAAGGTGCATGATAAGTGAAATCGAGTAGGTCGGGACACGTGATATCCTGACTGAATATGGGGGGACCATCCTCCAAGGCTAAATACTCCCAACTGACCGATAGTGAACCAGTACCGTGAGGGAAAGGCGAAAAGAACCCCGGCGAGGGGAGTGAAACAGAACCTGAAACCGTGTACGTACAAGCAGTAGGAGCGGACTTGTTCCGTGACTGCGTACCTTTTGTATAATGGGTCAGCGACTTATATTCTGTAGCAAGGTTAACCGTATAGGGAAGCCGTAGGGAAACCGAGTCTTAACTGGGCGTTGAGTTGCAGGGTATAGACCCGAAACCGGGCGATCTAACCATGAGCAGGTTGAAGATTGAGTAACATCAATTGGAGGACCGAACCCACTTATGTTGAAAAATGAGGGGATGACTTGTGGCTAGGAGTGAAAGGCTAATCAAGCCCGGAGATAGCTGGTTCTCCCCGAAATCTATTTAGGTAGAGCCTCGGACGAATACCATTGGGGGTAGAGCACTGTTTGGGCTAGGGGGTCATCCCGACTTACCAACCCCATGCAAACTCCGAATACCAATGAGTACTATCCGGGAGACACACGGCGGGTGCTAACGTCCGTCGTGAAGAGGGAAACAACCCAGACCGCCAGCTAAGGTCCCGAAGTTATGGCTCAGTGGGAAACGATGTGGGAAGGCAGAGACAGCTAGGAGGTTGGCTTAGAAGCAGCCATCCTTTAAAGAAAGCGTAATAGCTCACTAGTCGAGTCGGCCTGCGCGGAAGATGTAACGGGGCTAAGCCATACACCGAAGCTGCGGCTGCATACTTAGGTATGCGGGGTAGGGGAGCGTTCTGTAAGTGGGCGAAGGTGGTTCGAGAGGACTGCTGGACATATCAGAAGTGCGAATGCTGACATGAGTAACGATAATGGGAGTGAAAAACTCCCACGCCGGAAGACCAAGGTTTCCTATCCCATGCTAATCAGGGTAGGGTAAGTCGGCCCCTAAGGCGAGGCGGAAACGCGTAGTCGATGGAAAACAGGTCAATATTCCTGTACCGATGTTCATTGCGATGGGGGGACGGAGAAGGCTAGGTGAGCCGGGCGTTGGTAGTCCCGGTGAAAGTGCGTAGGCTGAGGACTTAGGTAAATCCGGGTCCTTAAGGCCGAGACACGAGACGAGTACCCACGGGTGCGAAGTCATTGATGCCATGCTTCCGGGAAAAGCCTCTAAGCTTCAGATGAACATTGACCGTACCCCAAACCGACACAGGTGGTCAGGTACACAATACTAAGGCGCTTGAGAGAACTCGGGTGAAGGAACTAGGCAAAATACTACCGTAACTTCGGGACAACGTACGCCACTGGTGGTGATTGACTTCGCGTCATGAGCTGCTGGTGGTCGCAGTGACCAGGTGGCTGGGACTGTTTATTAAAAACACAGCACTGTGCTAACACGAAAGTGGACGTATACGGTGTGACACCTGCCCGGTGCCGGAAGGTTAATTGATGGGGTTAGTTTTCGGACGAAGCTCTTGATCGAAGCCCCGGTAAACGGCGGCCGTAACTATAACGGTCCTAAGGTAGCGAAATTCCTTGTCGGGTAAGTTCCGACCTGCACGAATGGTGTAACCATGGCCACGCTGTCTCCACCCGAGACTCAGTGAAATTGAAATCGCAGTGAAGATGCTGTGTACCCGCGGCTAGACGGAAAGACCCCGTGAACCTTTACTACAGCTTGGCACTGAACATTGAACCTACATGTGTAGGATAGGTGGGAGGCTTTGAAGCGTTGGCGCTAGTTGACGTGGAGCCATCCTTGAAATACCACCCTTGTATGTTTGATGTTCTAACATGAGGCCCCTTATCGGGGTTGTGGACAGTGCCTGGTGGGTAGTGTTGACTGGGGCGGTCTCCTCCCAAAGAGTAACGGAGGAGCACGAAGGTTGGCTAAGTACGGTCGGACATCGTACGGTTAGTGCAATGGCAGAAGCCAGCTTAACTGCGAGACAGACACGTCGAGCAGATACGAAAGTAGGTCATAGTGATCCGGTGGTTCTGAATGGAAGGGCCATCGCTCAACGGATAAAAGGTACTCCGGGGATAACAGGCTGATACCGCCCAAGAGTTCATATCGACGGCGGTGTTTGGCACCTCGATGTCGGCTCATCACATCCTGGGGCTGAAGTCGGTCCCAAGGGTATGGCTGTTCGCCATTTAAAGTGGTACGCGAGCTGGGTTTAGAACGTCGTGAGACAGTTCGGTCCCTATCTGCCGTGGGCGTTTGAGAGTTGAGAGGAGCTGCTCCTAGTACGAGAGGACCGGAGTGGACGAACCTCTGGTGTTCGGGTTGTCACGCCAGTGGCATTGCCCGGTAGCTACGTTCGGAATCGATAACCGCTGAAAGCATCTAAGCGGGAAGCGAGCCTCAAGATAAGCTGTCACTAGCACTTAGAGTGCTCTGAAGGGTTGTTGGAGACTACAACGTTGATAGGCGGGGTGTGGAAGCGTAGTAATGCGTTGAGCTAACCCGTACTAATTGCCCGTGAGACTTAACCATACAACACCCAAGGTGTTTGGGACGTTACGCACAAGCGAGCGACTTTACCGAATAAGTAGCCTGATGTTCACATCAGGTGAGATAGTGAATTCAACAGAGTGGCTTTTACTTAAAAAAGCAGTCAGTTTTTACATGTTGTGACAGTTTATGTCTGGCGGCCATAGCGGTGTGGCACCACCTGAATCCATTCCGAACTCAGAAGTGAAACACACCAGCGCCGATGGTAGTGTGGGGTCTCCCCATGCGAGAGTAGGTCACCGCCAGACTACAAATAGGAAGACCCCGGTGCTAACGCGCCGGGGTTTTTTTATTTCTGGTGGTGACCTACGACGAGAGTAGGGTGAAGCGGGTCCCTGGTAAAGCCAACCATTTGGCTTTACCCCGCTGAACAGGTTGAGCTCTTCGAAACCTTGTCCAGACTACAAATAAATAACCCCAGCCAAACCGGCTGGGGTTTTTTTATGTCTGCTGGGTAGCCTGATGAGATGGTCCCCTCCCTCCTAAGCGGCATCGCAATGTGCCAATATAGAGGTTCAAGCTTCTATAGAACAGAGTGGAGAGGACCAATGGCTATTGTAAACAGAATTGCCCTGGATTTGGCAAAGGATTTTATTCAGGTTTTGGCGCTGGATGAAAATGAGCAGGAAGTTTTTAATAAAAAACTGCGCAGCAATAAAGTGTTAGCGAAGCTGGCGACGCTGAGCCGTACGGATGACTGTGAAGTAGCGGTTGAGTCCTGCGGCATGAGTCATTACTGGCGCCGCGAATGTGAAAAGCTGGGTTATAAAACGGTGGCGTTGCCACCGCGTTTCGTCAAAGCGTACCTGCAGGGTGAGAAGAACGATGCGAATGACGCCCGGGCAATAGCCGAGGCGGCATCACGACCCAACCGTCAGACGGTCAGGCTGAAAAGCATTGAGCAGCAGGACTTAGCATTGATGGTCAATCAGCGGGAAGGCTTCGTGCAGACGAGAACGCAGTTCTCGAATAGGTTGCGGGGGCAACTGGCCGAATACGGCATTCTTTTACCGAAGCGAGTCGGTACGATATTACAGAGAGTACCGGAGGTACTGGAAGACGACAGCAATGCGCTGACGCTTCAGTCACGGGACCTCATCAACCGGCTCTATCAGATGCTGCGAGCGGTGGATGAAGAAGTTAAAGCGCTGGATAAGCACTTAGCGACACAGGCCGAAAGGAATGAAGACAGTCAGCGGCTGATGACCCTGCCGGGTATCGGACCGATAACAGCGACCTCGCTGCTGGCACTGATAGGTGATGTGAGTGAATTTAAACGCGGCCGCAACCTGTCGGAATACCTGGGACTGGTACCACGGCAAAACAGCAGTGGCGGTAAAGACCGTTTAGGCGGTATTACCAAAAAAGGGAACACCAAACTCAGGACACTGCTGGTGCATGGCGCCCGCTCGGCACTGCGGGTGGCACAACAGCGCCACGACAGGCTGAGCCTCTGGGCACAGGATGTCGCTAAACGCAGAGGCAACAACGTTGCAGCGGTGGCACTGGCTAACAAGCACGCCCGGATAATCTGGGCGATGTTAAAGAATAAAGAAGATTACCGGATGACTGCTGCTTAACAGCATTCAGTAAAAGAGCACAGCGAAGGTTCATTCCTTCCGGGAGTTGCAAACGTCAACAGGATGGTAAAATAGGGTAAACCGACGACAACTGAGACTGTTGAACGTCCGTACATAAAGTACGTTAGCCTGATAAGCCAGTTGTCGTGCGGAGTTCATCCAGGCCAGGTGCGCAAAGCGCGCACCATAAACAGGCCGTATATATGCGAGCGCCCCGACATTTACCACGAGTTGCCGTTGCAAAACGGGAGGGGACCATATATGACATTCACGTCAGGTGAGCTCTCTGAGGCTTTACTCCTTTACTCCTTTTAAAGCTGAAGCCGCAGCGCATTTACCCCGGTACCCAGCTCACCAACCGGCCTTTCGATTACTCTATCCCGAGCGTCCACCACAATCACCCCACCTGATGCAAAAGCATCAGGCTACTACATTCTATTAATTAGATGTTAATCTACTAATAATACGTATTTTCATTCTATAAATATGAACTAACATAAAACTTAGACAAATCAGGAAAACTTTATGTGGAAAAACACATCAGATAAATACGGTTTGACAGCAGTATTAATTCACTGGCTGTCGGCCTTAATAATATTTGGTTTATTTGCTTTAGGCTGGTGGATGCTAACTCTGACCTACTACGACGAGTGGTATCGTCTTGGCCCCTGGTGGCATAAATCGTTTGGCATTACCTTACTTATTGTAACGGTTTTACGAGTGTTCTGGACTTTAACCAATACTAAGCCTAAACCTTTAGGTAGCAAGTTCGAGCGGTTAGGAGCAAAAGCAGGCCACTTTTTACTTTATTTACTGCTATTCACAGTAATGATTAGCGGTTTTTTGATTTCAACAGCAGATGGTAGTTCTATCAGCGTATTTGACTGGTTCTCGGTACCAGCAGTAATAACCGATTTACCAAAGCAAGAAGATATTGCTGGTGACATACATTGGTATTCAGCGTTGTCTTTAGTGATCCTGGCTGGTGGGCATGGGTTAGCAGCGCTGAAACATCATTTTATTAATAGAGACAGCACACTTATTCGAATGTTTGGAAAAACTAAGAGGAAATCATAATGAAAAAGACATTAGTTGCAGCCGCTGTAGCGGGTAGTGCGTTATTTACGTCGGCAGCTATAGCTGAAGACTATAAAATTGATACTGAAGGTCAACACGCCTTTATTGAGTTTAAAATTAGTCACTTAGGCTACAGTTGGTTATACGGCCGTTTTAACGACTTCGAAGGCTCCTTTAGCTATGACGAGAATGCACCGGAGAATGCCTCTGTTAACGTCACAATCGATACCTCCAGCGTTGATACTAACCACGCTGAGCGTGACAAACACTTACGTGGCGATGACTTCTTGAGTGTTTCTGAGCACCCTACTGCAACGTTCAAAAGTACTAAGTATGTTCCGGACGATGACGATAAAGGTGAAGGCACTATGTATGGTGAATTCACCCTTAATGGTGTAACCAAAGAGATAGCTATCGAAGTTGAGCATGTTGGTGCAGGTAAAGATCCATGGGGCGGATTCCGTCGTGGCTTCGAAGGTGAAGTAGACCTAACCTTGGCCGATTACGGAATTGACTATAACTTAGGCCCAACGGCTAAAGAAGTTGAGCTGACGCTGTCAATTGAAGGTATACGTCAATAATTACAGCGCCAACGTTTAACTAGTGAGCTAACGCCTCTTTATAGGCGTTAGCAGCTAGCTGACTATCACCAAGAGCATGATAAGCATTGCCCAATAAGCGGTAGACGTGACTGCTGGGTTCAATTTCTGCTAACTTTTTCAAAGCACGTTGCGCTAACGAGAAATCCTGATTATCCATAGCGATTTGTGCAAGAGCATAGAGGTAATCTCTATTTTCCGGATCTTGTTTCAACTGAGCTTGAACAAACTCCAGCAACTTCTCCGATTTCGCATTAAATAAATGCAAAGAGTTAACGGCAGCTGGTTGCAACTCCCCTCTTTTTAATCCTTTTAAAACCACTCTGGCAGAGACTTCGTAATCACCTAAATGTTTTAACGCGGCGGCATAACTCAACCTGATGGTTGCGTCGCTGCGTTGTTTACTGGGAAGGCTGCGCCATTCGTTGTACAGCATCTCGTTACTTTTGCGACCCTCAGCAACAAAGCGTTCAAAATAGACTTGATATTCAAGACGGTCAAATTCGGCTGGAGCAAGGTCGGTTACACGGCGCAACTCAGGTAATAGCTCTTTCAGTTGCTGCCAGTTTCCCGACGCTTTAAAGACCCGATAAGCTAACTTAAGTACATTGGCAGAGTGTGGCTTAGCTTCTAATAAGCTTCGCATCTCTTTATCCGCTTCTGTCGGGTCTTTTTTTACTGACTGTTCAATAGAAACAAGCTGAAGCAGTGTATCTGCATTATCATAAAATGCCCCTGCTTCATCGTGCCAGTAAGTTGCCTTTCCGGCGTCTTTATTGAGGCAGGCGGCAATTGCAGTTAACGCGGCAATGTTGTTATCAGGAGATTTTTTGTAAGCCTTAGACAGGCTCTCAGTTGCTTTTTCGGGATTGTCATCGAGCAGCTCGCGTATGCCCTGCTGAAAAATGTTCTGAGCTTTACGTTCGCTTCGATTTGCCAACCACTTCCGACCCTGGCGGGTTTTGCTAAGCAGCCGGCGCAGTAACGACACCACAACACTGAGTACGGCAATTGCCACAATAGTAACGACAAACAGGCCGACTACGGTTGTCTCAATCGCTACTCCGGCAAACTGAACTAAAACATAGCCCGCGTTACCCGACGCGAGTGGTCCAATAATGGCCCCCAATATAATGATGACAACCAGAGCTATGATCCATTTCATGAGGCATCTCCCTGCTCAATAGCCTGAGCGATGAAGTCCAGCGATTCAAGCTGCTCTATACTCTGCTGTTCAAAGTCTTCCTGGCCTAGTGACTGAATACGCGAAATAATATCCTGTGAAGCTGCACCATCGCCTTTTACCTGCGCAATTAGCTTAGATAATTGGTCCAGGTAGCTCTGCCACAATTCATCATTATTCTTTACAGCCGCCTGTTGAGCCAGAGTAAAGAGTAGTTGAATGCGTTCGTTTATTGCTGTGCGCTGGGTCGCACTCAGCAGAGGTTTAGGATCGCTGTCTACGGGTTGAATGCGGATAAAGTTATCAAGGAAGGACTGCCAGTTAGCACTCAGGTTCGTTTGCCAGTCATTAACATCACCACTGACATTCTGGGTGTCAGAACTTAAGCGCTGTTGATTACTGTTTACTTCGTCGGGCAGGTCTGACACGCGTTGTTGCAGACCCACGAGTTGCATTGCCAGGTCAGTATTGTCTGCTTTAACTGCGGCATTCACTCGCTCAATATCGCCCGCTAGCTTCTCGCGGGTACGAATTGCGTTACGACTGTCGATACCCGCCAACTGTTGGTCGGCTAATTTCAAAAGTTGCAGCGCCGCTTTGTAGTCGTCCTGGCTCCACATCATTCGTGCAGCCGCCGATAAGGTTTGTTTTATTTCCAGTAGACGCCAGTAAGCCGCTTTTTCGGCAGGCGTTTTGCGCATGTCGTCACGAAGATCTTCGAGGCTCTGACGCAAACTGGTTAACTCGCGCTCTAGCTGCTGATCGGTGTTACTCAGCTTATCCAGCTCGCGAGCCTGAACAGTGTTTTGTAGTTGCTGCTCCAGGTTTCCAACAGAGCGCTCCAGTTGTTTAAAGCGCGTTTCAATCGGATCTTCCTGCGGTTGCTCACTAACCTGTTCAGAGTCTGTCTTAAATAAACCAGGGAAACGCGTATAGCCCCAGTATGCGGCGGCGACAATAGCGATTAAAACAATAAGCCAGACTAAGCGTTTGAAGAAACGCCCGCTACTTTTCTCGGCGGTTATGGTTTCTTCTTCTGTGCTCTTCTCGCTACTTTGTTCATTATTCTGAACTTCTTCGTTCTCAATTTTATTCTCTTCAGTCATGAGTTTTTCCATCCGCTATTAGCGCATTCATTAATATGGCGTCCGCTGCACTGCCTGTCACTTTGATATTGTCTGATTGTCCGAAAGGAATCAAACCTTTCAGGCGATGACTTGGAACTATCCACTGACAGCTATCCAGCCAGCTTTGGGCAGAGTTTGGCATAGACGACAAAAAGTATCCCAGTTGTTCAGCGCTGGTAACAACAATAGTACCAACTGAGCTTATCCACTGCTGAATCAGTTCAGGGTCGTTCAATGTGAGTTGTTTTCGGCGATACACTTCCCAGTAATCGACAGAAGCTCCGCGAGCTCGTATGGCATCCGCCAATAATTCACGACCGCCTTCTCCGCGAATGATCAACCAGTTCTGTTGCTGCAGTTTTTGTAATTCAGACAACTCCAGCAACCCTTCCGACTGATGTATGAAGGCCGGACAGCTCACGGCAGTGTTTAAATGTTTGCACGCAAAAGAAGCGGTTCCCGGACCGACTGCATAATATTTAGAAGGAACCCCGCTAAAACCAGCCCGGGAGGCATAATGAGCTGCATTTTTACTGACAATAACAATGCCGTCCCAATGCTTTTGTTTAATCTGGGTCAGCTGCTCTTTATTCACAGGTAAAGGCTCTATCTCAATAAAACTGTGAACAAAGCATTCTCTGCCAGTTTTGCGCAGCTGTTGGGTAAAGTCGTCCGGACTCTTGCCCGGACGCAGCAGTAAAACCGCTTTATGAGTGACTGGATTCACTGTCATAGACTGCGCTCAGAATTTCAGCTGCACCTTGTTTAAGTAACCGCTCAGCAAGCTCTGAACCTAACTCTTCGGCTTTAGACGCCGGGCCGCGCACTTCATCACGAAGCACTTTTCCGCCATCAGGTTCACCAACCAGGCCGCGTAAATAGACTTCATCACCTTCCAGCTCTGCATAAGCACCAATAGGCACCTGACAGCCGCCATCCAGCCCGCGGTTCATTGCCCGTTCAGCTAACACCCGGGTACGGGTTTCCTGACATTGCAGCGGTGCAAGTAAGGCTTTCATTTCGTCGTCATCGCTGCGGCACTCAATACCCAGTGCGCCTTGTCCATTAGCCGGTAATGACTGCTCCACCGGAATAAAGGAGGTAATGCGGTCTCCCAGCTCCAGTCGAATGAGACCCGATGCCGCCAGGATAATGGCATCAAATTCACCTTCATCCAGTTTGCGTAAACGTGTTTGAACGTTGCCGCGTAAATCTTTTATGACTAAATGTGGAAACTGCTCTTTTACCTGGCAGCGGCGACGTAAACTACAGGTTCCGACTACTGCGCCTTCCGGCAGCTCATTAAGGTTTTTGTAGTTGTTGGATACAAAAGCATCGCGCGGATCTTCGCGTTCGCAAATGGTGTGAAGCTCCAGCCCCGGCGGGAACTCAACCGGTAAGTCTTTCATGCTGTGTACGGCAATATCAGCACGGCCTTCCAGCATCGCCACTTCCAGTTCTTTTACGAACAAGCCTTTACCGCCAATTTTTGCCAGCGGGGTATCCAGAATGACATCGCCCTTGGTAGACATAGGAACCAGCTCTACCGACAGGCCCGGATGCAGCTCTTCAAGGCGTTGTTGAATGTGTTCAGCCTGCCATAAAGCCAGCTTGCTTTTGCGTGTTGCAATTCTAACGCGTTGGGTCATTCGTTTTCCTTTACGACGATTAATGACTTTTTAGGTATCTGGTGCGATGATAGGCATCATAGAAACCCAAACGGAATACCTATAGTTTAGCGATGTTTAGTCGAATTGTAATCAAGACGCTGGTGCTATCAGCCATTTTAATGACTTTAGTCGGTTGTGGTCAGAAAGGACCACTGACGCCTGAGCCTATGCCAGAGCAAAATACACCTGCAGAGCCGCCAGCGGAAGACACCAAATGAGCGAATTAATTGACTATAAAAATGGTCAGTTTCATATTGAAAACTGCGACGTCGAGAGTCTTATTGAGCGTTTTAGTTCGCCTTTGTATGTTTATTCCAAAGGTCAGATTCTAAAAAACTGGCGTGAGTTTCAGCAATACTGGCCCGCACCTCATAAGCTGTGTTATGCAGTAAAAGCCAATAGCAATTTAGCTATTTTGCAGTTACTGGCTGAGCATGGCGCAGGTTTCGATATTGTTTCCGGTGGCGAGCTTCAGCGCGTACTCATGGCTGGTGGTAAAGCTGGCGACGTGGTCTTTTCCGGTGTAGCGAAGTCAAAAGACGAAATCATTATGGCGCTGGAAGCGGGCATTGGCTGCTTTAACGTAGAGTCTGAGGCGGAGCTTGAGCGTATTCAGGACATTGCTGCCGCCATGGACAAACAGGCTCCGGTGTCGTTAAGAGTGAACCCCGACGTTGATGCCAAAACGCATCCGTACATTGCCACAGGCATGAAAGCCAACAAGTTTGGCATTAGCATGTCACTGGCCAAGCCGGTTTTTCTGAAGGCGCATAGCCTACCTAATATTAATTTAATTGGTGCGGACTGCCATATTGGCTCACAAATAATGACAGCTGAGCCTTTCCTCGATGCCGCGCAGCGCATGTTTAACCTGGTTTCGGAACTGGAAAAAGACGGTGTCCAGCTGACACACCTGGATTTAGGTGGCGGTTTTGGTGTGGCGTATCAGCCGGAAGAGCCGTTGGATAAGTCCTTTTATTTAAAGGAACTGGTCAAGTTAGCCGAGAATTACCCGCAAATTACTTTGGTACTGGAACCCGGTCGTGCTATTACCGCAGACGCGGGTGTTTTGCTGACCACAGTGGAATACATTAAACCCTCAGAAGATAAGAACTTTGTGTTGGTTGACGCCGGCATGAACGATTTAATACGTCCGTCTTTGTACCAGGCCTGGCACGACATTTTACCCGCGCACGAAAATAAGCGCGGCGGCGACCAGTTGAATGATATTGTCGGCCCGGTGTGTGAAACCGGCGACTTTTTCGGACACGCACGGCATTTAAATGTGCAACAGGGCGACGTACTGGCCATTAAACATGCCGGTGCCTATGGTTTTACTATGGCGTCTAACTATAACAGTCGTGGCCGCCCGCCCGAGGTTTTGGTCTCAGGTGATAATGCTACACTGATCCGCGAACGTGAAAGCTTTAACGATCTCGTCCGGGGCGAGCACTTGTTACACCAGGAAGGCCAATAAAAATGTTATTACATTTTTCAAAAATGCACGGGCTCGGCAACGACTTTATGGTGGTGGATAACGTCACTCAGAATTTATATGTGAACCCAGACCAAATACGTCGCTGGGCAGACCGGCACACGGGCATTGGTTTTGATCAGATGCTGTTAGTTGAGCCGCCCTATGACCCTGATTTGGATTTTCACTACCGCATTTTTAATGCCGATGGCAGCGAAGTTGCTCAATGTGGTAATGGTGCCCGCTGCTTTGCGAAGTTTGTAAAAGCTAAAAACTTAAGCAATAAGAATCACCTTAAAGTCAGTACCAAGGCCGGAAAAATGGTTCTGCACTTAGAGAAAGACGGTCAGGTGACGGTGGATATGGGCGAACCCTTATTCGAACCGGCGGCGGTGCCTTTTAAAGCGCAAAAAGCAGAACAGACCTATGTTTTGAGAGTAAAAGAAGAAACGGTTCTTTGTGGTGTTCTTGGTCTGGGCAATCCGCATTGTGTTATCGCTGTGGATAACGTCGACACGACACCCGTGGAAACTCTGGGAGCGGCTTTGGCAGCGCATGAGCGGTTCCCCGAAAGCGTGAATGTAGGTTTTATGCAGAAAGTATCGGCTGATGAAATTAAACTGCGCGTGTTTGAGCGTGGTGTTGGTGAAACTCGGGCGTGCGGCAGTGGCGCCTGCGCCGCAGCTGTAGCCGGCATTCAGCAAGGCTTATTAAATGAGCGAGTAAAAGTCAGCTTGCCCGGCGGGGACTTAATTATCCGTTGGCAGCAGGGGCAGCCTGTAAAAATGACCGGCCCCGCAGAATTAGTTTACGATGGACAAATGGTGTTATGAGTAGCGAATCGAAAATGATTGCAAATGAACGTTTAGACGACAGCCTTATAAGAGAATACTTACAAGAGAACCCTGATTTTTTCACGAGAAACGATGACTTACTGGCTCAGTTACAGTTTCAACACAGTGAAAAAGGCGCCGTCTCGTTAATTGAACGGCAGCAGCAAAAGCTGCGTTTGCGCGTACAGCAGCTGGAAGAAGAAATTACCGAGCTGATGATAAACGCGCGCCGCAATGAAGCGATTTTCTCGGCTTACAGCAACTTATACGTAAGTCTGTTGCGCTGTCAGAGCCTGAGTCAGGTTCTGGATGAACTGCAAAACACCTTTGAGAATGAGCTGGAAATGCCGGCCTTGTCCTTGAAGTTTTTCGACAGCCCGGTCGATTTAGGCGAGCAATACAGCTTTGCTTCCGACACTCACAAAAAGCTACTAAGCAAACGTTTCAATGAAAGTTCTATTTATCTCGGTCGCTTAACGGAGCAAGAGCATAAGCTGTTGTTTCAAGACGAAGAAATAGCCTCAGTGGCACTGCTGTTGTTGGGTGACAATGGCGAACTGGGGATGCTGGCGGTTGGTAATACTAACGCCAGTCACTTTGAGCCGGCAATGGACAAGTTACTGATCAATCAGCTACAGGCCTTGCTCAGCGCATTGTTACCGGGGCTACTGCAAAACCATGAAGCTGCATGACTGGCAGCAAAAATGGATGCAACAACTGCAGGGAGAGCGGGGCTTAGCGGAGCTAACGCTAAAGAATTACCAGCGCCTTATCGCCGCTGATCTGACTGCTCTTGAACTGCAAAAAATAACGGAACCTAAAGCGCTGCGTGTCCCTGTTATTGAACGGCTTTTAGTCGGTTGGCGGCGCAATGGGCTGGGTGAACGCAGTATCGCTTTAAAACTATCGGCATGGCGCACTTTCTGTCAGTTCATGGTGGAATCTAACGCTATGGATGACAACCCGGCCATGTCAGTATCGGCACCTAAAATTCCCAAACGCTTACCCAAAAACCTCGATGTGGACAGTATCTCTCATTTGCTGGATTTACCCACAGATGATGACTTAGCCATTCGAGACGCCGCCATGATGGAGCTGCTCTATGCCAGTGGTATTCGTCTGGCGGAGCTGGTGAGTCTTGATCTAGACCACATTGACCACCGTATGATGCAATTACGGGTGACCGGTAAAGGCAGCAAAACGCGTATTGTGCCCTTTGGTCGTTGTGCTGAAAAAGCCTTAAAAAAATGGTTGTCAGTGCGTCAGGCCTGGTTAAATCAAAAGCCTGAGCTGGCGCTCTTTGTGAGCAAAAGGCTACAGCGTATTAGCCCCCGTACTGTGCAGCAGCGGCTGAATTACTGGGGCAAACAACAAGGTGTGGTGGGTGACTTGCACCCGCATAAGTTAAGGCATTCGTTTGCCTCTCATATGCTGGAATCCAGTGGTGATTTGCGCGCTGTGCAGGAAATGCTTGGACACGCTAACTTATCCACAACTCAGGTGTATACTCATCTGGACTTTAAACGTTTAGCCAGTGTTTATGACAGCGCCCACCCGCGCGCCCGGAAAAAATCGACTTAACTTTTATCAAATAAGAGTAACGCGTTATGCAGTTCCACCGCCGTTGGCATTTACCCAAAGTTATCAGTTTTGATTTAGATGACACGCTTTATGACAACGTGCCGGTTATGCAGCGTACGGAAGAAGTCGCTCACAGCTATATTGCGGAACAATACCCGCAAACTGCTGAGTGGGACATGCACCACTGGCGCCGCTTCCGTGATGAGGTTAGCCGTACTGACGAAACTTTTGCCAGCGATATGACCAAACTGCGCCTGAAGACCCTGGAGCTGGGGTTAGAGAAGTTCGGTGTTGATGATTCGGCACGGGCCGCGAATACCATTATGGATGTGTTTCTGTCCGAGCGCAGTAACTTTGAAGTGCCACAAGACAGTATAAAATTATTGGAGGCTCTGTCGCAGCGTTACAAATTAATTGCGCTGAGTAATGGCAATGTTAATGCGGATAAAATTGGTCTGGCTAAGTACTTCGAGCTGGTGATTCAGCCCGGAGACGGCATTCGCGGCAAACCCCTGCCCGATATGTTCGCCGCCGCTGAACGAAAGTTACCTGAGTTGCAACCGCATGAGTTCTTACATGTGGGAGATCATCCATATTCCGATATTCTTGGCGCGCAGCGTCATGGTTGGCAGTCGGCCTGGCTAACCTCGGGGCTGGGAACCACTGCGCACTTATCGGTGTTGCCAACCGTTACTTTGCATAACCTGAATCAGCTACAACGGCTTTTATTGGATTAAAGCCGGCGAACAACTACTGGTTGCTTATACAGTGATGCACTATTACACTGACGGCATAACGTAATACAGTTCTCAATAATGATTTAGGTGACCGCTAATGAGTACACACCCGCTTCTGGCAGATTTAAACGAACGACAGCAGCAGGCCGTATCTGCAACCGACGGTCACATGCTGGTTCTGGCCGGAGCCGGTAGTGGTAAAACCCGTGTGTTGGTGCACCGCATTGCCTGGCTTATTCAGGAGCGGCAGTATTCGCCCTTTAGTATTCTGGCTGTTACCTTTACCAATAAAGCGGCAGCCGAAATGCGCGGACGGGTTGAGCAACTGGTAGGCAGCTCGGTACGTGGTATGTGGATTGGTACCTTCCATGGTCTGGCGCATCGCTTATTGCGTGCGCATTATATGGACGTTGGTCTGCCGCAAAACTTTCAGATAATTGACAGTGATGACCAGCAACGGTTAATTAAGCGTTTAATTAAAAGCTTAAACCTGGATGATAAACGCTGGCCGGCAAAGCAGGCGCAGTGGTACATCAATGGTAAAAAAGACGAAGGTCTGCGCCCGCAGCACATTGAAACCTACGATCCTACAGAGCAAACCTTAAAAGAAATCTACACTTTGTATCAGGAAAGCTGTGACCGTGCAGGCCTGGTGGATTTTGCCGAATTGCTGCTGCGTGCGCACGAGTTACTGCGGAATAACCGCATTGTCCGCGAGCATTATCAAAACCGCTTCCGCCATATTCTAGTCGACGAGTTTCAGGACACCAACTCAATCCAGTATGCCTGGATCCGTTTATTGGCTGGCAGCCAGAACAGTGTGACCATTGTTGGTGACGATGACCAGTCCATTTATGGCTGGCGTGGTGCCAAAGTCGAGAATATTCATCAGTTTCTATCGGATTTTGAAGGCTCTGAGACTATCCGTCTGGAGCAGAACTATCGCTCTACAAGCACCATTTTGCGCGCCGCAAACTCGGTTATTTCCAATAACTCGGGGCGTCTGGGTAAAGACTTATGGACAGACGGTAACGACGGCGAGCCGATAAGCCTGTATGCGGGCTTCAATGAAATGGACGAAGCCCGTTATATTGTAGCACGAATTGAAGAATGGCGTGATCAGGGCGGTTCGCTGCAAGACTCCGCCATTTTATACCGAAGTAACGCACAATCACGTATTTTAGAGGAAGCGTTGCTGCATGCGCGCGTCCCGTATCGTATTTATGGCGGCTTGCGTTTCTTCGACCGCCAGGAAATAAAAGACGCACTAGCGTACTTGCGAATTCTCGGCAACCGCGACGATGACGCCGCTATCGAGCGGGTGATCAATACGCCGACGCGGGGCATTGGTAATCGTACTATGGATATGATCCGCCAGGCTGCCCGAGAACGTGAAGAGTCTTTATGGCAGGCGGCAAAATATATGGTCAATGAAAAGCAGTTGGCCGGGCGTGCGCGTAACGCGGTGGGTTCGTTTCTGGATTTTATCGAGAACTTAGACGACGAAACCGAAGAGTTTTCATTAGGCCGCCTGAGTGACGAAGTCATTAAGAAAAGCGGTCTGATGGCCATGTACGAGGCCGAAAAAGGCGAAAAAGCGGAAACCCGGGTCGAGAACTTAAAAGAGCTGGTGACTGCCTGTGAAAACTTCACTCTGGATGACGACGAAGAAGACATGACACCGCTGAATGCGTTTTTAGCACACGCTTCGCTTGAAGCTGGTGAAGAGCAGGCCGATGAATATCAGGATGCCGTACAGCTCATGACACTGCACAGTGCGAAAGGTCTGGAGTTTCCATTAGTATTTATGACCGGTGTGGAAGAGGGCCTGTTCCCGTCTCAGCAATCGATGGATGAGCCCGGAAGGCTGGAAGAAGAGCGCCGCCTTTGCTACGTAGGTATGACCCGCGCAATGGAAAAGTTAGTGCTTACTTATGCCGAACAGCGCCGTATTTACGGTCAGGAACTGTTTCATAAAGTCAGTCGCTTTATCAGTGAAATACCGGCGGACACTCTGCATGAAGTTCGGCTGCAAACCCGGGTAGAAAAGCCCGCCAGTTATGGCCGGTTCAATAACGCAGCCAGCCACGAAAGCTTTGAGCAAACGGGTTATTCATTAGGCCAACGCGTGCGCCACCCGAAGTTTGGCGAAGGTACGGTGTTGAATTATGAAGGTACCGGTCCGCAATCCAGAATTCAGATTAACTTCGACAATGTCGGCAGCAAGTGGCTGGTTGTTGCTTATGCACGACTGGATCCGGTTTTCTAAAGTGTAAAGAGGTGATCAAAAACCGCATTCTTCGACTACCTTTAAGGTACATACATACAATGTCGGAGGCATTTTATGAAACGCTCTGCAAATGCACAGTGGAAAGGTAGTATAAAAGAAGGTTCAGGCGTTGTTTCAACGCAAAGTGGTGTTTTAGACAGTACCCAGTACTCATTTAAGAGCCGCTTTGAAGAAGGCAAAGGCACCAACCCGGAAGAACTTCTGGGTGCGGCGCACGCAGGCTGTTATGCCATGGCGTTTTCGTTAATGCTGGGTGAATCTGGCTATGAGCCGGACAGTATTGATGCTAAAGCCGAAGTGTCGTTAGAAGAAGATGGTGACGGCTTCAGTATCGCTAAAATTCATCTGAAGGTGAAAGCCAGTATTCCGGATATTGACGAAGACAAATTCCAGAAACTGGCTGAAAAAGCGAAAGAAGGCTGTCCTGTCAGCAAAGTGCTGAAGGCTGAAATCTCAATGGATGCCAGCCTCAGCTGAAGCTAACTTCTTCTTCGCTTTACGATCACGCTGGCGCTGTATAATAGAATCGAAACTGTACAGTGCCAGCGCACTCCAGATAATAATGAAAGTGACCAGCTTACTTTCTTCTAAAGGCTCACCGTAAACCACTACCGCCAAAGCAAACATTAATGTTGGAGCTATATACTGGAAAAAACCCAGTGTCGCATAACGCAGGCGCTGTGCTGCTGCGGTAAAACACAGTAGTGGAATGGTTGTGACCAGCCCGGCGGCAACGAGCAACAGGTTTAACGTCCACGGGTTAGCGGTTAAATCACTACTGGCTGATTCGGCAAACACAAATAGATAAATAAGCATTACCGGGAATAGAATCGCAGTTTCAAGCCAAAGTCCGCTAATAGAATCGACCGGCAGACGTTTGCGAATGGCGCCGTAAATGGCAAAACTAGAGGCTAAAGCCAGAGCCACCCAGGGTACCGAGCCAAAGGTAACAATTTGGATGGTAACGCCCACCACGGCCATAGCAATGGCAACTAACTGCAAGCGGCGCATACGTTCGGCAAAAAACACCATTCCGATAGCCACATTCAATAATGGGTTAATGTAGTAGCCGAGGCTGGCATCTAACATGTGGTTACTGTTGACGGCCCAAATAAATAAAAACCAGTTACCACCCAGCAGGCAGGTTGCCAGGGTTAAGCGTAGTACTAATTTGCGGCTTTTCAGAATAGGGCGAATGCGATCCAGTCGCTTCATGGCAACTATCAGCACAAACACCATCAAAAATGCCCAGATAATTCTATGGGAGAGTATTTCTAGTGCAGGTACTTGTTTCACCAGCTTGAAGTAAACCGGTGCTATGCCCCAAAAAGTATAGGCTGCAAGTGCGAAAAAAACGCCTTGCCGCGCCCGAACAGCGTCATCGGACATGTCGATAGAATCCTTTTTTATCAGCGTTAGCCGACCAGATAAGTCCCGGTTCCGAACGCTATGTGCGTGCCTTCTTCGTTGTGCAACTCCATCCGTGCCACCGCTACTTTATTACCTGAGCGGATAATGGTTGCGCTGGCTATGAACTCGGTACCGCGTCCCGGACGAAGATAATCAACCCGAAGGTCAATAGTACCACAACGGCTCAGACGCTCCATTAAATAAGCTTCAGTAGGAGACTCCAGTCTGTCGACCATGCCGGCAATAGCGACCAGTCCTCCGGCGGTGTCCAGGGCTGTTGCGGTAACCCCGCCGTGCAGCATACGCTGTGGCACATTACCCATAAGTTGTTCCTGCCATTTAAATCGAATTTCACCACGCGCAGGGTTAAACTCCGTAATTTCCAGGCCAAGCAGTGCCTGGAACGGAACCTGAGTGTTCATAAACTCGGAAACTTTTGTCAGTATTGTTTGTGTATTCATTTTCGGCATGGTGATTAGCGGACAGGACGCTTACAATAAGAGCATGTTACTCGGGAAGTCAATATAACCATGCACAGCAGTACCGCCGAAAAAGCACAATTTGATCCGCTTAAGCAGCAGCTTGAATCTACCTTTGGCTATCATCAGTTTCGTGATGGCCAAGAGGATATTATGCAGGCCGCTATGCAAGGGCGTGACTCTCTGGTGCTGATGCCAACCGGCGGCGGTAAGTCGCTGTGCTACCAGTTGCCGGCTATTTGTGGTGACGGCCTTACCCTGGTTATTTCACCGTTACTGTCGTTAATGCAGGATCAGGTCGAGGCACTTAAAGCTCTGGATATTTCCGCGGCGACGCTGCATTCCGGGGTGTCATCGCAAGAATCTATGGCAACCATGCAAGGGCTTCAGAGCGGTGACATTAAGCTGCTTTATGTAAGTCCAGAGCGGGTTTTACAACCAACCTTTATTGAACGCCTGCAAACCTTAAAGCTGAATTTTATTGCGGTGGATGAAGCCCACTGTATCAGCCAATGGGGACATGACTTCCGGCCTGAATACGGCAAACTCGGAGTACTGCGTAATTACCTGCCCAATGTGCCTTTTATGGCATTAACGGCAACCGCAGACTCTGCCACCCAGCACGACATTATTGAACGGCTGTGTCTGCGCGAACCTCTGGTGCATCGCAGCTCGTTCGACCGTCCCAATATTCGTTACGTGGTGCAGGAAAAGTACAAGCCGCTGAAGCAGGTTCGTGACTACGTTAAAAAGCAAAAAGGCGCCGCCGGAATTATTTACTGCGGCAGCCGCAAAAAAACCGAAGAGCTGTCGGAAAGTCTGCAGCAAGCCGGGGTGCGCGCTGCACCCTACCATGCCGGTATTGAGCACCAGATAAAGGAAAGCACCCTGCGCCAGTTTCTGCGTGACGACATAGATGTTGTTGTTGCGACGGTGGCCTTTGGTATGGGTATTAATAAGCCCAACATTCGTTTTGTCATTCATTTTGATATTCCCCGCAGCGTTGAATCTTACTATCAGGAAACCGGGCGTGCTGGCCGAGATGGTCTGCCAGCCGAGGCTGTCATGCTTTATGACCCGCGCGACGCGCAATGGATACGACGCATGATAGAAGATCAGGAGAATGAGCAGCGGCGCTTGGTCGAGGCGCAAAAGTTTTCAGCTATGCAGGCTATGGCAGAAGCGCAGACCTGCCGGCGGCTGGTGGTGTTGAATTATTTTAATGAATACTCGGATAAGGAATGCGGAAACTGCGATTTGTGTCTGGATCCGCCCCAGCGCTACGACGGTCTGGAAGACGCTCAAAAAGCACTGAGCTGTGTATACCGAGTCGGTCAGCAGTTTGGTATTAACCATGTAGTTGAGGTTTTGCGTGGTTCAAAAGCCCAACGTGTTCTCGAGCTGGGACACGACCAGTTGAGCACGTACGGCTTAGGCAAGTCGGAAACTCAGGAGCACTGGTTTTCGGTGTTACGGCAGCTCATTCACCGAGGGCTTATTCTGCAGGACATTCGGCGTTTTGCAGCACTTCAGCTCACTGATGCAGCCCGCCCTGTGTTAAAAGGCGAAGTTCCGCTGGAACTGGCTAAGCCGCGAATAGAATTAACTGCAACCAAAACCCGAATTACCGACCGGGGTGACTATAATAAAATTTTGTTCCGGCGTTTGCGTAAGTTGCGTAAAGACATTGCTGACCGTGATCAGGTGCCGCCTTTTGTGGTGTTCAGTGATGCGGCACTGGTGGAAATGTGCGTACACTATCCCACAACAGCCAAAGATATGTTAGAAATCAATGGTGTTGGAGAAGTTAAACTGGCACGTTATGGCAATGAGTTTATGCAGGCCGTGGAAGCTTTCTTGTCCGGAGCCAGCGAGCGGCAATTATTTAACGGGTAAAGAGTAACAATGGAAGACAACGTCATTACGCTAAAAAGTACGCCACCGGAAGCTGACCATGAGCTTTGGGTGAACGAACTTTGTGAGCGTATTGGTGCTACCATCCGTGAAAAAGAATGGGCTGCGGACCAGTTTTGCTGGCGTTTGAGTATTAACCAGCGGCACTGGCTGCTGTTCTACTCGGAAATTTGTGATGCCGTCTGGTTACAAGCTCTGGAAGAACCCGAAGCTACAGTAAAAGCACTCCTGGTGGAGCATGGTTATGTTTAACTACTTGTTTGCCGCACTACTGTTAGCGTTAACTCTGATACCACCGGCTTTTGCTCAGGATCCTCTAACCGTCTCCCCGCAAAGCTCGCGCTTAATGCTGAATGAACACTTCAATTACCGGGTGGTCAATGCCAACCTGCAAGTTGAGAGCATTGCTATTGATGAACCGCAGCGATGGTTAAGCCCGGAGCAGTTGCAGGCTCATAACTACGCAGGTGAACGACCCAATGTCTGGGGCGTGGTTCCTTTGTTTAATCGCAGTAACGCGCCGCTTACTCTTCACCTGCATTTCGCCGACCCTTACCTGGAACAAGTTGGGGTTTATTTACTGGATAAAAATGGGCAAATAGAAAGCAGTAACATCAGTCGGTTTTCCACCCCGCTATTACAGCGAAATTATTTATCTCATGAGCAAATTCTGCCGGTAACCTTACCCGCTAACAAAATTGTCTGGTTGGCTGTGTCGGTGCAGCAATGGCCGGAACAAATGCCGTCTATAGGTCTGTGGCAGCCAGGCGACCTACAACTGCGCCTGCAGCAGCAACAAACAGCTTTGGGGGTTAACGCCGGTATTCTTATTCTGTTGGCTTTAGCTGCGGCAGTTTCAGCGCGGTTGTTCGGTAGCCGCCTGTTAATTTCCTTTGGCGGTCTGACATTAACCTTTACCCTCGCACTTTTATCACACAGTGGTATCTGGATTACTTACTTCACACCATACTCACCGGACATTGCTGCGGAGTTGAAGGTGTATATCAGCCAGCTCCTGATCCTGGCTCTTAGTTGGTTTATATGGGAATGGTCGCGTTTTCGCTTCAAGTTCTCCCGTTTCAACCGTATTGGTTATGCAGTAATGATGGTGGCAATTGCGTTGACCATTTTGTTGCCGTGGCTGTCGGAGCCCTGGCGGTTGGCTTCTGTATCCTGGCAAATTAATGCGTTATTGCTCTGGGGCGGAGTGGTTATTGGCCGTAGCCTGCAGAAGCAACCTGTGGCGGGTCATAAATGGCAAACGGTATTGATGGTTCTGACCATTATATCCGCCTGGCTACTGGTTTCACCGCGCTATAACCCAATATGGGAAGGGCTTTCCGGGTTACTGTTGTACAGCGGCCTGACTTTAGTCACAACTATGTTTTTGCTGGCGCTTGAGCGCTACCGATTTAGTCGCCTGGTACAGCGCATTAGTAATTTAAAACGTAACCGCAAAATTTTAAGGCGGCGTTTATGGCGTATTTTAAGACGAACCGGAGAAGGTTGGTTCAGAGTTAACCCCGACGGCAGTATTAAACAGGTTAACCGGCAAATGATAAAAATTCTGGCGGCTCACTCTCTGAAACAAATTCAGATGCACTGGCCAAAAGGTTTTAGCATTGAAGGCCAACGGCAACTGGTTTCTATTGAGCGGCTTGATGGTCGTAAAGTGTGGCTCGATATTGAATTGTTTCCTGACAATACCGGGCGTATGGCCGATGTAACAAAACGTATGGAAGCAGAAGTTCATCTTAACTTTTTGGCACATCACGACGCCGTAACGGGCTTATTAAATGTGCGCGAGTTTCGGCGCCTGCTGCAATCCCGTCTGGATAGAAAAAAGACAACCAGCGTTACCATTATTCGTCTTAATGGTTTGCAGGTTATTGCGGATCAAGCGGGTGCTGACGGCCGTGATCAGGCCATACTACAGCTGACATTATCCTTACAGCAAAAAGCACCTAAAAGCGCGCGTGTCGCACGCATAAGTGAAGCAGAAATTGCGCTGCTGACGAACGAAGATGAACAAGCGGCGTTTGCTCAGGCGCATCGTTTACTGCAAGTTTGCAGAGAGTTTCGTTTTAGTAGTGAAAAACGTATTTTTCAGCTGACAGGTCACGCCGGTATTGCTTACAGTCATGACGAAAGTCTGGCCGCCAGCACTATCATGAGGCAAGCCCGGGAAGCCGTGCAGCTGGCAATGCAGCAGGGTGACTACAGAGTACACACGCACAGCGAAGCTGATCAGATACGTTTAATTGGGCAAGCTGAGGAAGAGTGGGAAGCGCGGCTGAAAAAAGCACTGCGGGAAGAAAACTGGCAGTTGTTTGCGCAGCCACTGGTCAGTGCCGCAAAAAGCGAAGATAAGCATTGCTTCGAGTTGTTATTGCGACTGCCGGGTAACGAGAGTGACGAGGCTATTGCTCCGCAGCAGTTTTTACGAGCCGCTCTTAATGCAGGCGTTATGGGTAAAGCTGACCGCTGGCTGGTCAGGGAAGTTATTGAGCATTTTAATGAACAACCCTTTGAAGCTAATCGCACCTGGCGCTGTCATATTAATTTGTCCGCGCAAAGCCTCGAAGATGTCGACTTTATTCGCTTTATAGAGCAAATCCTGAAGCATTCTATATTACAGCCGGAGCAGTTGGTCTTTGAGGTGGCAGAACCTGATGCCAATGAGTATTTTGATGAAACTTACCGTCTGTTCAGAGAGCTTAAGGACTTAGGTATTGGTACTGCTTTAGATCAGTTTGGTACCGGCTTTAATTCGTTCCGGCTTATGCGGCAATTACCGTTAACGCAAATTAAGGTTAACAGGTTTTGGGTGCAGGACATGCTGGTAGATGCGGTTGATGCGGAGCTGGTCGCCAGCTGTGTGCGCATTGCTAAGGTTCTTGATATTGAGGTATGTGCAGTCGGTGTGGAAAGTGATGAAGCACGTATTAAGCTCACTCAGCTGGGCGTAGACTATATCCAGGGGTTCGTCTGTGGGCACCCAGTAGAGTGGCAACGTCAGGAAAAACAGGGCGGCTAATTGCCGCCCCTCATCCAGTGCTTAAGTTTAAGCAGCACTTTCCTTACTTTTGGAACGATCTTGCAGCAGGTCTTTAGTTGAACTGCTAATGTCGATACGTTTCGGTTTCTTGGCTTCAGGAATGTTCTTCACCAGGCCGACCGTTAACAGACCGTTCTTTAAGGCTGCGCCAGTGACTTCAATGTGTTCAGCCAGGCTGAACTTACGTTCGAAGGCACGGTTTGCAATGCCGCGGTGCAGATATTCGCGTTTTTCGTTTTCTTCGGCTTTCTTGCCGGTCACACGAAGCACACCGTTCTCTACTTCAATTTCCAGATCATCCTCTTCAAAACCTGCAACCGCCAGTGTAACGGCGTACTGGTTTTCTGCTACCAGTTCAATGTTGTAGGGAGGATATCCGGTTGCACCAGTATCTGAGCGTAGTGCCGAATCCAGCAAAGATGCCATGCGGTCAAAACCTACACTGCTACGATATAGAGGGCTTAAGTCGATAGTTGCCATAGTCATTCTCCTTTGAAGCAATAACTTTAAAATGTTTAATTAAGTGACACACCATGTGTCGGTTAAGGCGGCTCTCTCAGAGACACCTGCCTTAACTTCTATATGTGTACTGCTCAATTTGGTTTCAAGAGTCGGGTTGCGAAATTTTCATTGGACTCTGCTTCAAGGCACTCTATTATCGGGGCTAAGCAATATTTTATTTATTTGTGAAAAGGATTCTCAGGATGGCCGAAGAGCCAGAAAAAACGTGGCAATGGGTAACAGTCGATGACTATGAAAAACTTGCCGTGCCCACCACGATAAAGATAAAAAAGTGGTGGAAAAAATTTGTTCGCTGGGTCACGCCTGAGCAAGAGCATGAAGGTGAGGAAGAGCAATCGCAAGTACTGGAACTGAGTTTTGATACCGCTGCAGAGACCCTGGATGATTGCTTTTCTGACTGGTTAAATGACGATGACGATAGCAGCTTACGCTGGATTATTGCGCCACCTCACTCTGGTGTTGAGGAAGCGGTGCAAAAGTGGGCTGAGAAGCATAGTCTAGCGGAAGTGAGCCTGCCCGACAGAGAGTCACTTTGCGACCCTGATGATTCTCCTATGCCGGAGTTTTCGCCTAAGTCCGATGATAATAACCCCTGGATAATGCCGCAGTTAGCACACAGCTTTCTGCGCCAGACGAACGGTTTGCGCTGGGTGCGGGAATTCTTCTCTCAGGTACTCTCCGGTGAAGCTGGTAAAGGCGTTATTGTCTGTGACAGCTGGGCCTGGGCTTTTCTGGAAAAAGTCTGGCCGGTGCCGGTAAATCAGTTATGGACATTGCAGGGGCTGGATCAAAACGCCCTTGAGCAACTGGGGCTGGCTCGCGGAGATGGCCGTTTACGGGCTTTAGCCGCGTTAAGCCGGGGTAATGCTGGTGTCGCTGCGGCCTATTCTGACCGTTATCAACGTGGCAGCGAAAAGGCCTTTGACACACCGGCGCTGCCCTCAGAGATAAACGATGCCACTGCTTTTGTTTGTTATGCCCTGCTGCTGCATCGGGGGATGACTAAAACACAGTTAGTGCAGGCGTTGCCGATAGTTTCCGGTAGCCAGCTTGAAATTCAGTTACAGGTACTTAAACAACGCGCCTTGATTGAGCTTGAGCAAGAGCTTTGGTATGTCACTGCACGCGGCTACCCTGTTGTCAGGGATTTGCTCATGTCCCGCGGTTTTTGGTTAGACCGGTTTTAACGGTGCGGGCTTAGGAGAAAGTAATGGAAACAGGTTCAGTAAAAGACGTTGCCGGGCTATTCAAGTCGCTGGACGGCTTCGCCATTTTTGAAATTGCTGTGATTTTTGCCCTGGCACTGGCCGTCGTTTGGCTTACCCAGCGCGTTTTACCCTGGGTAGCCGCGCATTTGCACGGAAAAAGGCGATTATACATTCTGGCAATGGTGCCAATGATCCGCATAGTGGTTCTGGTTATTGCGCTGGTTATGATTATTCCGCGTATTATTGAGCCCACTTTGCAAAATATGGTGGCGACACTGGGTGCTGCCGGTCTGGCGATAGGTTTTGCCTTAAAAGATTACGTCAGCAGCTTAATTGCTGGCGTGGTAGCTATTCATGAAATGCCCTACCGTCCGGGTGACTGGATAGAAGTTGACGGTAGTTATGGCGAAGTTACCCATATAGGCATGCGTACGGTCGAATTGGTAACCAATGATGACACCGTTATTTGGGTACCACATTTAAAACTCTGGGATAACTTAATCCATAATGCTAACAACGGTGGTCCCAGCTTAATGTGCATTGCTGAATTTTATACTCAGCCAGAAGCCGACGCCTATCAAATTCGCGACGCGCTGGAGGAAGTGGCGCTGACCAGCCCTTATCTGCAACTGGGTAAGCCAATAGCGGTTACTGCAGCAGAACAACCCTGGGGCACAAAGTATCGCTTAAAAGCCTACCCGATAGATCCCAGGCAACAGTTTCAGTTTATTACTGACATGACCGCCCGGGGGAAAAAACGGTTAATGGAACTGGATGTACGCTTCGCCAAGGTTGAATCGGACGAAGCGTACGAACTCACTCATTAAGCTTCTTCCGCTAAAAAGCCACCGGACTGGTGGCGCCACAATTTGGCGTAGAGTCCATCCTGAGCAAGCAGCTGTTCGTGGCTGCCCTGCTCAATAATCTCCCCCTGATCCATCACTACCAGCTTGTCCATAGCTGCAATAGTGGATAAGCGGTGGGCAATAGCAATAACCGTTTTGCCCTGCATGAGCTTATACAGGTTTTCCTGAATGGCGTTTTCTACTTCCGAATCCAGCGCTGAGGTTGCTTCGTCCAGAATCAGAATGGGTGCATCTTTTAGCATGACTCGGGCAATAGCAATTCGCTGGCGTTGACCACCTGAGAGTTTCACGCCGCGCTCGCCGACATGGGCATCCAGACCGGTACGACCCTTGCTGTCACTTAAGTCTGCAATAAATTCCTCACAATGTGCCTGACGCACCGCCTTCATTAAGTCCTCTTCACTGGCATCGGGGCGCCCATACAAAATGTTGTCACGTACTGAGCGATGCAGCAAAGAAGTGTCCTGAGTCACCATGCCAATGTTCGCGCGCAAACTGTCCTGCTGCACTTTATGAATGGGCTTATCATCAATACGAACTTCGCCGCTCTCAACGTCGTAGAAGCGTAACAGCAAATTGACCAGAGTGGACTTACCCGCCCCTGAGCGTCCGACAATACCGACTTTTTCACCCGATTTAATGTGCAGATTAAAGTCATCCATAACGCCATGACCTTTGCCATAATGGAAGCGAACATGGTCAAAATTAATGTCGCCGGAAGTCACGTTTAAAGCGGGCGCATTGGGTTCATCGATAATGCGCTGTGGCACCGCAATAGAGCCAATACCGTCCTGAACGGTACCAATGCTTTCAAACAGCGTCGACATTTGCCACATGACCATTTGCGACATACCAAACAAGCGCAGAACCAGACCGATAACTACAGCAACAGCGCCTAAAGTCACAGCATTATCCATCCACAGCACAATGGCCGTAGCAGCAGAGCTGAACAACAATGCGCAGTTTATAAAATAGAGGAAGCCGTAAAGCTGAGTAACCAGGCGCATTTGCTTATGTACTGTTCCCAGAAAAGTGTCCATGCCCTCGTGCGCAAAAGAAGCCTCGCGCAGGGAGTGTGAGAACAATTTAACGGTTTGAATATTGGTATAGGAGTCGACAATGCGTCCGGTCATATTAGAACGGGCATCTGCCTGTTCGGCTGATATTTTACCCAGTTTAGGCACAAAGTAGCGTAACAACAGAGCGTACAGAATAAGCCAGCAAGCCAGCGGCAGCATCATTCGCCAGTCGGCATTACCAATAATGACAAACATCCCGAGGAAGTAGACAGCGACGTAGTTCACCACCTCAATAAAGGTCATGATGCATTGCCGTAGCGCGAGTGAAGTTTGCATTAATTTGGTGGCGACCCGGCCGGCAAACTCGTCCTGATAGTAACTCATAGACTGCTTCATCAAATAGCGGTGACCCAGCCAGCGAATGCGCATGGGGAAGTTGCCCAGCAATGTCTGGTGGGTCAGCATAGAGTGGAACCAGACCAGCAAGGGCAAACCGACTAACACCAGAGCGCTCATGCCAGCCAGTGGCCAGAACTGATCGTTTAATAGGGTTTCTTTATCCTGTGCTGACAGCCAGTCAACAATTTGCCCTAAAAAGCCAAACAACCAGACTTCGGCAATGGCAATAGCGGCCATAAGAGCTGCGGTGACTGCAATAAAAGGGGTCGCCCCTTTGGTGAAATGCCAGCAGAATGCAAAAAATCCGGTAGGAGCCTGAGTCGGTTCCTCCGTAGGAAAAGGGTTTAATCGGCGCTCAAACCAGGAAAACATTGCTTCACTCCTTGAGATACATCAAGCTAAAGGGTATCAGGTTCACCGCCGTTCATCTTGTAAAAAACGGACACATGAACAATAATGATAACTATTAACAATAAATGAGGTTTTTATGAAACTTTTGTCCATGATGGCTGCAGGCGCGGCACTGCTTTTTAACGTAGCGGCAATGGCCGACGACGATGATCAGCAATACCAACATTTTAAACCTGAGCCAGCCGAGAATCTGGAACAGGCTATTATGAACCTGAACGAGTATAACGCGAAACTGCAGGAAATCGTGAATGGCGATTTAACTGCACAGGACATGGCTAAAGTTCATGAACTGACCTACACACTGGAAGTGGCGCTGGCGCGTTTAAGCAAAGAACTGGATATTGCAGCGAATTCGCTGGAAGAAGTTCATCTGGGTTCTGAACAAATGAATAAACAGCGCGTTAAAGGCTTTGGTAAAAGCTACTTGGACACACTGAACCATGTGTTGGGCGAGCATCGCAAACACCACAAGGGCGACCGCAAAAAGCAACATTAATAACTTAGAGTGTATCCAAAAACGCCTTAAAGTGTCGTAGCCAAAAACTCTGTGGCTGCGACATGGCGTTTCTGCCAATTGAAACTTCGCAAATAGCTTCGTTGTTCATTTCAGCTCTTGGCAGTGGTAATAATACGACCCCGGTATTGCTGGCATAATCCGTTATTTTTTCACTCAGTTCATTGGCTTTTAAAGCAAAATGAAGATGAAACATGGCTACTTGCGGTGTTTCTGGGTTAACTCGTACGCCATTCAGTGCGCTAAGTGCCTCTCCAAGTGCGCGGGCGTAATTTACGGCTTCCGGCATAATTGGCAGGTTTTCCTTCAGGCCGTGGCGGGCAGACAGTACTTGCGGATATTGCGTAATAATATTACCCCCAGCGCGGCGAGCCCAGATTTTCGCTTGCTCAATAAAGCCCTCTGAGCCCGCAAGTATCGCTCCTGAAATACCGCCTAAGTCTTTATAAAAACTGACATAAACCGAGTCAAATAACTCACAGACTTCAGGCAGTGAGCAACCATACGCTGCTGGCACTTGCCATAAGCGCGCACCGTCCAGATGCATAGCAATATTGTGTTGTCGCGCCCACTCTGACTGCATGACTAAGTCATCCCAATTCGGCAGTTGCCCGCCAATTTCGCGCATGGGCAGTTCCAGTAGTACGCTCGCTAAATCATCCGTTTGCACCGACTTAAGGTCGTTAAGTGTTATGGGGTTATCGGCAAAACCTGTGGTAGTGCCGTTGAGCTTCCATAAAGCTTCAAACCCCATGTGTTCGTGCAGCATTAAATGCGAGGTTGGGTGCAATGCCACGCCGTTGCGCTGGCGCTCATCGGCATGCACGCGCAAAGCCAAAGGCTGTGCCAGAGTACCGGTTGGCAAAAACAAAGCCGCCGGTTTGCCTAATAACTCTGCCACTTCGTCTTCAAAATCATTAATAAGCGAGCCGCCGCCATAAACGTCTCTTTTCTCATTCGGTTGCAGTTGCTCCGCAAGCAGCCTCAGCTCGTCGGCCATTGAGTTCTGCGGTTGCCGCAAAAGTGAGACGCTGGCCTGTTCAACGGCGTGTTGGTAAGCCTGTTTGGTTTTTTCACTAATTGAGACTGACATGCTGCACCTATTTTGAATGGACTTTACCGCCAATAATTTTGTAAGCAGGGGTGCCGCGTATCATGGTTTCGCGCGCAAACTCCTGCCCACAACCGGGGCAATGGCATGGTGTGGTCGTGTGGTCTTCAACAATCCGCTCAATAAAGCATTTTACTAAAGCGCCTTTGCCACCTTTGCGATATTTAAATATGGGCGTTTTGCACTGCAGACAAGAAATCTGCACGGTGCGTACCGGCCCTTTCTTGTTCGGTTTCGCCATAAACTCTTCGGTTATAATTTAAGCATTTCCATTAGTGTAACAAGCACGCTATAGTTTTTCTTCCTGTATCAAAAGAAGAATAAAGGACACTGCTATGCGTTATTCCATTGTCGCCCTGGCTGTTTTGGGCTTATTAACGGCTTGTGGGCAACCGCAAGAAAACAATTCTGGCCAAAATTCTCAAACGGCAGCTGAGCAACCTAAACAGACTGAGCAAAGCTCGCAATCTGAAACCGAACGTCTGAATCAGTGGTTTGAGGAAAAGTACGAAGAACAACTTCAGCAAAGCCCTATTCAAATGACCTTCCTGGGTCGCAAAGATCGCTACGGCGACATTGACGATATGACCGTAGCCGCAGAGAAAAAGCAGTTAGAGTGGTTAGAAGGAACCGTTGAAGAGCTGAAAGCTAACTTTGACTACGACAAGCTAAACCTGGAAGCTCAGACGTCTTACGACGTTTGGGTTTACCAATACGAACAGGCTAAGCGTAATGCCGAATTCCGCGGCATGGACTACGTATTTGACCAAATGCGTGGCGCGCACACCTTCCTGCCGCAGTTTTTAATCAACTTCCACCGGGTTGATACTGCCGAAGACATGGAAGCTTATATTTCCCGTCTGGAAGGTGGTGCAACCGCTATTGAACAATTATTGCAGCGCGCCGAACAGCAAGTAGAGAATGGAGTTCGCGCGCCGCGTTTTGCGTATGAGCAAATTATTAAAGAAGCCAAAGGGCTGACCTCCGGTGCGCCGTTTGACGAGGAAGGCGACTCAAGCTTGCTTGAAGATGCTAAGAGTAAGCTTAGCTCGCTTCAGGAAAATGATGTTATCTCCTCCGAACAAGCCGACAAATACGAGAAAGAAGTGCGCAAAGTGCTACTAGAGCGTTTCCAGCCAAGTTACGAAGCACTTATTAGCTTCCTGGAAAGCGATATTAAAAACACCGACGAAGTCGCAACCGGTGTGCATCGCTTGGAAAACGGCGAAGCTTATTATAATGCTTTGCTGAAGAACTACACCACCACAGATTTAACGGCTGAGGAAATTCATCAAATAGGCCTTGATGAAGTCGAGCGTCTGACCAATGACATGATAGCCATTAGAGAGAAAGTCGACTTTGACGGTGATTTGCAGGACTTCTTTGATTATATCCGTACTGATGAGCGCTTCTTCTATCCGAATAACGACGAAGGCGCAGAGATGTATCTGGAAGATTCGCGTGAGTACCTGGCTTACATTAATGAAAAGCTGCCGGAATATTTTGGAATTTTGCCAAAAGCCGACTTAGTTGTGAAACGCGTTGAAGCCTTCCGTGAACAAGACGGTGCAGCCCAGCACTATTACCCCGGTTCGCCTGACGGTGAGCGTCCAGGTATTTACTATGCGCATTTGTCGGACATGAGCTCTATGCCGAAAAATGAGATGGAAGCCATTGCCTATCATGAAGGTAACCCGGGTCACCACATGCAAATTTCCATTGCGCAGGAACTGGAGTCAGTACCGGAATTCCGTACTCAGGCTGGCTTTACGGTTTACACCGAAGGCTGGGGTTTATATGCAGAGCAATTAGCCAAGGAAATGGGTGCCTATGAAGACCCTTATTCTGATTTTGGTCGCTTAACCACGGAAATGTGGCGTGCGGTACGTCTGGTTGTGGATACCGGTATGCACGCTAAGGGCTGGACCGAAGAGGAAGCGGTTAAGTACTTTCAGGAACATACGCCGATTGCTGAAGGTGCTGTGCGTTCAGAAGTTCGTCGCTATCTGGTTATGCCGGGTCAGGCAACAGCTTATAAAATTGGCATGATCCGCATTTTGGAACTGCGTGAAGAAGCCAGAGATGCTCTGGGTGACAAGTTCGATATTCGCGGCTTCCATGACACCGTTCTGGGTGGTGGTGCACTACCGCTGCATATTCTGGAGCGCCGTGTTGATCAATGGGTTAAAGAGCAGAAAAAAGCCTAACTAAGGAGAGTTATTGTGAAATGGCTAGTATTGGTGCTGACTGCTGCTTTATTTCTCCCCGGCGCTTATGCCGGGGAGTCAACTAAGCAAATTATTCAAAATCATTTGTCCGAACAGCGGCTGGATGACGCCGAAGATACCGTGGAAGACTGGGTCAAAAATGAACCTGAAAATGCTGAAGCCTGGCATATACGGGGCATTGTTATGGCCCAGCAGGCACAGGACTCTTTTTTCAGTGCGCTCAGTTATGCTGGCAAGTCTGTCGACTCTTTTGAAAAAGCCGTAGAGCTTGAGCCTGGTTCGCTGGAATATCGCACTGCGTTACTGCAGTTTTATATGATGGCACCTTCAATAGCTGGTGGTGATGACGAAAAAGCATTGGCGCAAATTGAAGCCTTGAGAGAAATCGATGCGGTTGAAGGAGCATTTGCCCGAGTTAAATATCTGGAACATCATGAAAAAGAAGAGCAGGCGCGGACGCTAGTGAATGAAATTTTAGCTGAGCATCCGAATAACGCCGACGTTCTGGTTTATCTTGGTTTTCAGGAACAAAAAGACGGGAACTATGAAAAAGCGTTCTCTTTTTTTGAACAAGCGGCTGAGGGTGAATCGAGGAAAGGCGAAGCTCCGGTAATGGCTTTATACCAATTTGGTAAAACCTCTGTTTTGGCGGAAGAACACCTGGATAAAGGCATTGTGGCACTGCAACAGTATTTGGACGCTGAGTTACCGGACAGCGCGCCAAAAGCTCATTGGGCAAACTTTCGGTTAGCTCAACTGCTCGCCCTGAAAGGGAATGACGAGGAATCTCAGCAGCTTATCGCCAGCCTGAAAAAGGTTGATGATAAAGAGCTTCAAAAGCAGTTGTCCAGCTGGAACTAAGTGTCTAAGTAACCCCGGTTTCTACCATCAGACTTAGCGCGATACAGCGCTGAGTCTGCTTTAGATATCATGCGGGCAATTAAGTCTTCAGTGTCTTCATCTGCCCTGGGCTTATGAATATAGCCCCCAATGCTGATAGTCAGGTAAGGCTCAACTTCCGAGGGCTCATGTTTTATCTTCAAATTCCGCACGGCTTCTAATAGTTGATTCATGCTTTCTTTCGTTTTTTCTTCATTGGTAGCGGAAATAACCGCAACGAATTCCTCACCACCATAACGTGCGATAAAGTCGGTATTGCGCTGTAACTGATCAAACATTGCGTCAGCAACAGACTTAAGAGCCTGGTCGCCCTGCAAATGCCCGTAATGGTCGTTGTAGGGTTTGAACTGATCAATATCAATAATGAGTAAAGCCAGCGGTGTTTTATGACGCGAGGCTCGCTGTATTTCGTTAGTAATACGCTCATCGAAAGCGCGGCGGTTGGCTATGCCGGTTAAACCGTCCTGTGCTACTTGTGCCTGCAGCATGCGGTTGGCTTTTTCCAATGCTCGCTGTGTATGAATGAGCTCAGAATAGGTCCGCTGGCGCTCCAGCGTATTCGCTACCATATCGGCAACCAGGCGCAGACGACGAATTTCTTCCGGTGTCCACTGCCGTTCTTGTCGCACCATGTCGCAACCGACAAAACCTAGCAGGTGTTGGTTTGCAACCAGGCCAACACAGATAACCGACTTAATTTGTTCACGTTCAAATTCCGCTTTCTCGGCTGTTGCTTCCGGAGGTAAAAAATCAATATTATCCACAATACATTTATGGTAGGTCTTTATCTGCTCAAAAAACCAGGGTAAGTCTGCCGTCTTAACCGCTTGTAGGTCTGATATGTGTGCCTGATAGTCAGTTCGGACCCATTCATGGGTATTAGTCATGTGTTCGAGGCTGTCATTAAACTCAAAAACATAACAGCGATCAGCGTCGGCGTAATCGCCGATGGCAGCAATAACCTCTTCTATGCATTCGTATGTTTCAGCCGGCTCGCTGTTAATAAGGCGGGTTGATAGTTCAGAGATAAGCTGATCAAAAGATATTTGCTCAGTTTTTAGATCCATAGCTCACCCCTGTGCTGTTTTAACCTTTAGGTAACCATTAACGAGTTTAGTCTAGGTTGTTATTTTTATGTTAACTCAATAAAGGTTTAAGCAAAATAAAATTGTAATATATCCTCTACGACAGGAAGCACAGAAAAGACCAGTAGTAAGGCCATGGAAATATTAAAAATTCTTTGCGCGGTGTGGTTAGTTAGCAATTGACGCAGTCCGGCGCCTGCAATGAGCCAAATTCCCACACAAGGGAAAGCTACAGCCAAAAAGGCGGCTGTTATCTCTATTACCTCGGACCAAAGTGTGCCAGCTACGGTGGTAAATGCTGCAACCGCGCCGGTCGCCATAACCCAGGCTTTACCGTTAACCCATTGAAACAGCACCGCCTGCCAGAAAGTCAGGGGATTGCGGTCGCCTTTTTCAATGGTTTTCGGTGTTTGTGAGCCAATAACCCAGGCCAGCCAGAGCAAATAAAGCGTGCCGGCAATCTTTATCAGTTGGTGCAGCAGTGGAAACTGTTCCAATATGGAACCGAAACCCATACCAACCACCAGTACCATAGCCGGAAAGCCAAAGCAGATGCCCAGGAAGTGCGGCAGGCTGGCTTTAACTCCGTAGTTTACCCCAGACGACATGATCATAATGTTATTAGGACCCGGTGTTATGGTGGTTGAAAAGGCAAAGAAAAATACGGCGATAAAGATTTCCATAAGCAGGCCCTGTTGACTTCTTAGCGGATATGAAGCGACGTTAAGGTTAACTAACGGTAATAAATAGTTAACAATTCAAAGCTACATTAATAATATCAAGGTTACAAAGTGAACTAATGTTCTGTAACCTGTGTCGAAAATATCACATTCTTTTTAAAAAACGAAAACGGGGCAATAACTTAATGGCGACACAGCATTGGCTACAGCAGAGTAAAGAATTCGTTTTACGATTTGCAGTTTCCAGCCCTTTTCCTGCCAGTTGGTTTTACGATGTCCCCCAGTCTACAGAAATTGATGATATAACCAGTCCCCCAGAGCATATCGAAATAGTCAGTCATTGCTGGAACTACTCGCATTTATTCGTGTACCAGTTGAAGTCGTTGGTTGACCACGCACCCAAAGACTTTAAAGTGACCCTAACCGGCTTCTACTGCCCTGAAGACAAAGAGACAGTTGCTTTAATTGAAGAATATGCCAGTAAGAAAATTGATAATATTGAGTGGAATTTCGTAGCGCTTGAAAAGAACGATTTAATGCGGCGCGCTATTGGTCGCAATAAGGCCGCGAAAGAGACCAAAGCCGACTGGATATGGTTTACCGACTGCGACTTAATGTTTGGGGAAAATACCTTTCCCAGCTTGAAAGAGGCACTCAGTAATGAGTCCTGTATTCTGGTGTTCCCTGAAAAAGTTGCTCGCACGGCTTTGTTGAGCAAAGAGCACGACGTTCTGTGTAACGGGAGTGAAATTTCGGCTGATGAATGCCTGAAAAAAGCCGGTTATAACTACCATACCTTCAGCAAAGCAACGGGTCCCGTACAAATTACTCACGGTGATACCGCCCGCCGTTATGGTTATTGTGAACAGACAAGTTGCTACCAGGAACCGAAAGACCATTGGGCTAAAGCCTATGAAGACCGCGCGTTTCGCTGGTTACTGGGCACGCACGGAAAGCCGCTGGATATTGAAGATGTATCCATTATCCGCCATGTAGAAAAAGGCCGTTATAGAAAGGACTCGGCCTTTTCCGAAATGCGCAAGGCCAACCGGCAGGCCAAGGACAAGTTACTGACCAAATAAGCGCGTCGATAAGTTGCTCTATAACTAGTAAGATAATTCGCTATTGATTAGGATGGATGTCTTACAGTAACCCTACACGGAGAGCAGCGAGTGAGTGAATTGACCCCCGGCTTTATTGTCGCGCATGGACATCGGCTGGAAGACCTAACCGATGTGGCGGTTACATTCACCCAAAACTACCCGCTGGCGCCGCTGGAGCAGGAAACCGTACTGGTGCAAAGTAACGGCATTGCTCAGTGGCTGAAAATTAATTTAGCCCAGGCCAGTGGCATTGCCGCCATGATAGATGTCACCCTGCCGGCACGGTTTCAGTGGAAAGCATACAGAGCCGTGCTCGGTGACGACATTCCCAAAACCTCTCCCTTTGATAAAGACCGCTTAACCTGGCGGTTAATGCGCTTGTTGCCTGAACTTATTGAACATAACCCGCACTTTGCACCGCTTAAGCACTACACCTCCGACGACAGCGATGGTCGCAAGCTGTATCAGCTAAGCGGGCGGCTGGCCGATTTGTTTGATCAGTACGCGGTGTACCGTGCCGACTGGCTGGATAACTGGGTGCGCGGTCAGGATATGCTGGAGCAGGAACAGCCGGTTGAAGACGAACAGTTGTGGCAGCCAGAATTGTGGCGCGCAGTTAGCAACGACATTGGCATAGACGACTACTGGAACAACCGTGCCGAGCTGCATCAGCGCTTTATAGATACCGCGCAGGCGTTAACTGAGCGTCCGGCGGGTTTGCCGCCACGGGTGGTGGTGTTTGGTATTTCCTCGCTGCCGCAGCAAATGCTGCAGGTGCTGGATGCCATAAAAGGCTACACGCAAATTCTGTTGTGTGTGCATAACCCGTCGCAGTACCACTGGGCCGATATTGTCGACGGCAAAGAAGCCTTGCGGCAGGCGGTCAAAGCCTCTTCGCGCTTAAAACACAAACCGGAACTGCCCGACGATCCGAACGACGACGAACTGCACCAGCTGGCGCATCCGTTGCTGGCCTCCTGGGGTAAGCAGGGTCGTGACTACATTCGCCTGCTGGATTTATACGACGAAACCCTGGCCAAACAGGAAGCCTTTAACACCATTAAGCTGGAACTGTTTGAGCCGCATAACACCGACCATTTATTAGCCCAGTTGCAGGACGACATTCTAAATCTGCGCCCGGTTCAGGAAACCCGCGAGCTTTGGCCTACGCCGAATACCGCCGATAAGTCACTGCAATTTCATGTTTGCCACAGCCCGCAGCGGGAACTGGAAGTGTTGCATGACCAGCTACTGGACGCGTTTGCCAAAGACCCGGAACTCAAACCGCGTGATGTTATGGTCATGCTGCCGGACGTGAACACCTACGCGCCTTACATTGATGCGGTATTTGGCCGGTACCACAACCGCTTTGGTGAGCGCGACCCACGTGCCATTCCTTATACCATTGCTGACCAGGGCGAGCGTCATCAGCGGCCGTTAATGATAGCACTGGAACTGTTGTTACAAGTTGATCAGCTGCGTTTTACTCAGACCGATTTATTCAATTTATTGTCGGTACCGGCGGTGCAGCAACGCTTTGACATGAGTGACGACGACCTGCCGCAGTTAAAACGCTGGGTAAAAGAAGCCGGCGCACGCTGGGGGCTGAATGCTGAGCAGCGCGCGCAGTTTTATATGCCGGCAGCGGAAGAAACCAACAGCTGGTGGTTCGGCTTAAAACGCATGATAGCCGGTTACGCCATGGGCGATTTGGCAGACGTTAATTTAGAAAACGATTCACCCTGGGCTAACGTAGAACCTTATACCGAAGTGGCCGGGCTAAGCGCCGCATTAGTGGGTTGTCTGGCAGACGTGGTGCGCACGCTGGAACAATGGTGGCAGCGCGCGCAGGGTGAACACAGCTTACCGGAGTGGGTAACTCAGGGCGAGTGGCTGCTGGAACAGTTTTTCGAGGCCGAAGAAGACAGTGACCGCTTACTGTTAGCCAAACTGAGTGACGAGCTGTATCAGCTGCGGGACATTTGCGTCGAGGCGGATAACGAATCCCAATTGCGCCTGCCCATATTTAAAGACGCCTGGTTAGAGCGTGTTGACCAGCAGAACCTGAACCAACGTTTTTTGGCGGGCGCGGTAAACTTTGCCACGCTAATGCCCATGCGGGCCATTCCGTTTAAGTACGTGTGTGTGCTGGGCATGAACGAAAGTGATTACCCGCGTTCAACGCCGCGTGTCGATTTTGATTTAATGACCGACCGGTATCGGCCGGGTGATCGCTCGCGACGTGATGATGACCGCTATTTGTTTCTGGAGGCCATGCTTTCAGCTCGTGACTGTTTTTACTTAAGCTGGGTAGGTTACAGCGCTAAAGACAACAGCGAGCGCACACCGTCGGTGCTGGTGGCGCAATTGCGTGATCACCTGCAACAGGGTTGGGAAGTGGACATTAATAGCCTGACCGTTGTGCACAAATTACAGCCGTTTAACCCGTATTACTTTAACCAGGAAGACTCGGACTACTTCACCTATGCCAGTGAATGGGCACAGGCGCATCAGGGTGCGGTGGCTTCTACAAGCCGCACGGCTTCGGAAACCGCCGCGGACGACGAGCTGGAACGCACCCTGAGCATTAATGATATTAAACGTTTTATTGAAGAGCCCGCCCGCCTGTACTTTAACTGGCGACTGGATACCTATTTTAGCCGCAACAGCGAAGACCTGGACGACAGCGAAGCCTTTGTCATGGATAACCTGCAAAGCTGGTCACTGACTACACGTTTGGTAGATGCGGGAAAAAAAGCATTGCTGAATGGCGCTGGCATTGAAGCCTCTTTATTAAAAGAGCTGAACCGAATTAAACGCGAAGGGGCTCTGGGCATTGGTGCAATAGCCGAGCAAAATGGACTTCAGTTACTGGAGCAGTCGCAGGAGATACTGGAAACCTATCAGCAGAGCATTGCTGGTTATTCGGGTGTGAATGAGTTTCCGGAAACGGTGTTTTTTGAGCACAGCGGGCTGACTATTGATGACACAGTAACCGGGCTGCACAGTAATGAGAACGGCGAGCGCCTATGGGTGGTTACCTCGGCCAGCAATATTGCCGCTAAAAACGGAAAAGGCATAAATAGTGGCGGCTGGAAGCACGCCAGCGCGTATTACCTTGGTCTGTTGTTATTGAATTTACAAAAGCCGACACGGCTTTTAATTGTGTCCAAAGGGGGTTGCCAGTTGCAGGTGGCCCCGGTGCCCGCTGAGCTTGCGGTACAACAACTGGAGCAAATACTGGAACTGGTGGCCCTGTCAGCGCAGCAGCCGCAGCCCATGCATCTGGATGTGGGCATGACCTGGCTAAGCGCAATGGACAAGAACAGTCAGGACGAAGCGCTGGCGCATGAAGCGGCACGGCAAAAATACGAAGAAGACGGCTTTCAAGACCCTGCGCTGGTCACCAAAAGTGATTATTGCGGGCGCGTAGCCGAAAGTTACGAAGCTATTCAGGCATCACCGCATTTCCGCCGCTTTATGGACGAACTTTATGACCCCATGCGCTTAACCCTGGTGCCGGAGGACAAGTCATGAGCCAGTTGTCGTCACATAACTCAGGGCATACGTTAGGGCATAAGTTAGATAATCCGCTCGACTTTCCGCTGAACAGCAGTCGCTTAATTGAGGCCAGTGCCGGTACCGGAAAAACCTACACTATTGCTGCGCTTTATGTGCGTTTGGTTATCGGTCACGGTTCGCATAATGGTGCAGAGGAAACCGCGTTTGACCGCGAACTGGTGCCGAAAAACATTCTGGTCATGACCTTTACCAAAGCTGCCACCGAAGAGCTGAGTGATCGTATTCGCGCGCGATTGGCGGAAGCTGCTGCCTATTTTCGTGATCCGGAAGCCGTAGAAGGTGACCCCTTCTTAGCCAGTCTGCGGGAAGACTGTGCAGCGCAGGGGCAAAACCTGATGCATCTGGCGCGGCTGTTGGATTTAGCCTCGCAGTCAATGGACGAAGCGGCAGTGAAAACCATTCATGGTTGGTGCCAGTCCATGCTAAAAGAGCACGCTTTTGCCAGCGGCAGTTTGTTCAGTCAGGACGTTGAAACCGACAACGAAGAGCTGCGTTTGCAGGCCGCCGGAGACTACTTCCGCCGCTTTATTTATCCGGCCGATGCCGAACTCAGTGCCCGGTTGCTGGAAGACTTTAAGTCACCGGAAACCTTGTTAGGGCTCACTTACAGCTTAAGTAAAAGCGGACAGGCACCGATTGATGGTGACTTGCACAGCTTGCTGAACGAAGCTGAAAGCGCCCATCAGCAACGAATGGTTGCTATAAAGCAGGAAGTTGCTCCTATTGTGCAGGAATTGGTTGATAAAACCTCGCAAGCTAAAGGCGCGGCAACCAAACTTAAGCAGTTTCAGAAATTTGCGGACTGGTGCGGCGACCCTGACCTGGTTGAGCCCGAAGCCACCGCGGCAAACTGGAAAAACATTAGCACCGACGAGTTACAGAAGTTCGCCGATGCCAAACTTGGCGATATGCCCCAAAGCTGGGCGGTGTTAGGCGAGCTGCAGGAACGTATTAAGCGCAGCAAAGTACAGCAGCAGGAAGAGTTGGCTAAAGTAAAACAACACGCCGCTTTCTGGGTGAGCAACCGCTTTGCCGAGTTGCAAAACCAGCGCGCCGAAATGGGCCACGACGACATGCTGACGCGTTTACGTGACGCGTTGAAAGGACCCAGCGGTGAAGCCTTAGCTGCGGCTATTCGCAAGCAGTATCCGGTGGCTATGGTGGACGAGTTTCAGGACACCGACCCGGTGCAGTACGAGATTTTTAACCGCATTTATAACCTGGCGGACCCGCACCCGGGTACCGGTATTTTCCTGATTGGTGACCCCAAACAGGCCATTTACAGCTTCCGTAACGCCGATATTTATACCTATTTAAAAGCCCGGCGCGATACCGAAGGCCGGCATTATAATCTGGCGCGGAACTTTCGCTCGTCGCAGGCCATGGTGGATGGCGTTAATGCGCTGTTTGAGCGCGCTGAAGAGCTGCCGCGCGGTGCTTTTCTGTTTAAAACCGAAGCAGAAAACCAGCTGCCCTTTAACCCGGTGGGTGCAAATGGGCTGAAGCGCACTTTCAAGCATTGCCTGTTATCCAGTAATTTAAAAACCGCGCCGGCGCTGCTGTGGTCGGTGTCCGGTGAAGAAAAGCGCAATAAAGACACGTTTTTCCGCGCTGCCGCAAACCACCACGCTAACTTGATAGCCTCCCTGCTTAATGACCCGCAGGCGGGGTATTACGACGGTGACGATAAGCTGGAACAGCGTGTCAAAACCAGTGACATTGCGGTGCTGGTAAACAACTTTAACGAAGCCAATGCCATTAAAAAGGCGCTGAGCGATCGCGGGCTGAAAAGCGTTTATTTATCGGACAGAGAATCGGTATTTGCCCAGCGCGTAGCGAAAGATTTGCTGGCGCTGGTGAGTGCCTGCGCCGAGCCGCGCGACCCGTCGCTGATACGCAGTGCTCTGGCTACTCAGATACTCGGCTTGCCGCTGAGCGAGCTGGAGCATATTCACAGCCACGAACGCGAGTGGGAACAGCGGGTAGAGCAGTTTTTAAGTTATCACGACCAGTGGCAGCGACAGGGGGTACTGGCCATGTTGCACAGCCTGCTGCATGACCATCAGGTGCCCGCGAAGCTACTTGAAGACCGTATTCATGGCGAACGGCAACTGTCCGACGTGCTGCACATTGCCGAGCTGCTGCAACAGCAGAGCCTGGTACTGGACGGCATTCCGGCGCTGGTGAACCATTTTGCCGAGCAGGTGAACGAACGCCACGGCTTTGGCAGCAACAGCCGTACCCAGAGCGACGAGCAGCAACTGCGCTTAGAAAGCGACGACGAACTGATAAAAATCATCACCATTCATAAGTCGAAAGGCCTGCAGTACCCGCTGGTGTTCATGCCCTTTGTGGCGTACACCCAGGCCGAAGCCTACCGGATAAAACCACCGGCGGTGTACCACGATGAAAACGGTGAGCTACAGGTATTGTGGTCAAAAGACGACGACAATAAGCAGCGTTTAAGTAATGAGATCCTCGCGGAAGACTTACGCAAAATGTACGTGGCGGTGACCCGCGCGCAATACGCCACTTTTATTGCGCTGGAAGCTGTGAAAGAGCATCGCAACAACCCGTTGTTTTATTTGTTGAACGGCGGTGAGTCACTAACCGATGAGCTTTACACCGAAGTCAACGAGCGTTGGCAACAGGCACCGCACACACAATTAACTCGGTTGGAAGACGACGAGCCTTTAGTTCGTGCGCTGGAGCAGGAACAAACAACGCCGAAGCTGACACCACGCAGCATGCCCGCAGACCGCAAGCTGGAACGCTGGTGGGTAGCCAGTTACAGCGCGCTGAAGTACGAAGGTGCCGTGACAAAAAGCGTGCAGGCACCGCAGTCGCCAGACGAAATGAACCTGTTGGACGAGCGCGACGATGACGAAGCGGAAGTCGCCAGTGCCGCGGAGCCAAGTCCGGACAGCATTCATCACTTACCCAAAGGCGCGGGGCCGGGTACGTTCCTGCATAACCTACTGGAAGAGTCGGCCAATATCGGCTTTGCGCAAATAGCGGGTGACGCTGCCGAGCGCGCTGAGCTGGTACAAGGCTTTTGTGTCAGCCCTTATTGGCAGGAACACCAAAACAGCCTGGAGCACTGGCTGGACGCCTATTTGCACAACGAATTCCCCATTAATGACAGTGGTGAAAGCGTGAGCTTAAGCGCACTGGAGCAATACAAAGCTGAGCCGGAATTCTGGTTTGGTGCCAGTGAAGTTAACGCACAAAGACTGGATGCTCTGGTTCGCGAACATATTCTGCCGGGGCATGAACGCCCGGCGCTGGAACCCAATGTGCTGAACGGCATGCTCAAAGGCTTTATCGACTTGGTGTTTGAGCACAACGGCAAATACTACGTGGCAGATTATAAGTCCAACTGGCTGGGCGAAGACGACCACGCTTACACCGAACAAGCCATGCGCGAGAAAATTCTGCACAGCCGTTATGACCTGCAATACGTCATTTACACCCTGGCACTGCATCGCTTGCTAAAAGCGCGGCTAGGCAGTGACTACGACTATGACACCCATGTAGGTGGTGCCGTATATCTGTTTTTGCGTGGGCACCGGGCGGAGACCGGCGGGGCATTTTGTGACCGGCCGCCACGGAAGTTAATAGAGCAGCTGGACACACTTTTTGCGGGTAAGAACCTTTCAGATAAGGAGCCGGTATGACAGAAGTAACCTCAAACACCTTATTTGATGCGCTGCGTGAGTGGCGTGATGCCGGCTGGATACGCTCAATAGACCTGGCCTTTGTGGAGTTTTTGCAGCAAGCCGGAGAAACGCGCAGTGAAGTATTACTGGCTGCCCTGTGTGCCTCGCACGAAGCCGGTCGCGGGCATACCTGTATTGACATAAAGGCTCTGCAGAATGAACCCGAAAGCGTACTGAATTTACCGCCCGAAAACCGCTATTCGCCGAACTGCGTTAATCCTAGCGAATTGTTCCGTCAGTTTGGTACGGATGTTGAAGCGGCATTAATTCAAAGTCACTGCGTAGACGTCGACGGAAAAGGCAATCAGCCGCTGGTGTTAAGTGACGGCAAACTGTATTTGCGTCGTTACTGGCAATACGAAGCCTTTATAGAGAATGATTTACAGGCGCGCATGAGCGACCGGCCAGTTACCAACGACGACTTACTGAAAAGCACGCTGGCCAAGTTGTTTGATAAACCTGACGGTGACAAAGCCGAAGAGATTAACTGGCAGCGCGTGGCCTGCGCTAACACCGTGCGCAACCGCTTTAGCGTCATAACCGGCGGGCCCGGTACCGGTAAAACCTACACCGTCGTGCGCCTGTTAACTGCGTTGCAGCATCAGACTTTATTCCTCGGCCTACCGCCGCTGCGCGTATCGTTGGCAGCGCCTACCGGTAAGGCCGCCGCGCGACTCACTGAGTCCATAGAAAGCGAGCTGAATAGGCTGCGGGGTGATGCAAAGCTCGCCACCCTGAAAGACGCCTTAGACGCCATAAAACCTGAAGGTAAAACGCTGCACCGGCTGCTGGGTGTAAAACCGAACTCGCGCGCGTTTAAACACCACGCCGACAACCCACTGCGCACAGACGTTGTGATAGTCGACGAAGCCTCAATGATAGACATTGAAATGATGACCGCGCTGCTAAAAGCCACACCCAAAAACGCGCGGCTGGTGCTTATTGGTGACAAAGATCAGCTCGCTTCCGTAGAAGCCGGCGCAGTGCTGGGCAATTTGTGTGAAGGCGCGGACCAAGGCCACTACCACACAGAAACCGCCCAGTGGTTACAGCACGTTGCCGACACACCTGTTTTGCCCGCGGAGTTAATAGACAACAATGGCGAGCAACGCCTGCAACACGTGGTGAAATTCCGCAAAAGCTACCGTTTTCACGGCCCTATTGCCGACCTGGCTAACGCCATTAACCGACAAGACAACGCCGCAACAAAACAGGAACTGGAAAAAGCCAAAGTCGCCGATGAAGACTACCCCGTTAGCCTGTACGAAGTCAGCAGCCTAGACGATCCAGCCTTCGAAGCTTTGGTTAAACGTAACCTGACGACCTCGGGTAGCCTGACGTTACACGTCAGGAACAATGCCGACACCAACAGCAATGTTACTAAAACCGCCAACGCCGAGGACATCAACAAACTCGCCCAGGAAGCCCTGCAAAACCTAAGCAACTTCCAAATCCTGACCGCCCTGCGCGAAGGCCCCTGGGGCGTAAAAGCCGTTAACCAAAAAGTCGGCGAGATACTCGGCGTAAACGCCAACACCTGGTACGAAGGTCGTCCCGTTATGGTCACCAAAAACGACTACGGACTGAAGCTGAACAACGGCGACATTGGCCTAACCTTTAAAGACCCCGAACACGGCCACCTGCGCGTCGCCTTTCCCGACCAGACCAACAAGTCTGAAAATAAAGGCGTGCGCTGGGTATTACCCAGCCGTCTCACCCACATAGAAACCGTGTACGCCATGACTGTACATAAATCGCAGGGCTCTGAATTCAAACACACCGTTATGGTGTTGCCCGACCACGACAGCCCCGTGCTAAGTAAGGAGTTGCTGTATACGGGGATTACGCGGGCTAAGGAGCGGTTGAGTTTGGTGGGGAGTGGATTAAAGGTTATTTAGTCTTTAAGGCAGCTCAGATAACGAACCTGAAGGTGCTCATAGTCAAAGCCGGTAAGCTGATCGGGTAAAAACTGAGGTTGATTTAGTTTGGCTAGCCAGTATTTCTCATCACGTTATCTATGGGAGATACCCGCGACCTTATCTAACGAATTAACGCTCGAAAGGTAAAAGCTTTAAGTCGTTTTTATTTTAAAAGTCAGAAGCAATGATGAAAGTATGGCGAATCTATCGCATCTTATGGTCGATGATATACTTTCTTTAGAACTCTGATAGTCTTGAAAAGAGACAAGTTATTTATACCAAGAAGCACAATAGAAAGAGTAACTTTAGAGTATCTGGTAGCTGCATTAAATTAGCTAGCCGACTTATCAGGAGATATTGAATTATGGATAGCGCACAAATAATAAGCAATGGCGAAAAAGCTCGGACTGGTAAAGAAGTAAAGGATAAGGTTGGAGAGCTATTAGAAGCTTTACAAAAGGATGAGTTAATTCTCGGTTTTGAGGTTGAAGTAAGTCATTCACATCAAGGCTATGGCTACGATAAGCAGTTTAAATGTGACTTTGTTGTTAAAACAGTAGACAGCAAATTTATATTGATTCGTGCCAGTAATTCTTATCGCTCAGATCGAGCAAAAATCCCATTCTACGACTTTCTTGGAATTCAACAGTTCTCCTCATTTTCTGGCGATATCGTAGCTTCAATCCTGTTGTTTCCAGATGGAGAAGAAGAAAATACAACTTTCATATCAACACGCAAAAAAGTCCAGGATGGCTACTTTTTCTCACCAGCTACTCACTGGTTAACATTTTCAGAGCTGAATGAGTTTTTCGCTAATTATTGTTCTGAAGTCGAGGATCTCATGGATGAGGCTGAAGAAACTGGCGAAAGTGAACTCCATCCGCCGCTAGCATTATACCAACGTTCTTTTTCTGATGAACTAGCTCAAGTAGAGGAAAAAACTGGCAGTTATTATGGTAAATCGGGTAATAAATTCGAGCGATTCCTCGTTGAAGAGCTTAATGAGCCAAATAATCTGTCAGCTTACCAGGCGAATGAGAAAGCATGTTTTGAATATGATACTGTTTTAGATTCAGTTGTCTCTGAGTTGCCAATAGAAAAGCAGCACATTCAGCTACTGGAAGCCACAGATACAATTACTAAACTAAAGAATGGTGGCAGCCCGAAAACTGATATTCACTTAAGAGTCTATTTATCACCTAAAGAATTTCACATAGCGAATATTAGCGTTAAGAATACAATCGCAACTCGTGTTAGCTGCCACGATTATCAAGCTAAAGACTTTGTAAGGGTAATTGCCCCCGATGATAGTGACTTTCGGAATCTAGTAGAAATATTTCAGGAGGCGGGCTCGTGGAAAGAGTTTAACTCTCTAACCTCGGAAAAGGGGCTTGTTTTAGATACGGATGAAGTACTCAACCCCTATATGGAAAAAATCATTCAGTGGGCTGTTACGGGACAACATGACGCTGATTATTTAATAGATGAGAAAATACAACTTGCCAACTTTATTTTGACGAGAAATGCTGACTCTGGCGCGTGTAAAATGCAGTCAGCTAAAAGTTACATTGAAGAGCTCAAAGCAGCTATAGGAAAAGGAAGAGGGGCGCCTTTTTCTTGGACATACCCCTCAAAGCGTCGAGGCCAGAGAATTCAGCTCAAAATGCCTATATCGCTACCTCAAGATTAGATTCGGGCATGTCGCGTTCAGATTTTTTCTCCGTAGGGCTCTTTTTATGAGAAAGGGTCTCAAGTATCTTTTCAGCAATAGCATCAATCACTGTAATAACTACGGAGTTGCCCATCTGTCTGTACATTTGAGTACGCGAGACAGGGAACTTGAAGTCATCAGGAAAGCCCATGGCTTTTTTACATTCGTACGCTGTGAGTAGACGAATACCTGTTTCACCATCTTTAACGAATGTACCCGTTAGGCGCTGAATTTTATGGTAACTAGATACCAATGTCCTCATAGGGCCTTTCGTATTTCTGTCAATCAAAATCGGACGGCCATCATCCTTTTTGAATAAGTAAGTTTTCTGCAGGTGTTCAGAAATTGAATAGCCTTCAGCTCCTTTTTCCAAAAGTGTTCCGATATCTGCCTTTATCATTGGTGGTTGGGGGAAGGAAAAGCCGCAGTCCTTACCGTCAAATGCCACAAGGTAAAATCGTTTACGATTCTGAGGTACTCCAAAATCACTGGCATTCAGAATGGTGTGGTTGCATTCATACCCAAGCTCTGTGAGCGTGTCGAGGATTACTTTTAGAGTATTCCCATTGTCATGATTCACAATTCCCGGCACGTTTTCTAGAAATAAAACTCTTGGCCGCTTTTTCTCAGCAATCCTAACAATTTCATGGAACATAGTTCCTTGAGTAGGGTGCTTAAATCCCTCCCTTCTGCCGATATGGCTAAAAGGTTGGCATGGAAAGCCAGCACACAGGATATCATGTGAAGGAATTGAGTCAGCGTCAATCTTGGTAATATCACCATAAGGAACCGTTCCATGATTAGTAAAATAAGTAAGCTGTGCATGCGTATCTATTTCCGATGAAAACACACAAGCTGCGCCAGCTTTTTCAAAAGCCAACCTGATCCCGCCCACACCGGCAAACAAATCGATAAACTTTATACTGGAGTCTTTTGCATTCGCCTGTTCAGATCTATGAGTCGACTCGGCTAGTTCTTGATAATTTTTTTTCAAATCCCTAAAAGTAACACTTGGCTTGGCAAATGACATAGTTCGACTCTCTCGCTGATATGTTTTGGTTTTGATAGTGAACAGTTCCCGAATCGCTGGGTGCATTTGTCTCTCGCCTGACTCCCATTGTTGCCAAGCACGAACGCTGGAGTGAACCAACGACGCTGCTTGCGACTGAGTCAGACAAAGTCGTTCGCGAAGCTGTTTAAGTTCTATATTTGACATGTGATTTCCAGTTTGATCTACCGGAATAATGCACTCATTGAGTGCGTTAGTCAACCGTATTTTAGCTTTAAAAATTAGCTTTTAGGTCAAAGGAGGTTCTTATACATTGAGGAGAACTATTCACAGTTTCGTTGAGTATATATCATGGGGATGTCTCCTCCCTTTTAGCCATTTTCTAAAATTATTTTTCGAATTCTCGGATAAACTTCTTCTTAGGGCTAATTGATAAGATCATTGGAACGCCACTGCATTAAGAGTTGCCTGCTCGGCTGCTAAAAAAGTAATATAAACAGCTAACTAGGATTCTGTTAAAGACGGATTTATTTGAGACTTAAACTCGTATAGTGTCGTCGAAGAAAGGCCTTGTTTATCAATATTAGCCAACAGTTCTGTCGATGAAAGCCACCTATTCAAAAGGTTATAAGTGTAGCGGTTATCTAAACGTGCTTTACCCTGAAGAGCGCACTCCCAAATTACAAGCAGCCGCAGCCCTTTATCATGTAAAGCAGCGACACTTTTCAAGTCGCGTCTCACGTTATCTTTAATCTTATTTCTCCAAAACTCTGTTCGCGTTTTTGGAAGCACGAATTGTGGACAGTTATGCCCATGCCAAAGGCACCCGTTGATTTGAATTACGGCGCGGTATTTAGGTAGGTAGATATCGGGCTTTCCGGGGAGAGCTTTCACATTCAGGCGGTATCGATAACCCGCGTGCCAAAGTATTCTTCGAACCTGAATTTCAATCGACGTATCCCTGGACTTTATGGCTCGCATATTTTTACGCCGTTGTTCGGTATTATGAACATCTGCCATTTAATAGTAGCTCTGTGTTATGTTTAATGATTAAGCATAGTTAACCTAACGCCGTAGAGCATTATCTTCAATTGTAGTGGCCTCTGAATAGTTTTATCATGTAACTGCAAACCAATAACTTAAAGGCTCCATGCACCTGTATTTAAAAGTTGTAGCTCTGTTTTTGTCCTGTATTTTTGCAACAATCGCGCACGCGTCCGAAATCTTCACTATGAAGTCTAAGCTCCTTGATGAAGGGATAACGGCGCGGGTTGCGTTGCCGGAAAGCTATGAGCATTCAGACAGCTTTCAGTATCCGGTGCTGCTGGTTATGGACGGCTCAACGCAGTTTGAGCACATAGCGGGTAACGTTAATTTTTTAAGTACGTTTTCTATTGTGCCGGAAATGATTGTTGTCGGGGTCAGTGCGAAGAACCGCTTAAAGCGTTTTACTCACACAAAAATGGAAGCCTACGCTGACCGTTCTGGCGGTGCTGAGCAGTACACCCAGTTTTTGCAAGATGAGCTTATGCCAGCGTTGCAGAAAAAGTACAGAGTGTCGCCTTATACGGTGGTTACTGGGCACTCGCTGTCGGGGCTCTACACCAGTTATCTGGCGACTCACCATTCGGATTTTATCAATGCCGCAATATCGGTCAGCCCAAGCCTTTGGTGGGATGACTTTGCGCTTATCAATGACATAAAAGCGGCAGAGCAAGAGGCAGAAAAGCCGGCGGTACGTTGGTTTGTCAGTATGGCGAATGAGCCTAATGAAATGGCCGAGAGCTATGAGCGTTTATTGAAGGTGCTGGAAGCGAAGCCGGAATCGGCTTTTAACTGGGAGTTAAAGCAGTTCCCCAACGAAACCCATGACAGCACGGCACTAATTGGTAATGTCGAAGGGCTTAAATCCGTTTTTCGTGGGTTTAACGCGGTGCCAAACATCGAAATTAAGTCGCTGGAGCAGTTGCAGGCGTTTTATGCTGATTACGAAAAGACGGTGGGTTACGACTTTCCTATGTCGGTGCAGCAATACAACGTGTATGGCTTAAAGGCTGCCTATGAAGGCCAAGTTGACTGGGGGCAGACTATTCTGGAGAAAGGCGTTGAGGTATTCGACAAGTCCGAAGTTTTATGGGACAGCCTGGCAACGGTTTATGCAATGAATGACAACAACGAGAGTGCGCTAAAGGCCTCGAATAAAGCTGTGCAGTTCGCACGCGAGCATCAGTCAAAGTACATCAGTGAAATTGAAGTGCAGAATAGTGATTTGAAAAAACAGACAGAAAATTAAATTGTACATATTTATGTATATTATTTTGTTTGTAATTGCGTATGTTTTATGGCTATAATTTAGTCAATAGATGTAAAAGTGGTGAGGTAGAGTATGAACACACAAACTATATTGGCTGAAAAAACGGTATCTGCCAGTGACGTGCGCAAACACCCCTGCCAGTATTTTGAAGCTGAGCCTGTGGCGGTACTTTCCCACAATAAAACCGCTGGTTACATGGTAGGTGCTGAGTTATTTGAAGCTATGGTACGCCAGTTGGAAGCCTGTAACCCTAAAGTAGAGTCCCTTTTTAGGCCGACGACAGCGCGGCTAAAGGCTATTAGTGCCGAAGCAGAGAAGCTTTTAGCTGAAGCGAAAAAGTCTGATCTGGATGACTTTGAAGAGTGATTCGGGTTTTTAAGAGCAAACAGATTCGTCAGCAATTAACTGATATTGAACTGGATGCATTAGTAAAAGACTTTAAGCGCTATAAAAGTGGCGAGGGCGTGCCTGACCTGTTCGGGCGCGATGAACGCTATGATCATCCAGATACCTTCCCGGTTCTTCGTGACAATGAAGTAATGCATTTGCATCTACAAGATCCCGATGAGCCTTGGCCTTTGCATTGCATTCAGTTTGCTAAGAAAAGTGATACGCACTTAGTCTATTGTCCGGCAGCTATGACGCCCAACTGCTATTTGCTTATGATAATTCTTGATCCTCCTGCTCACAACAAAGCATGGAGCAGTGCGGTTATGCTACCCCTAGGAATAATGGCAGAAAAATTCCGTAATCGGTATTAGACTTGCCGCAAAACGTCCAATACACCCTGGGCTAACGCCTTTTCCTGTGGTGACGCGTCGAAGTGTTCGTTGGCTTTGACGCGATCCTGCCAATGCTTCACAAAGTTCATGGGTTCATCCGGGTCAATTTGCTCTGGTTCTGACATTAAGGTGTTTTGCTGATCGGTTTTAGCCGTGTGAAAATCTATGCGATTGCGTTGCTGCGAGCTAATTGCACCGGCCTCAAACAACTGATTTGCAAGCTTACTCATGTCGTTAGGTGATATGTCCCGTGGGTTAAAGTCCTCGGTTATAATTTTTTGAATATCGCCAGGACTAACGGGTTGTTTACCGTCATTGCCGCCTTCAGCCTGGCGGCGCATAGCATCTTCAAAAAGCTGGTCTCGGGCTGACATTAAGCTTTCAAGTTTGTCCTTTTCTTCTTTGTTCAGGTTTTCTTTACTTTCCAGCTCTTCTATTTTCTGCTCAATTTCTTCGAGCTTTTCGGTATCAACACCCATGCGGTTCAGCAGCATGCTGCGATAAGCTTTGTCTATTAATGTCTCTTTCTCTTCTTGTGTTTTTTTCTGTTCAGCCTTGTTATCAAGTGGTTCTTGATTCGTTTCACTCTTAGTCATTGCAGGTGTTGACTGGCTTACGCTGTTGATTAATGAGTTAATGTTCATGATTCCTCCATACCAAAAGTTGCCTGCCGGGTGGCAAAAGCTTGCCTGTTTAGCGCATTATTTATGCGTTAACGGTGCTTTTGGATAAGAAACAGCAAGAGGTGTGCCATTAAACTTATGGTTGTCAATTGACAACCATAGGGTTGAGCTCTATTCTTCTGTTACTGAGATGATTAAAGGAGATGACGACAATGAATGAATATGACTTTACGTTGAAGTTTGTCATCCCTAAAGACTTGAAAACCGATGATCTTAGCAGCCAGATTTTTGCCGGCGGATGTGATGATGCAATTATTGGCGTGGGAGTTGCGGGTCGATTGGCGTTAAATTTTGTACGTGAATCAAGTAATGCAACAGAGGCAATTCGCTCTGCGTTATCTGATATTCGAAAAGTAATCCCTCAGGCTAAGCTGGTTGAAATAGGTCCGGATTTGGTTGGCTTGTCAGACGCTGGCGAGCAACTCAATATGAGCCGGCAATATCTGAGAAAAGTACGGGATCAGGAATTGGAAACGTTTCCTCTACCGGTGCATGAGGGCAACCCGTCACTTTGGCATTTATGCCACCTGCTTGAATATTTCCGTCAGGAAAAGCTACGCGATATTCCAGAATGTAAAATTGAACTAGCGAAAGCCGCTATGACACTTAATTACGAACAACAGAAGCAGCGGGTTTATTGAGGTTTTAAAGCCGCCGATCCCTCAAGCCTGCTGATAAGGCTTAGCGTGAGGTTTCAAGCGCTTTACGTTTTCAGCTTCTTGTTCGTATGCCCGGTGGCGTACGTCCCAGATTTCGACGGCGTGCTGAATGTTCAACCAGAACTCCGGGGTGTTACCCAAAGCGGCAGCTAATTTAATAGCCATAGGTGCGGTCAAGGCTCCTTTGTCATGAACAATTCGGCTGAGCGTGTTTCTGTGTACTCTCATAGCATCAGCGAGCTCTTTTATTTCAATGTTCATCGGTTCAAGAAACTCGGTTATTAGCATCTGGCCAACGGATACCGGGCGACGTTTTGTATCTCTCATAATTATCCTTTTTAACTTTGGTAAACGTGTGGATCCAGGTATGTATCTTGGGCGATACCGTCTTCCCAGTGGAAAATAAGTCGATACTGTTTGTTAACCCGGATAGAACAATACCCCGAAAGTTTTCCTTTTAAATATTCGAAGCGATTACCTGGGGGAACCCTTAAATCTGACTCCTGCGTTGCAGCATCCAAAATTTCGAGCTTCCTGAAGAGCGCTCCTTTGATGATCTTCGGTATTTTCTTGTGGCTGATATCATCTTCGTAGAATCGTTCTAGCCAATCGTCCCTGAATGTAACGGCCATGGTTTACTGATCACTTTGCATTTATTCTATGCACAACAGTGTTGTGCGTCAAGTTGGTGTATTTATACTAAATTTGAGTTCTTAAACTATCAATTGGTAGGGCATTGATATAAATGTCTTACATTGGCGGTATTAAAACTGGGCAAACCCGCAAAAATTTGTTTTGCTGTGAGTAACTGAAAAAACAAACGAAGACATTTTGCTATGCTTAAACGCCGCTCAGGAAAAACCACGACCTTTAATGCCGCTACGCCGGACAGCGATGCCCAGCGTGACAGGGCGCGTATTATTCATTCGTCGGCGTTTCGCCGCTTGCAGGCAAAAACTCAGGTGTTGGGTGTGGGCGAGAGTGACTTTTACCGTACGCGCTTAACCCACTCTATGGAAGTGGCACAGATTGGTTCGGGCATTTGTGAGAAGTTAAAGCAAAAGTATGCAGAGAACGATGCTATTTCGACGCATATTCCGTCTTACTTTCAAATTGAAGCTATTTGTCTGGCGCATGATATTGGTCACCCTCCGTTCGGGCATGGTGGCGAAGTGGCACTGAACTACCACATGCACAGCAACGGTGGTTTTGAAGGTAACGGTCAGACGCTGCGTATTATTTCAAAGCTGGGTGAGTATTCCGACCACGATGGTTTGGATTTAACCCGACGCACTTTACTCGGTGTGCTTAAATATCCGGTTTTGCATAGCGAAGTTAGTACTTGCTCACTATCTGCCGAAGACCACTTAAGTGCTTTTAAACCGCCTAAATCCATTCATGACGACGAACAGGATGTGCTGGATTGGATACTGGAACCGCTGATTCCCAACGACAAAGCGACCTTTCGCTCCACTAAAATGAAAGAGGGTAAAACCAAAGCACAGTACAAAGCTTTTGATACCTCCATTATGGAGCTGGCCGACGACATATCGTACGGCGTGCACGATTTGGAAGACTCGCTGGCACTGAACCTGGTAACTGAAAAGCAGTGGCGCGAAGACGTACTCGCTGTTTTGGACGACAACAGCGTTATTATGCTGGAAGAGCGGTTTTATACCGAGGCGCTTTTTTCAGGCCAAAGCCGTGCGCGTAAGCACGCAATTAGTAAGCTTGTCGGGCATTTTGTCGATGCCATCGAAGTTGCAGAACAGAACCTGTTTGAATCTCCCTGGCTGGATCTGCAGGCGAGCCTTCCGGAGCATATTGAACATACTCTGCAAGTGTTGAAGGACTTTGTGTTTAAGCATGTTATTCGGAGCTCTTCGGTGCAGGTTTTGGAGTACAAAGGCCAGATGATGATCTTGAAGCTGTTTCAGGTACTGAGCGAAAACCCTGAGCAACTGCTGCCTGGCTCTACTTTGCAAAAGTATAAAAACGCAGAAAACCCCAAGCGCGTTATTTGCGACTATATTTCGGGCATGACGGACAACTACGCGACCAAGCTTTACAGTAAACTGTTCAGCCCAGACACCGGCTCTGTATTTGATAAGGTTTAGTTATGAATGTTTACATGATGCTGTTACTGGCCTGGGGAGCGGGGCTTTCTGCCTTTTTAGGTGGTGTATTTGCCCGTTACGAAGGCACGCCAAGAACTACCACGAAACGTGAGTTTATTCATGGCATTACCGCCTTTGGTGGGGGCATTTTAGTGTCCGCGGTCGCCTTTGCTCTGGTTCCGGAGGGAATGAAAGAACTGAATGCCTGGTCGCTGACCCTGTTGTTTGCGGGCGGTGGTATAGTCTTTTGCTGTATTGATGCGTGGTTGGCTAAACAGGGCGGAAATGCCTCTCAATTTCTTGCCATGCTAATGGACTTTGTTCCCGAGGCTTTGTCATTGGGGGCCGTTTTTGCGGTCAGTCCGCAGACTGGGATTTTACTCGCCGTGTTTATTGGCGCCCAAAACTTTCCCGAGGGCTTTAATGCCTACCGTGAACTGAAGGCGGCAGGGCTCACCAAAAAAATGGCACTGGGCGGGCTGTTTGCAGCCTCATTTTTCGGCCCTCTTGCAGCAATTTCGGGCTATTTATGGTTGAGCGACACCCCGGCAATTACGGCTATGATAATGAGTTTCGCCGCCGGCGGTATCCTTTACTTAGTATTTCAGGATATTGCCCCGCAAGCAAAAATGCGACGTCACTGGACGCCTTCACTCGGAGCTGTATTGGGCTTTATTATTGGCATGCTGAGTAAGCAGTTGCTGGGTTAGTCGTCCTGCTTAAGTCAACGATAGGCCGGAGTTGGCTCATTGATTGATGATTGCGGTGGTTGTTGCAGCCAGTTTTCGGTAATAAGTCCGGGAACTCGTTCAAATTCTTTGGTGTTATTGGTAACAACCGTGAGTCCATGGCATCGGGCATGGCCAGCTATCATCTGATCATAGGAACCAATTGGTGTGCCTTCCTGTTTCAGTTTGTGACGAATAAGTGCTGTGTGATAAGCCGCGTCAGTATCGTAATTTAATATTTTTAAACGAGCCAAAAAGCTGTCGAGTTTGTCGGCATTAGTTGTACGTTGCTGCGAGTTTTCGACACCATATTGCAGTTCCATTACTGTAACTGAACTGATGCAGAGCTCGCGCGAGTGCTCATCAAAAATAGGGGCTAAATATGTTGGCCTATTTTTCATAATATAGATGCAGATATTCGTATCGAGCATATAACGCAAGTTCATAGCGGGTCACGCTCCTGCTCCTCGGGCTGCTCGCGTTCAATCATAAAGTCATCACTTGCGGATTCACCAGTAAACCAGGATGCCCAGCTTGTTTTGGCCGGGGTAATAATTCGGCTTTCACCAACGACTAAAACTTCCACCTCTTTAACGTCTTCGGAAAAGGCAACGTCTTTGGGTAATCGGACAGCTTGAGTTTTGTTACTTTTAAATAAGCTTGTTTTAGTCATTGGTCTTCCTGTATATCCAAAATGGATATACCTATTTTAGTCTAAATTTTAATCTTGTCAAAACCGTGATCACCCCCGCCTGTTTGAGTTATAATTCGCACAAATTTCAGCCGCGAAGAGAGAGTTATGGCTAGAAACAAGAAAGAATCCATTGTTTTGGAAACTCCGACGGGGTCCGATCACGTGCTGCTGCATTCGTGCTGCGCGCCGTGTTCAGGCGAGGTTATGGAGCGCATGGCGGAAGCTGGCATTAAATTTACCATTTTCTTCTATAACCCGAATATTCATCCGGAAAAAGAGTATCTACTGCGTAAAGAAGAGAACATTCGTTTTGCTGAGAAGCTGGGTGTGGACTTTATTGACTGCGATTACGACTCTAAAAACTGGTTCGAACGGGTTAAAGGCCTGGAGTGGGAGCCGGAGCGCGGTGAACGTTGCACTGAATGTTTTGATATGCGCTTTGAGCGTACAGCGTTGTATGCCCACGAAAACGGTTTTGACACCATTACCAGTTGCTTAGGTATTTCACGCTGGAAAAACATGGACCAGATTAACGACTGTGGTAAGCGTGCGGTAGCACCATACCCGGGTCTGCATTACTGGACCTTTAACTGGCGTAAGCAGGGTGGCGCTGCGCGTATGATAGAAATCTCCAAGCGTGAACGTTTTTACCAACAGGAATATTGCGGCTGCGTTTACTCATTACGAGACATGAACCGCTGGCGCCTGAAGAATGGCCGTGACCGCATAGAGATAGGCGTTCAGTACTATACCAACGAATAAATGACACCTAAAAAAAAGCCCCGGACGCTGGGAAGAGAGACGCCCGGGGCTACACGTGAAACCTACACTCAGTAAGCTTTAAAAGTTATAACGGAAGTTCGCCATAATCGTGCGTTGCTGTCCGTAAAAACAATCGCCACGAGACAAGCACGAGGTTAATACGGTTTTGTCGGTCAGGTTGTCCACATCCAGGCTCAAACTGTAGTTATCCCAGTCGTATCCGATCATAGCGTCAAAGACAGTGTAGCTCGGAGTTTCTAAGTGCAGCTGATTGCCACTAAAGGTTACATAACCGTCGGAAGTATTACCGACATAACGCGCACCGGCACCAATCTTAAAGCCGTTCCAATTATCTGGCCGGTACGTGGTCCAGATAGATGCTTGATGGTCCGGTGTTGCGGATAAAGGCTTACCGACTTCAGTTGGCTCGCTGCTTTCGCTTATAGCTGCATCGGTGTGCGCGTAGCTGGCATAAACATCAAGAGAGTCCCAAGCCAGCTGAGCCTCCAGCTCTACCCCTTCGATTTCAACTTCTCCAACCTGAATTTGGCGATCTGGAAATGGTGCACTGCCGTCGTTATTCGGGTTTTTACGGTTTTTCTCGGTAATGCGATAGGCTGAAGCCGTAAATAAATGTTCTGTACCCTGGGGCTGAAACTTCATACCGGCCTCCCACTGCCTGCCTTCCAAAGGCACGAACGGGTTGTCGTAGGCGTTTCGGCCAATGACCGGAGAAAATGACTCGCTATAGCTGAGGTAAGGTGATAAACCACCGTCCATCAGATACATAAAACCTAAGCGACCGGTTGTTGCGTATTGGTCTGTTGCCAGGCTATCTTCCGGGTTATTAGTTGCACGGTCACGACGTAACGCTGCAGAAATAAGCCACTTATCATGTATGCGTAAGTTGTCCTGAACGTAAATTCCGATTTGATGAGTGGTGAGAGAAGGAAGGTCAACGAGATCTGCTTCTGTCGGTAGATCGGTCGCCTGACCGTATATGGGATCATATAAATCTAGAGCGTTTCGTTGATTTGTTCGTGTAACAGTATCTCTATCGGCATCGTTATCCGTGTACGCATCTTGATAGTCGACTCCAAAAACCACGTCGTGCTCAATTGCACCGCTGACAATGTTTCCATGAATTTGAACATCGCCGGTCCAGGTTCTGGCATTGGCACGATATAACGACGATATTCGGCTAACCGAGCGGTCATCTGGACCAAAAACAGGTGGCCATCCATACATGGTATTGTAATCGGCGCTGCTGTCGCTATAGCGGCCAGCAAACTTTATGCGCCAGTCCAAGTTAATATCATGCTCAACAATGGCTGTTAGCGCGTCTTGTTCCGTATCGTATTTATCAAAACCTGGTTCTGACACAAAAGTGGAGCTGTCAATTTGGCCAAATTCGTTCGGCAATAAGGTTCCCTGCCACGGGAAAAATTGCGTGCTCGAGCCGGACTCATTGCGCTGAATGTTGCCAATTAAGGTAATTTTTGTGTCTTCAGAGGCATGCCAGCTCAATGACGGGTTTAGTACCAGGCTGTTATCCGGAACGTAATCGGTTTGCGTATCGCTGTCGCGGTATAAGCCAACAAAGCGGCCGGTTAATGAAGCATCATCGTTCAATGCACCAGTAATATCGCCGGCAACTTGCTTACGGGAGTAGTTACCCAATTGAGCCCAGAACTGACCTTCAGTTTCTGCCTTCGGACGTTTACTCACTAAGTTAATAATGCCGCCGGTAGAACCTTGTCCGTAAAGAACAGAGCTAGGTCCTTTCAGAACTTCAATTTGACCGAGGGAATAAGGATTAACGCGAACGTTGTTGTAGTTACCAAACAGAGATTTAAGGCCATCAAGGTATTGAACTGGACTAACACCTCGAATTTTTGCCCAATCGCCGCGAGTATCAACACCAAATGGACCGTTGTATAAGCCCGCTACATAACCAATAGCGTCCTGCACAGTAACGGCGCCTAAGTCCTGGATACGAGCTTCGGTAAGAACCGAAACCGATAAAGGCGTTTCAATAATGGGTGTATCAGATTTGGAACCGGTGGCACTAACGTAAGAGATAAGTCCGCGAGAGCTGACATTGATGGTTTCCATCATCTCTTCTTGAGTTTTCTCTTGTTTTTCTTCTTGTGCGTAGCTGCTGGTGGAAGCTAAAGCGGCCAGGATGCTAGCCGCCAATACAGTCTTTTGAATGTTCATGATTCCCCTCGAATATTAGATGCGATCTAAATTGACGGGAATTCTAAATGAAAACGATTCGCGTTTAAAGTGTTATTTCACCCAAGTTTCGGGAAGTTCCCAATGAGCTTGATGAACGTCACCATTCCAGGTTTGCAAAGTGACCCAAACGCGCTGTTGTGAATTGAGTTTTTGTGGCGCTATAGCATGTACGTGCTGCAATAACTCACTGCCGTGCAAAATGCCGACATCATCTTGTTGCAGTTCTTCAATAGCAATTGGCTCCTCGCCAATGTTCACGTAACCCTGACGAATATCTCTGACTTTTCCTTCGTTAACGTACGCTGAAAAGTCTTTTACCCAGTCTTCATGATGTGCGTAAGGCGCGTCATTATTGGCTGGTTGCAAGGCCACTTTAAATGGGCCTGCGGCCTTTTCATCCCAGACAGGAGGGAATTCAGGTGGCTGCAACTGCTCATATAAAAAGTAAAAGGGCAGAATAAGAATTAAGCCACTGAGCTTAAATTTATTTCGGTTCCAGAAGGTATTTTTACGGCGTGCCATTAGTTAGCTCCTTCATTCTGTAACGACTCTTGCAGCGGTGTGCGTTTGGCTTTTGCCGCTTTCACTGTGCGAGAACCCCAAATCAAAAATCCGGTAATGGACATGGCCGACAAAATAAGTCCAAAAATAAACCAGATAGCTTTAGTCCAGATACCGCCAATAGTGCCGTAGTGCAGCGGATCAACAATATGCTGAATGGTTTGCACGGTATTCATATTGTCGGGCGAAACGGCTCGCGCTATCTCACCATTCCACGGGTTAATATCCAGCCGGTAAGAGTATTGGTCGTAGAAAATGAAGTTGCCGCCGCCCATAATTTTGAACATGTCACGGTTATGCTCAGGCATCATAATGAAGCTGGGGCGGATATCAGGGAAGCGCTGCTCCGCTATAAGCAAAGCGTCTTCAAAAGACACCGGAGCCTGTGCTTTTTCTCCCATAGGAATGTCAGATACTTCAACCAGCGGAGCGTGTTCTTCAATATCAATGTCTGCGTGCCAGAGCACTTGCTGAGTAAAGTACCAGAGGCCAGTTAAACTCATAACAATGAGGAACCAGATGGACCAGGCGCCGCCGTGCTTGTGTAAGTCGGTTAAAAGGGTTTTTTTGCCTTGCTTGGCACGAATTTTAGGTTGCGAGTAAGCGCGCCAGAACCTTTTATAAATGACCAGGCCGGTAACCAGAGCGCCAATCATGACAAAGGACATGGCCGAAACCAGGTAATAACCAACGCTGTAGCCGTCTTGCCAGGGGAATAGCAACCAGCTATGCAGTGAGCGCATAAAGTTAATAAAAGTGATGCCCTGATTAACTTCCTGAATTTCGCCGGTGTACTGGTTTACATAGGCAATGCCCATCGGGATGTTTTCATCAGAGAAAACGACAGCGTTAATAATATAAGGCTCAAAAGTCATTACCGTCGTAACGTTGGCCGTTGGAAACTGGTCTTTAACGGTAGCAACTAGCTCGGAAATTGGCTGAGCTGGCAAATTCTCGGGATTAACCGCGCGCGCATTTTCGTTGAACAACCAGGTTAGCTCGTGACTGAATACGGCGATGGTACCGGTAATGCAGATAAAGCAAAACAGGATCCATATTGGCAGCGAGCACCACCCATGTAATTTAAACCATTGCCTTTGTGTCATTCGAACTCCCCCGAGAAATTTTCCGAAATGATATTGTAAATACGAACAATTATCAAATACAATGTGTTGCGAACAATTCTCATTTACAATGATTTGGTAGGGAGGCGATTCATGAAGGCATTTGCCAGAAATTTCATAGCCACAGCGGTAGCATCCGCGCTGTTAAGCTCCGCTGCTGTAGCCGCACAAAACGAAGCTTCTGCTGAAGAAAACAAAGAAAAAGCGGGAACGCAGGAAAAGATTTTTGAACACATTAAGGTTACCGGCAGTTCTTTAGATCAGGCGACTACTGCAACAGGGCTGCCGCTAACACTGCGTCAGACTCCACAGTCGATTTCAATTATTGACCGCACCTTTATAGACAGCTTCTCACTCGATACGGTTGCCGATGTGATGCAGTTTGCACCGGGTATTCAGGCGCAACAGGCCGAAACTGACCGATTTTTCTTCCGTGCCCGTGGCCGCGATGTGACCAACTTCCAGTTTGACGGTGTGCCTATTGCGTACAACAGCTTCTTTAGTGAAGCATTGGCGGACTCCGTTATTTTTGAACGCGTTGAAATTGTGCGTGGCGCTACGGGTTTGTTAACCGGTGTCGGCGAACCTTCTGCTGCCATTAACCTTATTCGTAAGCGCCCTAAAGCGGAAGATGGTGGTTATGCGAGCCTGGGGATTGGCTCGTGGAGTAATTACAGATTAGAAGCTGATCACTCTCAAACTTTGTCTGAGGATGGAAACGTAAAAGGACGTGTTGCGCTTGCCTATGAAGAAGGTGACAGTTACGTCAATTTGTCCGAAAAAGAAAACGCGCAAATCTATGCCGTTGTAACTGCTGATTTAACGACACAAACGCGTTTAACCATGGGTGCTGATTATAGCGAGCGTAACCCCAAAGGAAGTATGTGGGGCGCACTGCCTCTGTTTTATGACGATGGTACGCAGGCTGATGATTTGCCAGTTAGTACAACGACAGCATCGACTTGGAATCGATGGGATAGAGAAAGTACTAGTGTATTCGTTCAGTTAGAGCATGCTTTTGATAACGGCTGGGATATTCAACTGGATGTTGAGCGTCGTAAAGATGATATGGACGGGTATTTGCTGTACTTTGAATTCTTCCCCGATAAGACGACAGGTAAGACTCCAAATTCCGACTTTCAACCCTCACCAAATCATTATGTTGCTGAACGTGAGCAAACGTCATATCGCTTTTTGGCGTCAGGTCCTTTCGAGCTATTTGGTCGTGAGCACCAATTAACCGCTGGTGCTTTGAGTTCTGAACAAAATGTTGATTCCGTTTCTTATAGCAGTGCTGACGCCATAGACGTTCCTAGTTTGTTTGACTGGGGGAATGGAGTCGATCCCATTAACTTTAGCGACACTCCCGCTTATGGAACTTATGAATCATATAAACAAAAAGGGGTATACGCTGCAGCTCAATTGAGTTTAACGGATGACTTAACTGCTATTCTAGGCAATAGAATTACAACCTACGATACCTTTGTACAATCACCGTGGTCGCCAAGCGATTATAAAAACTCAGGCGTTAACACCCCTTATTTCGGGCTGGTTTATGATGTCACAGACGTTATTTCAACCTATGCCAGCTACACGGAAATTTTTAAACCTCAAAGCGCGCGAAATGCAGACAATGAACTCATCGGTCCGGTGGAAGGTTCAAACGCAGAATTGGGCGTTAAAGGCGACTTCTTTAATGAAGCTTTAACAGCCAGTGTTGCCGTCTTTAAAGTGAAAGAAGATAACCTTGCAATTAGTGACCCCAATAATGCGGACTTCCTGCCAGGTACGACTATTCGCCCTTCTATTGGAGTCGATGGTGCCGAGAGTGAAGGTTATGAGTTTGAGTTAAATGGTAAGCCAACCGATTCACTGAATATTTTCTTCAGTTATACGCACAACGAGTCGGAAGATCGTGATGGTTCAGACTATGCGCCTTATTTACCCGAAGACATGGTGAAAGCCAGCGTACTTTATACTGCCACAGATGCATTGAAAGTCGGTGTGAACGCCAACTGGCAGAGCAAAATATCGTCTAACCCGAATATAGGCCCAAATGGCGAAACCTTTATTCAGGACAGCTATACCGTTGTGAATGCCATGGCTAACTATAAGTTAAGCCAAAACTGGGATCTGAGCTTTAACGTCAACAACCTGTTTGATAAAAAGTACTATTCCAGCATCGACTTTTATAATCAGGGCTTTTTCGGTGCTCCGCGCAATGTGGAACTGAGTGTTAAATACGCTTGGTAAAAACAGCAAGCTTTACTTGTAAGAGGCTGTGCTTTTGCACGGCCTTTTTTGTGCCTAAATTTTGACACTGTTATTTTGTAACATTACTTGTCTGATTATTGACAAGTTTCGGCAAGACTATAACTATAGCTTTTATCAGAGTTTATTGTTCCCTCCCTAACAATTAACAGAAGAGATACTATGAAAAAGTTATTGATTGCTTTGTCTGTAGTCAGCTGTTTTGCGGCAGCCGACGAAGGTATGTGGATGCCCAAACAGTTACCGGAAATTGCCGATAAGCTGAAGGCGGCAGGTCTGACTATTGACCCTAATGATATTTCTAAATTAACTGAGTTCCCCGCTGCTGCCATTGTTAGCCTGGGCGGATGTTCGGCCTCGTTTGTGTCACCAGAAGGCTTAGTAGCAACGAACCATCATTGCGCTTACAACAGCATTGCTCATAACTCTACACCAGAGAACGACTTGCTCGCTAATGGCTTTTTAGCCAAGGGTTTAGATGCAGAAGTGCCTGCGGCACCGGGCAGCCGCATTTTTGTGACCAAAGCGGTCGATGACGTCACTAATAAGGTGATTGATGCCAAGGTAACCGAGTTAACGGGCAAAGCGCGTCTGGACGCAATAGAAGATAATCAGAAAGCTTTGGTAGCAGAGTGTGAAGAGGACGAAGGGCATCGTTGCACGGTAGCTGCATACTACGGCAGCCTCGAGTATTACCTTATTAAGCAACTGGAAATTAAGGATGTTCGCTTAGTCCACGCACCGGCAAGCGGTGTGGGCAAATTTGGCGGCGACACCGATAACTGGATGTGGCCACGTCACACTGGCGACTACAGCTTTTTACGCGCTTATGTCAGCCCGGAAGGTGAATCAGCGGATTACAGTGAAGACAACGTACCTTATAAACCGGATTACCACTTAACGATAGCCAGTGAAGGCCTGGAAGAAGGTGACTTTGTTATGGCCCTGGGTTATCCGGGCCGCACGAACCGCCACCGGCTGCCGTCTGAAGTAAAAGAAACCTTTGAATGGAGCTATCCTAAAACAGTTGAACAGTTTCAGGATTCACTGGACATTATTGCCCGGGAAACAGCCGACGATAAAGATGCGGAGCTCAAATACGCCAGCCGTGTTGCCGGCCTGAACAATTACCTGAAAAACCGTCAGGGTATGCTGGACAGCTTTGCGAACAGCGACTTGCTGGAACGTAAGCAACAGGAACATAAAGAGCTGACTGAGTGGGTAAACAGCGACCGCACGAAAAAAGCGTTGTATGCCGATGGGCTTAATACCATTGATACGTTGCTACAGCAGCGCCATAAGAAAAGTCGTGCTGATTACCAGCTAAATAATGCAACGCCGCGTTTGCTTTCTGTTGCGCGCGCTGTGCACCGTTTGGCTCAGGAAGGCACCAAACCAGACGCCGAACGCAAAGCTGGTTATCAGGAGCGTGATGTTCCGCGCTTCCAGTCATACCTGGCCGGTATGGACAGAAATTTTGACGCTAAGGTTGAGAAGGCATTAGATCTGCACAATCTGAGCAGCTACATGGCACAGCCTAAGTCAGAGCGCGATGCCGCTTTCGATAAAGCTATGGGTCTGCGTGATGGCATGAGCAACGACGAGTTAAGCGCGTTAATTGATGGTTGGTATGAAAGCACTAGTTTACTTGACCGAGATAACCGTATGGCGTTGTTGGAATTTGACCCGGAACAGTTTGAGCAAAGCGAAGATCCGTTCGTTAAAGCCGCTGTCGCACTTTATCCTTCCGATTTAGAAGATGAGAAAAAGAGCGAAGAGCTTTCCGGTAAAATTCAGCAAGCCTACGCTGACTACATGCGCGCAAAAATTGCCTTTATGCAAAGTAAAGGAGAGGCGGTGTACCCTGATGCGAACAGCACGCTGAGAATTACTTACGGTAACGTTGCAGGCCGCGACCATGGTACCGAAGACGGTAATGCCTGGGCACCTTTTACTACCTTGCGTGGTGTAACAGAAAAAGCCACTGGTGAAGGGGAGTTTAATGCGCCGGAAGAACAACTGAAGGCGATTGAAGCGGGTGACTTCGGTCCTTATGAGAAAGTGGATTTAAATTCTGTACCTGTGAACTACCTGGCGACTTTGGATATTACCGGTGGTAATTCAGGTTCTGCGGTTCTGAACCATAAAGGCGAGTTCGTCGGCCTAGCTTTTGACGGCACGCTGGATTCCATTATTTCCGATTGGGATTTCAACCTGGAGAACACCCGTTCTATTCAGGTGGATACTCGCTATATGCTGTGGCAAATGCAGTATGTTGATCACGCAGATAACGTATTGCGTGAGTTAGGTGTCAGTACAAGCCAGTAGTTATTATTTAACGTATTAGCTATAGCAAAACCACCATCGTTAATTTTTAGCGGTGGTGGTTTTTTGTTGTACTGGCAGAAGGCGACCAGGAAGAATAAGATGGTCGCAAAATAGCGTTGTAAAAGTAGATGGTATGCCAATAACAAAAATGTCCGCCTTACGTTGCCCAATAGAGCAGTCACCTTTGCAGTTGGTGGATGGCAGCTGGCGTTGTGAAAATGGTCATAGCTATGATGTGGCTAAACAGGGCTACGTGAATTTGTTGCCGGTGCAGAATAAGCGCTCTAAAGACCCCGGCGACAGCAAAGCTATGGTGCAGGCACGGAGGGAGTTTCTGGAACAGGGTTATTATGAACCACTGGCGCAGGTTCTGGCAGATACTGTGTTAGCACAGGGTGAGCAGGCTGTGCTCGATGCCGGTTGCGGCGAAGGCTACTACCTACGTTACCTGGTTGAGCAGGCGGTACAAAACGGTACTGATTTAAGCGTGGCCGCTCTGGATATTTCAAAATGGGCAGTGCAGGCTGCGGCAAAACGCGATAAACGCCTCAGCTGGATGGTCGCTTCCAATAATTCTATTCCACTGGACGATAACAGTGTCGATACCATTTTGTGCGTGTTTGGCTTTCCTGTTGAAGCTGAATTTAAGCGGGTTCTAAAGCCCGGCGGGCGGCTGATTATGGTAGACCCTGCAGGTGATCACCTAAAAGAGCTAAAAGCTATTATTTATTCTGAGATAAAAACAAAGTCAGATAACCTGCCTGTAAACTCAGAATACTGGTCTTTAGCATCAGAGCAGCGTGTGACTTTCCAATTTGAACTGAATAATAACCAGGCTGTTCAAAACCTACTTACCATGACACCACACCTCTACCGTAGCAGTGCCGAGGGCCGTGAACGTGCCGAGGCTCACAGCTCTTTACAGCTGACAGTCGATGTCTGGGTGCGGGCTTTTAGCTTCGAAAGTTAGTGGTGGGTACAATGAGTAGGCAGATGATTACGCACTTTTAGGTTATTTCATAACGCGCTATCGTCGGTTTTTTTCTAAGCTTAGTTTCTTTTAAAGTACGGAAACTAAAGCATGCCGACAATACTAAGGATTGGTGCTTATCGTTTTTTCTTTTATAGTAACGAAAGCGGTGAACCTCCTCACATTCATGTGCAGCGAGACAACAAGCTGGCCAAATTTTGGCTTAAACCTGTTTTAATGAGTAGCTCTGTCAGTTTTTCATCGTTTGAGCTTAGGCGCATCAATAAAATTGTAGTGCAGCATAGAGAAGAACTACTGGAGGCGTGGTATGAATACTTTAGAAATTGATCGCCATCCTGTTGCAGTGAATGTATCTGTTACCGAGGCAACTCTTGAGGTCGAGCTTGCTGATGGCCGTAAAATTTCTGCGCCCATTGTTTGGTTCCCTCGCTTGGAAAGTGCCACCGAGGAGCAGCGTAAGGATTGGCAATTGTTGGGTAACGGTCAGGGTATTCACTGGCCACAGTTGGATGAAGACATCAGTGTGCTTGGGCTCTTAAGCGCCTAACGCATGCGAGCAGTTATTCACGCAACAATCACCACTGTAGCTAAAAACGACTGGGATCGCCTGTTCGGGCGCCATTACCCCTTTACTCGCTATGACTTTCTGCTGGCGCTTGAGCAGGGTGGCAGTCTTGGGCTGCAGCGCGGCTGGTTGCCGCAATATGTTGTCGTTTTTGATGATAATGGCACCATGGTTGCGGCTATGCCGTGGTTTAAGAAAACGCATTCCTATGGTGAGTATCTGTTCGACTGGGCATTCGCCGAAGCTTTTGAACGCTATGGTTTTCAATATTACCCTAAGCTGATTAACGCAATACCTTTTACACCATGTCAGGGACCGCGTCTGGCTATTAGCGAGGGCGTTAACCGTGGCGAGATGCTGCCTATTATTGAGTCTGAGTTATTAAAGCAGCATGACGTCAGTAACTTGCAGAGTTTGTATGTTGAACCTGACTTAAGCCGTGCTTTAGCCGACGAAGGCTGGTGGCAGCGTTTTGATATTCAGTTTCTCTGGCAAAACCGCAACTACGGCAGTTTTGATGACTTTTTAGAGGCTCTGGTGTCGCGTAAGCGTAAGACGATTCGTAAAGAGCGGCAGAAAATATCAGAACAAAATGTGCAGATGCGAACCTTGCAAGGTAAGGAGCTGACTACGGAGTTTTGGCAGCAATTTACTTTGTTCTACCAGCGTACTTATTTAAAACGTTCTGGGCATGGCGGCTATTTAACCCCTGCTACCTTTAAGCTCTGGGCTGAGTATTTATCCGATTATATTGTTGTTTTTGCTGCCTACAGAGACGGCAACATGCTGGCTGCTTCTTTGTGTTTTAAAGGAGAAGACACACTGTACGGACGCTACTGGGGCTGCCGGGAAGAGCTTGAATTTCTGCACTTTGAAGCCTGTTATTATCAGGGAATTGAGTTTTGCATAAACCACGGGCTACAGTATTTTGACGCGGGCGCTCAGGGTGAGCACAAATTGCATCGTGGTTTTGAGCCTGTTCTGCGCGAAGGCTTTTACCGTTTTATGGAGGCGCCTCTTAGCGACGCCATTGAGCAGTATTGTCAGGATGAACGCAGTGCGTTACGCGAACACCTGAAAACACTGCAAACCTATTTGCCTTATAAAATCAGCGATTAATACAACGGCCATACCAGCAGTATCATAACCAGCGCAACCGCCGAAACCAGCAGGGACAACGGTAGGCCAAGCCGCCAGTAGTCGCTAAAATTGTAACCCCCCGGGCCCATAACCAATATATTCGACTGGTGGCCTATAGGGGTTAAGAAAGGCACAGCGGCACCAATAGCAACCGCCATTAAAAACGGATCCATACTGGCGCCGAAGCTGCTGGCCATACTGATGCCAATAGGCGCCATCAATACGGCCGCGGCGGCGTTGTTAACTATGTTCGACAGCAGCATCGTAACTATTAGCAGTAAGCCCACGGCAACAAAATCGGGTGACCCCTGACTCACATAAAGCACCGCGTTGGCAATGGTATCGGCAGCACCGCTGCGCTCCAGCGCAGACCCCAGTGGAATTGTCGCTCCCAGCAAGACAATAATAGGCCAGTCTATGGCGTCATAGAGTTCCCGAAGAGGCAGAATATTGGTAATAACCATAAGGCCGGCCGCAAGAGAGAACGCAACCGGCACTGAGATAAAGCCGAGTGCTGCTGCCAGAATCGCTGCCGAGAATATCCCCAGTGGCTGAATCAGTTGTTTTGGTGAGCCCAGTCGCAAGCTGCGTTGAGCGAGAGGGAAGCAGCCAAAGCGCTGAAATACGTCATTAAGCACTTCAGCGTCGCCCTGCAGTAATAAAACATCACCCGGCTTAAAGCGAATATTCGCCAGTTTTGTTCCCAACTTCTGACCTTCCCGGGCTACGCCCAGTACATTAATACCGTAGCGGCTGCGTAATTTTATGTCGCCAGCCGAGCGGCCGATAAGGCGTGAATCGTGCCCGACAATCCCTTCAATAACGGTAATGTCGTCGGATTTTAAAAAGCGCTCGTCAATTTCTTCCTCGGCGTTAAGCTCAAGCCCTGTTCCGTCAATAACTTGCTGAATGGTCTCCGCGTTGGCTTCAACTATTAATACATCCTCAGGTTTCAATCGCAAGTATCGGGCCGGTGCAGACCAGCGCTTTTCGCCACGTTGTAGTGCAACAATTACAAAGTCCTCTTCGCTACGGTTTTCCAGCTCATAGAGAGTTTCACCAACAAAGTTAGAGCCTTCAGGTACATAGAGTTCGGTCAGGTAGCTACTGACATCGTAAAGTGACTGCGATTTGGATTTCCCAGCTTTTTCTGGCACCAACCAGTGACTTAGCAGCCACATAAAGAGTAAGCCCGCGATGGCGATGCTGAGACCAACCGGAGTAAATTCAAAAATACCGAAAGACTCACCCATAGCCTCGCGACGAATATCGGCAATAATAATGTTCGGCGGCGTACCCACCATAGTAATAGTGCCCCCCAGTAAGGAGCCAAAGGCCATAGGCATTAACACTTTGGAGGGGTTATTTCCACTGCTGCGGGCGAGTTGAAGGGCGACTGGTATCATTATCGCCATGGTGCCTGTATTGCTGATAAAAGCTGAGCAGATCGTAGTGACTGAGGTCAGGGCTATCATCTGTAACCAGCGTTTATCGCCTATGTTTTTCATAGCCGATGCCAGTGCATCGACAACGCCAGAGCGCCAAAGTGCCTGGCTAATAATCAATACCGCCGCAACAGTGATGACAGCAGCGTTACCAAAACCACTGAACACCTCGGCAGTTGGAACCAGACCAAGAATAGCCGCGGACAATAGCGCCATCATGGCAACCAGGTCGTAACGCCATTTATCTATGACGAAAAGCACCAACATGGCGACTAAGATTATTCCAATAAGCCATTGATCTAGCATGTAACAGGTACCGTTTAGTGTTTAAAGGTTGAAGATTGCACAGTGTTGGGTTTGAAGCAATAGCGTCTATACTGATAAATCAGTTGGATATGTCAGGCTAAAAGATTATTTACGGAGGCCATAAAATGAAATACTTAAGCTTAACAAGTGCGGTAATTATTGGTCTGGCGGGAATAAGCAGTGCGCCGGCTAACAGCGATGACCACAAAGACAGTGGACTGGCTAAAGCGGAAATTCAGGAGTGGCAGGTTCCCTGGGAGGATTCCCGGCCTCGTGACCCCTGGGTGCACAATAATACGGTCTGGTTCGTGGGTCAGGGAAGTGATTACGCGGCAACATTTAACCCCGAAACCGAAGAGTTTAAACGCTACGATCTACCCGATGGATCGGGTCCGCATACTGTTATTGTCGATGATCGTGGCGCTTGGTACACCGGCAATCTTATGAACCATATTGGCTTAATTGATCCGGTTTCAGGCGACATTAAAAAGTTTGAATTACCCGGAGATGGAACGCGCGACAGCCACACCATGGACTTCACTAGCGATGGCAATATTTGGTTTACGGTGCAGGGCGGTAACCAAATAGGCTTTCTGGAAACAGATGACGGTGAAATAGAACTTTGGGATGTGCCCACGGATTCGGCCCGGCCTTACGGTTTAATTGTCGAGAACGACAAACCCTGGGCGACGCTCTTTGGTACCAATAAGCTGGCGACTGTTGAAAGCGGAAAGCTGCGGGGAATTGAGCTTGAACGGAAAGACAATAGGCCACGCAGGCTTGGTATGACTGACGACGGTACCATCTGGTATGTCGATTATAATAAAGGTTACGTGGGTAGCTACGACCCGGCTAGCGGTGAGAATAAAGACTGGCGGGCACCAGCTGAAGAAAATTCACGGCCTTATGGTATGGCGGTGGATAAACGTAATGACGTCTGGTTTGTAGAAACTGGTGTGCAGCCAAACCGGCTGGTGGGCTTCGATACCGAAACCCACGAGTTTTCAGAGCCAATTGAGCTGGAGAGTGGCGGCGGTACTGTTCGTCATATGTTCTATGATGAAGCGACCGATTCCATTTGGTTCGGTACTGACGCCAACACTCTGGGAGTGGTTCGTTTTCAGTAGCCAGGCTACATAGGCAACACTTCTAATACGGCAACGTAAGAGCCCTGGCGTTTGGTAGCCGGGGCTTCGCCGTTGTCGTCAGCGTATTCTGCTTCTAACCAGTACATGCCTGGTTCATCCAGAGTGAAGGTGACTTCGCCTTTCTCATCGGTTGTTAACTTGGTTGGTTGTGCCTGGTCACGATAACGCTCACCGCCTTTTACCAAGAAAATTTCAGTTCTCGCTGCTGCGGCACCATCAATATTGAACTTAAAGGTAATGTTTTCACCAGTGTATAAATCGTTCGGGTGGGTCACTGGTTCAAGTTCCAGACCTTTACCTGTTGGACCCAGAGTGTCATAAGTTGGTGCACCAGAGGTAACAAAGGTTTCAACACGACGTGAGCGCTCACTAACTTCTAATTCTTTAGCGTCCTGAGGAACTTCTTTGTAGAAGTCTTCATTGGTTTTTTGCGCACCACGTGGCGGCCAGTATTGGCGTTCACCTTCGTCATCTACCCAGCGTGCAGATAACCCTGAACTGGCTGAATAAATGGTATAAGTGCCTTCTTTTTCCAGTTCAATATCAAATACCGAGCGGTATTTGCCTTTATGACCATTCTCCAGAGTCACATCGGAGCCATCTGGTGCCATGGCTTTTACGTAATCCAGGCTAAGCGGGTAGTGATCTGGATAAAAAATGCCATTGGCGATAGCGGCATCAAAAGTCACCCATTCGGAATCGCCGGAAACAACGGTGGCGCTGGGTTTAATCCAGACGCGGTGAGCTTCACTGCTGGTGCTGGCAAATAAGGTCAGCACAGCCAGGCTGGTAGTAAGTACAGAAGATAATTTCATGATTAAGGCTCCAGTTTTAATGACACTCGGCCAAGCTCGTGCTCGCCGGTCTCTGAGATGGATATTGGGCTATCGATAGGTAAAGACAATGGCAGGCGCAGCATTTCGCGACCGCCGACTTCGCGCGCGGCTTCTACATACAAGTAGTACTGGCCGGGCTCAAGTTCCGGTAATTTGGTTAATAACGGTGTTAAATCCACCTTGTGAGTGCCGGGGCGTCGGGTTGCGCCCGATACACCGTCTATAGGCATGTCAGCCATGCGGCCGCTTCGACGCCACCACTGGCGTATGTCTTTAAGCCATTTTTCGCCTTCGCTATCTTTTAGGTTAACGTCGTACCAGACTGCAATGTCAGCAACCCGTTGGTTGCGTTCATTGGCCAGCCATATCGCCAGGTAAGGTGCGTGATATTCGGCGACTGACAGGCGGGGAATTTCGACATTGAGCTCGTTTTCAGCAGCATGTGCTGACCCCATAACGGCGAACAAAGGAATGATGAAACCGGCCAGAACCAGCGGCCAGGTGGACTTGCGCCCTTTACTGTATTTTTTCAAAAGTAATAACCCCGTAATTGTGAATAAAATGCTGGCAATGGCAAATACGTCAATGAAAAGGCTCCAGAGAAAACCCGTGTTGCGGGCTTTGTGGAGGTCATTGAAATAGGCAATCCAGCCGCGATCGGTGGTTTCAGAGTAAAAAGCACCACTGGTTAAATCGACGCTGAACCAGCTGTCCCCGCCAGGGCGGGGCATGGCGACGTACAATTCGTAGTCACTCCATTCGATTTCGGCATTTGAACTGATGCTGTTTTGCGTCTTATCTTCGTACCAGCGGTGGAAAAAAGTTGGTAGAGCGTCATTCCCTGAAGCATTCGCCAACCGGTCCAATTCCGTTTGTGGGAGAGAGCTTTCATGGCTTTCGACGCTGGGTGCGGATTCTATCCAGCCAGCATGGTTTAGCGTTATACCGGTGACTGAAAACAACAACATGCCAATGAGGCAAACGGCAGAGCTTATCCAATGCCAGTCTTTTAAAGACCACCCTCTGCGGCCACCCGAGCGTCGAGCCATTCACTTTTCTTCCTTTACAAACAACAGTGCATGTATCTTATATAAAAACCGTTCTCATTTTCAATAGTTAATGATAAAAATTCTCATTTAGATTTAGTTTTTTTATGTTATTATGCGCACAAAATCGCCAATGAGGAATTGTTATGAGAAGTATCATTGCGGAAAAAGTGACTCAGGTACGCCACTGGAACGACACCCTGTTTAGCTTTAGAACCACACGCCAACCAAGCTTTACCTTCGAAAACGGTCAGTTTGTAATGATGGGACTGCAGCTGGAAGACAAGCCTCTGCTCAGAGCTTACAGCATTGCCAGTGCAAACCATGAAGAAGAGCTTGAGTTCTTCAGTATTAAAGTGCCGGACGGCGCTTTAACGTCGCGCCTGCAACATATCAAGGTGGGTGACGAAGTGGTGTTGTCGACACGCCCTACAGGCACGTTAGTACCCGGGCACTTACTGCCAGGCAAAAACTTGTACTTGCTCAGTACCGGCACCGGTTTAGCGCCTTTTATGAGCGTTATTAAAGACCCCGACATATACGAACAGTACGATAAAGTCGTTTTGGTTCACGGTGTGCGCTGGGTGTCTGAGTTGGCGTATCAAAAAGAAATCTCTGAGATTCTGCCAAATAACGAATACTTTGGTGACTGGGTGCGGGAAAAGCTCATTTATTACCCGACAGTGACCCGCGAGCCATTCCGTGATGAAGCGCATCAGCAACGTATTACCGATTTGCTGGAGTCTGGCACCTTAACCAAAACCATTGGTATGCCAGATCTGAACCCTGAACACGATCGCTTTATGTTGTGCGGTAATGACGCTATGCTTCAAGATCTGATGGTTATTCTCAATGAACGGGGCTTTAGTAAAGCAACATCGCGTAAGCAAGGCAGCTACGTGATTGAGCAGGCCTTTATTGAAAAATAAAGAGTATTGAGAAGTAAAAAATAAGCAGGTGTATGACCCAGGAGCAAAGTAAAAAAGCACTAGTGGTAGAAGGTGGCGCCATGCGCGGTATCTTCGCCGCTGGTGTGCTGGACGGCTTTCTTGAAACCGGACAAACCAACTTTGATTTTGCAATTGGGGTGTCGGCAGGTTCAACCAACCTGATTGGTTTTCTTGCCGGCGACCACGGACGTAACCGTAAAATTCTCTTGCAGCATGCGCTACAGCCCGAGTTTTTGAACTGGCGACGCTTTTTAAAAGGCGGACATTTTTGCGATGTGAGCTGGCTTTGGCACGCTTCGTTTGAACAAGTACCACTGAATACCCGTCATTACCTGGAGCAGAACCGGCCTTTATACGTTGTAACGACCAATGTCGATACAGGGTTTCCGGTGTATACCAGGGTGACAGTCGACAACTTACACGAACTATTTCCTGCTTCCTGTGCTATTCCGCTGGCCTACCGCGAGTTTCCCGCCGTTGGTGGAGCGCCTATGACGGATGGCGGACTGGGTGATTCTATTCCGGTGATTAAAGCCTATGAAATGGGTGCGCTGGATATAACGGTTATTTTGTCCCGGCCGCGAGGTTTCCGAAAGAAGATAAGACCCCTGCCTAAGTTTACTAAGCGTTTTTTTAAACACCATCCTGCCTTATTTGACGCAGTAGCCCGCCGCTCGGCAGTTTACAATGACGCTATTAACTTTATTGATAACCCTCCCGCGGACTGTAAAATGACCGTTCTGGCTCCGCCGGAGGACTTTCCGGTAGGACGTTTCACTCAGGATAAAAAGCTGCTGGAGCAAGGTTATGAAATGGGAAGAGCCGCCGCATTGGCAACAAATTCTGCGTGATGTCCGTGCCTGTACCTTATGTGAACCAGAGCTGCCGCTTGGTGCCCGCCCCGTTGTACAGTTGCACCCTAAAGCCAGAATTCTAGTTGCCGGACAAGCCCCCGGAAAGCGCGTTCATGCCTCCGGTAAGCCTTTCGATGACCCCAGTGGCGACAGGCTTCGTCAGTGGATGGGCATTGATAAAGACACTTTTTACAATGCCGAAGAACTGGCTATTATTCCTATGGGCTTTTGTTATCCGGGCACTGGTAAGTCCGGTGACTTGCCGCCCCGCCCCGAATGCGCGCCCACCTGGCGCGAGCAAATACTGCAACAGCTACCCAATTTAGAATTAATACTGGCTATTGGTCAATACGCGCAACAGTGGCATTTGCAGGAACCTAAGCGAAGCCTGACCGAACGTGTCAGAGACTGGCGAAGTTACTGGCCGCAGTTATTACCATTACCTCATCCGAGCCCCCGCAACAATATCTGGATGAAGCGTAACCCATGGTTTGAAACTGAGGTTATTCCGGAATTAAGACAAAGAGTGAAAGAACTGCTTTGACTTTTACAGGGCAAGTCGATAATTTTAGGGGCTTAACTTAAACGCGGCGGGCACGGATAACCCTGATGAAATTACGACAATGGCGCATCTGGCACCGCTGGTTATCTCTTCTTTTTGGCCTGCAGTTAGTGGTATGGAGCATTAGTGGCGCCTATATGGTGTTCTTTGATTTAAGCTTCATTCACGGCGACCATCTGGTGAAAAAGCTTGAACAACCTATAGCTGATAACGCGTTAACTTCGCCGGTAAGCTGGGTATTAGAGCAACATCCGCAAGCCACCTCGGTGCGTCTTATGCGCCAGTGGGTAAAGGGCTCTTTGCAGACGGTTTATCGCGTTGAAAGCCAAACCGGTACGCAATTACTGAACGCCGAATCTTTGGAGCCGGTCACACTTGATCGCATGGATATTGGCTATATTGCTCGTCAACACTACACCGGTAACGAAGAGACAAAAGCCCAGGTTAGCTATATCGAAGACCGGCCGCCGGGTGAACTTAACCCCGCTTTGTTACCCGTATGGCGAGTAGACTTTAATGATTTGGCCGGTGCTACCTTGTACTTCTCGGCGACAACCGGGGAGCTGGTGACCAAACGGCATAACTTCTGGCGACTGTTCGACTTTTTCTGGATGCTTCACATAATGGATTACCAAGACCGAGTGGATATTGAAACCTGGTGGTTAAAGGCGTTTAGCATAGCGAATATACTTTTTGTGATAACTGGCACGGCTCTGCTTTACTTCCATTTCCGGCCGCGTAGAAAAAGCAGGCGAGCTGCATGAGGTATGTGCGTAAACTGCATCGCTGGCTGAGTCTGGTTATTTTTATACAAGTGCTTATCTGGCTGGTCAGTGGCTTGTACTTCGGCTGGGTGGGCCACCAGAGTCTGGTCGCTCATGACTACTTTCAAAGCGCTCCTAAAGCGCCGGTCGGGTCTGTTTTTTACCCTGAAAACGCCCTAATTGAGCGCTTCGATAACATTAAAAGTGTGGAAATACGCTCAATTTCGGAAACGGCTCAGTACCTGGTTCTGACAGTTGATGGCTCCAGACATTATGTGAATGCCCAGACCGGCGAGCGCTGGCAAACCTCCGCGCCGCTGGCCGCAAAACTGGCACGACAAAGCTATAACGGACCAGGCTCGGTCAAAGAAGTACAGGCTGTAACGGGCAGTGATGAAATTATTGACTGGAACAAGCCCGGTTATAGAGTCACTTTTACCGATGACATTCATACGCGAGTGTATGTTGACGCTGCCTCCGGTGAAGTGGTCGATCACCGCAATAACAATTGGTGGCTAAGTGACTGGATGTTTCGTTTACACTTTATGGACTACAGTGGCGAACGCGATTTTAACAGCTTACTGAACATTATTGCCGCTACCATCGCGTTATGGTTTAGTTTGTCAGGCCTAATTTTACTCGGTCGCAGCTTAAAACACCGACAGTTGTTCTGAAGCTGTCGGTTACCACCAGCGCCCGGTTCTACGACAATAGTTTTTGTAAGCTTCGCCAAAAGTTTCGGTTAACATACGTTCTTCCGGCAGAATTTGAAAGCGGTGCATATAGGCGACATACAATGCCAGCCCCCATAAAGAAAAGATACTTCCCAGAAAAACGCCCCAGGCCATAAGCAAAAAGAAAAAGCCTAAATACATGGGGTTACGTGTTCGTTGGTATATTCCGGTAGTGACAAGTTCGGTGCTTTTGTTGGGAGCGCGGGGGTCTACCGTAGTTTGTGCTTTGCGAAAACCGATTACGCCCAGCAAGGGCAGCAAGACTCCTAATGCCAATAGAAAAATAGCTGCGGCGCGCTGGCCGACATAAAATTGGTTAAAGGCCTGCGTATAGTGAGCCGTTAACCACATTAAACCGGCGACTATGGCAACAACCAGCAAAGGTGGTATTTTGAGTTCAAGTGATTTCATGGCAAAGTGGCGCCCCTTTTAGCGAAGACAAGAAATATGACGACCGATACCCATCAGATTATTGAGCAAACCCGGCACTGGGTGCAACAGCTTATTGTAAAGTACAACATCTGCCCTTTTGCACGCCGCGAAGTTGAGCGCAAGAGTATTCGCTATAGTGTAGCCGAAAATCGCAAGCCACAAGTTGTTTTACAGCAGTTGCTGGATGAAGCTAAACACCTGGATACCACACCTGAAACCGAAACCACGCTGCTTATTCTGCCGTCGGGGTTTGAAGGGTTTTACGAATTTCTGAATTTGGTTGATGTTGCCGATGCTTTGCTTATTGAGGAAGGCTACGAAGGCGTGTACCAGCTGGCGCATTTTCACCCCGATTACTGCTTTGAGGGCGAGCCCCAGGACGACCCGGCAAATTATACCAACCGTGCCCCGTATCCAACTTTACATTTATTGCGTGAGGCCAGTATTGAAGGGGCTCTGAGAGATTATGACGACCCTGAGTCGATTCCTGAGCGCAATATCGAATTTGCCCGACGTAAAGGTGCTGGATTTTTTAAAGCAATCTTGCCAGTCTAGAGTGTGGGTTGTTGCTACACTATTAGTAATATCACATTAATTAGCGTTGCTTGCTCTGTCGAACCATAAAATGATGAGGCGTCATGACAAAACATCATATTACTCATAGAATTATTGAACAGCTACCAACTATGGTGGCTTATGTCGACAGAGACCGGCTGTTTCGCTATGTAAATACGTCGTATGCGGGGTTCTTTGACCTGACCCCGCAGGAAATGCTGGGCAAACCGTTAACCGATGTACTTAGCGAAGAGTCTTATCAACGCATAAAGCCCAATCATGACCATATTTTTGCCACCGGCGAGAAGATGGAGTTTTCAGATTCGGTCACTTTTCGCAATGGACGCAAAAGCTTCTTAGATATTCGCTACCTTCCTGAAATTGATGAGCAAGACAACGTCATTGGTATTTATGTGCTTATTGAAGATGTCAGCGACTATTATGCGTCGGTTGATGTTATGCGCACGATTCATGAAGTTATCCATAAACGTGGACGGCGCATTGACCCGGCTTCTATTGATGAGCTGTTAAAAGTGGGTGTTGAATACTTAGGTGTTGATATAGGAACGGCCAGCTCCATTCAGAACGGCACTTATACGATTGAGTGGGTGCAAACGGCGAAAATGGACTTTTCCGCAGGAACGCAGCTGCCGCTGGCAACCACCTACTGTTCTGTTGTGCTTAAGGCTAACCATCTAATTTATACCAATGACGCGTCAAAAGATTCGCGCTTTAAAGAGCACGCGAGTTATCAAACCTATGGCCTGGAGACTTATATAGGTACACCACTTATTATTAATGACCAGGTGTGGGGAGTTCTGGGTTTTGCTCGTAAAAGCAAAAGAGCAGAGCCTTTTACTGAGCTGGAAATTGAAATGGTGCGAATGATGGGTACCGCACTGGAAACGGTTATTGCTGAGCAAAAGATTCGCTCCGATTTAATTCGCCAGCGTGATGATATGGCACTAATTGCCTACACCGATGCACTAACCGGGTTAAAAAATCGCTCAGCGGGTATGGAAATACTGGAGCAGAGCCTGGTCCGGCAAAATGGCGGGCGAGGTTTTGTCGTTTCGGTTATCGACTTTGACCACTTTAAAACCATTAACGACACCTATGGCCACGATATTGGTGACAAAGTATTAATTGCAGGCTCTGAAGCTATGTCAGCCGCAGTTCGTAGCAGTGACAGTGTGGTTAGAGTCGGTGGCGAAGAGTTTATGGTGGTGCTTGCTTATGCCGACCATGAAAGTGCCTCGCAAGTACTGGAGAGGGTACGGGCGGCGGTTGAGGAAACGGTCGTTACCTTAGATTCGGGTGAAGTCATTAATCCGACGGTAAGTGTCGGTGCGTCAGAAAGCCACCCCGATGACGATGTTTCCAGTATCTACAGAAGAGCGGATCAGGCGCTGTACAAGGCTAAGCGAGAAGGTCGCAACCGTGTTGTCTGGGCCAGTGAAAGCGATGTTTAAACTTATTATGAAAATAACTTGGTAAATAGTTTGACTCGCAGTGGAATAAGCGTAGACTCCACGGTGTCGGATAGAAAGACAGTTAGTTAAAAGACTCCACTTCGTTGACCTATTATTATTAATACCATCGTCCTGTAGTTCTAAGTTCTTATTTTTACCCGCATCATCGGCCTAAATGGCCACATACTTAAAAGTTACAGGAAGATATATTATGTCAGAGAAAATTACTGGTTCAGTAAAATGGTTTAACGAAGCAAAAGGCTTCGGTTTCATCGAACGTGAAAACGGCGCAGACGTTTTCGCACATTTCAGCGCTATTTCTAGCGACGGTTTCAAAACCTTAACTGAAGGCCAGCGCGTTGAGTTCGCAGTAACTCAAGGCCCTAAAGGTCCTCAGGCTGAGAACATCGTAGCGCTGTAATTACGCGCCTCGAAGTCTAAAAGGGCAACCCTCGGGTTGCCTTTTTTTGTGCCTGTAAATCGGTGTAAATGAGCGATCTAAACTAAGCTTTTGTTACGTAAGCTCAAACAACGAAATATTTAAGGAGGTCGTTAATGAAAGTAGCAGTTATAGGCGCAAATGGAAAAATTGGTCAGCATTTAGTTGAACAGATGCAGCACGCAAAAACGCATGAAGTGATTGCGGTGGTGCGCAAGGAAGAACAGCAAAAAGCCTGGGAAGACCGAGGCGTTACGACCAAATTAGGTGATTTAGAAGACCCCGTTTCACAACTGGAAGAACTGCTTCAGGGCGTTGACGCTGTGGTATTTACCGCAGGCTCCGGTGGAAGCTCTGGTGACGATAAAACCTTGTTAGTCGACTTAGACGGCGCAGTTAAAACCATGGAAGCAGCGGAATCTGTGGGCGTAAAACGTTTTGTCATGGTCAGTGCCTGGCAGTCGAATAACCGTGAGAACTGGGCTGAAGCTCTGCTTCCTTATTATGCCGCCAAACATTACGCCGACCGCGAGTTAATGCGCACCAAACTTAACTGGACCATTGTGCGTCCGGGAGCGCTAACCGACGAAGAAGCAACCGGTAAAGTGGTTGTTGGCGAATCGCTGGCACCGGGTTCTATTCCGCGTGAGGATGTTGCCAGTGTGCTGCGCCGCTGCCTGGATGAAAGCGGCACTGAGATGAGAGCTTTTGACCTAATGGCAGGCGAAAGTGAAGTAGAACATTCATTACAGTCGATGAAAGAAATGGCTTAGCACTTCAATCGTCCGTTCAGTCTTCGCCGGTATGTTGTCTTTAATTGGCAGTACCGCGTGAACACTGTACGGGCTGCCTTCCCATTCAGGCAACAAACGCAGTAAACGTCCACTCTCAATATAATGCTTAATTTCCGGCTGCGGAAGTAGCGCATAGCCAACACCATCAAGCGTTAACTGGACGACCGTCTGCATGTTGTTCAGCAGCACTTTTGGCTTGGGGAAATCCTTATTGGGTAAGCTGGGTATGTGCCCAATAAAACAACCTTCGGGTAAATCATCAAAGCTTTTTATCGAGTTCTCAGCCGCAGGATGCTCAGCAGCAATGCAAGGAACCATGTGCCAGTCTGCTAAATGTCTGGCGTATAAGGTTGAATCGGCCAGCGGACCAATGCGAATAGCCAGATCTGCCCCGGCGGTAATGAGGTCAATAGGCTCGTCGGTCATATGCAGCTGAAAGCTTACGTTAGCAAACTCGTGTTGTAGTTGTTTTAAGGGTTCGCTTAGTAAACCGCCGCCAAAACCCACGGGCGCAATAATTTTTATTTGCCCTTGCGGCTGATTCGTTAATTGATCCCAACGTTCCTGGTTTTTCGCTGCAATAGCGAGCATATCGAGGCACGATTGGTAAAAAACCTGACCAGCTTCGGTAAGTGAAAGCGAGCGCGTATTGCGGTGAAAAAGCGAAATTCCGTTGTCGTTTTCCAGTCGCTGCAACTGCTGGCTAATAGCGGACACTGTCATATGCAGTTCATTTGCAGCGGCACTCATGCTGTTGAGTTCTACCGTACGGGTAAAAGCTTTTAATGATCGAATCATTTTCGGATTCATGTTTTAAGTCCTGCTAAAGAAGCTTTCAATATTTTTGAAATTGCTGATTCCATAGTACCAGTTAAAATCGCTAATGAAAATAATTCGCATTTATAATTCATTAGGGGATGAACATGAATTGCAGTATCAGCGGCTTAAAATTGAGCATTTTAGCATTAACTGTAGCATCAGCAGTAGGCGTGGCTCAGGCTCAGGAACAAGAAAAGCCTAAAAGAAAACATCATAAACATAAAGATATGGAAGTTATGGTGGTAACGGCGTCAGGTGTTGCTCAGCATTTGAAAGAAGCGCCCGCTTCAATCTCCGTTATTGACAGAAGAGACCTTTCTCAGCGTTTTTATAAAGACTTAACCGACGCCATGACTGACGCCCCGGGCGTTATCGTGACCGGCGGAGGTGATCGCCAGGATATTAGCCTGCGTGGTATGGGTGCCGACTACACATTGATTTTGGTCGACGGCCAGCGCCAGAGCTCGCGTGAAACCCGTCCAAACAGTGATGGCCCCGGCGTTGAAGGTGCCTGGACACCGCCGCTGGCGGCAATTGACCGGATAGAGGTTATACGGGGGCCTATGTCATCACTTTACGGGTCGGACGCAATAGGCGGCGTTATCAATATCATTACCCGTAAAACACCGGAAGAATGGCGCTCGGAAATTCGCGTTGATGGCACCTTGCAGGAACGTTCGGAGTCAGGCAACAGTTACCAGACCAACTTGTTTACCTCCGGCTCGCTAATTAAAGATACTTTGGGCATTCAATTGTCGGCCGGTTATACGCGTCGTCTGGAAGATGAAATTGTTTCTGGCTACCGGGATAAAACCGCAGAAGACGCCGACTTAAAACTGGCTTACACACCAAACCGCGACCATGAAATTTTGTTTGAAGTGGGTACAGCTCAGCAAAGCATTGACGCTTCTGTCGGCAAAACCATTGAGCCGCTGGCGCCGGGCGAGGAATGCGGTCGTCGTGGCTGCCCGGAGTCATCAACCACTGAATATGATAATACCAGCGTGTCCATTGCCCATAATGGTCAGTGGGGTATGGTGGGCGCCCGCAGTTATTTAAAGCGCGATGAATATGAAAACAAAGCGCGTATTATGACCATTAAAAACACCGATTTTCAGAGTCACTGGAACGTACCACTGCTTGAAGAGAGCTCTATGAATCTTGGCGTGGCGTACCAAAAGGAAGAGCTGGAAGATTTAACCAGTAACCAGATAAGTGATCGTAACCGCATTGAAGGCTCGCAATGGTCCGCCTTTGCAGAAACCGCCTGGCCAATATTCAATGACTTTAACCTGACGACTGGTGTTCGTTACGACGATGACGACATTTTTGGTGGACACTGGAGCCCGCGAGTGTACGGTGTTTATACTCTAAGCGATGCCACAACCATTAAAGGTGGTGTTTCTACCGGGTTCCGTGCGCCAAGCCTGCGTGAAACAACCGCTGACTGGGGACAAGTCAGCCGCGGCGGTAACGTTTACGGTAACCCGGATTTAGAAGCTGAAACGTCGACCAACTACGAGTTAGGGTTATACACAGACTGGGGACGTCGTAGCTCAACCTCAATTACCGTGTTCTACAATGAGTTTGACGACAAAATCACCCGGGTAGACTGTCCTGAAAGCATTTGCGATGCAGGGCCTAATCAATTTGGCTCTATGCCAACCACCCGAATTAACATTGATGAAGCCGTTACTCGCGGTATTGAAATGACTTTAAGTACGCATTTCAGCCGGGAGTGGTCACTGAAAGGTAACTATACCTACACCGACTCTGAGCAAAAATCGGGTGAATATAAAGGTGAGCCATTAAACCAGCTACCTAAGCACTTAGTACAAACCTCACTGAACTGGAAGCCAGGTAAGCGCTGGAACAGTTGGTTGCGTGTGCATTATCGTGGTGAAGAGAGCCAGCCGACAACCGGGCCTTCACAGGGCTCTCTGGTCGCGCCGTCTTATACACTGGCGGATTTTGGTGTGAACTACTTTGTTACGCGTGACTTAAAGCTGGCTGCGGGTGTTTACAACTTATTCGACAAGGAAATTGGTGTAGAAGAGTACGGCTATGTTGAAGACGGCCGACGCTTATGGTTGTCAGCCGCCTATAGTTTCTAAACCCTTATAGAATGTTGTTTAAGGCTATACCGATACCAAAGCGAGTCTGCTTGTGATTGTAGTCAATCAGGCTCTCTCCGTAACCGGTGAAAATTGAGGTATAGCCAATAAACTTCCCGCCAATAGGGAATGTCCAGTTAAGCTCTGCCGACCCTCTGCCGGTATCCACGGCATGGCGGAGCCTGAGAATGTACTCGAAGTCACCATCGTTATAGGCGGTGGTGAATTCATAGTCACCCACGTAATCGGTAATATCCGGGTTGTCGTCACCACTCGATTGCATGGGGTCTGTTTTGGCGTCTTCCTGAAAACGTAACCAGGGTTTCAGCGAGAAAACGAAGCGGCCTTTTTCTACCACAAATTGCATGTAACCGCGGTTCCAGCTGCGTGACAATGGCTGGCTACGCCCATTAGACAAATGCTCTAAACCGAAAACTAACGCGGTATTGGTACCAAAAGGGTGCCAGCCGGTTGAAGTGGCATAAAAAACCTCGGGCATGTAGTTGGTTTCGCGGAATGGTTTAGAAATATTACTGGAATACACCTGCCACCAGGACTGCACGGTTAAGCCAAAAAACAACTGGTCGTCTTCAAACAGCAAACTTTCTTTGTTAAAAGGCACTTTGAAACTTAATTGGAACTTTGCTTCATAGTCTTCCAGGTTCTGCTCGTAACCTTCAACATCGGCATATTGCAGGCGGTTAATGTTGTTCGTGGTAATAACGGGTAATAAATAGTTACGACGGTGCGGTGTTAATACATAAGGGTCAAACTGGGTAACTTGTTCGCTTTTCATGCGGCTGGTTAAAGCACCGGGGTCTTCAACCGCATCGACTTCCACTATATCTTCGTCATTCTCAGCTGACCGCAGTTGTTCTTCGCAGGTAGAGCGAATATCCGCAATGGTGGCGTCAGCCTTAGTGTTGTTCATTTCATCCAGCAGACATTGCTGCATATCAGACAGTTCTTGCGCCTGGACATTAACCGCCGCTAGTGCGGTAACTCCCGATGCAATTATCCAGATCCATTTTTTCATAAGCGCAAGCTTCCTTTATTAAGACTCCTTGTACTATAGCGTAAGAAGGGTGTTTAGATCACACGTTTACAAAATAGGGTCAGAAGAAATTTTTCTGACCCTGCTGATATTTTCCGCTAAAAATTGTGAACAATAGATAGGTTAGCTGTACGACCGCGCAGATTGTACTGGGTCATATCGTATCCGTAGGCTCCGCCAGCCGGATCAAACGGCGGCTGCTCGTCGAACAGGTTGCTGATATTCAGGGTTAGCTGAGTGTCACCAAAACCCTGATAAACCAGCTGCGAGTCAACCTGCCAGTAGCTGTCGACCTTTTCATCTAAACCCGGGTTACTGCTTTGCGTGGCCACCTGCTGCTCATAGCTACTGGTGTAGTTGAGGCTGACGCCCCATTGCCAGTCGCTAATAAGCCAGCGCAGTTGGTTGTTACCTTTCCACTTAGGCAATGCGCCTAATATATTACTGCCAGCGCCGTCAGTAGGTTCCTGACCGGCAACTAAGGCCTGCTTGTATTCTAAAAGCCGTGACCAGGTACTCTGAAACTGAAGCGTCGAGTTGTTTAACTGCACTTGGTAATTCGCATCAATATCGAAGCCGCGGGTGGAACGGGTGCCCTGGTTGCGGTATTGGTTGCTGATAATTTGCAGTCGCCCGGCGTCGTCGCGCTGAATGCGGTCTGCGTACAGGCCTTCATTATTGACAATAAACTGCGCGTTGTCGGGGGCAATAATATCGTCCTGCTCAATTTCGAATACATCGACAGCAATGCTGGCACCTTTTTGCGGAGACCAGATAATACCGGCATTGAGGTTGGTTGAGCGTTCGGCATCGAGTTCAGAGTTACCTGTACGCACTTGCGTGAAACCACGACTCGCGCCCGGATTAATAGGGTCGTTAGGGTCTATAACCGAGCCATAACTGATGGTGTTGCTTTCTGCAATTTCCGGTAGCGATGGTGCACGGAAGCCGCGTGACCACGAGCCGCGCAGAAGCCAATCGTCGCCTAATACATAGTGAAACGCCACTTTAGGTGACCAGGCTGAGCCAAAATCATCATAATGGTCATAACGGCCGGCCAGGTTTACGTTCAGGTTCTCGACAACAGGAACGTCCAGCTCAACAAAGCCTGCCGCAACTTGTCGCTTCCCTTTAACCAGGTTGATAGCCGGGCGCAGCTCGGTGCCCGATAACACTTCCGGTGAAGTTCCCGCATCCATTTCTTCTTCACGCCAGTCGACCCCAAAGGCAACGCTTAGCGGGCCGTTATCTAGCTCTTTTAAAATGGTGCTGGCATTAGCGTTAATGCTGTTTAGCTCGTAAAAGCCCGGACGACGCGTATCAATGCGCAACGCTTCAATGGTTGCCGGGTCATTGTTGCCGTTAAAAAAGTCATATTCGCCGCTGGCCAGCATATCTTCAAAAGTGTAGCGGTTAATAAAGTTATCAACGTACTCGCGCTGGCGGCTTTGTGAATTCAGCACGTTAACTGACCAGTCCCAGTCTAAGCCCCGGTAATTAACACCGGCCAGAAAGCGGTGAAAGTCTTGTTTATTGGCTTTTACGCGCTCGCCTACATCAAAAAAGGTGTATTCAAAAGGTAAGGCCTCTGAACCCGGGTTATCCGGATGCCCGACCGGTAATTCCACCGGAATATCGACTAAACTGCCGGTTTCCTCATTGTAAGCCCGCAGTCCGGCACCGACACTTAACGGCGCGCCAAACACGTGGCTTGAACGGTTATTGCTGTACAGAAAGTCACTGTACGCCTGTATGTCCTCGGTAAGCTGCAAAGTGCCCTGTAGTGAGAACTGGTGTCGCTCAACTTCCGGCTGCAGCGTGTTGTATGGCTGAGCGTTAAAGGCGCACACCTGGCCGTCTGCGCCAGGGGTAAAATCGCTTCGGTCTCTTTTCTCAGAAATGCCCGGGCAGTTCTCAAAAGCCTGAGGGTTTTGCGGATCACTTAAATAATTACCGCCCTGCGACGACCAGCCAGACAAACGCCCGCCGGGCTTGTCGCGAAAGTCACCCGAGCGAGTAAAGTCGCGGTCATCGGCGTTTAAACGCTCGCGGGTCAGGTAGTCGTAGCTGAATGTCAGGTTATAGCCGTCGCCTGCTATGTCGCCAAACCCGCTGATAACGCCCGCACTGTATTGCGTTAATGAACCTTCGCTGGCACCGCCGACACCCGCGCGGAACTGAGTGCTTTGTACGTTGTTGCGTAGAATAATGTTGATAACCCCGGCAATAGCGTCCGAGCCATATACTGCGGAAGCGCCGTCTTTCAGTACCTCTATGCGCTCCACCGCGCCTAAAGGTAACGCGTTTAAGTCAACGAAGGTATCCTGAGTCCCCAACGCAAAACCGTAGTTAGACACCCGCTGACCATTCACCAGAATAAGCGTGTTTTTGGGGCTTAAGCCGCGTAAGCCAACCGAAGCCGAACCCGCCGAAAAGCTGCTGGTGTATTGCTCGTCGTAACTGTTACCGGTATTCACCGTTAAGTCACGCAGCAAGTCTGTGAGCGTAATTTCACCACTGGCCGATATGTCGCTGGCATCAATAATTTGCAACGGCGTGGCGTCTTCATTCTGGGCCCGTTTAATGTAGGAACCCGTAACACTAATGCGTTCCAGCTCGGAGCTAGCATCATTGGCTAACAGAGCTGGGGATGCCGATGCAGCGATAAGCCCAGCGGCAATAGTTGATAACGTAAAGAACTTTGATTTCATTAAATACCTCACAAAATGAATTAATAAGCCGTTTAGACGTCTAAACGGCTATTTAGCATAAGCGAGATGAGTGGTGGAGGTAAAGGGGAAATTGCAATTTGGGAGGAACTTTCTCTAGTAGTAACTAGGTGTACACAGTCAAAACACCTGTGTATGCTAAAATTAGAATGACTCAGCAGAAATTCGAGCCAAATCATGAAAGTAGATCGCTCCTTTAAGAAGTTATCAAACGTGCTGCCCTACCTGCTTGCCTTTGTGGATAATGAGCGTCGTTACAAATTCGTCAACACTGCCTATGAGGGCTTTTTCGGTGTAAAACTCAAAAACATTAAAGGTAAGAGTATTGCCGAGGTTGTTGGGGAAGAGTCTTATGGAAAAATTTCGGAGCTTCATGATCGAGTACTGAAAGGCGAGGAAATAGGCTTTACTGATAAAGTGAACCTGAGAGACGGGCGCACTATTCTACTGGATATCAAGTATGTTCCTAACTTTGAAGGCTTGAGTAAAAAAGTTAATGGATTTTTCGCGGTTATAAACGATGTGACCGAATATGCGAGTGCAGCCGAAGTGCTGCGAGCGGTTCACGATGTAGTAAATTGCCAGTCACAGGTATTATCAACCGAACGTATCAATAACTTGCTTAAACTGGGTTGTCATTATTTAAATGTTCAAACAGGGCTTGTAAGCCATGTTGAGAATGATACTTACACGGTTAAATATTCGTACTCGGAAACAGCAGATATCCCTGCTGAAACAACTTTTCCGTTAGGCGATACTTATTGCTCGGTGACGTTGACGGCTAATGAGGTCATTACAACTACGCATGCTTCTGAAAGCGACGAATATTCAGGCCACCCCTGCTATGAAAAATTTCAACTGCAAACCTACCTGGGGCTGCCTATAAGAGTTAATGGGATAACCTGGGGAACGTTAAACTTCACTAGTCCTGAGACACGGCTTACACCGTTTACCGAGCTCGATATTGAGTTAATGAGTTTAATTTGCTCTGCTATTGAGACTATTATTATTAACTCGTCTAAGACTAAGAGGTTAGAGAAACTTGCTTATACCGATTTTTTAACCGGACTGTCGAATCGGTTGTTTATTACTGAGAGATTTGAAGAGCTGGAGCCCAACGATAATAAGTTCGCAAATGTTACTTGCTTTGCCATCATCGATGTTGATCATTTTAAAAAAGTAAATGATAACTACGGTCATGACGCAGGTGATGAGGTTTTGCAGCAAACGGCTCGTAAAATAGCTGGACTTGTACGTATTAGTGATTGCGTATCGCGGGTTGGCGGAGAAGAATTTGCCCTGCTTTTGACTGATCTTCCCCGAGAGAAAGCCGAAAGAGTTTTGGAAAAAGTGCGCACAGCGATTGAGGGCAACGCTATTACTATTGATAAAAATCAGTCTATTAAGGTCACGGTCTCGATTGGTGCGACAGAGTTAAAGGCTGAAGATGAATTTAACAGCGCCTACAAAAAGGCCGATTTAGCTCTTTATAAAAGTAAAAGAGATGGAAGAAATAGAGTGTCTTGGTCCAGTAATTGACTCGCTGGTCTATTCGCCCACTAATCATTTAGTGAGCGAATAATATCGATAAACATCAACGCTGATCCTGTCATGAAGAGCCACACACCGACCGTTGCATAGCTTGCGAAAGTGGGTAGAAATAGCATGCTCCCAAAGAAGAACGACAAGCTAGCCAATATCCCTAATGTGTTTTTTTGAAGGCGCTGTAAGAAAGTTGCTTTCATACTACGGCCCATTATTTTATGTCGGGTTGGAAACGGAAGCTCACTGCAATACGATTCCAGCTATTTATCTGTACTATGACCGTAGTCAATTCAATTAACCCACTTTCTCCAAAAGCATCCAGTGCCGACTGAAAGACAGCATCTGTGATTTCTACATGGTTGATTAGCGTTAGTGCTTCCGTCCAGGCCAAAGCAGCCCGTTCTTCTGCGGTAAAACACGATAATTCTTTCCAGGCCGGAAGCACATCTAGCCTTGACTGGAGTTCACCATCAGCTCGGGCTTCATCGGTATGCATTTTCTGACAAAAGCCACAGTGGTTTAGTTGTGATGCGCGCAGTCTGACGAGATGCAGAAGTTGCGGAGACAGATTTACTGATTCCGGTACATCGCCTAACGCGGTTAAATGAGTCACCAGGCGCGGGCATTGTTTATAAAGTGAAGATTGTGAAATTCGGTGTTGCATAATGTCCTCCAAAGATTAACTCCGGATACTTTAGGAACATTCGCTAGCTATCGATTGGAGATTTGCGACATTTTTCTTTGGCGGTATTGCAGTGGCGTTTCCAAGGTTTGCTCACGGAAAGCATTTGTAAAGTGCGCTTGATCGAAGTAGCCACAGGCAAGAGCAATGTCGCTGAGACTGTCTGGTGTCAAAATCAAATATTGTCGGGCGGCTCGAATTTGAGCAAAGCCGTGTAGCTGATTTGGTGTAAAACCTAAGTATTTGCGCAATTGCCTTTCCAGTGTGCGTCGACTAAACCCGTTCTGTAACGCCAGTTGCTGAGGCGGTATTAAATCAGCAGACGCATGAGCCAATAAAGTCGACCACTTACGACTCGGTTCTTGAGCGCGATAACTCAGCGTTAGTAACCAGTTTTGTACCGCTTGTACTTGCTGGTCTGCCGAGAGAGCAGGCAGCATGTCCATTAATGGCTGTAAACTGAGTTGTTGAGAAACGGGTGTGTCGAATAAATCTATTTCGATGTTCTGCGAATCATCGATATCCAGCCCCAGCAGTGCTTTCGCGCCTCCCGGGCGGAATCGTACGCTAATGTGTCTTGTTGATGTATCCCAACGATGAGTAACGACTCGAGTATGGTGAAAATAACGAGCATTGATCCGAGTATTACGTATTTCAAAAGTTAAACTGGACCCCGCATCGGGGTAGAGTTTTTCTTCAACATGGCGCGAACTGTTTTTTAAGTCATTATTAACCCACAAGCACTGAACCCAGCTGGAGAGGCCTGGAAACGGCGGAATCATTTCTAACCCAATATTAGAAAAGCTGGCAGCAGGTATAATGTCAAATTTGTTGTGTGACATGCAGGCAACCTTCGAAGTGTATGTGAATAAATAATAACCGATTGGAACAAATAGCCCAAGTAGACAGCGACTGCTGGCAATTACCGAATAGCTTTACATAGTCTTAACGGTGAGCTGATTTTGGAAGACAAAGCCGGGTTAGATTAATTTTCAGATTTTATCTCAAGGCTGGTTATAATTTAACTAAAGATACTGATTCTCAGGACAGCCCAAGGCACAGGCTTATGTTATTGATTGACGCATTCATCCGGTTTTCCGCACTGGGCTTGTTGTTGCTTATGACGGTGCTGGTAATTAAAGATCTGCCCCGTTCCAGACGCTGTACTTTAATGGTGGCTACAAACCTCTGCCTGGCAAGCTTTCTGCTTGGTTCTATGCCCGCTGAATTTGCGCTTCCTATGGTGTGGCAAGTTCCCTTTCGGTTACTGGATACTTTGCTTTTGCCGGTTACCTGGGTATTTGTGTTAACCCTTTTTCATCGAGATTTCAGGCCAGGAAAACTCCATTGGCTTGCTTTAATTGCAGTAAGCGCCTCTATGCTGGCTGAACGGGCTGTTTGGCTGGGTTGGTTGAATGAGCTGCCTGCGTGGTGGCCCATTGTTGTCATTACGCTGTCACTTTTTCTGGTGGCACATATGGTGTTCGTTACGCTAATAGGCCGGAATGATGACTTAATTGAAGCCCGGCGTACCTATCGACTTTATTTTTTGTTTATTATTTCAGCGTCTGTTTTGGTCGCGGTTTTGGTGGGCTCTGTTTGGTTGCAAAGCGCCCAGTCTACAATTAACGCGCTGAGCGTCTGGCTTCCCATTTTTTCCATGAGCCTATGGGTATTAAAGGGCGACACGTCTGCGCTGACTTTTTATCGGAACGCGTCTCAGAAAAAGCAATTGTCAGCAGTGGATAAAAGAATACTGGCCGAACTCGACAAGCTAATGACACAAGACAAGATGTATTTAGAAGAAGCTCTGACCATTGCTGATTTGGCCAAAAAGCTGGGGGTAGCAGAGCATAAATTGAGAACCTTGATAAACACCCAAACGGGCTTCACTAACTTCAGCCATTACATTAACTCTTTCAGGCTTAAAGGCGTGATGGACTGCTTCTCAGAACGGGAGAACGACCACCTGCCCATTTTAACCATTGCACTGAATAACGGGTTTAACTCCTTACCGCCTTTTAATCGTGCCTTCAAAAAAGAAACCGGAATGACGCCGTCTCAATTCCGAAAAAACCTGCAGAATTTTCAAAATTGACGTGATTTTTTTCATAATCGACCAGCTTTTGTTGGGTTGCCTTTCTATTCTGAATGCACTTATCAGAACCAAAGGTAATTAGTTATGAAAGCTTTAAACTTAAAGAAACTCGGTTTGTGGTTAGTTGTTTTATTGCTTGCTCTCAGCGCGACCAGTTTCGGTGTTATGTACTACCAGGTGAATAAAGCCTGGGGAGAATATGTTCCTGTTGTAGGCCCTGCGCTTTATGCAAAAACTCAGGGAGCTTACGCCATTACCAACGCAAACGTGTTGTCTGATAATGGACAGTACATGCGTCCTAATCAGACGGTGTTGATTCAAGAAGGCAAAATAACAAAAGTGGGGAGCGACCTCTTATTACCTGAGGATGCGCAAGTCATTGATGGCACAGGCAAGTTTATAATTCCCGGCCTTATTGATGCGCATGTACACTTATGGCAAAGCGCGAATGATTTGTTGTTGTATCTGGCTAATGGCGTTACTCATGTACGTGAGCTCAATGGTAGTGAAGAACACCTGCAATGGCGTGCTGAAATTGCATCAGGACGGCCGGGGCCGGACTTATTTGTGGCAACCCGGCGTCATAATAGCTCAAGTGGTATTGCTGGCTTGTTCGACCGTTGGGCTGCAAAAATAAACCCGGTAGCCGATATCGACGATATACCTGAGCGGGTAAACGAGATTAAAGACGCAGGCTACGATGCCATAAAAATTTACACGCTTTTAAGCAATGACCACTTCTTTGCTTTTAACGAGGAGGCGGGTAATAGCGATATACAAATTTTAGGGCATATTCCATATAACCTGCCACTTTCAGAGCTTTGGCCATCGAACCTGAAAGAAATAGCCCATGTTGAAGAGTTTGTTAAAGCCCTGGATCGGGAGTTTGGTGGCTATGGCCGCGATAATACTGAGGTCTTTCTGGAGTTTGTAGAAAAGCGTAGTACCGACATAGCAAGCCGTCTGGCAGAGAATAATATGGCGGTGGTTTCTACTCTGGCGCTTGTCGAAAGCTTTCCTGCACAGAAAATGAGCGTAGAAAGTGCACTGAGTCATGTTCACGTAGAGCATGTAAACCGCGGAATTGCGGAGGCTCTACACCCAAGTATTAAAGTCATGGGGTGGCTGCCCGAAGTAAACATTTATCGTTTACCGGAAGACTATCCTGAAGAGCGTGTTCCCGGTAATCAGCGTTATTGGAAAGCTTACGCAAAAGCCAACCAGATACTTTTGCAGGCTATGCGCGATAATCGGGTCAAGGTTCTGGCGGGTACTGATGCAAATGTGCCTGTAATGGTTCCCGGGTTTTCCATGCATGATGAGCTTGCCGCGCTGGTTCGTACCGGCTATACCCCGGCCGATGCATTGAGAAGCGCGACGGTTGAAACCGCACAGTGGATGGGACTGCAAACTGGGGTAATTGCCTCAGGCTACCAGGCAGACCTTGTGGTACTGGACAGTAACCCGCTGGCGGATATTCACAATACGAGAGCAATTTCGGGCGTTATGTCTAACGGACGTTGGTATTCATCTGAGGACACGCAAGCTATGTTAAAAGCGGTTCGGGACGCAAACGACGTAGTTAATGTGAATTGACAGTAACCATACCCAAGGGTTTCGTAACCCATAAAAGCGTCTTAAACTGATAGCATGAATCATCGGTTTAAGGTGCTTTTATGGGACAAGTCTCAGGCACCCGCTTTGCGCTTACAGGCGCCACACTTATTGCCATAAGCTTTGGTTTAGCTCGTTTCGCCTTCGGTTTGTTTGTCCCGCAAATACGCGCTGACCTAGAAATCAGCGCGAATACAATCGGTGTTATCGCCGCACTTCCCCTTATAAGTTTCGTTTTTATCAGTTCAGCGGCTCCTTTAGTTACTAAATATTTTGGTGCCCGTAACACGACAGTGTTATCTGCTTTATTTAGTGTTTTCGGTCTGGCTACAGTAAGTCAGGCCACTGGCCCCATAAGTCTCGGTTTAGGAGTATTTGCTTGCGGTATATGCACTGGTTTAATGATGCCCGCTTTAACTTCAGCCATGCAGGCTTTGGTCGATCGCTCAATCCACGGACGGGTCAGTTCAGTAATGAATGCGGGTACAAGCATTGGCGTCGCGCTCTCTGTTCCAGCTGTATTATTTTTAGTTGGGGCGTGGCGCTACGCCTATTTATCATTCACGGTAATAGCCGTTATTGGGGTCCTTCTTGCCTGGTATTTAATTCCTTCGGTTTCCAGGCTAACCCCATCAAATGCAGCGCCACCACCGAAAATCAAAGCTAGACAATGGTGGCGTTTATTAAAGCTATCTTTATTTGCTTTCGCCATGGGCTTTATCGCTTCAGCTTATTGGACGTTTGGGCCGGATTTAGTCACTAATTTGGGCTCATTATCATCTCAACAAAGCGGTTGGTTATGGTTGGCCTTAGGTATTGCAGGTTTGGGGGGCGCTATTATTAGTGATTTGGCCGATAGAAATAACCCGGCTATCACGCATGCACTAATGCTGATGATGCTAACAACCAGTTTAACTCTATTAGCCGCCAGCCCAAGTCAAATCTATCTTGCCGTGTTTTCAGCTTTGATCTTCGGCTTGGCCTACATGAGTCTGACCGGTCTGTACTTGATGACAGGTATTCGCTTATTGCCTGGTCGCCTTTCAATAGGACCTGTGCTGCCCTTTGTAGCTTGTGCCTTAGGCCAGGCAGCAGGGTCGCCTATTATTGGCTTACTAGTCGGTGAATTTGGTTATGCCGAGAGCTTTTCTATCTTTGCAGCGGTGGGCGTTCTTATCGCACTAATATCACCATTTTATCCCGGGCATACTGAACATGAAGGTGACATACCTGAAGAGGAAACGGGTCTTCAAGCAGCATTTGATAATCAGCTGCAGGATGAGGAAGGCGAGCCTTTAGAAAGCAATAGTACCGAACAGTGAGAAATTTTTCTGTCAGCTTTGAGCGAGGAAAGGACCTTCGGTTTCTACCTAATTCAACTGCGCTGATCTTTTGATGACTCCATCACAACCATTGTGGTTATGGCATTGACATGTGGGCACTCACCCAGCACGTTGGAGTGTATGCGTTGAAAATGTTTGAGGTCAGTTGCCTCAACGCGTAACAGATATTCGTGGGTTCCTGTTACGTTGTGGCACTCAACAACTTCGGGTACATCTGCAACGTGTTGCTCAAAAGCTAGCTGCGAGCTTCTGCGGTGGTCACTTAAGCCAATGGTGACGAATGCGACAAAACCGATTTGGAGCTGCTCAGGGTCTAAAATTACGCGATAGCCTTTGATAACGCGCTTGCGTTCAAGTTCCTGTACTCGCCGAAATGTTGCCGACGGCGATAATCCAATACGCTCTGACAGTTTGATATTGGAAATTCGCCCATCGCTTTTCAGTTCTTGCAATATCTTTTCGTCAAATTTATCCATGTGAGAATATTATTTCTTAATTTTCTACCTTAGTGGCAATAAAAGCACAAAATTTCATAGTATTCCAGTTATTCTATGCGCCATATTTTACTGAGAAAGGTTGCTGTCATGGATCAGTCATTACTAGCGCTTTTGCTATTCGCTTTCGTTTCTACCTTTACACCCGGCCCTAATAACATGATGTTGATGGCCTCGGGTGCCAACGTAGGCTTTAGACGGACTATTCCCCATATGTTGGGCGTCATCTTTGGCTTTGGCCTTATGATTTTTTTAGTGGGACTGGGTTTAGCCGAGGTTTTTAAGACTTTCCCTAAAATTCATGATGCGCTGCGCGTGATTTGTGGCGTGTTTCTAGTTTACATTGCATTAAAAATTGCGCGTAGTCGTCCGCAAGTGGAGAGCGCTTCATATCAGCCGATGACGTTCTCGGCCGCTGTTTTATTTCAATGGATAAATCCAAAAGGTTGGACGATGGCTTTATCGGCGGTGAGCCTTTATAACCCGACAGCAAGTTTGTTTGGACTGACTTTGGTCACACTGGCGTTTATATTTGTGAATATGCCTTCCGCCTCTATTTGGGCGTACGCAGGCAAGAAAATCAGTCGAGTGTTAAAGCAGGAATTGCACATGCGCCTTTTTAACTGGAGTATGGCGTTGATCTTGGTCGGCTCTACTTTGCCGATGCTGGTTTAATGTTCTGCGGCCTTCATGATTTATATACAGAGATGATTTACTGCTCATATTTGCTCATTTTGCCGCAGATCCATCTTCCGAGATTGTCGAAAAAACAGTTAATGATTTCTCGGAAACAATAGAGAAAGCCTCAGTGACGATTAAATCGTGCGTGGTTAAAGCGTCGATGTACGTTCTTGGCACAAAGCGGAACTAACCCGTATAAACGCTCTCCCTGAAAGTTACCTACAACTCAGACCCACAAGCATAACCACTACTCCAGGCCCACTGAAAGTTGAATCCTCCCAACCAGCCGGTTACGTCCAGCACTTCGCCAATAAAGTACAGGCTGGGTTGTTTCTGGCTTTCCATGGTTTTGGAGCTGACTTCGTCGACGTTAACGCCACCCAAGGTGACTTCGGCGGTGCGGTAGCCTTCGGTGCCGTTGGGTTTTAGCTGCCAGCGGTTAAGGTTGTCGGCTATGGCCTGAAATTGTGCGTTAGAGGTGTCGGCCAGTTTGTTGTTCAGCGGCCATTGGTGGTGCTCTGCTAGTGCGGTTACTACGCGTTTGGGGAAGTGTTGCTGCAATACGGTATTAAGCTGGGTTTTGGGTTGCTGCTGTTGTTGTGTTTTCAGCCACTCAAAGGCGTCTAAGTCGGGCAACAAGTTAATGGTAACGGCTTCGCCGGGCTGCCAGTAGGAGGAAATCTGCAAAATGGCCGGTCCGCTGACGCCACGGTGGGTAAACAGCATGGCTTCTCGGAAATAGCCGTCGTGGGCTTCTGCGCTTACGGGTACGGCCACACCTGAAAGCTCGGCAAAGCGGGCCTTTTCGTCGTCCTGGAGAGTAAAAGGCACTAAACCGGCGCGTACCGGCACAATGGAATGCCCAAACTGTTCGGCAATTTGATACCCCAGCGGAGTCGCTCCCAGTTTGGGCATAGACAACCCACCACAGGCAACAACCAGCTTCTCGCAGCTATAGTCGCCACGGCTGGTTTCAATGCGGTAGTTGCTGTCATAGTCTACTGACACAATCTCGGTGCGTAACTGAACTTTGGCGCCGTGCCGGTCGCATTCGCTCATTAGCATGCGCACAATGTCTTTGGCGGAGTCGTCGCAAAACAACTGGCCTAAGGTTTTTTCGTGGTAGGCAATGCCGTATTCGCCCACCAGGCCAATGAAGTCCCATTGGGTGTAGCGGCTGAGTGCCGACTTGCAGAAATGCGGGTTGGAAGACAGAAAGTTCTCGGGGCCGGCGTACATATTGGTGAAGTTGCAGCGGCCGCCGCCGGAAATCAGTATCTTTTTGCCTGCCTGCTTGGCGTGATCCAATACCAGTACCGACTTACCGCGCTGTGCGGCATGAGCGGCGCAGTGCAACCCCGCCGCGCCGGCACCAATAATAATCACATCCCAGTTCGACATTATTTCTGCAACTGCTCCAGTATGTATTCGGCTTTGCTCACTTCAAAGGACTTGTCCTCTTCAACAAACAGGCCCTTTACCTGGCCGTCGGTAATAATCATGGCGTAGCGCTTGGAACGTATGCCGCCGAAGTTGCCGGTATCCATGCTAAGGCCCATTATCTGGTTGTATGCGCCGTTGCCGTCAGACAATAACCGAACCTTTTCTCCGATCCCTAAAGACTCGCCCCAGGCCTTCATAACAAAGGCGTCGTTTACGGCCACACAATTAATGCTCAGAACACCCGCTTCTTTTAATGCTTCGGCGTGTTCTACGTAGCCGGGCAGGTGTTTCTCCGAACAGGTCGGAGTAAATGCGCCAGGCACTGAAAACAGTACGTGTGTGCCTTTGGCGAATATCTCTGCCGGGTCGTAGTTCTGAATGCCAAGATCACCTTTGCTGGTCAGTGAACCTGATGGAACTTTATCGCCTTCTTTAATTTGCTGACTCATGAAAACCTCGTTTTATATAAACATCAAAGCGATGTTTTTTACTCTTAATTTGACTGTTTGGTTCACGCCCGGCCAGAAAAGGTGCGCTGTTAGGGCGCTTAACTACGACTCGGTATTTGGCCAGGGCGATGGCGGGTTCCAGCAGGGTATCGGCGTCTTCGTCACTGCCCACCAGTTGCTGGAACATTTGCATGTCTTTTTTTACCTGGGCCTTTTGCTTGCCGGTTTTCGGGTACATGGGGTCTAAGTAGACCACGTCGGGCTCTTGAGTATAACCACTACCGGTAAAAAGGTTGTCGGTGCCAATTAACTGCATACGCAGGCAGGTGTCACCAATAAAGTCGTGTTCCTTCTGGGCTCTGTGTAGGCCATTATCGAGCAGCGCTGCGACAACCGGATGCCGTTCAATAAGCTGCACATTACAACCTAAGCCCGCCAGTACAAAAGCGTCCCGCCCCAGGCCGGCGGTTCCATCGACAACCGAGGGTTTGAATTGCCCGGTTACGCCGACCGCTTTGGCGATGGCTTCATTCTTTAACTGTGTGTTCTGAGCTCGATAGGCGGCTTTACCCTGATGAAAGTCCACCACTAAAGGCGACATTTTCTGTGGGCTTTGCAGCCAGTGCAGCGCCAATACCCCTTCGGTCAGCCACAGCTGAAAAACGTCATTATCCGTGGTTTCAAACGGCAGTCCCCAGCGCTCGGCAATGGCTTTTACCGCAACGGTTTCAGCATCGCTGTCTGCAAGAATGGGAACCCGAGCCGTAGTTGTCACTGCGCGGCCTTACGTTGCATATCAATGTGCGGAATATCGTCTTCCAGATACTCTTCGCTAATGGCCTCAAAGCCAAAGCTCTGGTAGAACTTTAACAGATAAACCTGAGCGCCGACCCGAATCGGGGCTTTGGGGGCATACTCTTCAAGATAGTCGATGCTGCGTTGCATAACGTCAACACCCAGCTTCTGACCTCGCACTTTTTCGTGCGTTATTACCCGGCCAATACGAGAATAGCCGGTATCGGCGGTTGCCAGGTATAGCCGGGCGTAGGCGATCATCTCATCGGCATTGTTGCGGGCGTACAAATGTAAGGCCTGCTCATCGGCGCCGTCAGCGTCCAGGTAAGGACAGGTTTGCTCTACCACAAAAACTTCCTGCCGAAGTTTCAGTAAGTCGTAGAGATCATGCAGTGAAAGGTCGTTAAATGCTTTTAAATTCCAGTTCATGTGCCTACTTTCTTCAATGAGTTGCTAAGAGAAACCACGTTACTTTTATTGACTTCGCTATCATATAAGGCGAGCAGCTCGGCTACGGGTTTGCGACCGTCGCCTTTTTGACTGATGCTGCGCGAAACCGACAAGCTACTGATATCGGCGTGCTTGTACAAGGCGCGGGTGAGGTCGGTGTCGTGGTTACTGATCAGTACCGGAATATGGCGTTTCTTCGCAACCTGTACCGCGCGGCGAGCTAACTCGTCCTGATCGGTCAGGCCAAAGCCACCGGTGGCGTAGCTGGTAAAGTTAGAGGTCTGGTCCAGCGGTGCATAGGGTGGGTCGCAGTAAATCACATCGCCTTGTCGTGCACGTCGAAAAACCTGTTCAAATGGACGGCAAATAAACTTGGCCTTGCGCGCTTTCTCGGCAAAGTGCTCGAGTTCTTTTTCCGGGAAGTAAGGTTTGCGGTAATCACCAAAGGGCACGTTAAAAATGCCTTTGCTGTTATAACGACACAGGCCGTTGTAGCCGTGGCGGTTCATATATAAAAAAAGCAGAGAGCGAAAGTAAGGGTCGCTGCTGGCATTAAAGGCGGCGCGCAGGGCGTAATAAGCGTCGGCCTGGTTGTTACGATCAACGAAGAGTTTGCGGGCGTCCTGAATAAAAGTTTTCGGACGGCGCTTCACAAACTGATACAGGGTAATGAGGTCCTGATTAATGTCGTTCAGCAGGTAGCTGTCGTAGTCGGTATTCAGAAAGACTGAACCGGCGCCCACAAAAGGCTCGATGAGCTTTTTACCTTGCGGCAAGCGTGCTGTTATCGGCTCGATAAGTGAGTACTTACCGCCTGCCCATTTTAAAAATGCCCGATTCTTCTTCATGCGCCGGCCGTTGGTTTATCCTTTGCGGATTGTAACCCAAAGGCCGGGGGATGAAAATTGCTGACTGCGTGATTCGTCAGGCTACTGGCTATTAATGTCGCTTTGTACACTGGCAAATGACTTAGCCCAGGGCTCCATTTGCTGCACTTCAGCTGGCAACTGCGTGGCGGCTGCACGTGCTTGCTCAATGCTGGGGTAGCTGCCAAAAATAACCACATAACGTTGGTCGGCACGTTGGTAAACTTGGGTATTACCGGTTATGCCGTAGTCGTTACGGAAATCGCGCAGTAGCTGCGGGTCGCTGATAATGCTGATTTGCAGCGTATAGCTGCCAGCGTTCTGATCCAGTGCCCATTGGGTCTGGAATGGAAGTGCGCGCTGCGGTTGTGGCTCAGGTTGTTCTGCTTTAACTTCTGGTTCCGGTTGGGCTACAACGGTATCAATGCCTGCCTCAGCCGCCGACTGCTCGTTAGACTGTCCGACAGGCTCGGCTTCCTGTGGCTGTTGTTGCTTAATGAAGCCCAGCGAAATTTCACCCTCTGTAATTTCAGAGGCCGCGACGGTGTTTAATGTACCTAACGCATTGCGGTAAGACGCCGCTAATTCTGCAGGAACCAGTTCTAAAGAACGCTCGGTTAAAGGCTCAAAACTTGGCAGGCTGGCGGCTTGCTCTGTTGCTTCCGGCGCGGCTTCGGTGGCGGTATTAGTGGTTTCTTCGGCGGTCGTTTCTGCCGGTGCCGCTGATTCAGGGTTCACTTGCTGCCAATAGGCGGTTAACTGTTCTTTATTCAAAAAGCCGGCAAAAGCCAGACTAATAACAACTGTAACTAAAATAATGGGCCAAAGGCGCATTTTCCGACGGTTGTTTTGTTCCGGGCTATGTTTTGCTGTGCTCTGCTCGCTGGCGTCTTTACCGTCGGCATTCTCGTCTGTCGTGGTATCGCGATAACGGGCAGCCTGAGTGGTCAGAGTAAATTGCAGACGTTGCTGAATTTCTCCGGGAAACCCATGAATGGAATTTAAAAATTGCTGAATGCGTTCCAGGTTCCAGAAGCTGCGTTGTTTTTCTGGTAATAACGCCTGCACAAAACGTATTTGTTCGTCGTGGTTCAGTGGCTGGACTTCTATCATGGTTGGCCCCTGCACCCGCAAGTGCGGTGCAGGACGCTGCTGTTGAGCCCAGCGACTATCTCCGGTAATGATAATACTGGTGCGCTGACCAATGGCACTCAGTTGGGTAACGGTAGAAATACATTCGGCCATAAAGCTTTCGGATAGCTGTTCGCCGTTATCAATAACAACAATGGCGTGCTTTAGCGGACGCTGGCGCTGAATCTGACGACTTAACGACTCGTCGTTAATGCTGATAGTACCGAACAGTTGGTTCAGAATTTGTGCGCGGAGGCGGTCATTGGTAGAGCGCTCGTTGGCGCTGATAAACGCGACTTCAGCGTATTCTGACGCTTGTTCAAGAAAGACTTCAGCAATGGTGGTTTTGCCGCTGCCTTCTTTACCGTGCAGCATAATAAGCGACACGCTCTGCTGGCATTGCTCGTGTAGCTGGTCAATAACCTGCTGTTGGCTCGGTTTGGTTTTTACCGGCGCGGCAACAATATGTTGTGGGCTTGCAAGTGCTTGCATCTGTCTGTTCCTGTCTGTCAGCCGAATAGAGATAACGCGTTGGCGTTAGCAACATTCAGTGATCACAGCAGTAACGGTATTGTGTTCTACAGTACTGACAACTTCAGCCTGACCAATAGCAACCGGAAGAACAAAATGCAGCTGACCGTCTTTTACTTTCTTATCGCGCTGCATGTAGTCTAACCAGTCCTGCCAGGGCATTTGCGGACCCTTTGTTGGCAAGCTAAGTGCCAGCAGTAAATCTTTAATGCGTCGAAAATCTGACGAATTGAGCCGCTGTGTCACTTCTGACAGCTTAGATGCAATTATAATGCCAGCAGCCACAGCCTCGCCGTGTGTCCATGCGCCGTATTCGGTGGCGGCTTCAATGGCATGACCAAAGGTGTGGCCTAAATTCAGCAGTGCCCGCAGGCCTTTTTCGCGCTCGTCTAACGCCACAACTTCGGCTTTAATTTCGCAGCTGCGTTGAATAGCGTAGGTTAGTGCGGCCGGGTCTTGCTGATTTAATTCTTTGGCATGTTGTTCCAGCCATTGGAAAAAGTCGGCGTCGTAGATAACGCCGTATTTTACTATTTCGGCTAAACCGCTGCGGTAGTCCCGCTCAGTGAGCGTTTGCAGGCAGTCAATGTCGATAACCACCGACTTAGGCTGATAAAAAGCGCCAATCAGGTTTTTGCCCTGGGGGTGATTAACCGCCGTTTTTCCACCCACGGAAGAGTCAACCTGCGACAATAAAGTGGTCGGAATTTGGTAAAAATCGACACCGCGTTGAAAAGTTGACGCCACAAAGCCGGCTAAATCACCTACCACACCGCCGCCTAAGGCAATGATGCCACAGTCGCGGTTAAAGCCTGCGTCTATCAGAATATCCATGGCCTCGGCGTAACTGTCCAGACTTTTGAACTGCTCACCGTCGCGCATTTCAAACACTTTTACCTGATGACCGGCAAGGCTTTTTAATAGCGGCTTAAGGTAATACTGACTAATGGTCGGGTTGGTGATGACCAGCAGTTGTTGATTAAGTTTGTGCGGAAGGCGCTCTACATAATTGGGTAACAGGGCGTTACCAATGTAGATGGTGTAGCTGCGTTCACCTAAAGAGACGTTAACCTCAGCCATGAACGCAGCTCCTGTTACTTACCCAAGACCGTTAATGGACTCAAGCTGTTCGATAATGTCGTTGACCACAAACTTTGCACTTTGCTCATCGGTTTGCACCGTAATGTCGGCAATTTCTTCGTACAAAGGATCGCGCTCTTGTGCCAGTTCTTCAAGCACTTTGCGTGGGTCTTCAGCTTCGGCAATTAGAGGCCGGCGTTTATCACGCTGGGTACGAGCCAACTGCTTCTCGATAGGGGTCTTTAAATACACCACTACACCCCGAGCCGATAACCGATTACGGCTTTCTTTGCTCATGACCGAGCCGCCACCTGTCGCTAAGACGATGCCCATGTTTTCGGTAAGCTCTTCGATCACTTTTTCTTCGCGTGCACGAAAGCCTTCTTCACCTTCAAGCTCGAACACCCAACTGATTTCGGCACCCGTGCGGCGCTCAATTTCAGAATCTGAGTCGTAGAACTCTAAATGTAATTGTCTGGCGATTTGACGGCCAATCGTACTTTTGCCAGCCCCCATGGGCCCAACAAGAAAAATATTACGTTTCTCAGCCATATTCCTGCTTACATCATTGGTTAAAATTAGCTGTAACTCACGAATCCGGAGTGTCTGGAGACGTCCCCCAACCCAACGAAAAGAAGCGCGATTATCGCAACTTGAGCCCACTTTAGCAATAGTAATCGGCTTTTGGACTAACTTTGTGGCAATATCGTTGGTGTTACAAAAATCATAAGTTCCCGCTTTTCATCGCGTTGCTGCTGATGAGAGAACAATTTCCCGATTAATGGCAGCGACCCTAAGATGGGGACGCGACTGTCATCATTCAAGTTATGTTCCTGAAAGATTCCGCCCAGAACGATAGTTTCGCCATTTTTTGCCAGCACACGGGTCGACATTTCCTGAGTATCGATAGCAACAGCTGGGCCGGTTGGGGTGGCAACGGTATCGCCGCGCGTGTTCTGAGTTATGGTCAGCTCCATTAAAACATGGTTGTTGGGAGTAATTTGCGGTGTAACGCTTAAGCCCATTACCGCTTTTTTAAACTGCACGGCGGTAGCGCCGTGTGCGGCGGTTTCTACATAAGGTATCTCAGTACCTTGCTCTATGTAAGCGGGCTGTTGGTTCGACGTGAAAATTTTTGGGCTGGTAATAATTTCCGCTTTGTTCTCCTGCTCGAGCGCGGTTAATTCGAGATCCAGCAGAATATCGTCGCTCAGCCGCGCTAAATTAGCAGAAAAAGTGCCGGCGGGTGCGGCGGTAGGCAAGTCTACCTGCATGCCTTTAACAAAACTTCCGGCGTCTTCGGGTATTGCCAGACCGTATTCCGAAACACCCCAGCGAATGCCCAGTTCTTTACTGACATTCGCTTTTACGGTGACCATGCGGGCTTCAATCAGTACCTGTTTAACCGGCACGTCCAGATCATTAACCAGTTGCCGGATAGTTGCCAGTTGCTCTGGTGTATCCCGTAGAATAAGTGTATTGGTACGTGCATCGACGCTTACCGCGCCGTTAGGTGACAGAAAGCTTTGCTGCTCGTTTTTTAGTAGCTTGGCTAAGTCGCTGGCCTTTGCGAAGTTAACGCTGAGTAAAATCGAGTGATACTCGTTGCTATCTGTGGTGTGTTCACCGGCAACATCAATGCGCAGCATAGAGCCCTGCAAACGAATAGCGAGATCATGGCTGGCGATTAACGTAGCAAATGCGTCCTGCCATGCCACACCATTCAGCTTCAGACTGGACTCACCCTTCACGTTGTCGGTCATCAATATGTTCAGTTGGTGCTGATCCGCTAATAGCTGTATGAGGTCGCGCAGCGGCATTTTACGGGTGTTGAGAGATACCGGTTGTAAGCGCTGTTGTTCGCTAAGCAGGCTTTGCCAGTTTTTGTCGGCTGCATAGACTGCAGACACGGGCTGGAAACTCAGAATAGCCAGCAGCAAAAAGACATAAAAAGAGAGTCGTGTTGGTATCATTGTGAGGAATTGTCCTTAGTTAAATGGAGTTTCAACGGCTTTGCTGACCAGCATCCCGCTTGCTTTTCCCAAAGCTGAAATTCGGCGTACTCGCCGTTAACGCCTTGCAGCTGCATGAGCGGATCAGCTATCCAGCTACTTTCCGCAAGTGTTAGCAGTGGTTGATTTGGTATTTTCAACAGGGCTTTTTTTACCGGAAAGGTTTGAGTGGCAATTAACTGCACCAGCGACCAGTCACTAATGCGAGTGTCGCTTTTTATTTCAGGTTTGCCCAAACACTCGATAGGCTCTGCGATAACGTCCGGAAAGTCTGATTTAAACAACGAATGAGAGCTAAGTTCTGAGGGCGTGGGGCTGTCAGCCGGTAACCAGAGAAATTGCCAGCTTAATTTGCCGTTGTTTTCCCCGGCGTCCCGCCACTTTAGCGTTTGCGTAAATGGAAACGGTTGTCGCATTTCCTGCTGCGCTTGCATGACAGAAGCGACCAACCGCAACGCGTTCTGGTAAGTTCCGTTCACACCAACCAGCCACTGCTCAGCGTTTTCCGGGCTTTGTTGATAATAAAGGTCGACACTGTGTTGCCTTGCTGCCTGCGTTAATAAAGTGGAGACTTCCGTTTTTGGGTGCTCCTTCAAAACTGGCCCGGTTTGTTCGGGAACTTCGGGAACGGACTGCTGCAGTTGTTTCTGTTGTGTCCGAAGCTGCTCGTTTAGCTGGCTCGCCTGATAGCTTGTAAGAAAGTAACTGGCGCCAATAGCTGTCACCGTGAAAAGCACAACAACGCCGACCCATAGCCAGAGTGGTTTTTTAAGTGATTCAGCCATTAGGTTCAGCTCCGCTGTCCGCGTTTTTCTGAGGACTTGTGTAGGAGAACACCACACCTTGCTGAGGCAATAGCTGCTGTTTTAGTCCGGGTTTTACTAACTGCTTTTCCAGCCATAAATACTGTTCATTAACCTGCTGTATCTGCCGGTAGATGGCGGTGAGCTTCATTTGTGACTGGTTAAGGGAAAGCTCGCGCTGCTGGAGTTGGTGCTGTGTTCGCTCAAGCAGAGCGTAAAATGCGTTGAGCATGTCGTGGCTAGTATGCTTTCGGTGGATAAAGGACTTTTGCAACTGCTGCTGTTTTTGGTAGAGCTTCCAGCGCTTTAGCTGAATGTTCTGCTCTTCCAGTGCCAGCTTTTGCTCCGCTAGTTGATGCTTTAAGTTGCTCAGGTAACTCTCATAAGAAATGACCCATTGCACGGATACAGCGCCGACAATAAGCAGCAGGAGAATCCCCAGACAATGCAGCGCACGGTAACGTAGCCATAGGCTTTGTTCCCGCCACTGCAACAGGTTTAGCGATGCCATTGACTGAACCCCCGCAAAGCTAAACCCAGCAGCACTAATTCGTTATCTAAGGCCGAAACAATAGGGGCAACATTGTTCTGGAAAAAGGGTGCTGTAGAAAGCGCCAGGTGCTTCAGTTGTTGATTAGAAAGTTGCCGTTCAAGTTGCGACTGAATGGCTTTATCGCCAAAACTCATTACCCAGCTGAATTGATGAGACAGCTGAGCCTTAAGCAAAAAGCCCACCAAATTGTTGGTGTCGACAGAGTCGAGCCGCTGAAAGACGCCGTTTTTACAATAAAGCAAAATGGATTGTTGCTGACGGAGCTCAACGACTATCCACGCCATGTCAGTCTCGAACTTGGTATTGTCAGGCCAAAGGTAAGGCAAAACCGCATTAGCTGCCCGTACTACTGACTGATAAACGGGTTCAACCACTTGCACCGGCATTTTTAGCGGGGCCAGTAAGACCAGCAATTCCTCCAGTGCTGAACGCTGGCCAATAACCGCTTCTGCTTCTTGCCCGTGGTTATGGGTGCAGTAGTCGTAGCTTATACCGGTATTGCGTTTTAGCTGGGGCGGTAATTTTTCCAGTAATTGCTCTTCAACCTGCAGGTTATTGTCTAACGGAATTTTCTGATAGTGGGTTGCGCTGTAGTCCAGTGCCGAGACAATACTGTCTGGTTTTAAGCCCTTGTCGGTTAAGCTGCTCTGGTGCTGCTGAGAAAAATGTTCGACAACAAAATGCCGACCCCGGCGGGACAATTGTAAAACCAGACAATTTTCACGATTAATTTGCACAGCAAGTGGTTGTTGCCGAAGTAATGACATTAGACAATATCCTTATTGTAGAAAAGCCAGATGCAAGCGTAGTGTTGTGAACAAAAATCCTCCATAATAGTCAGTAAGAGTTATGAGCTAATTTATGTCGGTGATTTCGGTTTCAACACTTTGGCGTGTTTCTGGAATAAGTTCTGGCGTAAATTCTGGCGTAATAAAAATGAAGTCATGGAGCAGATAATTGAAGTGGTTTAAGCGGCTAATCTACACCTTGCTGGTGTGTATTATTCTTGGCGGGGTAACGGTTGGCAGCCTTTACTTTTATGTAAAACCGGAGCTACCCAGTGTGGAAACCTTGCGGGAGGTGCGTCTGCAGACTCCTATGCAGGTGTTTACTGCCGATGGTGAATTGATTTCGCAATTTGGTGAAAAGCGCCGAATTCCGGTAAAACTGGAAGACGTACCTCAACCGCTTATTGACGCTTTTCTCGCTACCGAAGACAGCCGTTTTTATCAGCACTTTGGGGTTGATCCAATAGGTGTTGCCAGAGCTTTTAGCGTGTTGCTCACCACCGGTGAAATTCAGGAAGGTGCCAGTACCATTACCATGCAGCTGGCGCGAAACTTCTTCTTAAGCTTTGACCGTGCCTGGATGCGTAAGGTGAAAGAGTCTTTTATCGCTGTCCACATTGAACAGTTGTTGAGTAAAGACGAAATTCTTGAACTTTATTTGAATAAAATTACCTTTGGTCATCGTGCCCACGGTGTCGGTGCAGCCGCGCAGGTGTACTACGGTAAGCCGTTAAACGAACTGACGCTGGCGCAAATGGCAACCATTGCCGGTTTGCCTAAAGCACCGTCTAACCTGAACCCTATTTCAAACCCTACTGCCTCTAAAGCTCGTCGACGCGTTGTCTTATTGCGCATGCTGGACGAGAAGAAAATTACTCGTGCTGAGTTTGAAGAAGCTGCAAATGCTCCTGTCACAGCTCGACGGCATGGCGCTGAGGTGACAGTGCACGCGCCTTACCTGGCGGAAATGGTGCGTCAGGAAATGGTGGATCGTTATGGTGAGGACAAAGCCTATAACGAAGGTTACCGGGTTTACACAACCATAAGAAGTGACGTACAGCTAGCCGCACGTCAGGCTATCTGGGATAACCTGCACAGTTATGATGAACGACACGGTTATCGCGGTCCTGTCAGCATATTGTGGTCTGCAGAGAAAAACGAAGAGCCTGTTAAAGAACCGGCTATACGACAGTATCTGGAGCAACTTCGTGTTATTGGGGCGGTAACGCCGGCGGTTGTAACCGCAGTTAAAGAGCAATCGGCTGAGGTATTAGTTAAGGGCGAGGGCAAATTAACCCTGCCATGGAAAGCGATGCACTGGGCCCGGGAGTATCTGAACGAGGAACGTCAGGGCCCGCCACCGGAAACCGCAGATGAAATTATGCAACCGGGTCATGTTATTTGGCTGCGTCGGGTAAATGACAACAGTGAATGGCGCCTGGCGCAAATTCCTGAACCGAGTTCTGCGGTGGTATCCTTGCGCCCGGACGATGGCGCTGTTGCCGCTGTTGTGGGCGGTTACAGTTTCCAGTTAAGCCAGTACAACCGTGCGTTGCAGGCAGAGCGTCAGGTAGGTTCTAATATTAAACCTTTGATTTACTCAGCTGCCTTTGAAGAAGGTTTAACTCTGGCTACGCTGGTGAATGATGCGCCCATTAACCAGTGGAACTCGGGCTCTGGCATAGCCTGGCGGCCAAAAAACTCACCCGAAGTCTATGAAGGCCCTATTCGCTTGCGTAAGGCGCTGGCGAAGTCCAAGAACGTGGTTTCGGTGCGCTTAATTCGCGAACTGGGGGTTAAAAAAGTAGCGGACCATTTGGCGAAGTTTGGTCTGGATCGCTCAAAAATTCCTGAAAACGAATCGCTTTCTCTGGGTTCGTTGTCAATGACCCCCATGCAAGTGGCTCGTGCTTATGCGGCGTTCTCGAACGGCGGTTTTCTGGTAGAGCCATACTTTATCAAACGCATTGAAGACGCCGACGGCAATGTGATTGAGGAAACCGACCCGGTGCGCGCCTGTTTTGACTGTGACAATCAGGCTCCGCAGGTTATTAGCGAGCAAAATGCGTTTCTGGTTGAACAGGCAATGAACTCGGCAGTGTGGGGCGGCGGCAGCTGGCCAAATGGCACTGGCTGGAACGGTACCTCGTGGCGCATTCAGCGCTCTAAACCTATTACTGAAGCCGTAGGCCGCAATATTGCCGGTAAAACCGGTACCACTAACGATGTTCGTGATACTTGGTTCTCAGGTTTTACATCGGATCTTGCGACGACTGTCTGGGTGGGTTTTGATGATGTTTCGCGTAAGCTGGGACGCACGTCGAAGCATCCTGAAGTCGACTCCAGTCAGCAGGCAATAACTGGCGGTGAAGCGGGTGCGAAAACGGCGCTGCCGGGCTGGATCCTGTTTATGGAAAAAGCACTGCCTCTGTTTCCGTCTCGCGACTTCGGCATTCCGCCGGGAGTGGTGAATGTTCGTATCGACTTAGAAAGCGGGAAGTTGTCGCACAAAAGCGATCACACAACGCGGTTTGAATATTTTATACGTGGCACTGAGCCTACTGAATACAGTCGCGACAACGGTCAGTCGAACGGCGACATCTTTGAAGACGATGACGACGACTTATTCTAAACAGCTAAGATCGGCGTAATAAAAGCAGGGGAGCGTTAAGCTCCCACTGCCAGTTTACTCAGCAACTGATTCAGGTCTGACTGCACGCCACCGGCGGTAACGTGTTTACCCGCGCCAGGCCCGCTAATAACTAACGGCATTTCTGAATACCAGTCGGTGTAGATAACGAAGATGTTTTCACCGGGTATTAAGTTGGCCAGCATGTCGCCTTCCGGAATGTACTCAATACCAACCTGAGCAGTAACCCGTTGTTCGTCACTGACGGTAAAGCTGGCCAGCAGTCTGGGCACTTTGCCGTCTTTAGCCGCTTCGTCCAGCATGGCTGTCATGGGCTCATCAAGTTCCGATAAGCGCTGCATAAACTCGCTAAGTGGCAAATCACGTAAATGTTCCGGCACCAGACTTTTTACTTCAATGTCCTGCCAATCCAGTTTTAAGCCAATTTCGCGCGCCAGAATCAGTAATTTACGCACTAAGTCCTGACAGGACAGATCTTCACGGGGGTCAGGTTCGCTGTAACCTCGCTCTTTGGCTTCTTTTACTAGTGAACTGAAAGTGACTCCTTTGGTGAAATTCTCAAACAGCCAGGACATGGTTCCCGAGAAAATACCGGAGATACTGCGAATTTCGTCGCCGGAATTTCGCAAATCGTTTATGGCATAATTCAGCGGTAATCCGGCACCCACCGTGGTGTTGTATAGCCATTCACGCTTATACTCGTGCTGAATGGTACGAATTTCACGGTACAGTGCCTCATCGGCGGAGCCCGCGCGTTTGTTGGCGCTGATAATGTGCAGACCGTTTGCGAACAAGCTGGGATACAGCTGCGCGACTTGTTTGGCGTCGGTTAAATCAATCACCACCAGCTCGTCGTATGGTGCATTTGGTAGCTCGCGCAACAGTTCCGTAAGTACATAGGGTCGTGCCAGGCGGTCGAAGTCTTCTGCCCACTGAGTAAGCTCTACGCCATTGTAATCCAGCCATAAACGCCTCGAGTTGGCTATGCCCATAACCCGAACGTCCATCACTTGGTTAATGCGGTCGCGCTGCTGTCGGAACAGTTCCAGCCAGGCCGTACCAATGTTGCCGCGACCAATAACCAGCACGCCCAGGCTGCGACGATAATTAAATAATTGACTGTGCAGACGATTGAGCAAGCGGTTATCAAGCTTCTGCTCCAGAATTGCAACAGCAGAGTCACCATTTTGTGTCAGGGCAAAGCGCCGCACTTTTTGTTCGGAAAGTTGCAGTTTAAAGGTCGAGAACTGGTCGGTTTCCTGAATGCGGTTACCGACAATGGCCAGCATGGAATAGCCGCGAATTTGAGTAATGGCGTCACCGGCGCCCAGACTGTCCAACCAGCCGGTCAGGTAGTCTAAGTGGTTTTGATGAAACACCAGATACTGCTGATGATTTTCCGGCTCGGTCCAGCTGACCAGTGGCTCTAATTCCAGTTCATCCAGACGTTTTACTAAGGCTTTGTCGTGCAGTTCAACCTTAAACAACACCACCTCAGACAGCGAAGTGAAGACTTTTCCGCGGGGCTGGGTATTTTGGAACTGACCAATACGCGTTTGCTGATTTTCTACTTTTAAACTGGAACGAACGGAAATGACCATGCGCTGGCGGTCGACCGGCTGAAAGGTTCTTGGGTGCAGAACCGGGCTGCCAAGACGCGCCAGTTCTTCGGCTTCGGTCCAGTCAAGTGTGGGTAAGCTGACTACGCGCTCAACTTTGCGCGGGTCTGCCGAGTAAACGCCGGCCACGTCTTTCCAGATAGTAACCTGACGTGTATCCAGCAGACTGCCTACTAAGGTTGCTGAATAGTCACTGCCGTTACGCCCCAGAGTTAAACTTTCGCCGTGTAAACCGCGGGCAATAAAGCCGGTAACAATAAAGCGGGTGCCCGAGTGAGGAGCCACTCTTTGTAATAGTTTTTCACGCGAGTGTTCTACCTGAATAACGGGTTCAGGAGCATCTGCGGCGAGTAAAAAGTCGCGGGCATCAATGTGGTCGGCGCGGGTACCCTGCTTTTGCAGTAAAGCTGATAACAAACGGGCAGACCAGAGCTCGCCGTACGAGAGTAACTCTGCGTTATGGCTAATGGTTTCGTCGCAGGCTAACCAACGACGCCAGCGAGCGAAGTCTTGTTGCGACTGTTGCAGAAGTTGCTGCTGCAAATTACCGCTTAATAATTCGGTGATCAGCCCTTGCTGAAAACTCTCTAATTGATCGAGCAGAATGCTGGCGGTGTCGCCTGGCTGCGCCTTAGCATTAATAATGGCAAGAATGCGGTTGGTTGTATCTCCGGCTGCCGAAACAACGACTAAGTCGCTGGCACCAGCGTACTCGGTGACAATTCGGGCAACGCGGCGATAGCAGAACGCATCAGCAAGACTGCTGCCGCCAAACTTATGCACCTGAACGCTGTCGGCAACGGCTTGCTTTTGCTCTTCTGTGAGCTGAGTTGTTGTCATTCCGCCTTCCTTAACTACTCGCTTGAATTAGGTAACTGCTACTAAGGCTAAAATATTGTCAGGCAAATGTCAGCAACTTTTAGCCATCTAGACGGATAAAATTTGACGGGGTCGTTCATTCGGGTACAATTCATTATAACTTATGTGGTTTTGTTATATAGCGGGACAATAACAATGAAATGGAACGGCGAATATATTTACCCTTATGCTGAACACGGTCGTAAGAGTCAGCAGGTGAAAAAAGTTACGGTCTCAATACCCACGCGCGTGTTAAAAGTACTGACCGATGAACGAACCCGTCGCCAAATTAATAATCTGCGCCATGCTACCAACAGCGAACTATTGTGTGAGGCGTTTTTACACGCTTTTACCGGTCAGCCGCTGCCGGAAGATGAAGACTTGCAAAAATCCAACCCGAATAAAATCCCCAAAGCTGTGCGCGAAGAGCTGGAAGCCCGGGGATTACCTATTCCAACCGATGAAGAGTTGGACGATTAAACAGTGCGTGTGGCCGTAGCCTGATGAGATGGTCCCCTCCCTCCTAAGCGGCATCGCAATGTGCCAATATAGAGTTTCGAAGATTCTATAGAACGGAGTGGAGAGGACCAATGGCTATTGTAAACAGAATTGCCCTGGATTTGGCAAAGGATTTTATTCAGGTTTTGGCGCTGGATGAAAATGAGCAGGAAGTTTTTAATAAAAAACTGCGCAGCAATAAAGTGTTAGCGAAGCTGGCGACGCTGAGCCGTACGGATGACTGTGAAGTAGCGGTTGAGTCCTGCGGCATGAGTCATTACTGGCGCCGCGAATGTGAAAAGCTGGGTTATAAAACGGTGGCGTTGCCACCGCGTTTCGTCAAAGCGTACCTGCAGGGTGAGAAGAACGATGCGAATGACGCCCGGGCAATAGCCGAGGCGGCATCACGACCCAACCGTCAGACGGTCAGGCTGAAAAGCATTGAGCAGCAGGACTTAGCATTGATGGTCAATCAGCGGGAAGGCTTCGTGCAGACGAGAACGCAGTTCTCGAATAGGTTGCGGGGGCAACTGGCCGAATACGGCATTCTTTTACCGAAGCGAGTCGGTACGATATTACAGAGAGTACCGGAGGTACTGGAAGACGACAGCAATGCGCTGACGCTTCAGTCACGGGACCTCATCAACCGGCTCTATCAGATGCTGCGAGCGGTGGATGAAGAAGTTAAAGCGCTGGATAAGCACTTAGCGACACAGGCCGAAAGGAATGAAGACAGTCAGCGGCTGATGACCCTGCCGGGTATCGGACCGATAACAGCGACCTCGCTGCTGGCACTGATAGGTGATGTGAGTGAATTTAAACGCGGCCGCAACCTGTCGGAATACCTGGGACTGGTACCACGGCAAAACAGCAGTGGCGGTAAAGACCGTTTAGGCGGTATTACCAAAAAAGGGAACACCAAACTCAGGACACTGCTGGTGCATGGCGCCCGCTCGGCACTGCGGGTGGCACAACAGCGCCACGACAGGCTGAGCCTCTGGGCACAGGATGTCGCTAAACGCAGAGGCAACAACGTTGCAGCGGTGGCACTGGCTAACAAGCACGCCCGGATAATCTGGGCGATGTTAAAGAATAAAGAAGATTACCGGATGACTGCTGCTTAACAGCATTCAGTAAAAGAGCACAGCGAAGGTTCATTCCTTCCGGGAGTTGCAAACGTCAACAGGATGGTAAAATAGGGTAAACCGACGACAACTGAGACTGTTGAACGTCCGTACATAAAGTACGTTAGCCTGATAAGCCAGTTGTCGTGCGGAGTTCATCCAGGCCAGGTGCGCAAAGCGCGCACCATAAACAGGCCGTATATATGCGAGCGCCCCGACATTTACCACGAGTTGCCGTTGCAAAACGGGAGGGGACCATATATGACGTTCACGTCAGGAATGGCACCTCACCTGACATAAATGTCAGGCTACGTGATTAATCCTGCATATAATTTTTTGGTAAATCGATTTTAGCTGCGCCGGACTTCACCGCGGCTTCGGCAACGGCGCGCGATACGCGTGGACACAAGCGCGGGTCAATTGGCTTAGGAATAATATAATCACGGCCGAAGGTTAATTCTTTGACACCGGCCGCTTTCAATACCGATTCCGGCACTGGCTCTTTCGCCAGCTGACGAATAGCTTCCACTGCTGCAACTTTCATTTCGTCGTTAATCGCAGTAGCACGCACATCTAATGCACCGCGGAACATAAACGGGAAGCATAAAACGTTGTTCACCTGGTTCGGGTAGTCTGAGCGTCCGGTGCCCATAATCAGGTCATCACGTGCGGCCATAGCGGTTTCCGGCTTAATCTCCGGGTCTGGGTTAGAGCAGGCAAACAGAACCGGGTTAGGTGCCATAAGTTTTAGCTCTTCTGCGCTGAGTAAGTTTGGTCCTGAAACCCCAACAAAGATATCGGCACCTTCAATAACGTCTTTTAGCGTACGTTTGTCAGTATTGTTGGCAAACAGCTGTTTGTATTCGTTTAAGTCATCGCGACGGGTGTGAATAACGCCTTTTGAGTCGAGCATATAAATGTGCTCGCGTTGTGCGCCACATTTAATTAAAAGCTCCATACAGGCAATGGCGGCAGCACCGGCACCAAGGCAAACAATGCGAGATTCTGCCAGGTTTTTACCCTGAATTTCTAACGCATTCAGCATACCGGCGGCCGTCACAATGGCAGTACCGTGCTGATCATCATGGAATACCGGTACATTGCAGCGCTCTATTAAGGCTTGTTCAATTTCAAAGCACTCAGGGGCTTTAATGTCTTCTAAGTTAATACCACCAAAGGTATCGGCAATGTTAGCAACGGTATTGATAAAGTCCTGAGTAGTACGATGATTCACTTCAATATCAATAGAGTCGAGTCCGGCGAAGCGTTTAAATAGAAGAGCTTTACCTTCCATGACCGGTTTTGATGCCAGCGGTCCCAGGTTTCCTAAGCCAAGAATGGCAGTTCCGTTAGTAATAACCGCAACCATATTGCCTTTGGCCGTATAACGGTAAGCCGCGTCCGGGTCCTGAGCAATTTCCCTAACCGGCTCTGCGACGCCCGGACTGTAGGCCAAAGCTAAATCTTTGCTGGTTTCTGCGGGAGTGGTGAGTTCAACCGAAATTTTACCCGGGGTCGGGTATTCGTGGTAATCCAGTGCCTGTTGGCGAAAATCTGTCATGCGGTGATACCTGAGTCTGGTTATCAGAATGCCAGTCAGTCTATCGCTTTTATGCTAAGAAACAAATCTTACCTCCGTCTTTATGCCGAATGACGAGAACTAAATTTAATGAGTGTTCAAAAGTACACCAGTTAACTTTTCGTTAACAATAGGAGGTTTAGGCAAGCGGGCACAAAAAAAGGCGCTGTTTAGCGCCTTTCTCTTAAGATCTGCTATTAAGCAGCGTTTTCTATAGGTTTTCTTAGGAGTCTTTCTTGCCCAGAGCACCAAAACGCTTCTTAAATTTATCAACACGACCACCAGTGTCCATTACACGTTGCTTACCAGTGTAGAACGGGTGGCACTCTGAACAGACGTCCAGGTGAAGATCTTCTGAGCGGGTTGAACGCGTTTCGAACGTGTGACCGCAAGAACAGCTGACTTTTAAAGTCTCGTACTTAGGATGAATACCTTGTTTCATGGGGTTACCTCAGTTATGGGCCGCATCGCCATTCGATCCAAAGCCGAACACCATGCGCAAAAAAACATCAATGAATTAAGAGCCGCGCATTTTATGTGATCCTGAGCCTGTGATCAAGTAGAATCTGCTGCCTTGTATTCTGCGCGGTAGCGTTCCAGAATAGAGCCATGAAGCAAGCCAGCACCGGTAGCGAACGACGTTATAAAGTCGCACTGCCGCTACCTCTTCGACAAACCTATGATTATCTGTGCAAAAGTGCCGAGCCACTGCCGCAGGGAGTCCGCGTGCGCGTGCCTTTTGGCCAGCGTCAGCTAGTGGGTTACGTGGTTGCCGAAGCCAGTGACGAACCGCCAACATTTGAACTGAAGTCGGTTGCTTCGGTTCTCGATGAGCAGCGACTGTGGCCGGATGATATCTGGCAGCTGGTGCGCTGGTCTTCCGACTACTACCATCATTCATTGGGGGATGTAGCCGCTAATAGCCTGCCGGTTCTGTTGCGCAAAGGCGATGCGCCGGAATATCTGACCGAAACTTTTTATGCGTTGACCGACTTAGGCCGGGCGCAGTCCATTAATGATTTAAAAGGGGCTGCAAGACAGCAGCAGGTGCTGGCGGCGCTTAAATATCAGCCGCTCAGGCGCAGCGACTTGACCGATATAGGCGTCACCTCAGCCGTGCTTCGTACCTTACAGGATAAAGGCTGGATTGAAGTGCGCGAGCAGGCACCGACTAAGAATCAGGGCTGGCAAAAGCAGTCATCGGTGCTAAAAGAGCAGGGGCATGCACTAAATACCGAGCAGGCAGTGGCGGTTTCGACCATTAACCAACAGCAGAAGCACAGTACGTTGTTGCTGGAAGGGGTTACTGGTAGTGGCAAAACCGAAGTGTATTTGCAAGCCATGGAACCGGTGCTGGAGCGTGGAGAGCAGGTGTTGGTGCTGGTACCGGAAATAGGCCTGACTCCACAGACTTTACAGCGCTTTAAAGAGCGTTTTGACGCGCCGGTGGTCATGCTGCACTCCGGTATGAGTGACAGAGAACGTTTGAATACCTGGCTGGACGCGAAGCACGGACATGCGGCAATCATTATCGGTACCCGTTCGGCGGTGTTCACACCCTGCCAGAAGCTCGGACTTATCGTGGTCGATGAAGAACATGACTTGTCTTACAAGCAACAGGACGGCTTTCGCTACCACGCTCGGGATATTGCCATTAAACGGGCGTCTTTACTGAATATTCCGCTGGTACTGGGTAGTGCAACGGCCTCGCTGGAAACGCTGAATAACGCGGTCAGCAAGCGTTTTCACTGGCTTAAGCTGGGGCAGCGAGCTGGTGGTGCGCAAATGGTTAAACACGAGCTTATTGACCTGAAGCAGCAGCCCATTAAAGCCGGTGTTTCCAAAGCGTTGCAGGAACAGATTCAGGTAGAAATTGAACGCGGTAATCAGGTATTGCTGTTTCTTAACCGTCGCGGTTTTGCACCGGCGTTAATGTGTCATGAATGTGGCTGGCTGGCGCAGTGTCATCGTTGTGACGCTTATTACACCGTACATAAAGCTCATCACCAGTTGCAGTGTCATCATTGCGGTAGTCAGCAGCGAATACCTAAGCAGTGCGGTTCCTGCGGCTCCACGCACTTAATTTCACATGGTGTGGGTACCGAGCAGTTAGAGCACAGCCTGAAGGAGATGTTTCCGGGTCGTGGAGTGCTGCGCATTGACCGGGACTCCACCCGCCGTAAAGGCCAACTGGATGATTACCTGCAAAAGGCCACCAACAATGAGTATCCGCTGCTGGTCGGCACGCAGATGCTGGCAAAAGGCCATCACTTTCCCCATGTCACTCTGGTGGCGCTGTTGGATGTTGATGGTGCGCTTTACAGTGCGGATTTCCGGGCAGCAGAGCGTTTAGGCCAGCTTTATACTCAGGTAGCGGGGCGCGCCGGGCGGGAGCACAAAGCCGGCAAGGTGGTGCTGCAAACCCATCATCCGGAACACGACTTAATTCAGGACTTACTCAACAACGGTTATTCACATTTCGCGTTGACGGCTTTAGCCGAACGCCAGCAAAGCGAGCTGCCGCCGTTCTCTTATTTGGCGTTGTTCCGTGGCGAAGCAACCGACAGAGACTCGGTGGTACAGGCTATGACCCAAATTCAGCAGTTAATGCCGCAGGTGGAAGGTGCGTTTTTACTGGGGCCGATGCCAGCTTTAATGGAGCGTAAAGCTGGTCGTTACCGCTATCAATTACTGTTACATTGTCAGTCACGTAAATTGCGTTTTCAGCTTATCGAACACTTGTTGCCGCAGATTAACGCCTTGCCGTTATTGAAAAAAGTGCGCTGGTCACTGGACATTGATCCACAAGACTTCAGCTGATTAACAACTAAGCGGTTTTTTTTATCGAGCGTAGCGATTAAACTAAGCGCTTTGAATTTCCTCTTCGATTTTTCATACAGGTAGTCGCATTAATGAAAGAACAACTTGAACAGTTACTGGCCGAAGCCATTGGTCAACTTAAAGCACAGGGCACAATTCCGGCGGATCATTCAGTAAACATTCAGTTGGACCGACCCCGCGATAAGTCTCACGGTGACTTTGCGACAAACCTGGCATTAATGCTGGCAAAGCCTGCGAAATCGAATCCGCGTCAGTTGGCAGAAGCCATTGTTGCCGCGGTTCCGGAAAACTCTTTACTGTCAAAAATGGACATTGCGGGTCCCGGCTTTATTAACTTCACCATTTCGCAGGACCAGCTGAAAGACCAGCTAACCGCAATGCTTAACAGCGACAGCCTGAACGTGGATGTGGCAGAAGAAAGCAAAACCATTGTTATTGACTACTCGTCGCCTAACCTGGCCAAAGAAATGCACGTAGGCCATTTACGTTCAGCCATTATTGGCGATGCCGTGTCCCGTGTGTGTGAATTTTTAGGGCACAAAGTGATTCGCCAGAACCACGTGGGCGACTGGGGCACGCAGTTCGGCATGCTCTTAGCGTACATGGAAGCGCTGGATAATCAGTCTGCTGAATATGAGCTGAGCAACCTGGAGACTTTCTATAAAGCCGCCAAGCAACGTTTTGACGAAAGCGAAGAGTTTGCTGACCGTGCACGTCAGCTAGTCGTAAAACTGCAGTCGGGCGACGAATACTGCCTGAAGCTGTGGAACCAGTTTATTGATGTGTCATTGAGCCATTGTCAGGACGTTTACGACCGTTTAGGCGTTAAACTGACTCGTGACGATGTGATGGCTGAAAGCGCCTACAACGACAAGTTACCGGGTGTTATTGAGCACCTGCGAGAAAAAGGCCTGTTGACGGAAGATCAGGGGGCACAATGTGTGTTCCTTGAAGAATACAAAGGCAAAGAAGGCGAGCCGCTGCCAATTATTGTGCAGAAAAAAGGTGGGGGTTATCTTTATGCCACTACCGACTTAGCCGCCATTGAGTACCGTCAGAAAGAACTGGGCGGCGACCATTTGATGTACTTTGTGGATGCCCGTCAGGCACTGCATTTTGACCAAATTTTTACGCTGGCGCGCAAAGCCGGTTTTGTGGAAGGCGATATACAGCTGAACCATTACGGTTTTGGTACAGTAATGGGCAAAGACGGTAAACCTTATAAAAGTCGTGACGGCGGCGTAACCAAGCTGGCTGACTTACTGGATGAAGCCGAACGCCGTGCGCTGGAACTATTGCAGCAAAAAACTACCGACCTTAGCGAAGAGCAGCAGAAACGAGTTGCTGAAGTAGTGGGTATTAGCTCAGTTAAATACGCGGACTTATCGAAAAACCGTACCAGCGACTACGTTTTCGACTGGAACCACATGCTGACTTTTGAAGGCAACACTGCACCTTACCTGCTTTATGCTTTCACCCGCGTGAACAGTATTTTTGACCGTTTAGGCGACACCGCCTTTGACCGTAACGCAGATATTATTCTGAGTGATGAGCGCGAGCTGGCGCTAGCGAATCAGTTGGTCCGTTTTAACGAAGTACTGCATCAGGTTCAGGATAAAGCGATGCCGCATTTCTTATGTGGTTTTCTGTTTGATTTGGCCGGTCGCTTCTCCAGTTTTTACGAAGCCTGCCCAATTTTGAACCAGGAAGACGAAGCGCTTCGTAACAGCCGCCTGAAATTGTCGATGTTAACGGCTAATGTGCTGAAGCAAGGTCTGGAATTGCTGGGCATTCCAACTCTGGAGAAAATGTAACGCACTATGGATTACGCGAATCGTAAGCCAAAGTCGCCGAAACGTAAGCCGACTAAGAAAAAAGGAACCAATAAAAAACAGCAACGCGGCGCAAAACCGGTTGCTGAGCGAAAACCGGTGCCCTGGTTTGTGGTCGCTGTTGCCATTGGTCTCATTGCTTTCTTTACCTATATTCTGGTGCAAATTAGTGGTAAGTCTGAACAGGTTGAACAGCCGCAGGTGCAACCACCTCCGGCGGATTTATTGCCGAAAAAATCGGCTGAGCGCTGGCGTTATATTGAAGAGTTAAGAAGTAAAGAAGTAGAAGTGGATGTGCCGGAACGTGAAGTGGGTCCACCGAAACTCATGCAATGTGGCTCTTTCCGTCAGCAGGAGGACGCCGAAAGGTTGCGTGCACAAATTGCGATGGCGGGGCTGGAATCTCAGGTGCGCTCGACTGAAGGCAGTAATGGGCTTTGGTACCGAGTCATTCTGGGGCCTTATGAAACCAAACGCGATGCCGAACGTGATCGCCATAAATTGCAGCGTAATCAGGTGTTTGGCTGCGCAATCTGGAACTGGAATATCGATTAGTCGACATTCACCATTGAAAAATACGATATAGACCCTCAAATACTTGTCATCGATGTCACTAAGACAAAAAAGAGGGTCTTGATTTGACTACTATCGTATCTGTTCGCCGCGGCGATAAAGTTGTTATTGGCGGTGATGGCCAGGTTTCTCTGGGTAATACCGTAATGAAAGGCAACGCGCGCAAAGTGCGTCGTCTATACCACGATAAAGTGCTGGCAGGTTTTGCCGGTGGCACCGCTGACGCTTTCACACTATTCGAACGTTTTGAATCCAAACTTGAGCAACATCAGGGGAACCTGATGCGTGCGGCTGTGGAGCTGGCAAAAGACTGGCGTACCGACCGTGCTTTGCGCCGACTGGAGGCATTGCTTGCGGTTGCTGACAAAGAAACGTCATTAATTATTACCGGTAATGGCGATGTCGTGCAGCCGGAAAACGACTTGATCGCGATTGGCTCCGGTGGGCCGTTTGCGCAGTCGGCAGCAAGAGCTTTGCTGGAAAATACTGACTTAAATGCCCGCGACATTGTGCAAAAAGCACTGACCATTGCAGGCGATATTTGCGTGTATACCAACGGCAACCAGACCATTGAAGAAGAAGAGTCTATTGCTGAAGACAAAACGAAGCAGGGGAAAAAATAAGATGTCTGAGATGACCCCAAGAGAAATTGTAGACGAATTAAACCGACATATTATTGGTCAGGATAAAGCCAAACGCGCTGTCGCTGTTGCTTTGCGTAATCGCTGGCGCCGGATGCAGCTGGATGACGAGCTGCGTCAGGAAGTAACACCTAAGAATATCTTAATGATAGGTCCTACCGGTGTGGGCAAAACGGAAATTGCCCGTCGGCTGGCTAAATTAGCGAGAGCGCCTTTTATTAAAGTTGAAGCGACTAAGTTCACAGAAGTGGGTTATGTGGGTAAAGAAATTGAATCCATTATTAAGGATTTAACCGACGTTGCTGTGAAACAAACGCGCGAAGAAATGATGCAGAAGGTACGTTACCGCGCTGAAGAAGCGGCGGAAGAGCGTATTCTGGATGTACTGCTGCCACCAGCTAAGACGTCTTCTTCTGGTTGGGCTCAGCAACAGGAAGAGACGCCGGAAAACGATGACCAACGTGGCACGCGTCAGGTATTCCGTAAGAAATTGCGTGAAGGCCAGCTGGACGACAAAGAAATAGAAATTGATTTAGCCATGCCGCAAATGGGTGTTGAAATTATGGCGCCGCCGGGAATGGAAGAAATGACGTCGCAATTGCAGAACATGTTCCAGAACATGGGCAGCGATAAGACCAAGGCGCGCAAAATGCGCATTAAAGACGCTTACAAACAATTGGTTGATGAGGAAGCGGCAAAGCTGCTGAATCCTGACGACGTTAAAGAAGCCGCTATTGAGTCGGTTGAGCAGAACGGCATTGTCTTTTTAGATGAAATTGACAAAATTTGTAAGCGTGGTGATACCAGCGGGCCAGACGTTTCCCGCGAAGGTGTACAGCGCGATTTACTGCCTTTGGTTGAAGGAACCACGGTGAATACCAAGCATGGTATGATAAAAACCGATCATATTCTGTTTATTGCTTCTGGTGCATTCCAGATGAGCAAGCCGTCAGACCTTATCCCTGAATTACAGGGGCGTTTGCCTATTCGGGTTGAGTTGGAAGCACTGACTAGTGGTGACTTTGTTCGCATTCTGACAGAGCCAAGCGCGTCGCTGACCACTCAGTATCATGCTCTGCTGAACACTGAAGGCGTAGAGGTAAGCTTTACTGAAGAAGGTATCCAGCGCATTGCTGAAGTGGCCTTCCATGTAAACGAAACCACAGAAAATATTGGTGCGCGTCGCTTACATACGGTGCTGGAGCGTTTAATGGAAGAAATTTCGTTCCATGCCACTGACCACAGCGGTGAGAAACTGGTTATTGATGCCGACTACGTGAATGAACATGTCGGTGAGCTGTCACAGGACGAAGACTTAAGCCGGTTCATCCTGTAAAAAAACTCTGCAGAAATTGTAGAGCTAGAAAGCCGTTGCAAACTCTCCGGGTGGCAACGGCTTTTTGTCGCCCTGAATTTGGCGTTCAATAAACTGCTCGGCAAATTGCAGACGCATTGGTGGTGAATAGAAGTAGCCCTGCATCATGTCGCAACCCAGCTTTTGCAACATGTCCTGTTGCTCTTCGGTTTCAATGCCTTCGGCAATAACGCGTTTACCCAGACCGTGAGACAAACGGATCATAGCTTTTAAAATGGTGACATCGTTATTATTTTGCTGCAGTTCGCTGACAAAGCTGCGGTCTATTTTAATTTTGTTAATAGGTAATGAGCGAAGGTAAGCCAGTGAAGAATGGCCGGTACCAAAGTCATCAATAGAAATGCCAAAACCCATTTCCCGCAACCGCTGGATAACACTCATGCCGTTGTGTAAATCTGACATAGCTACGTTTTCGGTAATCTCAAGCTCCAGCCATTCAGGTGAAATACTGTAGTCTTCCAGTAGTTGCTGCATTTTTTCGATTAATTGAAAATGCTGAAATTGCGGCGCGGATAAATTCACCGCTATGGGCCAGCAGAGACCAAACTTTTGTTTCCAGGAGGCAAGGATAGCCGCCGCGTGGTTCAGCACCCAGTCATCCAGTTCGGTGGAAAGCCCCAATTGCTCGATATATGGCAGAAACTCTGCTGGACTCAGTAGGCCGCGATCAGGATGTTGCCAGCGGATCAGGGCTTCAAAGCCGCAAAGCTGTTGATGGTCAAAATCAAACTGCGGCTGAAGATACAGGGTGAACTCATTTTCCCGCATCGCGCGTCGCAAAATTGGCTCCATATCAACCAGGTAAGAGTACATCTCATCCATGCCCCGCTCATAAACGGTAACACTGGGCTGGTGTGACTGCTTTGCCTGAGTCAGCGCAATGGTTGCTTTGTTCAGCAGAACTTCTGAGCGACTGCCGTGCTGAGGGTAGCGGGAAATGCCAATACCAGCGGCAATATTCAACGTTTTTTCACCCACTTCAATGGGCTTACTCAGTGTGTCCTGAAGTTCTGCAGCTAAATCTTTTATAAGACTGCGACTTTTTAAATGATCAAAGGCAATAGCAAAGACATCGCCGCTGATACGGGATACCGCCAGGGGCTGTTTGCGAAAGTTCTGCAGGCGTCGGGCAATTTCTTTTAACACCTGGTCACCACCGCGAATACCAATGTTTTCGTTAACCACTTTAAAGCGACTGACGCCAATAAGCATAATGGTTAACTGGCGGTTATTACTGCGGCAATACTCGATGAATAAAGGAATTTTACTGACTAGCTGATCACGGTTAGAGACTCCGGTCAGTGCGTCATGGGTATGCAGATACTCGGCTCTTTGAATGGCGCGCACGGCAGTATTGCGTTCAGATTCCAGTAGCCAAATAATTATACCGACAATGACAGCTGCAATGAGGATAACGGTGAACAGTGCCTGAAAGCTGAGGATCCAGTCAATGGCGTTGCCGGGCAAGAAGAAAATAGCACCGAGTACAATAAAGTTTTTAAAACCAATGCTGAAAAAGCCACCGGATACCAGTTTAGGGCCGAGACCGCTCCCTAATTTGCGCCACATAAACAAGCTGACCGCCACTAAGACTGAACCTGTGACCAGAAACCTCATAAACCCGGCATTGGGCGTGCTACCAGCGTAGCTGATGGTTGGTTCCAGCCAAAAGTATGAAATAATGCCGCCCAGCAAAGATGCCGCATAAGCTATGTATTGCCAGTAGTTTTGTGGTTTTTTATTAAAAGCGGCGCAAGAGGCACCCAGGGCAATAAAAGAAATGGCGAGGTACTGGCAGGTTAAAGCAACCCCCTGTAAACCACTGGACCAGCTAAGCGCAGACTCAGGCGCGATCATGGCGCTACCGGCCAGAAAGGCTCTGATGATTTCTCCGGGACCAAATGCACAGCAGGCGAAAGCCCAGTAGCCTAGATAATCGCGCTGATAGTATCTATGGTAATACATCAGTAAAGCGGCAAATCCGAGCAGAAAAACTGCCTGTATTGAATGCGCAAAGGTCTCTATAGCCAGACTGGTCATGAGGTCAAGCTGGGGCATGAAAATAGCAATTCACTTTATTATTATTATGGTTAGTTAGATTAAACGGGTTTTTATCCTATAATTCAAGGGTTTCGTTGCCGCTATCAGGTTGCTTTTGTCCGCACCGGATAGCAGGTATACTGCCAGCTACTGCTATAGCAACGTCAGGAATACAATCATGGAATACAACACTTCAGAACTTTGCGATTTATACCCCGATATGGTCGATGTGGTTGAACCCATGTTTGAGTCTTACGGAGGCCGCAGCTCTTTTGGCGGAAGTTTGGTTATTATCAAGTGCCACGAAGATAAAGGGCTTATTGAGGAAACCATTGCTGCCGACGGTGGTGGTAAGATTCTATTGATTGATGGTGGTGGTTCATCGCGCCGCGCTCTGGTTGATGCAGCCATTGCTGAGCAAGCCATGGATAACGACTGGGAAGGCATTGTCTGTTATGGCGCCGTGCGCGAAGTTGACGCGCTGGAAGAGCTGGATATTGGGATTCTGGGCGTTGCTTCTATTCCGGTTGGCGCTATTAGCGAAGGCGTAGGTGAACTGAATGTGCCGGTAAACTTTGGTGGCGTAACCTTTTTGCCGGAAGACCACCTTTATATCGATACTACTGGCGTTATCTTGTCTCCGGAACCATTAGATATTGAATGATGAGTGACATCTCTTACTTAGAACTGACCGACCCGGCAAAATGGGTCACGGTACGTGAACAGGAAACGAAAATTGGCCAGGCCATTCGGGGGCTCTCTGAACAAGGCACTTACGAAGAAAGCCTGGCGGCAGCCTGGGAAGACGGCCAGCGTGTAGCATTAGTCGGTATTCCCGAGAGTATCGGTGTGCGAGCCAACCTTGGTCGCGCCGGTGCCGATGACGGTTGGCAGGCTTTTTTGAAAAGCTTCTTAAACCTGCAAAAAACGGGGCTACTTTCTACGCACGAACTGTTGTTGGTTGGAGCGGTTAATTGCGACGACTTAAACGAAAAGGCCGCTGAACTCGATGCTACAGACGCCCATGATCTGGCCACTTTACGTGAACTTTGCGCGCAGGTTGATGCCCGCGTCGAGAAAATTCTGACGCCGTTATTCGAGCAGGGTTTTGAGGTGATTGTTATTGGCGGGGGTCACAATAATGCGTATCCGCTGCTGAAGAGTTTGCATAAAGTGACAGAGGAAGCTTGTGGTGCGGTCAATTTAGACCCTCATGCAGACTTTCGTCCGCGCGAAGGCCGCCACTCCGGCAATGGCTTTAGTTACGCTTATATGGAAGGTGCGCTGGAGTTTTACCATATTGTTGGTTTGCATCAGGGCAAAAACTCTGCCAGTAGCCTGCGTCAGCTGCAAGACGCTGGCATGCGTTATCATACCCTGCATCGCTTATATGAGCGTCCATTTGTTGAGGTGATGGACGAAGTGGTAGCAAAAGCCGTGTCCTGGCAGAGGCCGCTAGGTATTGAAGTTGATGTTGATGCATTAAATGCCGTACCAGCCAGCGCTGTAAACTATGTTGGTTTGAGTCTGGGGCAGGGTTTTCAGTACGTTAAGCGCTTAGCAGAGGTGAACGAAGCGCGTTATTTACACCTTGCCGAAGCCGCTCCTTCTTTGTGCAGTACCGGCTTCGACGAAGGCATGAAAATATGCGGACAGTTGCTTAGCGAGCTGACCACGGCTTACTTACACGGTCGTGAGCGACGCCGTTAAACCATAAGGTTTTTAACGGGTTCACACCAAACTGGTACGTGAGCTCAGCGGCGTCTTTGCAACTCCATAGTGCTAAATCTGCGTAACAGCCTTCTGCAATAACGCCGCGCTGGTTTTCGCCTAATGCTTTTGCTGCATTGACGGTAACGCCCCGCAGACACTCTTCCGGTGTCATGTGGAAAAAAGTCGCAGCCATTTGCAGCATTAACGGTAAGTTATGAATCGGTGATGAACCCGGGTTTGCATCGGTGGCAATGGCCATGGGAACACCGTGTTTGCGCAGTAACTCAACTGGCGGTTTTTGCGTGTCGCGCAGGAAGTAAAATGCGCCGGGCAATAACACCGCCACCGTGCCATTTTCGGCCATGGCCTTAACACCTTCTTCATCCAATTGCTCAAGATGATCAGCCGATAATGCCTGATAATCCGCGGCCAGCTTGGCACCTTTCTGGTTGGTGATTTGCTCGGCGTGAAGCTTAATTGGCAGTTCTAAGTCTTTTGCCGTTTTAAATACTTTTTCGGTTTGTGCCGGGCTAAACCCAATACTTTCACAAAAGGCATCAACCGCGTCGACCAGGCCTTCATTAGCCAGCGTCGGTAAAATGTTTTGAATAATTTCTTCAATATAGCCGTCGGCGTTATCCTTGAACTCAGGTGGCACTGCGTGTGCCGCCAGCAAAGTGGTTTTAATGTTCACTGGTAACTGTTCGGCTAACTGACGCGCTACGGTTAATTGTTTGCGCTCATTTTCCAGATCCAAGCCGTAACCGGACTTCACTTCTATGGTGGTAACTCCTTGTGACATGAGCGTTTCTGCGCGCTCTAACGCCAGTGTCAGTAACTCTTCTGCGGAGGCCTCGCGGGTGGCTTTAACCGTACTTTTGATACCGCCGCCCTGCTCAGCAATTTCCTGATAGCTGGCGCCATGCAGGCGTTGCGCGAATTCGTTAGCGCGGGATCCGGCCCATACCAGGTGAGTGTGGCAATCAATTAACCCGGGAGTCAGCAGACCACCGTTACCGTCAATGACTTCTGCAGTCGGGGTGGCGGGGGCGTCAAAAGCGGCACCCACAAATTCAATTTTGCCCTTATTAATAATGACTGTAGCGTCCTGGATAAGGCCATAACCCTTATCATCAGTCATTGTCGCTGCGTTGATATTTTCTATGCGTTGCATAACAGTCCTTTAAGGTTGGTTCTGATAAAAGAGTAGCAAAATCTGCTTGTATATACAATTATTCTGAACTAGACTTTTAGCCTCAAAAACATCGAATCATGTCATTTACATGTTGGGGTCGGGATGAACAAGTTCTCAAAGATAAAACAGCATATTTATCTGAAGATAGAATCCGGTGAGTGGCCTGAAAACCACCCTGTCAGTTCAGAAAATGCCTTGTCGGCGCAGTTTTCTGTCAGTCGAATGACGGCAAGACGCGCGCTACAGGAACTGGCCGATGAGGGGCTGGTCATTCGGACTCAGGGCTCTGGTACCTACGTTGCGCCAATTAAATCGCAAACCTCGTTCATGGCCATTCGCAATATTGCCGATGAAGTGCGTTCACGTGGCCACGATTACCGCGCCAAAGTGCATATGCTGAAAGAACAACCCGCCTCGACTCAGGTAGCTGAAGCGCTGGAGCTGGAAGAAGGGAGCCCGGTATTTCATTCGCTAATCACTCACTATGAAAATGACTTGCCGGTGCAGCTGGAAGAACGTTTTGTTAACCCCAAACTGGTTCCCGATTATCTTAAGCAGGACTACAGCAAGGTAACCCCGCACGAATATTTGTGTGTGGTTAGTCCGCTCACCGAAGCCAGTCATCAAATTGAAGCTATTCTGCCGGTCAATACTCTCTGCCAATACTTAAGTATCGACCGTCACGAACCTTGTCTCAGAATTTTGCGCCGCACCTGGAGCTCAGGTGGCGTGGTGACTTTCGCCACGCTGACCCATCCGGGCTCCCGCTTTAAGTTAGGCGGCCATTTAACCTTTAAGGAGTAAGTCATGTCATTCACCCGTTTGGATAAAAGCCGCAAAATTAGCGCCCCTCATGGAACCGAGCTAACCACCTGCAACTGGCAGGTGGAAGCTGCAAAGCGGATGCTGATGAACAATCTGGATGATGAAGTGGCGGAACACCCACAGGCGCTGGTTGTTTACGGCGGCATTGGTCGTGCAGCGCGCAGTTGGGAATGCTATGACAAAATTATTGAAACCTTAGAGCGTTTAAAACCAGACGAATCGCTGTTGATTCAATCCGGTAAGCCGGTAGGTGTATTTCCTACCCATGAAAACGCGCCGCGCGTGCTGATTGCAAACTCTAACCTGGTGCCTGAATGGGCAAACTGGGAACACTTTAACGAGCTCGATAAAAAAGGTCTGATGATGTACGGCCAGATGACCGCAGGCTCCTGGATTTACATTGGTTCACAAGGCATTGTGCAGGGCACTTACGAAACCTTTGGTTCGGTTTCGCGTCAACACTTTAACGGTGACGCAAAAGGTAAGTGGGTACTTACTGGTGGCCTTGGTGGCATGGGTGGAGCTCAGCCATTAGCGGCAACCATGGCCGGTTTTTGTATGTTGGCTGTTGAATGTGACGAGTCACGTATCGATTTTCGCCTGCGTACCGGCTATGTGGACCATAAAGCTACTAACTTAGACGATGCGTTAAAACTGATTAATGATGCGATGGCAAAAGGCGAAGCCATTTCAGTGGGCTTACTGGGTAATGCCGCTGACGTTTATTCGGAATTGCAGCAGCAAGGCGTGACGCCGGACGTAGTGACTGACCAGACCTCAGCCCACGACCCTCTGCATGGTTATTTGCCACAGGGTTGGACACTGGAAGAATACAAAGCGAAGCAGGAAAGCGATGCCACTGGTACGGTAAATGCTGCGAAAGAATCTATGGCGGTGCAGGTGCGCGCTATGTTGCACTTCCAGAAAGAAGGCGCGGCAGTACTGGATTACGGTAACAACATTCGCCAGATGGCCAAAGACGTAGGTGTTGATAACGCCTTTGACTTCCCGGGCTTTGTGCCGGCTTATATTCGTCCGCTGTTCTGTGAAGGTATTGGCCCATTCCGTTGGGTTGCGCTTTCGGGTGACCCGGAAGACATCTACAAAACCGACGAGAAAGTGAAAGAGCTGATTCCGGATAACGAGCACTTACACAACTGGCTGGACATGGCTAAAGAACGCATTAGCTTCCAGGGCCTGCCGTCACGTATTTGCTGGATTGGCCTTAAAGACCGGGCCCGCATTGCCCGCGCGTTTAACGACATGGTTAAAAGCGGCGAGCTGAAAGCGCCGGTTGTTATCGGCCGTGACCACTTGGATTCTGGCTCAGTTGCCAGCCCTAACCGTGAAACCGAAGCGATGCAGGACGGATCTGACGCGGTATCGGACTGGCCTCTGCTGAATGCTTTGCTGAATACAGCAGGCGGCGCGACCTGGGTCAGCCTGCACCACGGTGGTGGCGTTGGCATGGGTTACTCACAGCACGCCGGTGTGGTGATTGTAGCCGACGGTACCGAAGAAGCTGACAAGCGGTTAGGCCGGGTGCTGTGGAACGACCCGGGTACGGGCGTTATGCGCCACGCTGATGCCGGATACGATATTGCGAAAAACTGCGCCCGTGAACAAGGGCTTGATTTACCTATGCTGGATACGAAGTAAGGAGGTTGCATGAGTCATTTTGAATTACAGCCAGGACAATTGCAGTTAAGTGAACTGCGCGACTGGTTTTATCAGCATCAGACACTAAAGCTATCTGATGAAGCTAAGGACAACATTGCGACTTCGGCGAAAACCGTTGCAGATGTACTTGAGCAAGGGCGAGTAGTTTACGGTATTAATACCGGTTTTGGGCTGCTGGCGAATACCCGTATTCCACCTGAGCGCTTGACTGATCTCCAGCGTCGTATTGTGTTATCGCACGCTGCGGGAACCGGCGATTTAATGGAAGACTCCGTTGTGCGTCTAATGCTGCTACTGAAAATTAACTCTCTGTCGCGCGGGTTTTCTGGCGTACGGCAAGTGTTGGTTGATGCGCTGATCAAGCTATTGAACGCCGAAGTGTACCCCTGCATTCCGGAAAAAGGGTCTGTGGGCGCATCCGGTGATTTAGCGCCGTTAGCGCACATGGTATTGCCATTAGTGGGTGAAGGTACGGTTCGTCACAACGGAAAGGTGCTAAACGCTGAGGAAGGTCTGAAAATAGCGGGTATTGAGCCGTTTGAGTTGGCACCGAAAGAAGGTCTGGCTTTACTGAACGGCACTCAAGCATCGACTGCGTTAGCTCTAGCCGGACTGTTCCGCATTGAGCGTAATTTCCATGCCGCCATTGTGGTGGGTGCGACTTCTGTGGAAGCCGCTATGGGCTCGCGTGCGCCGTTTGATGAACGTGTTCACGCAGTACGCGGCCAACCGGGGCAGATTAAAGCCGCCGAAATGCTTCGTCACGTGCTGACCGACAGTTCTGAAATTGCTAAAGACCACGAGAATTGCGAAAAAGTGCAGGACCCGTATTCTCTGCGTTGTCAGCCTCAGGTAATGGGTGCGGTGTTAGACCAAATTGAGCATGCCTCGGGTATTTTAGTGCGCGAAGCCAACGGAGTTACTGACAACCCACTGGTGTTCAGCGAAGAGCAGGACATTATTTCCGGTGGTAACTTCCACGCAGAGCCTGTCGCTATGGCAGCCGATATTCTGGCCATTGCTGCCAGCGAAATTGGTGCCTTGTCAGAGCGTCGTAGTGCCCTGCTCATAGACAGCCATTTAAGCAAGTTACCGGCGTTTTTGGTCAATGACGGCGGAGTTAACTCGGGCTTTATGCTGGCACAAGTTACCGCTGCGGCATTGGCGTCAGAGAATAAAACCCTGGCGCATCCGGCGTCTGTGGACAGTCTGCCAACGTCTGCCAACCAGGAAGACCATGTGTCTATGGCAACCTTTGCGGCGCGTCGGTTAACGGATATCGCTAAAAACGTCAGTGACATTATTGCGATTGAGTGGTTAGAAGCCGCACAAGGACTGGATTTCCGTCGCCCGTTGAAAGGTGCTGCTGCGGTTGAAACGGCGTTTAACTGTTTGCGTGAGCAAGTGGCGTACTATGCTGAAGACCGCTTCTTCGCGCCGGATATTAAAGCGGCTAGTGACCTGATTCAAAATGGTGAGCTGGCGGCAGTGGTGAAACTACCGCATATTTTGTCTGAAGTTTAATTCTGCGGGCTAGTCCCGTTTTGCCAGAACCACAAAGCGGCCGGTAAATTCTGCTACCGGCTGCTCTTCATCCAGTATCTGAGCCTTAATCGTTAAACGCGCATTTTTTCCTTGTTTTAACGCGGAAAAGTCACCGGTAACGTCGCTCAAACGCGCTATTGCCCGGGGTTCCTGGGTAACTGGCTTGTGATAGTGAATGTTACCATCGCCTAATACCACGGCTCCTTCCAGTTCCCGCTCTAACAGCTGTAAATGCAGCAATCCCCAGCAGGTTAAGGTACCCAGTGAGTAAATGCTGCCGGCAAACATGGTGCCGTGCACATTAATGTTTCGCGAGAGTACCGCGCGGGTTTCGAATACGCGACCGGTATACTGATGGATTTTAATGCCCATGGCGTCGGAAATAGGTATGTCTTCCTGCCAGGTTTTCTGTAGCTCGGTACACCACTCAGGCCGATAAATAATGCGGTTGTACTCAGTGAAGGACTTGCGTAAATGGTGTTCTGCCATGGGGTTATTTACGGTATCGGCTTCTTCCGCTACGTCGTAACCACACTTTTTATAAAAGCCAATGGTGTTGTCGCGTGAGTTGATCACCACATGCGTTGCGCCTTCTTTGCGCGCAGCAAGCTCAAGAGCGTAGATAATAGCGACCCCATGCCCTTCCCCCCGGTATTCAGGAGCAACCGCCATAAAGCGTATTTGAGCTTCTTCCGGGCTGTTAAAGTGAAGCCGGCCAACCGCAACGGGTTCCTCTGCTTCATTGACTACCATTCGGTGATGACCAACTTGATCGTATTCGTCTTGTTCAGAGCCTAAAGGGCGTTGAAAAGGCTCGCGCAGAACCCGCCAGCGAAGGTAGTAATAACGCTCGAGTTGTTCGTCTGTTTCCGGAGTAATAACGCGATACATAGGTGTTATACCTTCAATTCAAATGTGACCGGGCCGTCATTGACCAACTCAACCTGCATATCTGCTGCAAAGCGCCCGGTTTTTACCGGCAAGCCTTGCGCAGCCATTTGCTCACAAAAAACCTGATACAAATGCTGTGCCTGGTCGGGCGTTGCCGCTGAAGAAAAGCTGGGACGCCGTCCTTTACGAGTATCGGCCGCTAAGGTGAATTGAGAAACCACCAAAACTTCGCCCTGCGCATCGATAACACTATTATTCATTTTGTCTTCAACGTCACTAAACACGCGATAATTGGCTATGCGCTGAGCTAATTTGGCAGCACTGGCTTCGTCGTCTTTGTGTTCAACACCTAATAAGATTAACAGCCCGGGCCCGATAGAACCGACCAGTTCATCGGCAACAGTGACTTTGGCACGGCTAACGCGCTGAATGAGTCCGATCATGAGTACATACCTTTCAAAAACAGAACGGCTATGGTCGGCGAAAATGCAAAGCAGGTCAATCAGACTTCGGCTCAGGCTGCTGTAACTGGTACTCCTCTAAACTGACGGTTAAAACCGCACCAATGAGTACAATTAACCATGACAGATATATCCATACGATAAGAATTGGGATGGTTGCCAGTGCGCCGTAAATGGCCTGATAAGTCGGGAAAAAAGTAATGTACAGTGAAAACAGTTGTTTACTCAGCTCGAACAGAAGCGCGGCAATAACCGCCCCAAAGGCCGCGTAGCGGAATTTAACCTGACGGTTAGGCACTAACTGATACATGAGCACAAAGAATACAAAGGAGGTCACAATGGGTACGAACCACAAGACAAAGCTTTGTATGCCGGAAACATATTCATCAGCAAACTGGCTGAGCGACATCAAGTAAGAGGTTGCAGCCAAGCCCGATCCAATAAGCACCGGACCTAGGGTAAGTAGCATCCAGTAAACAGCAAAAGAAACCAACCAATGTCTGCTGCTGGAATCCCGCCATATGCTGTTCAATGCTTTATCGATGGCTGACATGAGCATAATGGCGACAATAAACAGGAAACCGACGCCAATTGCAGTCATTTTGGAGGCATTAGTCACAAACTCGTTAAGATATTCTTCCAGTTGTTCACCGGAAGTGGGTAAGAGATTCGCAAAAAGTGCCTGCTCAAGATTCTCTTTCAGCTCATCAAACATTGGAAATGCTGAGAAAACCGTAAACATAACGACTAGAAGGGGTACCAGCGACAGCATGCTGACGTAGGTCAGGTGACCGGCGGTGATATTGGTATTGTCGCTATTAAACCTTTGCCCAAAGTACTTTAGAAAGCCTAAGGTGTGGTTGAAATACGATTTCCATTCAATTTGCTTCATGGTGTATTGAGCTAATCCAGTTTTATTCACGTAGGGAAGTAATAACTATCATGATAGAGAGTCGTGCAAATGGCAATGGTGGTATTAGGTGCTGGCGGCGGATTAGGTCGGGCCATCACTCTGGAATTAAGCAAGCAATATCCCGATGAGAGGATATTCGCGTTGTCGCGGCAGCCTGAGGTGCCGGAAACAGACTCGTCAGATGTAACTTATTGCCGAATAGAAGACTACGATGAGAAAGCACTGGGCGCCTGGGTTAGTGAGTTTAAAAATAACGGTGAACAGTTAAGTGGCGTCGTCTCAACCATAGGTATGTTGCATGACGAAGAAACCTTTCCGGAGAAAAAGTTGACCGATATTACGGCAGACAACTTGAATAAGTTATTTTCCGTTAACGCAGTGAAACCCATGCTGGCGCTTAAGGCGTTTTTGCCAATTCTTGACAGAAAGAAGACCCGCTTTTGGGTACAGTTGTCAGCGAAAGTCGGCAGTATTGAGGATAACTATTTAGGCGGCTGGTACGCCTACCGCTCAAGCAAGGCCGGGTTAAATATGCTGTTGAAAACGGCGTCAATAGAGTTAAAGCGTACTCATAAAAACCTGATCGTGGCGGCAATACATCCGGGGACAACGGACACTCGTTTGTCTGAACCTTTTCAGGAGCGAATATCCACCGACAAACTGTATTCGCCTGAACTCTCTGCAGAGCGGATTGTGGCTGTAGTGAAAAACTTAAAACCGGAAAATACCGGAGCGTTATGGCATTGGGATGGTAGTCGTTTACCTTACTGATTTAGTTTGCTTTTTCTAAAGTAATGGCTCTTAATTGGTAAGCTGCATGTTAAGTGCAAGGAGAACACAATGTTGTATATTTTAGCTATTTTACTTCCCCCCGTCGCTATTTTACTGACGGGTAAAATTTTTCAGGCGATATTTAATGCGGTTATCGCTATTGTCGGCGTAGTACTTTTTATTGTCTCGCTTGGTGCGCTGGGAGCTCTTTATATTATCGCTATTCTTCACGCCATTATTGCGGTGCATGGTTATCACCGTGACAAACGCGACGAACGTATTATTAAAGCTGCACGAGGTGACAAATGAGAAAATGGACATTGCCGTTGGTAACGGTCTTCATGCTGTCAGCATGTCAAAGTGCTTACTATGGCACTATGGAAAAATTTGGCGTAGAAAAGCGCGATATTTTAGTCGATAGAGTGGATGATGCACGTGACTCACAAACCGATGCTCAGGAAGAGTTCCGTTCTGCATTAGAGCGTCTGGACGCTATGCTAAACATTGATGGTGGTAATCTGGAAAAGCAATATAACGCGCTGCTTGATGATTACGAAGACAGTAAATCTGCAGCAGAGAGCGTTCGTAGCCGTATCGACGAAGTTGACGAAGTAGCTAATGACTTATTCGACGAATGGAGCGAAGAGCTGGGTGAATACAGTAACGACACTATGCGTCGCGAAAGTGAGCGACAGTTACGCCAGACGGAACGCCGTTATGCCGAGTTGCTGAGGGTGATGGAGCGCGCGGCAGATAAGATGCAGCCGGTGCTGGATAAAATGCAGGATAACGTGCTTTATCTGAAACATAACCTGAATGCTAAGGCCATTGATGCTATTCGCGGTGAGTTTGGTAATCTGCAGAATGATATTTCCGCATTAATTAAAGACATGGAAGCGGCGGTAAGTGAGTCAAACCGCTTTATTGAAGCAATGAAGAGTTCTCAATCCGAATAATCAGGAGATAGTAATCGTATGACCGTTGTATTCATTGGTGGTAGCCGTCGTAAAGACTCGCTTAATGCCAAACTCAAACATCGTTTGGCTGAAGTTGCAGATAAGCATGGCATTCGACATGACATCGTTGATGCCGATGCGCTGGACGCGCCGATCTACCATGGCGACTTAGAGGCCGCAGATGGTGTTCCCGAGTCGATGAAAAAGTTGGCTGAAAAGATTCAGTCAGCCTCAAAAGTGGTTTTAGTCAGCCCTGAATATAATTCGTCGGTCTCTCCACTGATAAAAAATGCGATTGACTGGGTGTCGCGGGTTGAGACGCAGGCCTGGGCCGGTAAAACGGTATTATTGGCTGCTGCTTCACCCGGGGGGTTAGGGGGCATTCGGGGGCTAAGCCACTTGCGGGACATTCTTGGCAATGTGAAGGCATGGACTGCGCCGTTGTTTGCCTGCTGTCCGAATGCCAATGACGAAAGCATTGCGGCAATGGATGAAAGTTTTCTTAAGCAATTTTTAGAGCAAGGAGAGGCCAGCTAGTGATTGACTGGCAAGTTGTTCAGGAACTGGGTCCTTACTCATGGAATGGCATCGGCACTGCCCTGCTCTGTGGTGCCATTGTCGGGCTCGAGCGACAGGTTAGAGGCAAACCGGTTGGTATAAGGACCGCTGCACTTATCATCTTAGGTACCTATCTATTTTTAACTGGTGGCTCCTCGGTTGTCAGTCAGGGCGGCGATCCATCCCGCGTCATTGGACAAATTATTACCGGCATTGGCTTTCTTGGTGCAGGCGTTATGTTGGCTCGGGACGGTGTTGTAGTTGGTGTCACATCGGCGGCGACAATCTGGGCCCTGGCGGCAATTGGCATTGCAGTCGGTCTTGGTATGTACGGGGTTAGTATTGTGTTGTCGATGGTAATTGTTGGTGTATTGCTTGGTGTCGACTTACTGGAAGATACTTTTCAATCTTTGACCCGCGGCGTGCACCGAAAATACAATGGCTGGCGCCGCGGACGTGCAGACAGCAACGAGCCTTAGCGTGCTAACCCGTTAATATAGCTATCGATAGCCTGGTTGCCGTACTCCACTAAAGGAAAGTAATCCGGAGCAAGCAGCCAGTTATAAATAAGGCCGTCCACTAATGAAAACAAGCCAATAACCGCAACCCTGGGGCTAGCTTTTGAGGACAACTGACCTTTTTGGATAGCTGATTCAAACAACTTTTCGACTTCACAAATGCATTCGTTACGACCGCTAACATGCCGTAATTTTATAGGATTTACTTCGTCAATGTACTCGCACTTGTGAAGAAGGATGCTGGCAATAGAACGTACCTGGGGCTCATTTTGAACGCGAGCTAAAAATTCTTTAGAGCGGGCTTTTACTTCTTCTAAGGCATCGAATTCTAAACTCTCGGCTATTTGTTCCCGCATTTCATCGATCGGAAGAGAAATTCTTCCCATTAACGATTCAATGAGATCCATTTTATTTTCAAAATGGTGATAGATAGCACCGCGAGTGACACCCGCTTTTTCAGCCACTTGCATCATCGACGTTTGAGTCACACCATTCTCGCTGAATAAAGCCTCAGCAGCGTCTAATAACTTGGCGCGGGTCTCCATTGCGTCTTCTTTTGTGCGTCGAACCATGTTCGGCTCCTATTTCTTAACATCCGTTCATTATTATAGCGGCTTTTGCCTAATCATGCACCTATGTATGTATATTCTGATACAAGGTTTTTGAAACAAATAGGTAAAAGCGGTTGTGGAATGGACATTCGACCCTAATAATAAGGGTATACATTTAGTTAGAAAACGCTGAGGTGTGTGATGAAAAACGAACTTGATAACAAACTGATGTTGGATGCGTACGAAAAGATCCACACTCATGGCGAAGCTCGTCAGGGACGTCACTACTTGGACGGAATAGAAGCTTATACCGACCATGACGGTTATACCGTTTTTTTGGAAGGGCATGGTGTCACGCTAACCCTGCAGTTTCATAACTCATATAACTTAAAATACGACAATGAAAGACAGTATGACCAGTTTATAAGGGCACTCAAGAATATCAGTAAAGGTTATGAGACGCCGGGAATGGAACGAGGATGAGCAATCAGCATAAAGTCTATACCGTAAAGGAAGAGGTGGCTCATGCATTAACTCATGGCATTGGTGCCGTTTTAAGTATTGTTGCTTTAGTTTTCATGTTGATTTGGGCGGCGGCTTACGGTGATGGTTGGCATGTTGTTGCTGCGAGTATCTACGGTGCTAGTCTTATTCTGCTTTATACCGCTTCAACGCTTTATCATGCGTTTCCCTGGCCAAAAATGAAAGCGGTGTTTCAACAGCTTGATCATGCCGCTATTTACATTTTAATTGCTGGTACTTATACGCCATTTGCTTTAATCAATTTAAGAGATGCCTGGGGCTGGACCTTATTGGGCGTGGCTTGGGGAATTGCTTTGGTGGGTGTCGTGCTTGAGCTGACGCTGAAAAAGCGAATTGCCTGGCTGTCGCTTACTCTCTACCTTGGAATGGGCTGGATGGCGATTATTGCGATTAACCCGATGATTGATAATGTGGATGCAGGTGGCTTGATGTTGCTTGTCGCCGGCGGTTTAGCTTATACGCTGGGTGTTATCTTTTATGTCTGGAAATCTCTGCCTTATCATCATGCCATCTGGCATTTGTTTGTATTGGCGGGCAGCGTCTTCCATTTCTTCTCGATTTTCTACTTTGTATTGCCGCAACCGGAGTTGCTGAGTGCGAACTAGCTGATAAGCTGAATTTTGGTTATAAAAAACGCCCGCTAAAGTAGCGGGCGTCTTTTTATAACAGCTCTGCAAATCTTAACCGTTCTTCGGCTCACGACCTAAACGTTTACGATCGTTTTCTGTCAGTGCGCGTTTACGAATACGAATAGACTCAGGTGTCACTTCGACCAGTTCATCGTCATTGATGAATTCCAGTGCTTGCTCCAACGTTAAACGAATTGGTGTACTTAAGGTCTGTGCTTCGTCAGTACCAGAAGCGCGTACGTTAGTCAGCTGTTTACCTTTCAGGCAGTTTACTGTCAGGTCGTTTGAACGGTTATGAATACCGATGATCTGGCCTTCATAAACTTCATCACCGTGTGATGCAAATAACTTACCGCGCTCCTGCAGGTTAAACAGTGAGTAAGTCAGAGCTTTACCCTGAGCATTTGAAATCAGTACACCGTTACTACGCTGACCGATGGTTCCGCCTTTGTGCGGACCGTAGTGGTCAAACGTATGGTACATAAGGCCAGTACCTGAAGTCAGTGTCATGAATTCTGTCTGGAAGCCAATCAAACCACGGCTTGGTACTTCAAAATCAACGCGAACGCGACCTTTACCGTCTGGTGTCATGTTGGTCATTTCGGCTTTACGCAAGCCTAATTTTTCCATAACCGCACCTTGATGCTGCTCTTCAATATCAACCGTCATGGTTTCATAAGGTTCCATTTTCTTACCATCTTCGTACTTGATGATAACTTCTGGACGAGAAACGGCTAATTCAAAACCTTCACGACGCATGTTTTCAATAAGAACACCTAAGTGAAGCTCACCACGGCCAGATACGCGGAAACGATCCGGGTTGTCAGTTTCTTCAACACGTAAAGCTACGTTATGAACCAACTCTTGTTGCAAACGTTCAAGAATTTGACGAGAAGTAACAAACTTTCCTTCTTTACCTGCGAAAGGTGAGGTGTTTACCTGGAAGGTCATAGTTACTGTTGGCTCGTCAACGGTCAGTGGCTTCATAGCTTCAGCTTTACCAACTGCACACACGGTGTCGGAGATTTTTAGCTCGCCCAGACCGGTAATGGCGCAGATGTCGCCTGCTGCAGCTTTGTCCGCTTCAATGCGGTCAAGACCCAGGTAGCTAAAGACTTTACCAATTTTTCCGTTACGTTCTTTGCCGTCGGCACCAACAATAGTCACTTGCTGGTTCACTTTAACGCTACCGCGGGTAACGCGACCAATACCAATAACGCCTAAGTAGCTCGAGTAATCAAGCTGTGACACCTGCATTTGCAGGTCGCTTTCAGGGTCAGCATCGGGATGGCTTACCTTACTAACGATAGTTTCGAACAATGGCGTCATGTCGCCGTCTTGATCTTCTATGTCTAATGATGCCCAGCCGTTAAGCGCTGATGCGTAAACTACCGGAAAGTCCAGCTGTTCGTCAGTAGCGCCCAGGTTATCAAATAAGTCGAATACCTGATCCATCACCCAGTCAGGGCGTGCACCAGGACGGTCAACTTTGTTAATAACAAGAATAGGGTTCAAACCATGAGAGAAAGCTTTCTGCGTGACAAATCGAGTTTGAGGCATAGGACCGTCAACGGCATCAACCACTAACAATACGGAGTCTGCCATAGAAAGTACGCGTTCAACTTCGCCACCGAAATCGGCGTGTCCCGGAGTATCCAGAATGTTGATGCGGTAATCTTGCCAGTTAACCGCGGTGTTTTTGGCGAGGATAGTAATACCACGTTCTTTTTCAAGATCGTTGGAATCCATAATACGGTCTTCTATTTCGCCACGGCTTTCTAAAGTGCCAGATTGTTGCAACAACTTGTCGACTAGGGTGGTTTTACCATGGTCAACGTGCGCGATAATCGCGATGTTGCGTAATTTTTCTATATCAAATACCTGAATTGTCATTAAGAACTGCCTGTAGTTGTCCGGGAATGAAACCCGTCCAAGGGGTTTTGTGAAAAATAGCGGCGTATTCTACCTTTTTGAGTTGGATTAAGAAAGACCTGATTGTTTTTTGTTCGTTATATTTTTATGACGTTATCTTAGAATGTTACTTTTGCACCAATTTTGTGCGTTATGCGCTATACTGGTGCGTATTAATTTACGCATTATAGTGCTAAATGAACTAACTTTATGAATATAAACAAAAAAGTCAGTTGGCACAGGCTTTGCTATACTCAAGCTGTATTTTTAGACGCTGTCTACGGAGGACAACATGTCAGCTAATAAGATTTTCGATACCATCAAAGAACACGACGTAAAATTCGTCGATTTACGCTTTACCGATACTAAAGGTAAAGAGCAACACGTCACTATTCCGGTGTCGCAAATCGATGAAGACTTCTTTGAAGAAGGTAAAATGTTTGATGGTTCATCTATTTCCGGCTGGAAAGGCATTAACGAATCAGACATGGTACTGATGCCAGACAACGAGTCTGCGGTGATTGATCCCTTTACTGATGAAGTCACATTGAATGTACGTTGTGACATTCTTGAGCCGGAAACTATGCAGGGCTATAGCCGTGACCCTCGTTCAATTGCAAAGCGTGCGGAAGATTTCCTGCGCTCATCAGGCATTGCAGACGACGCTTACTTCGGTCCGGAACCTGAGTTCTTCCTGTTCAACGACGTACGTTTCCACACAGACATGAGTGGTTCGTTCTACAAGATTGACGCGGAAGAAGCGAAGTGGAACTCAGGCCGTGAATATTCAGAAGGTAACCTGGCTCACCGTCCTGGAGTAAAAGGCGGCTACTTCCCGGTACCTCCGGTAGACTCAGCGCACGACATTCGTGGCACCATGAGCTTAGTAATGGAAGACATGGGTATGGTTGTTGAAGCCCATCACCACGAAGTAGCAACAGCAGGTCAGAACGAAGTGGCTACACGCTTCAATACTCTGACTAAGAAAGCTGATGAACTGCAGGTTTATAAGTATGTGGTGCATAACGTCGCGCACTCTTACGGCATGACCGCAACCTTTATGCCGAAGCCACTGGTTGGCGATAACGGCTCTGGCATGCACGTGCATATGTCACTGAACAAAGGCGGCGAAAACTTATTTGCCGGCGACCAGTACGCAGGCTTGAGCGAAACCGCGCTGTTCTATATTGGCGGTATTATTAAGCACGCACGTGCCATTAACGCTTTTGCGAACGCCTCTACTAACTCGTACAAGCGTCTGGTTCCTGGTTTTGAAGCACCGGTGATGCTGGCTTATTCCGCCCGTAACCGTTCGGCTTCTATCCGTATTCCATTGGTTTCCAGCGCGAAAGGTCGCCGTATTGAAGTGCGCTTCCCTGACCCAAGTGCGAACCCGTACCTGGCCTTTACTGCGCTGTTAATGGCTGGCCTTGACGGTATCCGTAACAAGATCCACCCTGGCGATGCCATGGACAAAGATTTATACAATCTGCCTCCTGAAGAAGCGAAAGACATTCCGACCGTTTGTCACTCACTGGAAATGGCTCTGGACGCGCTGGATAAAGACCGCGACTTCCTTAAGCAAGGCGGCGTTATGGACGACGACATGATTGATGCCTACATCGATCTTAAGTACAACGAAGTAGAGACATTGAAGAAGACTACCCACCCGGTAGAATTCGATATGTACTACAGCGTTTAATGGTTACTGGCCGGGTAAGGTGTCTTGCCTTACCCGGTTGCACCAACTTGGTGCGTAATTTATCCTGCCTTCGTGAACGATAGCGCGCTACTTAACCAACTACTCACAGGCATACTCATCCTCGATGATCGCCTGACCATCCGTTACGTCAATTCGTCTGCTGAATCCTTACTCGATCACAGTGCAAAACGCCTGTTGGGCGAACCTTTCACTGCGGCTTTTTATCAGTGTTCGCTGGCGTCAGAAACGCTGATGGAGTGCCTGAATAGCGAGCAAACGGTGCTGAATGCGGAAGCTCAGTTCGCGCTGCATTCCGGGCACAATATTCGGGTGGAAACCAGTATTCAAACAGTAGAGCAACCTTTTGGACGTGCTTTGCTACTGGAATTAAAACAAGTAGACCAGTTGCGGCGAATAAATCAGGAAGATCAACAGCGTAATCAGCTATTCGCTACCCAGCACTTATTGCGCGGTATGGCGCATGAAATAAAGAACCCTCTGGGAGGTTTACGCGGCGCTGCGCAGTTACTGGCACGGCAACTTCCGGACGAGAGCCTGACAGAGTATACGGACTTGATCATCACCCAGTCGGACCGGTTAAGGTATTTGGTCGACAGGTTATTAGGGCCGGTAAAAAGGGGCGAGTCGAAGGAAACCAATATTCATGAAGTGTTGGAAAGAGTTGCCAGAACTTTGGTGTACGAATATGGAGACTCGCTGAATTTAGTTCGGGATTACGACCCGTCGCTGCCGGATATTCAGGTGGTTGCGGAAGCTTGTGAACAGGTGTTTTTGAATATTGCCCAAAATGCAGCACAAGCTATGTCAGGCGAAGGCACTATTACAATTAAAACGCGGGTAGAACACCAATTGACTCTGTTTGGACAGCGCTATCGACAATGTGCGGTGGTTACTTTGACCGATAATGGGCCCGGTATTCCGGCCGAGTTGCGCGAAACCCTGTTTTATCCGTTGATAAGCGGCCGTGCTGAAGGAACCGGACTCGGCTTGTCGCTGGCACAAAATTTAGTGCATCAGCATAAAGGGAAAATTGATTTTGATTCCAGTCCCGGAAAAACCCGATTTTCAGTGTATTTGCCTTATCTTTCAGCAGAAAATGGTAATGAGGTGACGGATGACCACTAATGCTCAGTTATGGATAATTGATGATGACGACTCTATTCGCTGGGTACTGGAAAAAGCCTTTGCTGATAGCCGTTATCACGTGCGCAGTTTTGCCAATGGCGAAGACTTTTTCATGGCTCTAAAGAGCGATAAACCAACCGTTGTGCTCACCGATATCCGTATGCCGGGAGAAAACGGCCTGGCTGTACTGGAGCGGCTGCATCAGACCGAGGCGCATTTGCCTGTTGTGGTTATGACCGCGCATTCCGATCTCGAGACAACGGTAAAAGCGTTTCAGGGCGGCGCATTTGAGTATCTGGCAAAGCCCTTTGACATTGATGAAGCTATTACCGCCGTTGACCGTGCTCTGCAGCATGCCAGACAAAGTGAAAATGCGCCCGCGCAAATAGACGCAAATTCAGTTCCCGAGCTTATTGGTGAAGCCACGCCTATGCAGGATGTGTTTCGTGCTATCGGTCGCTTGTCGGGCTCAAGCGTTAGTGTGCTGCTTACCGGAGAAACCGGTACTGGCAAAGAAGTTGTCGCGCGAGCTCTGCATAAACACAGCCCACGGGCGGATAAACCTTTTATTGCGCTTAACATGGCAGCAATACCCGCCGATTTAATTGAGTCGGAGCTGTTCGGGCACGAACGCGGGGCCTTTACCGGAGCCGACCGTAAACGCGTCGGGCGTTTTCAGCAAGCTGACGGTGGTACTTTGTTTCTGGATGAAATTGGCGATATGCCTTTACCAGTTCAGACACGGCTGTTGAGAGTTCTGGCCGAAGGACAGTTTTACCCGGTGGGAGCGTTGCAACCGGTAAAAGTGGATGTGCGCGTTATTGCCGCCACCCACCGGGAACTAGAACACTTGGTTAACCAGGGCACATTCAGGGATGACCTTTATCATCGTCTTAACGTTATCCGTTTGCGGCTGCCGCCTCTGCGTGAGCGGGCGGAAGATATCGATACTCTGGCAAGACACTTTCTTAAAAAGTCGGCCGAAGAGTTGAATGTCACACCAAAAACATTGTTAAATGAAACGCTTAGCACATTAAAGAGTTACAATTGGCCAGGTAACGTCCGACAACTGGAAAATACCTGTCGCTGGCTAACCGTTATGGCGCCCGGGCAGCAAATAAGTCCCCGGGACTTGCCTGAAGACATTCTGGTGACTTCAGAGCCAGGTTCGACAGAGCCAGGCGGTGAGCTTACCTGGTTACACTTTTTGCAAACTGAGCTGGAACAGCAGCCGTTAAACTCGCAGGATGTTCTGCAAAGTTATCAGCAGCAGCTGGAGCAGGTTGCGTTACAGACTGCTTTAAAACGTTTTTCCGGACATAAACAAAAAGCAGCCGCATGGCTGGGCTGGGGAAGGAATACCTTAACCCGAAAGTTGAAAACTCTGCTAAAGTAAAAGTTATGTAAAGAGGGTCGTATCCATCCCCGGCATTTTGGATCATGGATTTATTTCTGGAGAGAACAACAAGTTATGAGACATTCCGTACTACTCATTGACGATGATACTGAAATGTCTGTCATGCTGACAGAATTGTTTAAACGTGAATCTGTGGATTTAAGTGTCGCCGAAGATGGTGTCACTGGTCTTGATAAAGCACTTAACGGTGACTACGAACTTATTTTGCTGGACGTTATGCTACCCGGCATTGATGGTATGCAGCTTTTGCAGCGGTTACGCCAGCAACATCGTGATACCGCGGTGCTGATGCTGACGGCTCGTGGTGACGATGATGACAGAGTCATGGGGCTGGAGCTTGGCGCAGATGATTATCTGCCAAAGCCTTTTAATCCACGTGAGCTGATTGCCCGTGTAAGAGCTTTGCTGCGTCGCACGCCAAACACAACCATGCAGAATGAAAGCCTGAACGTTTGTGGCATAGTGCTGGATCCGGCTACTACGGAAGTAAAATGCGATGATGCTGAACTGATTCTGACACCAACTGAGTTTGATATTTTGCGTTGTCTGATGCAGCAAGCCGGTCAAATGGTCAGTAAAGATCAGCTTTCTGTTGCGGCACTGGGACGAAAAATGGAGCCTTTTGACCGCAGTCTTGACGTGCATATCAGTAACATCCGGAAGAAATTCCCGGCAAAACCTGATCGTATTCAAACTATACGAGGTCGCGGCTACCGACTGATTGCAAGCTTATGAAGAACCGGCGTACGCGGTGGTACCGATCGCTTGCTCTGAGATTACTTTTCATTTTTTGGGCGCTGCTTTCGGTCACAGCGGCCAGTGGTTATTTGTTGGCGGTTTGGAACAAACCTAAAGCTGAACTTAAACCACTGGAGCCGGAGATTTATCAGACGTTACAGCCTTTATTGAGCGATGCGTTAACCTTTCACTCTCTACAACCCGGCCGGCTTATTGCTGGCGACTACCGCGTTGCCGCACAGTTGTCGGTGCAGGGCAGCGAAAAGCTATTAATGGACGAGATGCTGCGCGTAAGTCACGGTTCCACGCTATTGCGTATGCTGGGTCAAGAGTCTCCGCAGCAGATTCCTCTGGACGAGCGTTTGTTAATGGGTCCGTTCGAGCTCGACGGCAATAAAATTCTGGTGACTAAGCCCTTAGGCATTGAAGAGCAGGTTGACCGTGAGCGGTTGGAAGCAGAATCGACCCGCGCGCGCATACTGACCTTAATGGTTGGTAGCGGTTTACTCGCAGTATTACTGGGTATTTGGCTTATTCGACCTATACGACGAATGATTCTGGCAATGCGCGAAGTGGCTGATGGTAGTGCAACGCCTGAACTTAAACGTTTACCTAAACGTGGTGATGAAATTGGTGAACTGGCACGGGCTTTATCGCAAGGGGCGGTCGACTTAGCAACTTCGCGTGACGCGCAACGGCGATTACTCAGCGATGTATCGCACGAATTACGTTCACCTATGGCGCGTATGCAGGTGGCTCTGGATTTAGCCGATTGCAATGAGGACGACCCTAATTGGCAACAATTGCGCCGCGATACGGAACGTCTCAGTGTGATTATTGAGCGAATTCTTTCGCTGTCGAGACTGGAGAATGGGCTGGTTGATCTGAACCATGAAAGCCTGGATAGCGGTGAACTGGTGCAGCAGCTTATTAATGATATGTGTTATCAGCATCCAGAAGTACGCGAGCGCTTGCTGCGGCATGGTAGCAACTGGCCGGTTATTGATACTGACCCTGAATTGCTGCGGCTGGTTCTGGAAAATATTGTCCGTAATGCACTGCACTACACCGAAGATAACGTAGAGCTTTCCTGTGACGATTACGGCAAAGGCTGTCATATTCGCATTCGGGATCACGGCCCGGGGGTTGATGAGAGCACCATAAGTAAACTGTTTGTGCCTTTTTATCGCGGCGATCCGGCGCGACACCATAAAGCCGGCGTTGGTCTTGGTTTAGCCTTGAGTCATCGCGCGGCGGCTGTTCTGGGTGGTGAATTAAAAGCTCATAATCACTCTGAAGGGGGACTTGAAGTCGTGTTAGACTTACCCAAAAGTCAGCCCGAACAGAAAGAATGAAGCAACCGCCTACTACACAACAACGCCCTGCAGACGACACGCCCGAATGGCTGGAGTTTTTTAAGGCTCAAGTCGAAGTCTTTTGGGAACAACAAGTTACCTCTGAGTATTTTGCTGCGTTTGATGGTCTCAAATTACATTTTGCCTATTACCGACATAGTGACTCCGCACCCTTAGTGGTTATTGCTCCGGGGCGAATAGAGTCGGCACTGAAGTATCAGGAACTGTTTTGGGAGCTGGCACAGCAGGGCTTTTCTGTTGCGGCACTGGATCACCGTGGGCAGGGATTGTCGGGGCGCCTGACGGCGAACCCTCATCAGGGACATGTCGAAAACTTTAATGACTTTGTACGTGACTTTTCGGACTTTACCAACCTGTTAGTGGCACGATTTGGCGATGTACCCAAAACACTGTTTTCTCACTCGATGGGCGGAACAATAGCGACCATTTACTGTGCCACTTACCAGCATCCTTATAAAAAACTCATACTCTCTGCTCCTATGTTTTCTATAGAAACAGGAATAGTGCCTTATTGGTTCGCGCGTTGGATAGTTTTTGCGGGAGCCTGGTTAAACCGCTGGCTGGCAAAACCGTGGTATTTTCTCGGTATGGGAAATTATAAGCCGGTGCCTTTTGAAGAGAACGTTCTGACACATAGCCGACAGCGATATAAGGCGTTTCGGGATGCTTATGATAATGTTTCGGATGTTCAGCTAGGCGGGCCCACATTTAATTGGCTGTATGAGGCCATCAGTGCCGCTATCAACGCGCAGAAACTGGCAAATGACATTACCATTTCGGTCATTCTGTTTCAGGCAGGGAATGATAAAGTGGTTTCCGCGTCAGGACAAAAGAAAGTAGCTGCTGCGGTTACCCGGGACCACTTTAGGTTTGAGACCATTAAAGGTGCATCGCACGAGCTTATGATGGAAACTGACAAGTTTCGTCAACCTGTGCTGGACGCTCTTATTGAAGAAACCCGGAAACTTGCTAACGCTTAAGTGAACCTTCTACCACGGCGACAATTTCAGGATCCATGTGGACAATAATATCGGCGCCCGGGAAAGCTTTCATCAGCTGTGCTTCAACATCATCGGCAATGGCGTGAGCCCGTAATAAAGACAATTCGTTGGCCAGCTCAATGTGTAACTGAATAAAGCGCACCGGGCCTGCCTCCCGTGTGCGTAGACCGTGAAAGCCTTTAACGCCGTTTACCGCCATTGTGATATTAGCAATCTGCTCTTGCAGCTCTTCTGACAACTCACGATCCATCAGTGCCTGAAATGCATCCCAGCCAATACGAACTGCGCCAATAATGAGGTAAACGGCAATGCCCATGGCAAAAATACTGTCAGCCCAGAGCCAGCCATAGCTACTTAAAATTAACGCCACAATAACGGCTAAGTTCAGCAGTATGTCCGACTGATAGTGAAGATTATCGGCCTGCACGGCCTGAGAGTTGGTATGACGAATAGCCATACGCTGTATAACAATTAAAACAAAGGTAATGACAATAGCAATGGCAGAAACCGCGATACCGTAACCCACTTTAGGCACACTGCCGCCCTGCATAAACTGTTGAACGCTGTGAAAAATAAGCAGCATGCTGGAACCGGAAATAAAGGCGCTTTGCGCTAACGCCGCCAGGGATTCGGCTTTACCGTGACCGAATCGATGCTCTTCATCTGCTGGTTGCAAAGCGTAGCGAATCGCAAAAAAGCTGAATATGGAAGCGCCGCTGTCTAAAATTGAATCGGTGAGAGATGCCAGCATACTGGCGGATTCTGTCTGGAACCAGGCAAAAAGCTTAATGGTAATTAGGATTATGGCAACGATAACCGACGCTGTACTAGCCAGTCGTACCCAAAAAGCATAATTCTGTTGGTAGTTTTTCTGATTTGCCACAGTACCGGTACACATTTATAAAAGATATTCTGCTATTCTACCGCTTTTACCCAAGTGATGAAAACGACCATGTTGCACCTTGTACTGTTTGAGCCTGAAATTCCCCCTAATACCGGCAACGTTATTCGTTTGGCGGCGAACACGGGCATGTCCTTGCATTTAATTGAGCCCTTAGGGTTTGAGCTGGATGAAAAAAAAGTACGTCGGGCGGGTCTTGATTATCACGATTTAGCTTCTGTAAATATCCATAAAGACTGGCAGAGCTTTCTGAATAGTACCTCGTTTAACCGCATTTTTGCGTGCACAACCAAAGGTAAGACAAATTACTCTGCAGTGGCTTATGAGGCCGGCGATGTTTTGTTGTTTGGCCCTGAAACTCGCGGGCTGCCAATGGAGGTCCTGGAAACTTTTCCACAAGAGAACTGGTTGCGGTTGCCAATGGCGGACACCAGCCGAAGCCTGAATTTATCCAATTCAGTGGCTATTTTTGCTTATGAAGCCTGGCGCCAGAACGATTTTACAGGCGCTCGTTAATTTGCTGTTTAGCCCTTTTTTCAATTGTCTGTTCGAACAGCGTGTTATCAAATAGTTGACGAAGTGCACGGCCTCTGTTGTTGTCGAGAAAGGCCATGAATAAAGGTTGTGGTCCCGACAGCTTCTGTTTCTTGTAGGGCTTTTCGGTCCAGTCAGGCAGGTTGTCCTTGTAGTCTATTACCGCACTGACCCTTTCCATATCCAGCAGTGCAAAGCAGTCCAGTGAATTCGAGGCCCGGTAAAAGGGTCGGTCGGTATCCACTAAGGTTTGCATGAAGCGAGGGCCGGATACACAAATAGGACCATCATTCGGTTGTTCAAGGGTGAAAAGAAAAATGCTGTCGTCGTAGCCAATATGATATTTAGACAGAATGATATTTTTTATTTTCTGATCAGGACGAACACCGATTAACGCATCTGCACGGCCTTCCTGTAGTAATTGAATACTTCGCTGCCAACTGCTGACAACCGTATTGAGCCGGGAGGTAAAAGTCGGAAATACGGATTTAGCCAAATTCCATAATTTGCCCGTGCCGTCGGCATTCAGTAAGCCCTGGTGTATGGCTCCTACAACCGTCAGTTGCTCAGGACGCTTTATGGGCTGTATTGGTGTTTCCAGGGTGACACCATACTGCTCGCGCAGTGCCTTCATCCGGCCGTTGTCGCGCATAGTTTGCAGGTGATAAGTCAGTTGAGGTATCAGTCTCGCATGCTCTTCATTCAGATAATGAAAACCAACCTCTGTCGATAACTTATGAGTAATTAAATGAGGGTTATCTTTCAGATCTGAATTTTCAAATTGAAAATCCCCCATAAATGCCATTTGAATGCGCCCCGAATCGAGTAATTTTACCACTTGCTCAATATCAATAGGGGTGACAATAGACGGTTCGTAAGGCAGGTTTTCGACCAATTTGGTAATTGAGTCCATACCGTTAACATAGGCCAGACTTTTCATTTCTGACAATGGGCAGTAACCACAGTTACGACGATCGGCTACCGCGATAATATCGAAAGTGAATAGTGGAAAAGGCACCCGGCGCAGGTGCCGGCGCTTGTCTTCAAGTAGCGCTGTTCTTCCCAGCTCCCCGGCGATGGTACCTTCAGCAGCCAACTGCTCACCTCGTAAGCGGGGAAGTTCGATGTACTCGAGTTCAATACCGAGTTTTTCGTATGCCTCTTCAAGCACCGCTGTTACATATTGCGTAAAGGGACCTTCCTCGGGAGCACGGAAAGTCAGTTTCTGCTCTGAGAAGGCAAAACTGGTCATCGGGAGCAGGCCCGCGAGCAGTAACAGAACGCAAAAACGTAACGGTGACTTCATAACAACACGTGTGATCTTATTTCATAAAAGAGAGATTAGTATAGCAGTGTTCGGATGCTCGTCACGAGCCCTGAAAATTATTTATTTTCATAGGTTTACGCTTATTAACAGTGAGTTTACTATGCCGTATCACATAAGTTAATTCTGCGAGAATTTTAGGTCTGTCTATAATAAATGCGTTAATCTATTGTCCTATATTTGACAGTTGGGTTGTTAACGCTCTAGCGTTGCAGCCTGTTGATTTTGTTAGTTGAAATATTCTAGCGGTGAAAGCCGTCGGTAACTAGGGGTTTTATTTATGGTTAAGTCGTTGTTTTCCTTGCTCTCTTTGGCGGCATTGTCATCAGCTTTTGCGGCGCCGTCAAATGCTGCCGATGACGATACATACCGACATTTATTGTTGGCTGGTGGCGGTCTGACGGCCTGTTCCAGTTTCGCGTCGGATAACTGTGATGACGTTGACTGGATTGATAAGGAAACGATGCGCACCGACAGGTATTTAAACCTGTCGAAAAAATTTCGTTCGAGAGCAACGGCAGAGTCGGTTTGGCCTAGTTACCGTGAAGAAACTCGCAAAAAAGTTGCTGATGCGCTGGAATTAATTCACGAGCGTTTAAAAGAAGACATTGTTCCTGAGCGCGTTTTTCTGCGTGAGTTTACCCGGCGGGCGACACAACAGCTTTATAACTCGTTGTCAGATGCTGAGTGGAACCGGATTATTGACTTAATTGAGCTACCGGTTCCGGATTCCGCACGTGAAGTGGTTAATCTGGATGAAAACCTCAAAGGTGAGTCAAAAGCAATTTTTCAGCGCTTTGTTGAAATGGCGCAGTCAGTTGCCGGAGATGAACGGAAGCCAAAGGTGTATTTCCTGACCTCTGCATCACGTAATCCGTACGATAAGATAGATTTTTACAATAGTGTATTTGAACAGCTGGGAGCAGAAGTGCATTGGCTGCCACTGGATTCTGCTGTAGTAAAAGCTCAGCGGGAAGGTCGTTGCGATGAACTGGCAAAAATTCAGCAAAAGCAATTAGGTGCTTATGAACGTGACCGGGTGCATAAAGACCGGTATCAGGAGCAAGTCGCTTTTTGCAAAGATTCTGATGCGGCCGCAGAGATGCTGGCCGATGCCGATGGACTGTTTTTTAATGATGGTGATCAGAACCTGACTCGTTCAACCTTTATTAAGGCGAATAATGAACCCGGCGATGTGCTGAAGACGATTATTGCAGCTGTGCAACAAAAGGAAGTGGTTATTGGCGGAACGGGTGCCGGCACTGCGGTTATGACTTCTAAGCCTATGATTTCTAATGGCACAACCGCTCAGGCCATAAAAGAGGGAGCGATTGCTTCCGATCCTCCTCCATTTGGTTGCAATTTAGACACCACCTGTCCGCCGAATGTTGGACCTGATAGCCTGACTTACCATCCGCTGGGCGGCTTAAGTTTGTTTCACTATGCCACATTGGATACTGAGTTTTCTGAGCGCGGGCGGCAGGGGCGCTTAATGCGTCTGGCGGCTGCGAGTTCCACACCATTATCTATTGGTATTGACGAAAACACCGCAATGGAAGTGAATTTAGAAAGCGGCGCTTTCAACATTATTGGTGAGCGTGGTGCGTTTATGGTGGAAGATGCACAAGGAACCGATAATGCCGTAGCTGCTACGTTTCATTATCTGGTCGCCGGAGCATCGGGGGTTATCTCTCCGTATGGATTACAAACCGCCGAGTTTGCGAAAGGCGATGATGTTGTTCAGGAAGAGCCAACAACAAACTTTCTCAGTGATCGTGGCTTAATCGATTCTATGCGCATTTTGTGTGGCGAGCGTAAGCAGGTTAGCTTGCTAAATAAAGACTTCCGCCTAATTGCACAGCGCGGGGAATCCAGTCGCGTGCAGTCTTCAGGTGGCGAATGCCAGATTGTAAACGGCAGCATTGGTATTGCCTGGCAGCCACAGGAAAAGCTGTAGCGGCTGGGAAACTGGGAAAGCGAGTGCTGAGGTTACGAGGAGTCTTTTGGAGGACGCCCGTGAATACATCCTTGTAGGACTTGAGCAGCGCCATCCACGGCGCTGCACACCTCCACAAGACCCCTCGCAACCGTCAGGCGCACTCTTATTCCCCGATATTCCACCTGGCGTGAATGAAAACGGCAATCACTTATTGCCGTTTTCCTGGTAGCCTGATGAGATGGTCCCCTCCCTCCTAAGCGGCATCGCAATGTGCCAATATAGAGTTTCGAAGATTCTATAGAACGGAGTGGAGAGGACCAATGGCTATTGTAAACAGAATTGCCCTGGATTTGGCAAAGGATTTTATTCAGGTTTTGGCGCTGGATGAAAATGAGCAGGAAGTTTTTAATAAAAAACTGCGCAGCAATAAAGTGTTAGCGAAGCTGGCGACGCTGAGCCGTACGGATGACTGTGAAGTAGCGGTTGAGTCCTGCGGCATGAGTCATTACTGGCGCCGCGAATGTGAAAAGCTGGGTTATAAAACGGTGGCGTTGCCACCGCGTTTCGTCAAAGCGTACCTGCAGGGTGAGAAGAACGATGCGAATGACGCCCGGGCGATAGCCGAGGCGGCATCACGACCCAACCGTCAGACGGTCAGGCTGAAAAGCATTGAGCAGCAGGACTTAGCATTGATGGTCAATCAGCGGGAAGGCTTCGTGCAGACGAGAACGCAGTTCTCGAATAGGTTGCGGGGGCAACTGGCCGAATACGGCATTCTTTTACCGAAGCGAGTCGGTACGATATTACAGAGAGTACCGGAGGTACTGGAAGACGACAGCAATGCGCTGACGCTTCAGTCACGGGACCTCATCAACCGGCTCTATCAGATGCTGCGAGCGGTGGATGAAGAAGTTAAAGCGCTGGATAAGCACTTAGCGACACAGGCCGAAAGGAATGAAGACAGTCAGCGGCTGATGACCCTGCCGGGTATCGGACCGATAACAGCGACCTCGCTGCTGGCACTGATAGGTGATGTGAGTGAATTTAAACGCGGCCGCAACCTGTCGGAATACCTGGGACTGGTACCACGGCAAAACAGCAGTGGCGGTAAAGACCGTTTAGGCGGTATTACCAAAAAAGGGAACACCAAACTCAGGACACTGCTGGTGCATGGCGCCCGCTCGGCACTGCGGGTGGCACAACAGCGCCACGACAGGCTGAGCCTCTGGGCACAGGATGTCGCTAAACGCAGAGGCAACAACGTTGCAGCGGTGGCACTGGCTAACAAGCACGCCCGGATAATCTGGGCGATGTTAAAGAATAAAGAAGATTACCGGATGACTGCTGCTTAACAGCATTCAGTAAAAGAGCACAGCGAAGGTTCATTCCTTCCGGGAGTTGCAAACGTCAACAGGATGGTAAAATAGGGTAAACCGACGACAACTGAGACTGTTGAACGTCCGTACATAAAGTACGTTAGCCTGATAAGCCAGTTGTCGTGCGGAGTTCATCCAGGCCAGGTGCGCAAAGCGCGCACCATAAACAGGCCGTATATATGCGAGCGCCCCGACATTTACCACGAGTTGCCGTTGCAAAACGGGAGGGGACCATATATGACATTCATGTCAGGTGAGATATTGGACCTGACGTAAACGTCAGGCTACGCACATTCGTATCAGGCGACGCCGAACTCGGCGCGATACGCTTCAACTTTGGGAAGATATTCGTTAAAAGTGTCGTCATCTTTCAAAAAGTTGATGACATCATTCAAGCTTACAATGCTAACCACCTGGGCATTAAAATCACGCTCAACTTCCTGAATCGCCGATAGTTCGCCTTTGCCTTTTTCCTGACGATCCAGAGCAATCAGAACACCGGACAATTCGGCGCCGTTCGTTTCGACAATCTCCATGGCTTCACGAATAGCTGTGCCTGCGGTGATCACGTCATCCACCAGCATCACTTTGCCTTCCAGCGCTGAGCCCACCAGGTTACCGCCTTCGCCGTGGTCTTTCTTTTCTTTACGGTTAAAGCAATATGGGGTGTCTTGCTGATGGTGGTCGTATAAGGCGACCGCTGTGGCAGTGGCAATAGGAATGCCTTTGTAAGCCGGGCCAAAAAGCACATCAAAATCGATACCGGAGTCGACCAGCGCGGCGGCATAAAAGCGGCCTAAGCGTGCTAAGTCAGAACCTTTATTAAACAGCCCGGCATTAAAAAAGTACGGGCTGGTGCGGCCGGACTTTAAGGTAAACTCACCAAACTTTAATACGCCACGCTCTATGGCAAACTCAATAAACTCTTTTTGATACGCTTTCATTGCCGAAGGGTTCCTCACCTACTGTTACACCAAATTTATGCTAAAGCTTGTTTCTGAATATCAATCAACTCGCGAATACTGTGACGCGCCATTTCAACCAGGCTGTTCATTTCGTCAAAACTGAAGGCTTCGCCCTCGGCTGTGCCCTGAATTTCGATAAACTTACCGGCTTCTGTCATCACTATGTTCATGTCAGTATCGGCTTTTGAGTCTTCAATGTATTCAAGATCGCTGACCGGCTCGCCATCTAAAATACCGACTGAAATTGCCGCGACCATTTCTTTTAACGGGTTCACTTTGACCATACCTTGCGCCCGCATCCAGTTCAGCGCGTCAACTAAGGCGACACAAGCACCGGTAATAGACGCGGTACGTGTGCCGCCGTCGGCCTGAATCACGTCACAGTCGATAGTAATGGTGTGCTCACCTAAGGCGCTCATGTCGATGCAGGTACGCAGTGAACGGCCAATTAAGCGCTGAATTTCTAAGGTACGACCGCCTTGTTTACCGCGGGAGGCTTCGCGGGCAGAACGGGTATGAGTTGCGCGTGGTAACATGCTGTATTCAGCGGTAACCCAGCCCTGGCCTTTACCTTTTAAAAAGCGAGGAACACCTCTTTCTACCGAGGCATTACAAAGCACCTTGGTTTCGCCAAACTCAATTAAAACCGAGCCTTCTGCGTGTTTGGTAAAGTTACGGGTAATGGTTACCGGTCGAATTTGTTGTGCCGTACGGCCACTTGGACGCATGTCATCTCCTTACTGAGTGAATGTCGCGATGTATAAATTGAGCGCAATTGTAGCAGAATTGGACGATTAATGGATCGCGATTCGCGCAGCAACGTATTACACTAGACCGAGCAAAAGAATATGAGCGGGAGGCAGTATGTCGCGTTCAGATGATGAAGAATTTGAGTTGTTTCGTCAGGAAATGACTGACGTAACGCCCTTGGCGGGTGAAGAAGTTGCTGATATTAAGCAGGCTTTTGAACCGACGCTGGCGCAAAAAGAGCGCCGCCGTGCCGCTGAGGCAGAAGAAGCTGAAAACGAAAACTTTTTATCGACTGAGTATGTAGACTTGGTTGAGCCGGAGGACGTTATTGAGTTTCATCGCGATGGTGTTCAGGCTGGAGTGTATAAACGCCTTAAACAGGGGCGTTACAGCATGGAAGCCAGTTTGAACTTGCACCACCATACGTTGGTAGAGGCGCGCACGGCACTGTTTAACTTTGTGAAAGATTGTCACGGCGCGGGTGTACGTACGGCTTTAATCATCCACGGCATGGGCAAGCACACTAAGCCGCATCCGGCACTGATAAAAAGTTACGTGAATAAGTGGCTGCGCGAGCTGGAACCTGTACTGGCGTTTCATAGCGCACAGCGACCGCATGGTGGCCGCGGCGCAGCCTACATAATGATGAAAAAGAACGCCGAACAGAAACAAAAGAACCGTGAAAAGCACGCTAAGCGGTAACTAATTAAGGTAACGGCCGACTAGAGTCGGCCACTCATGATTAAACCCGCAATGAATGATATTCCCCCGCCACCAAAACCCAGAATGGCGCCTAAATAGCAGCTCCAGCGTTTTGATTTTGGGTTATTAACGTGACGCTGCACCTGAACTTGATAGTACATGATGCCAGTCACTAAAAGACTGTAAGTCGCAAGCGGAAGAATCCAGCCGGGGTCCAGCTCATAACTGGCAAAAAACAAACCGCCTATAACGACCAAGAATACGGCTGCCCGATTTCGCAAACGAACCAGATGCTGTTTCGCCTGGTGTGTTGGGGCGTACTTCTGTGCTTGACGAGAGCCGATAAACAAGCCGGCTAAAGCGGCAAAAATACCAATGGCTGCAATACCCAAAAAGGTGATCCACTTGATTCCGCTACCGAGTGCGCCGGAAGCGGATAAGCCAGCCGCTGCTGCCGGTGGACTGCCAAATGTTAGTGCCGAGCTGAGTATCGTGGTGACGCTGAGTGACGGAGCACTGAGTAAGGCGGCTTTCCCGACTCGACTCAGTAAGTTCGCCGCAAGCATTTTGCGGGCGCGGGACAAACGTTTACGCACCGTTGCGGCGTCAACACCCAACAGTTCAGCAACGTGCTCACTGGACTGTTGCTCTCGGTAGTACAGCAGCACAATATCGCGGCTGTCATCGGGCAGGCGAGTGAGTGCTTGTGCAATAATTTGGTTCCGCTGTTGCTGTGTAAAGTCCTCATCTGGCTGTTCAGTTGCTATTAGCTGTTCCAGCTCTTTGTCGAGAGGTTTTTGGTGTTGCCGGTGATTGTGTTTTTCCTTCTCAAGCCACTGATAAGCACAATGGCGGGTGGTTTGCCGCAGCCAGGGTAAAAAGCTTTGTGCCTGTTTCAACTGGTTCATTTTCTGCCAGGCCAGTATATAGGCTTCTTGGGCCACATCTTCACTAGCTTTAACGTCCTGAACAATGGCCAGCGCGACACTGGCAACCAGGTTTTGTGTGCACTGAACAATTTCAGCAAAAGCTGATTTATCACCGGCTTGCGCGTGTTTGACGTGTTGAGTTAACGCAGCGATGTTACTGTGCATGACAACGCTCCTCGATAAAGTCGGTGGTTTGCTGAATAAAGGATTGCGGCTGGTCCCACATAATAAAATGCCGCGCCTGATCAAACTCTACCAAGGTTATCAGGTTGCTACCACTGACTTGTTTTTGGTAATGCGTCATAGCGGCAGCGCGTTGCTCTTTCGGAAATGCACCCGTTGCTGCCATCTGTAACACCGGAATCTCCAGTTGTGTTAATTGAGGCCTTAAATCTGTTGTCATCAACTCATAGATAGCACGCCCTGCCGTTTTCGGATCGGACGATTTAGCCATATCTACAATAAGTTCTTGCCCTTGAGTTAAAGCGGTGTGACGGGAGACTCCCTGCGCTGTTTGAGCCGCCATGGTTGCTGCAGACATTTGCTGATAAACCGACAGTAATTGCTGTGCCTGAGGTTTGGCCTGGTCTGCAGTTAAGGCCGGGTTCCTCGTCACCAATGCAGAGAAAAACGGGACGCCATCAACGGCAACCACACAGCTTATGGCAGGCTTATCGGCTACGGCTAACTGGTAACCGAGGAAGCCGCCCAGACTATGACCTACAATCACCGCATTCCCAGAGGTATGGTCAGTTAGATAGTTGGTTATGGCAGCCATGACGGGCTGGGTAAATTGCTGCCGTAGTGGCCGGTAATGTGGTTGGTCACCAAACCCGGCAATACTGAGCTGATGAACCCGATAATTTTTACTAAGTTTATGTGCAGTATCCTGCCAAACTCGACTGTCGCTGGTAAGGCCGGGTATTAGCAGCATATCCTGTCCGCTACCCGACACCTGACTTGAAAGAATGTCTGAGTGTTCATTGGCGAACGTGGGGTTCATACTGGCATTGACTATGAATGACAAAATAACGGCTATTGTGGATTTCATCTTTTATTTCCTTTGTTGTGGCCGGCTACGGCGGTTTACTGTGTGGCTTAATGTTGCGTACTCAGTAATAAAGTCAGGTTGGCCGTTATAAGTGTGACATCTTTATTTATCGAGGCTTTGACTTCACCTTGGTCGGGATCACAGGTAATATCAGCGCACATTGTTATCACAACGTCATCCGCAACGGCTGCTTAGCAGCAAAGGAACCGACATGATTCAAAGTATGACCGGTTATGCTCGTTACGAGCAAAAAGCCGACTGGGGCACCGCAGTTTGGGAAATTCGTTCCGTTAACCAACGGTATCTGGAAACCTACTTCCGCCTGCCGGAAACCTTTCGCTCTCTGGAAAATTCACTACGTGAGCAGTTTCGTAAAAAGCTGCAGCGCGGCAAAGTCGAGTGCAAGCTTAGCCTGCAGGTAGACGAAGCGCAGCAAAGCGCTTTGTCGATTAACGAAGACCTGGCAAAAAGCGTGATTGCCAGCGCCAAGTGGGTGAGTCAGCATTCCGCTGCAGGGCAGTTAAACCCTATTGATGTTTTAAAGTGGCCTGGCGTTGTTGCTGCTCAGGACCAGGACATGGACGAGCTGCAAAAAGACGTTTTGGCCGCACTGGAAAAGACCACTAACGACTTTATCGAGAACCGCAAAAGCGAAGGCGCAGCCATTGATAAAATGCTGCAGGAACGCCTCGACGGTGTGACCACGCAGGTGGCTTTTGTGCGTGAGCGCATGCCGGAAGTGATGGCCTGGCAACGTGAGCGCTTACTAACCCGTTTTGAAGAAGCTAAAGTTGAGTTAGAGCCGCAGCGCGTAGAGCAGGAAATGGTGATGCTGGCGCAGAAAACCGACGTAGCCGAAGAGCTCGACCGCTTAGACGCCCACGTGGAAGAAGCCCGCAAAATACTGAAAAAAGGCGGCCCTTGCGGACGACGCCTGGACTTTATGATGCAAGAGTTCAACCGCGAAGCAAATACACTCGCCTCTAAGTCTATCAACTCTGACATTACCGCGGCTGCGGTGGAATTAAAGGTTTTGATTGAGCAGATGCGTGAGCAGATCCAGAACATCGAATAATGCATTTTGACGTAGCCTGCGGTTATTATCGCAGGTGCGATCTCATAAGTCAGTAAACCGCAACAACGGGGCAATATTCAACGCATCATCAATACCGCGATGGTGCGTTCCCTCAAACGATAAACCATGATATTTCATAGCATTGGCTAAGTCAGCGCTACGACTATTCACTTTGCCCCGCCGCCACTCTTGCTTGATGTTCATGTGCGACAGTGAGAAAAACTCTGGCGCCAGGTTATGACGTCTTTGCTCCGCGCTAATTTGGTTTTTGTCGTAATTACCCCATGACCCCCAACCCTCTAACTTATAATTCTTTAACCACTGGTCTATTTCAGGGACAACACTTTGGTAAACAGGAGCCGCGTCAACATCACTTTGTGCGATGCTGGTCAGTTGTGTACAAAACTCACTAAGGTTAGGGTGTGATTGTGGGCGCACCATGAAAGAGCGGTAGTCTCTTACGGTGCCATTGTCTTCCGCGATAACACAACCGAACTCGATAATTTCCATATCATCGACGGTTTGCTTTCGGTCTAAACCTTCAACATTGCCGTCCCAGCAGGTGGCTTCAAGATCGACTATTAGATAAAGCCTGTTGGAATTCACGATACTTGGGTCCATAGGTCAAAATTTGATTTGATATTTGAAGAGAAACTTTCAATGAGACCTCTACCTCGACTTTTCGTAGACCGTCATTGTGAAGTGAACGGGTTCGTTAGTGCTGTTTTGGTAGGTGTGCGCAACGTCCATTTCGGCGGTCATTGAGTCACCTGCCGATAAAGTATAAGTTTCTTCATTCACCAAAACGTCTAAACAACCCCCCTCAACGTGAATGAGTTCAATGGTTCCTTTAGAGTGCGCCTCAGATACAAATTGTTCTTTGGGAAACATAGACCATCGCCATAACTCGATCATGATTGTGCCCTTTGAACCTGCAAGCAGTCGAGCAACCCCCCCATGATCACCATTCCAGAGTGTCGGAATGTCCTGAGGCTGTCGAATCGTTACTTTAGGGTCGTCTGATACAGCTACTATATCCGCCACAGAAACGGCAAGTGCATTGGCTAATTTGCATAGAATTCCGATACTTGGGTTTGCACGCCCTTTCTCTATTTGCACTAGCATTCCTTTGCTGATTTCGGCATTTTTAGCCAGCTCATCAAGGGACATTCCGTATTGCTTACGAAAGGTGTAAACGCGTTTTGCGATAGCTTCGTTAATAGCTGTTTTATCTTTATCGGTCATTATATTGACTATTTGTTTCTTTATATTAAACTGACGATAATTTCCATTATCGTTGACTTAAACGATTAGAACAACGCAGGAAGTGATAATGTTCGAGTTTGTCAGTGTATTCGTTATGGGTGCCGTAATTTCTGGTGGATTGATTATTGCAATTGGTAGCCAGAATGCCTTTCTGTTAAAAACCGGGCTAACGAATAATCATCCGTTTGCAGCGGCGACCGTTTGCTTTATCGGCGATATTCTACTTATTGGTGCGGGCGTATTTGGCGTTGGCGCGCTCTTTTCGATTGAAAGCATCTGGGGGCAAATGCTGAGCTTAGCGGGTGCTATTTTCTTAATCTGGTATGGAAGTAATGCGCTAAAAGCTGCGATAAAAGGTGAAAGTCGATTATCGATAGAAAAGGGTGAAAGCAAAAGAACATCGCTTAAAAGCGCATTATTGATGGCTTTTGCAATGACATTTCTAAACCCACACGTTTATATAGACACTGTTGTTCTGGTTGGCGGTGTTACTGCTGGCTTTGAGCAAGTCTATAGACCGTGGTTCGTTGCCGGAGCTTTATGTGCCTCGGCAGCCTGGTTCTATACACTGGTATTTGTTGCAAAAAAACTTGCGAACAAACTGAATAAACCAAGAACCTGGCGTATTATCAATGCATTAATCAGTGCGGTAATGTATCTGATCGCAGGTAGTCTTTTAGTAGATTTAGTCCCGTATTGGCTTTAGCAGGTAAAAGGTACAGAAGTACCAATGTTTGCAAAATGAGCCGAATACACCTACTATTTGGCTCATAAATCGAGCCGAATAACTTTAGTATTCAGCTCACGACGCAAGCAACTAAGGTAATCAGCAAATGACCGCGTGGCTTTGGCAGCACAAAGACTGGCCGAACATGGTGTGGCAGCAACAACAGCTGACGCCTTTGTTGCGTGGTGTTTATGATCGTCTTGGTCAGCTAAAGGGTAAATCTGCACTAGTTGAGAATGACGCTGAGTTTAGTCTGGATACGCTCTTGGCAAATATTGTTGCATCGTCGGCGATAGAAAGTGAAAAAGTTGATGTGTACGCGGTGCGCTCCTCCTTAGCTCGGCAACTTGGTATCAATGACAAATCACCGGTAAAGACAGATGGTTCGTCGGAAGGGTTAGCCAGTTTAATGCGCTCTGCAGTAACAGACCTGGATGAGACAATTAACTTAGAAAGGCTACTAAACTGGCATAGGTGGTTGTTTGAACATCATGAATCACTTATGCAAAAAGTAGAGCCTGGCGTTTTGCGCGGTGAAGCACCCATGCAAATTGTTTCTGGGCCTATTACACGGCCGACCGTTCATTTTGAAGCCCCGCCAAGAGCCAATATAGAAACAGAGCTCGAAAGCTTTGTTAATTGGTACAACGAAACGCAGCAGGACTTGCACTATGACCCTTTGTTACGTGCTGCTATTGCCCATTTGTGGTTTGTGACAATACACCCATTTGAGGATGGTAATGGGCGAATAACTCGAGCGCTTACCGACAGAGCTCTGGCTCAGGCGGACAGACAAAGTATTCGATTATTTGCGATGTCTGAAGCGATTCTGGCAAATCGTACGGGTTATTACGACATACTGGAATATACTCAGAAACATGGGGTTGATATAACGCCATGGCTTGTTTGGTTTTTACAAACACTTGCTGAGGCTGTTGATGCCGCCCTAATAAAAATTGACAGGGTTGTCGCTAAGGCAAAATTCTGGGCTCACCACGCGGATAAAAATATTCAACCAAATCAGCAAAAGGTGCTTAACCGGTTGTTGGATGGTGATTTTTCGGACGGCATTAATGCATCGCAGTATAAGTCGGTGGCTAAGGTGAGCAAAGCAACGGCGACGCGACATTTGGCGGATATGGTTGCACAAGGGCTGCTTTATAAAACAGAAGGCGGTGGGCGAAGTACGCGTTATAAGGCTTCTACCTAACTTATCGACAACCACATGCTACCAGCATAGAGCACCGTAATAAATACGCTTTCCATACCAATATAGCCGAGGCTTTCTGTTGAACGAATACGAAAGGTTTCTATGCGAAAAACGGACAAAAAAATTGAGCGCGAGATAATCCGCGAACTGACTCAAATGTGCGAAGCCGCAAAGTTTGATCATGAAGGTTTTATCTGGCTGACGCACGAGGTTAATTATCAGCGTTTCCCGCAAAGCTTAAAGGTGACACTTGTGTTTAATGAAAGCGTAAGCGAAGAGGTTTTGCTGGCGGAGTTTCAGGCACTGATCCCAAAAGTGCAGTTAGCTCTTGAACCGGTAATAGGTGAGTCCTTGCCTGCGGCGCAAATTGAAGCCTGCCGGGAACATAGACTGCAATAAGCAGCTGCCTGCCTTAACAATTTACCCTGTGGTCGTGCCTGCGTTGACATACTGTGCTACAACAGATATCAAGTTTAGAAAACTGAAAGGAGAGAACACGTGTTTGAATATAAAAAGATAGCGCTGGCGGTCTCGCTAGTGTTAATGACAACAGCCTGCTCTGACGCTTCCAAAGAAGAAGCGACGACGGCAACTGTGGAGTCGAAAACTGCGACGACTGAAAACACTACCCAAAATGCGGAGCAAACCGAATCGGAAAAGGCGAATAAGCTGTTTGAAGACATTTTCATGGAAAATGTTATGCGCAGCCCTATGTATCAGTCTTACCTTGGTATTAAAGATGATCAGGATAAATGGGACGATATTTCTGAAGAGCGCGCAAAAGAAGATTTAGAGTTTCAGAAAGCACAGCTGGAACGGGTAATGGCTATTGATGAATCTAAGCTTAACGAGCAGACTAAAATTAGCTGGACGCTAATGAAGCAGAAGCTGGAAAACGACATTGCTGACTTTAAATGGCGTCACTATAACTACCCGGTTAACCAAATGTTCGGTATGCACTCCAGCGTAGCATCGTTGCTAATTAATCAGCACGGTATTAGCGAAGTGGATGATGCAGAAGACTATATTGCGCGTCTTAATGGCCTGCCGGAATTATTTGAGCAGTTGGCAGAGAACCTGGAGCTGCGGGCTGAGAAAGGCATTATCGCACCTAAGTTCGTTTACCCTTATGTCATTAGCGACAGTGAAAATATCATTACCGGTGCGCCGTTTGATGATGGTGAACCCAGCGCGTTATGGGCAGACTTTTCTAAGAAAATAGACGGCTTAGATATTGATGACAGTCAGCGCGATGAGCTTTTAGATTCGGCGAAAAAAGCGATGCTGGAATCAGTAAAACCGGCCTATGAAAGCTTGATCACCTCAGTAGAGGGCATTGCTGAGCAAGCGGATACTAAAGACGGCGCCTGGAAATTTCCTGATGGCGAAGCTTTTTACAATAACGCATTAAAACGCACCACCACGACCGACCTGACTGCCGATGAAATTCATCAAATTGGTCTGGACGAAGTAGAGCGTATTCACGAAGAAATGCGCGGCATTATGAAAGAAGTTGGCTTTGACGGCACGCTTCAGGAGTTCTTTGTACATATGCGCAACAGTGACGACTTTACTTATTCGAGTACGGAAGAAGGTCGTCAACGTTATCTGGATGAAGCCACTGCGGTTATTGATGACATGCGTGGACGCCTTGATGAATTGTTTCTTAATAAACCAAAAGCTGAGTTAACGGTAAAAGCGGTAGAGCCTTTCCGCGAGAAGTCTGCAGGTAAAGCATTCTATCAGCAGCCGTCAATGGACGGTTCACGTCCGGGAATCTATTACGCCAACCTGTACGATATGTCATCTATGCCGACGTATCAGATGGAAGCTTTGGCTTATCATGAGGGTATTCCGGGCCACCATATGCAAATTGCAATGGCGCAGGAGCTAGAAGGTATTCCGAGTTTCAGAAAGTATGGCCGTTACACGGCTTATACAGAAGGCTGGGGGCTATATACCGAAAAACTTCCAAAAGAGATTGGCCTTTATGAAGACCCTTACTCTGACTTTGGTCGTTTAGCTATGGAGCTTTGGCGTGCAGTGCGTTTGGTTGTTGATACCGGTATCCATGACAAAAAATGGACTCGTGAAGAGGGTATCGATTTCTACGTGAACAATACGCCGAACGCGAAAGCCGATGCCGTGAAAATGGTTGAGCGTCATATTGTTATGCCAGGCCAGGCAACAGCCTATAAAATTGGTATGAACAAAATTCTTGAATTGCGCGAAAAAGCTAAATCAGAGCTTGGTGATGCGTTTGATATTCGTGAATTCCATGACGTTGTGCTGGGTAGTGGTCCGGTACCACTTAATGTACTTGAGCAATTCGTTAACGACTATATTAGCGAAACGAAAAGTTCTTAAATCTTTTCCCTAAATACAGCGCATCACCGCACTAACTCTGCGGTGATGCGCTGCTTTCATTGGCTATTCACTTAGTCGATTCCCACCGCCGCGCTTGGCCTGATACATAGCTTGATCTGCCCGGTTTATTAGAGCGTCTACGGTGTCTCCGTGTTTAGGCCACAGAGCCATTCCTATACTGGCGGTAACAACCTCTTCTCCATGCGGCAGTATTAATGGTGCCTGCATTGCCTGACGAATTTTCTCAGCAACGGTTCGCACTATATCGACTCCTTCATCTGTTGTCGGAACCGCATCAATAAGTACCACAAACTCATCGCCACCTAAGCGCGCTACCGTGTCGGTTGCACGAACTGAAGCTGCAATCCGTTCAGCAACTCCCTTCAGTAACTGGTCTCCGGTTGCGTGCCCATAGGCGTCATTGATAACTTTGAATTTATCGAGATCTAAATACAACAGACCCAGGCCGCCGCCATCGCGTTCTGCTCGTGTTTGTGATGTACGAACCCGGTCATAAAATAGTGCGCGGTTGGGGAGCTGGGTTAATGGATCGGTCAGTGCCATATGCTCTAAGCGCGCTATTAAAGCTTCACGTTCTGCTTCAAGTTGCTTTTGCTCAGATACATCCCGGGCAACGCCAACCCGCATCTGGTCTCGTTCAGACCAGCGCGCGGACCATAGCAAATGCACTATTGAGCCGTCTTTACGTATGTATCGGTTCTCGAACTGAACAACCTCGTTACCTGAGTTGACTTGTTGAGCGATAGCCATGGTTGCCTGATGGTCATCGGGGTGCATAAAGTCAAACATTGAACGACCAATCATTTCTTCAGGGGTATAGCCAAAAACACGGGCTGCACCCGGGCTCAAATAACTGAACTGGTGCTGCTTATTAACAACGCAAATCGCATCTAATAGCAAATCCATGTATTCGGCAAGATCGGCGAACGCGGCTTTATTCATTGAAAATATAAGACCCGGCTGGTGTAAATAGGAATATGGACATGGTTACGCTTAAGCAAAACCATTGTCCACTGTTTTAAGCAGGTTTTCTCCTGTGCGATTTAGTACGTAATTTTATGTTCGTAGGTTCAGTATACACATTCCAATCTTTACAAAACCACGCTAGCATAGAAGAAAAGCGGCTAAAGAATTTTATGAAATATTGGCGAAAATACCACCCGACTATTGGCGCTGATGACCCTCGGTATCATCAGGTGTGGCTAGTTTTGACGACCTTGTCTTCGACAGCGCTCAGAGCAGTATTTAACGTCACCCCAGCAGTCCTTCCATTTTTTACGCCAAATAAACGGACGCTGGCAAACAGAACATAGCTTACTGGGCAGGTGCGGTTTTTGGTGCGCCAATTGAAAGCTCCTCTTTTAATAAAGCATGAACAGCGTTTATTCCAACTGCATTCTACGGCTCCTTAAAGATATTGAAAGAGTTGAGTGAAATCTCCACTTCTGTGCTATTGATTAAGGATGGAATTAAAAACGAGAGTCGTATTATGAAACACAACATTTCTTATGGTTTAGTTTTTGGTCTGGCGTTGTTAATGGCGGGCTGTGCGTCACCGTCTTCTTCCGTGCTTATTGGTGATGCCCGTCCGGAAATTCCGGTTGAGCAGGTAAAAGTCTATTTAGAAAAGCCAGATAACTATGAGGAAATTGCCTTAATTGAAGCAACCAGCGACTCCTCATGGAGCTTTGGTGAGCAGGCGAAAATGGATGCTGTATTAAAGCGCCTGAAACAGGAAGCGGCAAAAGTTGGGGCGAATGGAATTTTGCTTCAAAAAACGGGTGAAAAAGAAGGTAACTCTGTTTATGTCGGCACCGGTGCCGGGAAATACTCTGGTAACTTGGGCTTAGGAGTGAGTGTGGGTAAGGCTTTTGGGTTGACTGATAAAACCGGAGAAGGCATTGCTATTTATGTAAAATCTGAAAACGAGAAAGGCGTTGAGCCGGAACAAAATAATTAAGTCCGGCACCGCCCCGGCTAGCTAGCTGCGAGACAACGTCTTAATTAAGTGCCAGCCAAATTGGGTTTTGACCGGGCCATGCACTTCAAGAGTGGGCTTGCCGAACACTACTTTGTCAAAAGCAGGAACCATTTGTCCGCGGCTAAACTCGCCTAAGTCACCACCTTTTTTGCCCGAGGGGCAAAGTGAATGCTTACGTGCAAGCTCGGCAAACTTAGCACCTTTGGTCAGTTGCTCTTTTAGTTTTTCGGCTTCATCTTTAGTCTCGACTAAAATATGTAATGCGTGTGCTCTTGCCATTTTTACCCCCGGCGTTTATGTCGGTTTTATTCAGGGACTTCAGTCGCGTTCCAGTTAACTGCCTGCCAGCGACCATCCAGCTCAATGAGAACGCCGGTATTGTAATAGTATTTTGTCACTTTTCCTTCTTCTTCGGCGGTTAGTGTGAAATTAAAAACCACCGTGTCACCGAATTGTTTTACTTCGATATCTTCGGCACCGTACCAAACTTCGACGTTTTCCGGTTCTTTGGTTTTTGAGCTTTTCACGCCGGACATAAGGTGCTCTTTATCGAAGCGATTACCGCTGGAGCTGGTATAAGTTAACTCATCTGCCCAGAAACGGTCGTGAGCTTGAGGGTCGTTAATGCTGGCGCCATAAAGAAAGCCCTCGACAGCTTTCGTTGTAGCCTCTTCTACGCTCTCTTGCGCTAAAGCCGCGCTGCTGAATAGCAAGGTAAAAACTATAATTAAGTATCGCATGGTTATTCTTCCTTTAAGTTATACTTTTATTTTCTGTATGCTGTCAGCATATGGCAAGCTTTCATAAGCGGCAAATAGGTTTACATATGCTTACTAAACAGACCGAAGTTCAGTTAAAGCCCAAAACACGAGGGTTTCACCTTATTACTCATGAAGTTGAGCAAGCTTTATCGCAACTCGGCGTGGTTAAAGTGGGGCTATTACACGTATTTATAAAGCACACATCAGCGTCCCTGACCATCAACGAAAACGCTGATCCAACAGTGCGGCAGGATTTTGAAAGCCACTTTAATGAAATGATACCGGAGAATGCGCCCTATTACCGGCATACATTTGAAGGTTCTGACGACATGCCCGCGCATTTAAAGTCCAGTATTCTGGGAAGTAGCGTGACGGTTCCGGTTACCGAAGGTGGTCTGAATATGGGAACATGGCAAGGTATATACCTATGTGAACATAGAGATCATGGTGGCGCCCGTACTTTAGTTTTGACATTGCAGGGTGAGTGAGGGGTAGCGAGTACTCACTTAGCCAAACCTGGCAATAAGAAAAATAAGAGCTAAAGCAGCAATTACCCCGACAATGGTGAAAATGCCGTGTTTGTAGATACGCTGGTCTTTCCGTTCTGTCGTCATGCTTTTTCTCTATGCTGATAATTTACGCATTGCCCATAAACCAATAACGGGGCCGGGCAGTAAAAGCCAGGTTACCCATTCATTATGTATAGACCACAAATTGCTGGTTAGCCATATTGCCGGTAGTGTTAAAGAAAAGCCAATGGCATTCATTATAGCCAGTGCCGAACCAATATTCTCCTTTGGCGCAAACTGGGCGGCTAGTGCCGAAAATTGTGGGGAGTCGGCGATAACAGTCAGTCCCCACAGTAGTAATAAAGCGAAAATAAACCCTGCCGGAAGCTCTGTCATTAAAGGGTATAGTAAGCAAATAGCACCGGAACTGAATAAAGCCAGTCGGGCAACGCGTAAACCGCCTATTTTTTTACTCATGATACCGCCGCCAATGCAGCCCAGGCTACCAATAGCAATAATGCTAAAGGCCAGCCATGGCACTGTGCCTAACGGCACGTTGAGAGTCGCTAATGGGTGCAATACCAACAATGGTGTCAGCATCCAAAAGGCGTAGAGTTCCCAGGCATGACCAAAGTAGCCTATTGCTATGGCACGAAACTTAGGTTGGGTTAATGCGCGTAATCCGGAACGTAACGTTTGGGGTGTCGCTACGCTAGGTAAATGAGGCCCACTACCAAGCCAGCCCACTAATAAACCGCCAAGCAATGCCAGTATTGACGAAGTTAAAAGAGGAATTTCCCAGGAAAAGTCCAGAGTAATGCCACGCATAAGATGTGGTAGCGCTGTTCCGAGCGTTAGCATGGCTAATAACCAGGAAAGGGCACTGCCAGCGTAGCGTGGAACCCAGGATATCACCAGTTTCATTCCCATTGGGTAAATTCCTGCCAGGCAAAGTCCGGTTAAGAAACGTAATAGCCAGCCGAGAGTTGAGTGATCAATTGCAACAATAAATAGGGCATTAACCAGGGCACCGGCAATGCTCGAGAGTAAAAATATCTGACTGGCTCGGTAACGATCAGCAAAACCGGTTAACGCCAGCGTTAGAGTTCCGATAATAAAGCCCAGCTGCACAGCCAGGGTATAAGCGCCTAAGTCTGCTTCGTTAAGGTGATGCTCTGCCGATAAAGGAAGCCAGACACCGTTAATGCTGAACCACAAGGACGTGCCCAGTAATTGAGAGAGAATAATCAAGGGTAAAGCGAGTTGCTGGTGCAGTTTGGTATTGCTTAGCATGGCGCCGTTAGTTGCATCTTTTAGGAGGTCATTTTTTATTTGCCTTACATTACCTTAGTTAGCGAACTAACGCGACGTTAGGTTTTCTTCTGTGCTAATTTAAGTTGGAAACCCATTGTTAAAACAAAGAGCGATGTTAAAGAAAGCTGAAATCAACGAGTTAAAAGAGGCGCTGACCTGGCCTGAGAATGCCGCCGAGTTCCGGCTGTGGTTTGGCGATAAAGTTCGGTATGGCAGTCCGGCTGAGGCCATCTGGCAACAGATTAAAGGTAACGAACGCGGGACTTTTGGGTTTTACCAGAATGAAGAGCTGGTTGGTTTTGCCCAGGCTTATGAAAAAGTCGAGAACGGTATTCACATAGCCTGCCTTATTGTTAACCCGAAAGTTAGAGGCAAAGGACTGGGCCGGTTGTTTGTAAAAGCCTTACTGGGAAATGCCTGGGCGCAGCAGCAAACGCGGTTTATTACGTTGAATGTATACCCCGAAAATACGCCGGCGCGGTCACTCTATAAAAGCCTTGGCTTCCACGAAGCCGGAGAGAATAGCGGTATGGTTGCTATGCGGCTGGAGAAAGAATAATTCAAAAGGCTTTGCCTTGTATTTAAGATAAACTAGCCGCTATTGATTGCCATTAAATTCATGTATACGGACTTCCCATGACAGAAAATGAATTACATCGACGCCGCTTAATTTCAGCAAAGCAGTCTGAAGAATCTATCGCAAAAATAGAAGGACAAAGTTCGTATAAGCTGGCATTTGCCGATCATGATTTTTTACTTCAGGACGATTTGCGTGCGGTACGTTTGCAACTGGAATATTTAAAGCCTCAGTTAACTCTGGAAAAGCATCAGATAGACGCAACCATTGTTGTCTTCGGTAGTGCTCGATTCTTATCCCCTGAACAGGCGCAACATGATGCTCGCATGGCCGAGCAGGCATTAGCAGAAGAACCGGGAAACGACAGCTTAAAGGGTAACTTAAAGCGTGCTCAGCGGGCATTAAAAAATAGCGCTTATTATCAGCAGGCAATGGAGTTTGCCCGTATAGCGACCGAACACAATCTCCGTCACAACGATGAAAACCTGATGATTGTCAGTGGCGGTGGCCCCGGCATCATGGAAGCTGCGAATCGGGGAGCGATGGAAGCCGGAGGTGAAAGTATTGGACTGAATATTGTACTGCCTCATGAGCAACGCCCAAACCCATACATAACCCCGGAATATTGCTTCCAATTTCATTATTTTGCCATTCGCAAAATGCACTTTCTGCAACGAGCCCGTGCGTTGGTTGCTTTTCCCGGCGGCTTTGGAACACTGGACGAGTTATTCGAAACTTTAACCTTGGTACAAACCAAAAAGTCTGAGCCAGTTCCTATTGTTTTGGTGGGCTCTGAATTTTGGCGTCGGGCAATCGATTTCGATTTGCTGGTAGAAGAAGGCACTATTGCAGAATACGACTTAGATTTGTTCCAGATTGTGGATAGTGCAGAAGACGCTTGGCAGGCTATTTGTCATTGTTATGACTTAAAAAATAGTTCACACCATATCCGCTAATCGCTCATGAAAGTGGCGCCAGGAAACCCAAAAGAATAAGGCTCCAATACCGCTTAGTGCAAGTAGCTGTGGCCAAACAATGCCTAACCCTGCACCACGGAATAAGATGCTTTGACCAAATTCGGTAAAGTGAGAGGTAGGAGCAAAGTACATCACAGCCTGAACTGCAGCCGGCATACTATCAAAAGGTGTCATGCCGCCGGAGAGTATCTGCATTGGCATAATAATGAGCAAAAACAGTAACCCGAACTGAGGCATAGAGCGGGCATAGGTTCCTAAGAAAATGCCAATAGACGTGGTGGCAAAAAGGTGCAGAGCGGTACCGAATAAAAACAGTGTTAAGGAACCGCTGGTAGGTATAGCAAGCGCCTGTTTAATTATCACAGTGAGTGAGAACGCAGAGGCAACTAATACCACTAAGGCCATAGCCCAAACCTTGCTGACCATAATTTGAAAAGGGCTGACCGGCATTACCATAAGGTGTTCAATGGTGCCGTGTTCCCGTTCTTTTATCAGGGCTGCACCGGTTAAAATAATCGACAACATGGTAATTTGGTTAATCAATTCCATAATGGCACTGAACCATCCGCTATCAAGCTCTGGGTTAAACTGCGCCCTTACGGCTATATCGACAGGTAACTGAGTGTCGGACTGCGTGAAGGAGCTGACTTCGCGATTAATAATAGATTGAATGTAACCGTTACCAGTAAAGGCTTGACTCATTCGAGTGGCGTCAACAATGAGCTGTAGCTGAGGCTGCTCACCGCTTAGCAAATCACGCTGCAGCCCTTCAGGAATATCAATAATAAAGGTGTAGCGCCCCTCGTCCATAAGCTCATCTGCTTCTTGAGCTGAAACCGCTTCCGGAGGCAAAAAATAAGGCATTAAGAAACTGTTGATCAGTTGGTTAGAAAGCTGGGAACGGTCATTGTCGATAACGGCTATTGGTGTTTTGTACAAAGTTTGTGGCGTGGCGGATGCCGCGGTATAAATAAATACGGTAAAAGCCAGCATAATAAACAGCAGTAACATAGGGTCACGCGACAAGCTAATGAGCTCTTTCACACCTAAATGAGCAATATTTTTAACTGATCGCATTTATTGCTCCTGTTTCCTGACTAAGCTAATACCAATGGCAATGAAGAGAATGGCTGCGATGCTGAGCCCGACTAACATGACCTGCAGCTCATTAAACGACAGAGCTTTCGAAAACACGCCTCGGCTGACAATCATATAGTAAGTTGTCGGATAAATTTCGCCGATAACCTTAGCAAAACCTTCCAGCGAAGTAACCGGTGTGATCATTCCTGAGAACTGCGATGCAGGCAGGATGGTGGCAAGTGCAGTACCAAAAAGCGCGGCAATTTGACTGTTAAGAAAAGCTGACATAATAAGTCCAAGTGCGGTTGCACACAGAACATAGAGAAAGGTCGCGAGTGAGAAGGCCAGAAAACTTCCGGTGAGTTCTACGTTAAAAATAAACAACGCCTGAGCAACCAATATTAAGAAGTTCGCCATTGCGAGAACGACATAGGGGAGTTGCTTACCAATAAAAAACTCACTTTTGCGAGTTGGGGTAACATAAAAGTTCGTAATAGAGCCCAGTTCTTTCTCTCTCACTACCGACAGTGACGTCAATATCGATGGGAAAAGCATTAACAACAGTGGAATGACAGCAGGCACCATGGCTGGCAAGCTTTTAACGTCGGGGTTATAGCGGTATCTCGACGCTATATCGACCGTCGCTGGCTTTGTTGACTGGCTACTTAATTGTTGTTGCTGTTTTTGTAACCAGTCAATATGCATGCCCTGAATGTAACCTTGCGCGGTCTCTGCGCGCATTGGCATCGCACCGTCAATCCACGCTCCTATACTGACGTTTTCTCCACGCTGCATATCACGAGCAAAGCCGCTGGGTATTTCTATAGCTAAGCTGATTTCTCCGGCTTTTAAGGCATCGTCAACTTGTTCATAGCTTGTCAGGGGTGTTTTTTCATTAAAATAACGAGAACCCGATAAGCTTAAAATATAGTCCCGGCTGGTGCTGGTCTGGTCACGGTCTAATACCGCGAAATCAATTTCATCAACGTCCATATTAATGCCGTAACCCAAAACAAACATCAGAATAACGCTACCGACTAAGGCCATCACTAAGCGAACTGGGTCGCGGATAAGCTCCAGGGTTTCGCGGTGACTGATGCTGAGCAGTCGCTTAATGCTGAAACCGTGACTGAGTTTCAGTTTTTCATTATGTTGCAGCTCTGGTGAGTCTTCCATCGACTGTTCAGCTCGCTGAGAGTCAGATGCCTCTTCTAAATAATTGACAAAGGCATCTTCCAGCGAATCACTATTACGGCTTTTAGTAATAGCTTCGGGGGTATCGGTTATTAGAACCTTCCCGGCATGCATTAAGGATATGCGATCACAGCGCTCAGCTTCGTTCATAAAGTGCGTTGAGATAAATATGGTGACACCATGATCGCGCGATAGTTTTAGCAGAATTTGCCAGAAGTTATCCCGCGCAACAGGGTCAACGCCCGAGGTTGGTTCATCCAGTATTAATATTTCTGGCTGGTGGATCATTGCAACCGCTAAAGATAATCTCTGCCGTTCCCCCACAGGAAGCTGGGTCGGTAATTGCCGAAACAGTCGCTGTAAATCGAATTGCTCAGCAACGACGTCTATTCTGTCTTCTATGCTGTTTTTAGGAATATCGAATAACTGGGCGTGTAATTTTAAGTTTTGGTAAACCGTTAATTCTCCATACAAGGAGAAGCTTTGAGCCATGTAGCCTACACGTTTTCGGGTTTCAAGAGGGTTATTCTCAATTGGCTGATCAAAGAGCCAGGCCTTACCCGCGCTTGCGGTAAGTAAACCAGTCAGCATTTTCATGGTAGTGGTTTTACCGCAACCGTTAGAGCCTAAGAAGCCAAAAATCTCGCCTTTTTTAATGCGAAAACTTGCTTTATCTACGGCGGTAAAGTCACCAAATTGCATGCTAAGATCCTGAGCTTCGATAGCAATCGATGTTTCTTTTATCGGGAGGCGCGCGGTATTATCAAAGCCTTGATTGGATCCCGCACCCAGCAATTTGATATAGGCTTTTTCAAGAGTCGATGTTGCCGTTTGCTGCAGTAATTCGTCTGGAGAGCCTGCGGCTAATAACTTCCCTGCACTCATAGTGGCGAGCCAGTCAAAGCCTTCGGCCTCATCCATATAAGCGGTAGCGACTAAAACGCTCATGTCAGGGTTCTGTTGACGAATATCAGTAATGAGTTGCCAGAATTGACGACGAGACAAAGGATCTACGCCAGTGGTAGGCTCATCAAGAATAAGTAGCTCGGGTTCGTGAATCAATGCACAGCAAAGCCCAAGCTTTTGCTTCATACCACCGGATAACTTGGCACTGGGGCGATCCCGAAACTCCCATAAGCGAGTGGCTTTTAGCAAGCGACTGACACGGCGCCGACGTTGTTTACCGTCAATGCCGAAAAGTTGTGCGAAAAAGCTGAGGTTCTCCTCAACCGATAAAGTCGGGTAAAGGTTTTTGCCGAGCCCCTGTGGCATGTAAGCCAAACGACGATACAAATGTTTGCGTTGACGCGACTGACTCAAGTCTTCACCAAGCACGTGTAATTGGCCTGTTTGTAGCGCGCGTGCCCCGGAAATCAATGAGAGTAAGGTGGACTTCCCTACTCCGTCGGGACCAATAAAACCGCAGAGCTTACCATGAGGAATAGTAAGCGATAATGATTCAAGCGCTTGTTGTTTCCCGTAGCAATAATTGATCTCGCTAAGTGTTACTACTGAGTCATTGTCTGTTGACATCAGTCAAGCTCCGATTGTAGCTCAATAGGCCAACTGTCCTGTCCATCAAGTTTGACATAAGCTACCCCGGGAAGCCCGGTTTTTACCCGTTCCAGATGTTGTTCTAGTAAATTTTTATCAATGCTGGCCCGGACCCGAAACATCAACTTTTCGCGTTCTTCCTGGGTCTCTACTGTTTTAGGTGTGAATTGAGCTACGTCTGAAATAAAGCTGACATTAGCCGGAATGCGGTAGTCCGGCAGGGCATCTAATACAATGCGGACTTCACTACCGACTGAAATCTTTCCAATAATCTGGGTTGGTAAGAAAAAAGTCATGTAAACATCGCTCAGATCGACCATATTAACTACTCGACCGCCACTCCCGATAACTTCGCCAGGTCTTGATACTATGTATTGAATGCGGCCATCACGGGGAGACAAAAGGGTACTATCATCAATTTGGATTTGGATACGTTCGATGGTTGCTTTGGCTGCTTCAGCAGCAGATTCGGCTTCTTCTCGCTGTGAGATGGCCGTGGTAATTGCCGCTTCAGTAGAAGCAATTTGAGATTTTGCTGCAGCTACCGCCGACTCTGCGCTAACAACAGCGGCTTTTGCATCATCAAGCTCCTGGGCCGACATAGAGCCTTGTTGGGACAAGCTCTGTACGCGTGCCAGACGCTTTTTGGCAAGGTCTAACTCAGATTCTCGTTGTTTTAATAAGGCCTGTGCGGCGTCTTTTTCAGCGCGCCGTTGGTTAACTTGGCTTTTGGCGGTATTGATGGCGTTTTGAGTCTGTTTAAACTGTGCCTGGGTTTGAAGCAGTTCAGCTTCCAGAGTGGTGGTATCAATTTTTGCCAGTTTGTCGCCGGTGAGCACGAACTGACCCTCTTCAACCCATACGTTGTCGAGGCGACCGGCAACTTTCGTGGCTACATTAATTTCGACGGCTTCTATTCGCCCATTGCCACTGGCAATGCCTTCATAGTTAGTCGACTCTTTGTTGATACTAAGATAAACGAAAAGGGCGATGCCAATAATGACCACCGCCCAGACAATATTCCTTTTGTTCATGCTCTCATCTCACTAATAAGCGCTAATATATTACTGTTAGTTTTAGCACTAAATTAGCCAGTATGTAAGCTAGCCTAAAAGAGGGAGTAACTCCCTCTTTGTTGGTATCTATTAAACCATCGGTTTCGTGCTCTTACCGCTTTCGCCGGTTCGGCGCCACAAGCTAGTGATGCGTGCAGAGCGGACGATAAGCCAGGTCATGGCGAATAAACCAAGGCCTAAACCAAGTGCTAACCAGCGGTTATAAACGGTTGCTGAATAGATACCGCCATTGCCAACGGGCACAACTTCTTGTGGCATTAACGGAAGGCCATGTCGTGTGGCCATATCTTTAATGCCACTAAAGTGAATACCCGGAATATCTTCTTGCAGGAAATAGCCCATCATGGTGTCGACAGCAAAAGCTCGTGAAGGAGCGTCCCTCTGAAGACCTGACTTGAACATATCATCAATACCAGGAGGGCCTACTATAGTTGCGCCACCACCAACATTTATGAAGGCTTTGTATTGACGGTCAGCTGAATATTCACGAAATATGGCAATACGGTCAGCGACGGCTTCCTGGTAGCTTGCAGGATCAATAAAATTGATACCGGCTCTTTCTATTGTATTTCGTATTGAGGTAATGCCTTCTTCGGGAATACCAATTCCCCGATCTTCAATACCTCCAATAGAAGCGTAAACGGGTTTTGAACTGAGTACGCCGGCTTCGCGGAGTTCTCGCTCCATATCAAGCCATAGAAAGTTGGGTACGTTTCCGCCCCACTGCGAGGATGATGCGGAAGCGATAATAATCGCTTCTGCTCCCATCGCTTCGATAGCTGAATAGACGGCCAGGTTCATTGCCGGAAAGGAGCCTGATACCGTAACTGCAACTAAATCTCCTTCCTGCACACCAGCATCTGCCATTAATTTGACCGCGACCGCTGCCCAATTAGGGTTAACCGTGGTTTGTTTGGATTCGCGACTACCATGGTTAGTGGTAACAATACTGTTTTCCAAACCAACCATGCCAGAGCGTTGGGGGTCGAACTCCGGGTTAATTGGAGCCAGTTTTGCGCGCAACGGTTTAAGAACCTGCATACCTTCACGCATTATTTTTGACGCATTAACCATGGTTGCGTAATTGTCATCAACGACGGGATCGCGTTGTTTTATATTTTCCGCAGAAACCATAACGATTACTGACAGTACGATAAGAAAAATAAGTCCCCAGGTTGGTACGCCCGACGAACGCCAATAAATCTTTGTAAAACTACTCATGATTCGTCCTCCTGTTACCAGCCTGGCATCTGAAATGCTTGGCTTGCTTCGTACATTTGTAATGATTCCGGCATAATGATGATAAGTGCCAAGCGGACCAGTACCGCAGTTACTGCGAGTCCGCATAAGGTCTGCAGTACGCCTTGCCGATCAAACCAAATAGCGATAAGCCCGGGAATAATGTAGCCGACGATGCTACTTTCCATAATCGACATCATAAAGCTAGATTCAAGAGTGGCAACTTGAGCCTGTGCATCACCACCGCCTGCTATCATTTGCAAATCTACCCAGTTAACAATGTTACCAAGGAATAAATCCATCAAGCCGGCAATGAGATAACCGGTAAGAATCATGATAATGGTTTGGCGACGCCCATAAATAATAGCGAAGCTGGCAATAACTCTGACAATTAGGTAGGTAATAAGCGCCGCAACAAGCGTGATAGCCAAGCTTAGAGGATCAGTCAGTTGCAATGCAACATAACCCGGAACAACCAAGCCGCCGGCGGCTAAACCTAATGTTTGTGTGAGTAACAAAGTAAAAAATAAACCGACACCAATGGCAACGGCAAGAATGTTTAATGCAATCATAAATCTTCCTCCTTGATTGCCCGGTTCTGGAAGAAACGAGCGACTTCTTCGCCACCTCCGTGAATGTTGCACATACCGACAACTAATGCGCTGCTGCCGGATTCTTCTAAAATAGTTTCGGTAATTTCGGTCATCTCAGCATTTTCCATAACAAGTAGCTTTTCGGGGTCAAGGCCGTATTTCACGGCATTACGGACGAAAATGAAGGTTCCTGAGCCCATTAACAGGTATTTATCTGCGGGACTCCATTTAACGATGTCTTCGGCCATTTGCTGAGAGCGGTGGGGGCGGTCAGCCCTGCAGTTGATCAAAACAATTTTACGTCGCTCTTCGCCATGTTTTTCCAGCATATTTTCCCAAATGCGTCCTGTAGACTCAGGGTCATTGGCTGCAAAGGCGTTGACGAATACAATTTCGCGCTTGAAGTAGTTAACGTGAAGAACCTGCATGGCACCCGCTTCCGGCTCTAATGCAACCATGCCATCCAGAGCTTTCTCCCGGTCAACACCAAGGTGCTGGCAGACATTCAGAGCTAAAGCAACATTTTCGGCGTGCTCTGCGTAACGGAAACGCTTCATGGTGTCATCGGTAATAGCGTTAACTTCGTCCTCGGTTACGCCATGCAGTTCACTTTTACGGTCGTTACATGAATGTTTAAACACATCCAGTAAGTCGCGTTCGGCGGTGAATAAGTCGCCTTTTAGTGGGGTGCTACCTGCCAGAGCTAAGGCGACATCGTTCTCACCGGGGCCCATAACATCTAAATGGTCGGCACGGGCATTGGTAATAACACCAACAGTTGAGCGAACCATTCGCAATTCACTCAAAGACTGATACTGAGGCTGCAGTGCCATACATTCCATAACCACAATTTCAGGCTTTAATGCTGCCATTCTTTTGAGTGTGCGCATTTGTTCAATAATATTTGCACCGCTTATTCGGTAAATAGGAAATTCGCGACCATCCGGGTCGGTAATAGCTGCTGCAGAACCAGTTGTTTTAGCACAAATGCGTTTACCACCACTGCGTAATCCTGCCGCAATTAACCGGGTAACGCTGGTTTTTCCCCGAGTACCATTTACATGGACTCGCACTGGAATTTTACGGACAAGTGCCCAATGGCGAACGGCCTCAAAAGCGCCGGCTATCACCAGAACAACCCACAGTGCAGCCACGATAGCGAGCATGCTGGGTATTTCCACGAGAATCCTCCTGAATTAATTCGTTTAAAACGGGACTATAATTACAGACTATCCCTTAATAGTGCTATTGTTTTTAGGGATCTTTACAAAAGGGTAATCCAGAATGCTTAAAACACGAACAACAGAAATAAAGTGGGGCGTTATTTTTATTATAGTCAGTATGTTGTGGGTATTAATAGCAAGGCTAGTTGGTCTTCATGACAATTACATTGCTTACCATTCAACTTACTCGAACTTCTTTGCACTTATTGCTATCGCCATTTATGTATTAGCACTTAGAGAAAAACGAGAAAAAGATCTTAACGGATCAATGACTTGGAAGCAGGGATTCATCAGTGGTCTGATTATAGCCATTGTGGTGGCGGTTTTAACGCCAATTAGCCAGTGGATAACACACGTTATTATTTCACCGAATTATTTTGAAAACGTTAGTAACTTTGCTGTTAATGAAGGTGGGATGGACGCTGAGCAAGCAGAAGTTTATTTTACTTTAGGTAGCTATATTATTCAGTCAATGCTTTTTGCCCTTGTTGTCGGCACCATCACGGCAGCAATAGTCGCGATATTTATGAAAACACCGCAACTTGACGATAATTAATTCGCTTTTAAGATTGGCCGGAGTACGTCAGCCCGGCCATCAATTTCGGTGAGCAGATCTAAATTGAGTAATTCTGCCAGCATTGGGTATATATGGATGTTCTCAAAACGCTCAATTTGCTGGCCACGATGAAAACCGGTTCCGGCTGCAACAAAAAAGCCGTCCATATCGCGGGTGCCGTAATACCCGTGAGTGCCGCCGTCTGACCACTGATCACGCGGCCGTGTAGCGAAGCTGGTAGGAGCATCCGTTGCTAAAACAATGGCAGGAACCCGTGGGCTATTCACGAAGTGCCGTTGAGCCAACGCTGCTTCCGATTCTGTATAAAAGGGGGCATCAGCCATTTGGTTCAAGCGTTGTCGGAGTGAGTCCACTTGCTTGTCCGAAGTCTCCTCATTTGCGTAAATAAGCAGTCGAGTTTGTGCATTTACAACGTTAAAAAGCTCTTCATCAATATTCAGCTCATTAACATCAATCATCTTGTTGGCCTTTATTGGCGCCATGCCGTGGTCAGAAACCAGAACCAGATTAACCGGCGCATCCACTTCCGTTTGCATTCGCTGCCATAACTCGCCAATAAGCTTATCAACGTGCTGAACTGCACCTTTCACTTGTTTAGCGTCCGGGCCAAACCGATGACCCATGGTGTCAACGACAGAAAAATAGCCAGTAACCAGTCTTGGACGCGCTTTCTCCGGTAACTTTAACCATTCAATAATTTGGTCTACTCGTTGGCTATTAGGAACCGGTGTACTGTAATGATAGAAGTAACTGGGCGTCCGGCCATTAATGCGGGCATCAGACTCAGGCCAGAAAAAGGTCGCCGCTTTTACGCCCTGAAATTCGGCAAGGTTCCATAGGGGTAAAGCGGTAATCCAGCTACTGTCCTCTAAGCCGTCGCCCATGCTGTACTTTTGCTGGCGTTCGGTATCGTAAAAATTATTATCCACCAGGCCGTGATTAGTGGGATAACGGCCGGTGATAATAGATAGATGATTTGGGAATGTCTTTGACGGATAAACAGGAATAAGCCCTTTACTGCGCACACCGCTTTTAGCTAATTCTGCAATGTTTTTGGCGTCATGTTTTTCAATATAGTCGTGACGAAAGCCATCAATTGAAATAAGCACCACAGTTTGTTCATTACTTTTCCCGAAAGTAAATGACGAAAAAAGAACAAGGCAGACAGCTAAAAGCGTTCTCATAGTAATTTCCGGTATCCGATTTTAGACCTTTTTAACAAATTCAGATTTCAGTTTCATTGCACCAATACCATCAATTTTACAGTCGATGTCATGGTCATCATCAATTAAACGGATATTCTTAACTTTGGTACCGACTTTAACGACCGATGATGAACCTTTAATTTTAAGATCTTTAATGACAGTGACAGTATCGCCGTCTTCCAGTGGTGCACCGTTGGCATCGCGAAAAGTGGGTGCATCGTCAGTTGTTTCTGGCTCGTTTTCAGACCATTCGTGTCCGCATTCAGGACAAACTAATAAGGTACCATCGTGGTAGGTGAAGCTTGATTTACACTCAGGGCAGGCTGGGAAGTCGCTCATGTCAGATCCTTTTGAGGAGATGAAAGCGTGCGATTATAGCCTGTCAGAGCTGTCGGCGCACTAGACAAAAATTAATACCACTAGTGTTGTGACAATGGCCAGCAAAATATTCAGTACCAGGCCTTCTTTCGCCATGTCTTTTATAGTGACTCTATTAGAGGCAAAAACAATAGAGTTTGGCGGTGTGGCCACCGGCATGCAAAAGGCACAACTGCAGGCAATAACCGCCGGTATCATGAGTAACTCGATAGGTAACTCAAGTGCTGTTGCCGTGGCAGCCAGAATTGGCATCAGCAAGGTGGCAGTTGCTGTATTGGAGGTGACTTCTGTAACGAAGGATACGGTCAGACTCAAAACAAAAATCAGTAACCACAATGGCAGAGCGTCCAACGCCGTGAGAGACTGACCAATAAGTTCGCCAAGCCCACTTTCCATAACGCCGCGGGCTAAGCAAATACCGCCGGCAAATAATAGCAGAATGCCCCAGGGAATATCTCTAGCCAACGGCCAGTTTAACAGTTTCTCGTTTTTCGCATTTCCGGTAGGAATAACAAACATAGAGACAACGCCGGCCAGGGCAACGGTCGCGTCATTGAGGCTGCCAACGCCAAGCAATCCAGTCCAGCCGCCAAAGGGAGCGGTACGTGTTATCCACAAAACGACGACAGTACCAAATACCATCAGCACGCGCTTTTCGTAGGTTGTCATTTCACTGGTGGTTGGCAACTCAAGTGGCTTTGACAGTTTGACGTTACGCGTTAACCAAAGTGCGATAATAGGTAACCCCAGCAGAACCATGGGTAAACCAATGCCCAGCCAACGGGTAAAACTGAATTCTACGCCGGTAATATTCTGGTAAATAGACGCAAAAATCAGATTTGGTGGTGTTCCTACTAACGTCGCGACGCCGCCAAGTGAGCCGGCGTAGGCCAGGCCTAACAGCAGAGCGCGCTGGAAATTTTCGTCGTCGCTGGCATCGGCCAGAGCTAAAGCAACGGGTAAAAGTGCTAAAACACTCGCTGTGTTCGATATCCACATGGACAGAAAGGCGGTTGCTGCCATAAAGGAAATAACCACTTTGCGACCATTGTCAGCACCAATGCGGGCAATCAAAGACAGAGCCATGCGTTTATGAACACCGCTGGCTTCAACGGCTTTGGCCAGCATGAATGCCCCCATAAACAACAGAATGATGTTGTCGCCTAAAGCGCCTGCGGCGGTTTGTGTGTCGATAACCCCAAACGTTGGAAGCAACACAAAAGGCAGTAATGAGGTGACAGGTAAAGGGATGCACTCGGTTACCCACCACCAGGCCACCCAGACAACGGTGCTTAAGGTTAGAGCCGCGGGTAACGGCATGTTTGCCAGCTGTGTTGTGAGTAATACAATAAGGGCGGTTATGGGCCCCAGTGCTAAATGTTTCATTAAGTGGTTGTCACATCCAGTTCATCTTTTACCCTGTAAGATAATAGAGAAGTGACTGAATCACCAACGAAAGAAAAAAGGGCAGCCTATGAGTCAACAACTCGTGCGTTCCACCTCGCTGGCCGGAGCTATAGTTTTAGGGCTGGGTTCCATTTTAGGTACCGGTGCGTTCGTTAGTGTGGGTATTGGTGCGGATATTGCCGGTGGTGCCGTTTTATGGGCCATTCTCATTGCGGCAGTAACGGCTTTATGCAATGGCCTGTCTTCGGCTCAGTTAGCTTCCGCACATTCAGTAAGCGGCGGCACCTATGAATATGGTTATCGGTTTCTGACCCCGGCTTATGGCGTAACGGCGGGTAGCTTGTTCGTAGTAGCAAAAAGTGCGTCAGCGGCAACCGCTGCGCTGGCGGTAGGCTGGTATGTGACGAATGTCACGGCAATACCTGAATATTTAGCACAGTGGATAGCCGCCGCAGTATTGGTGCTATTTACGTTATTAGTACTGGGGGGCGTTAAGCGCACAAACTGGGTTAATGCAGCCATTGTTACGGTGAGCATAGTGGCTCTGTTGGCTTTTATTATTACAGGTCATCAACAAACCGCCGTTGTTGAGCGGGCTTCGGTCGAGTGGTGGCACGTTTTGCAGGCGGCAGCTCTGCTTTTTGTTGCCTACACAGGTTACGGACGTATTGCCACCATGGGGGAAGAGGTACAAAATCCGCGTCAGGTTATTCCGCTGGCCGTTATTTTAACTCTGGCGGTTGTGACGCTTCTGTATTTGGGGGTTGGTAGCGCGCTCTTGCATTTTCCCAGCATAGCGGACTTCCAGGCGGAGCACTTCTCTTTGGCGAGTTTGTTGCCAACTGGACCTATACAATGGTTGGTCACCGCGGGTGCAGTGGTCGCTATGGGCGGAGTTATTCTCAACTTAATTTTGGGGGTGTCGCGGGTGGTTCTGGCCATGGGGCGCAGAGCCGATTTGCCAATGCGCTTTGCTAACTTAAATGACCAACAAACCTCGGCGCCACCGGCAACCTGGTTAACTTGTTTTGTCATGCTGGTGTTGGTCGCAATTGGTGATATAAAGACCGCATGGTCGTTCAGTGCCTTCACGGTTTTAGTGTATTATGGCATCACGAATTTAGCGGCACTGAAGGTCACAAAAAGTGATCGTTTTGTGCCTAAATGGGTATCCATACTAGGTTTAGTCAGTTGTCTTGGGCTGGCCGTTTTTGTTCCCTGGCAGGTATTGTTGTCAGGGCTTATTTTTATTGTCGTAGTTCTGCTGATACATCAGCTGAGACGCTAAGAGGTAACCATGCGAGATATTGTTATTCTGCACGAAAATGAAGAGTGGCTGGTGCCACTAAGAGCAGAGTTTGAGAAGCGCGGTGTGCAAGCCAAAGAATGGTTCCTGGATACGGGGGTTATACCTTTTTCCGAGCTTCCGGAAGATGCGGTTTACTATAATCGTATGAGTGCCTCCTCGCATACAAGAGGACATCGTTTTGCACCGGAGCTGACTCGCATGGCGTTAACCTGGTTGGAAAACAGTAATAGAACCGTGGTTAATGGTACCCGGGTGCTAGCGCTGGAGGTGTGTAAGCTGTCGCAGTATGCGGCATTACAAAAAGCCGGCCTTAACGTGCCTAAAACACAGGCTGTGGTGGGGAAAGAGCTGCTGACCGAGGCCGCTGAGAAATTTGCCGAGTGGCCATTGATTTTAAAACCTAACCGCGGTGGTAAAGGCTTAGGTGTTATTAAGTTTGATGATGTTGCTGGCTTAAAGAGCTACATAAACAGCGATGATTATGAAGAGCCTTTAGATGGCATTTGGCTGTTACAGGAATATATTCAGCCAAAGCAACCGCATATTACGCGCAGCGAGTTTGTCGGGCAGAAATTTGTTTACGCGGTTAACGTTAATACTGAGCAAGGCTTCGAGTTATGCCCTGCCGATGTTTGCAGTGTGGATGATGCGTTTTGTCCAACCAGCGAAGCGCCTGCTGATGGCAATCAACCCAATAAATTCACTATTACGCAGCGCTTTAATGACCATGAAATTATTTTTGCGCTGGAAGCCTTTTTAAAAGCCAATGATATTGATGTGGCTGGCATTGAGTTTATCGAAGACGCAAAAGGCGAGCTGTACGTTTACGATGTGAACACCAACACTAACTATAATCAAAGTGCAGAACGCGAAGCGGGTGTTAAGAAAACAGGCATGGGCGCGTTAGCGGATTACCTGATTAGCTTAGCGCAATAAGGTGGCCCAGAAAAAAATGGCCCCATAAAAATGGGGCCACGATAAATCCAGGGAGGGATTGTCTTTTAGAAAGTGTATTCCACACCGAAAGAAGCGCTTTGAGGTTTGTTCGGACGCGCACCATGTGGCGAGCGAGCAACGATCTTCTGTTGGTCGAATAGGTTCTCAACTTTGAAATAAACCGCCATGTTGTTGTTCATTTCGTAGCGGCTGACAAAATCGGTGACAAAAACGGACTCCGTTTTGTCAAAGCGGCTGTTGCTTCGGTTGCAGCCGGTGCTGACGCACATTTCGTCAGCATATTTGGCGACAACATAATTTACCCATCCTTGTTGGTTATCGAGTGCAATACGCATACTGAACATGTTTTGTGGAATGTCAGCTAACTCGTCGCCGTCAAGGTTATTGAGGTTGTCTTCGCTAATTTCACCCTTGGTATAGGTGTAAGTAACATCAATAGGTATTAAGAAACTTCCTGCTTCAAAGGTATTGCTCGCCTGGAATTCCAAACCGCGAACTACTGACTCACCCAATACGTAGTTACCCGACTCAGCACCGTTGTCACAAGGGTTAGCAATTGAACATTGCTGAGTGGTGTCGCTAAAGTCGCTGTAGAAACCAATAGCTTCCGCAAAGAAAGAACCTTGGTTAAAACGAACGCCGGCTTCGTAGTTATTGCTGGTTTCTGGTTCCTGGAACTCTTTCGCACCGCCGCCTAAAGGAGAAAAACCTTTATGTGCGCCGGCCAGTACCTGCCAGTTATCGTTGACGTCATAAGTGAAGGATACGCCCGGCAACCACTCGTCGCTATCGTTTGAACGCGCGCTGTCCAGTTGCTCGCGAGCCGTATCAGCAAACTGATTACGATAAGACTCTACGTCTTCATAACGCAGCGCAAAGTGTACATTAAGGTCTTCTGTTGCCTGCCACCGATCTGTCAGCCAGAAGCTGATTGCGTCAGCGCCTTCTAAACGGTTATTGCCGCCGGTAGGCATAACTTCGCCCTGATAGACGAGGCTACCGTTAACCTGATCATAAATTTCAACTGGCTGGAAACGGTCCATTTCGTCGCTGTGGTCACGAACACCCACTTCCAGGTTATGAGTTCCAAAAACAAACTGAGCATTGGCTTCAATGCCTTTTGATTCATAAGCACGGTTGTTGTTTTTGTAGTTCAGACCGGCTTCGTCCTGAGTGCCTAGCAAAATAGCCAATGCCTCGGCGCCACCGTTATTAGCCGCACTGACGTACGCATTACCGCCATCCAGTTTGAACCAGTTGCGAGCATAGTCGTTGTAGTAGCCTAAAATAGTGAAAGTGAGATTATCCGTCGCTTCAAACGCGTAGTTTAAGCTGTAGCCTTTGTGCGAGTTATCCATCTGGTCAATCTCAGACAGCCCGTAACGGCGGTTTTCATTCTGAGCGAAATCTTCATCGGTCAAACCGAGATAAGTCTCGTTTGAGATTTCTTCTGAATATTGAACTTTGGCCAACAAGCTCTGGCGCTCGCCAGTCCACTGCAGTTTTGCAACGTAGTCTTCAATATCAAAACCGGCATCGCGGCTGCTACGGTCAATTTCTTTAAAGCCGTCACTGCTGCGTTGAACGGTTTCTAATAAAAAGCCCCATTGACCTTTCGTACCGCCCACATGAGCGTGAATGTCACGGCTGCTGTTTTCGCCAAATTCAGTTAGTACCTGGCCGCCAAAGTCTTCCGGAACGGGTGTTGTCACCAGGTTTAAAACTCCGCCGGTTGTCTGTGGGCCGTAACGCAGTAAAGGAGCGCCTTTTAATACTTCAACTGATGACATACGGAAGGTAGTCGGGAAGTAGTAGGCGGCCGGGTTTGAATAAGGTGCCGGAGCCATCATGACTCCGTCTTCCAGCAGCGTGACCTTGCTGACACGCCCTGCTGTTGCAGCACGAATACCGATATTCGGACGTAGGCCTTCGCCATCTTCTTCACGGACATAAACACCCGGGATGGTTTTCATTAACTGGTTGATGTCGCTCGGAACTTCAATGCGCATCTGTTCTTCGTCAATGACGGCGCTGGAGCCGGCTACATTGCGGGCGTCTGTTTTACTGCCAATAATTTTGATTTGCTCGATATCAGTATCGCCGTTGGCGTTATTGGCCATAGCGGGAGTTGCAAGAGCGGCCAATATGGTGCTGGCTAAGATCGTTTTCTTCATAACGGACTCGGTTCACCTTTATTAAAAAGTTATTTTAGATTAATTAAATTCGAGGGGATGATAATTAAAATAAGAATGATTCGCAATAATAGATTCCGTTGTTTTTTGATCTAGCTCTTGATTCTGGCGCTGCTTCCACAGATTTGAAAAAGACTTGGAAGAATTAATGCAATTACCAGCGCGATCTATAGAATTCTAACTTAACGGTTAAAAATATAAGGATGGCAAGTATGCCCGCGATACATATGAAAGGAAGTGTCTCTATTCTCGTTGTAATGCTGCTGTCAGGTTGCGCCCTGTTAACTCCGAAAGAGCAAGTGCCGACATATTACCAGTGTGGTGCCAGCGAGCTCAGTGTACTGCAAAAAGAAAACGGTGTGCTGTTAAGTTACGGGTCGCAACAGGAAGAGTTACCTCGGGCTGTGAGTGGCTCCGGAGCTCGTTACTCAAATGATAAAGAGCCATTAACTCAAGTCTGGAATAAAGGTAACGAAGCCGATATTACCTGGCGGGGTCAGGAAATGCCGCTGTGTGTTGAGCAAGGCACTTTACCCAAACACTTTACGGCAAGAGGTAATGAGCCTTTTTGGCAAGTGGCGGTAAATCCACAGCATATGGCACTGACCACTCCTGAGAGCGAAGCAATTATTGATTTAGTCGCAGCGGAGGTTGTTTCTGAGCAACCTTATGAATGGCGTATTGAGTCGACGACCGATAAACATCTTATTGTTATTGACAGACTATGTCGCGATTCGATGAGCGGACGTTTATATCCATACCAGGTCGACTTACAAGAATCTGACCGCATGTATTCTGGCTGCGGTGGCGATAGCGAATGGTTACTTCAGGGGGCTACCTGGGAGCTCTCTGAATTTGAAGGCCATGCGATACATTCTAAGCCGGCAACCATTCAGTTTTTGAAAGACAGCCAGCTTGCCGGTTTTAATGGCTGTAATCGTTATTTTGGAAACTACAACATGGGTGGAGAACTAGCTCAAATTCGGGTTACCGGAAGCACAAAAATGGCCTGCAATGGCGAGGCTAACGAACTCTCTCAAGAGTTCAGAAGTGTTCTGGAGCGAGTTTATCAAGTGAATATTGATGATAAAGGGCGCTTGATATTGAGCACTCGTGGGGGCCGTCAAATGACATTTAAGCAACAGAGCGAATAACGGCAAAAGGGCGCCACCATGCAATTAAAAAAGTACACAGATTACGGTCTGCGAGTTCTTATGTATCTGGCTGCAAAAGAGGATACGAAGCGCGCCACTATTGATGAGTTGAGCGGCATATTCAATGTTCCCCGCAATCACTTAAATAAGGTCGTTCATCAATTAGGCAAAGAAGGTCTAATTGAAACACGTCGAGGCAAAAATGGTGGCTTCCTGCTGGCTATTGAACCGGCTGATATACGGCTGGATAAAGTCATACGCAGACTGGAGGGTGATGAGTACTGGGTCGACTGCCATAAACCCGAGTGCGCTATTTTTCCTGTTTGCGAGCTGAAACATGTGATCAATCAGGGGAAAGAAACCTTCTACGACTTTCTGGCGGGCTATACTCTTGCTTCATTAGTAAGTAATGATGCACAAATTAGAGAGTTTTGGGGGACCCCTATTCCGGTAACTATCGACAAAGACTGACTTTTTGTCTCAATGCTGGTCGCTGCCGTTGCAATTGGTTAGAGTTCGGAGTATCAAAGAAGAACAATAACCAGAATGAAGATTAGGGGGAACTATGCTGAAAAAGATAGCTATCGGATTGACTGTCGCTTTAGCCGGGCATTCCGCTCAAGCCGGTGAATGGCTGCACTGCGGAAACGTTTTTGATAGTGAGAGTGGTCGTCTGGCTGGTGAGCGTTATATTGAAGTTACTGACAACAAAATTACCGCTGTAAAAGTGAACCGACCCGGTGATGATGCTTCGATTACCGACTTGAGTTCTCATACCTGTTTACCCGGTCTTATCGACTTACACGTGCACCTTGACGGTCAGTCCGGGCCGAATTCATACATAAAACAGTTTACTGAAAACCCGGCCGATCTCGCTTTAACTGCTCAGCACTACGGTATGAAAACGCTGAATGCGGGCTTTACCACGGTAAGAAATCCGGGCGACTCTTATAATGTAACTATTGCTCTGCGCGATGCCATCAATGACGGTGTCGTTGATGGCCCCAGAATTTATTCTGCGGGCAAATCGTTGGCAACGACAGGTGGGCATGCCGACCCTACTAATGGTTGGAAGGAAGAACTCATGGGGCGTCCCACACCAAAAGACGGTGTCATTAACAGTGCGGCGGGCGCACGTGAGGCCGTACGCCAGCATTATAAAGATGGAGCTGATTTCATCAAAATTACCGCAACAGGTGGTGTTTTAAGTATGGCCAGTAGTGGCGATAACCCACAGTTTACCGATGATGAATTAAAAGCTCTGGTGGATATTGCTAACGATTATAACTTTCACGTTGCAGCCCATGCTCACGGCAAAGCCGGTATGTTACGTGCTGTAAAAGCGGGGATCACCTCGGTGGAACATGGCACTTACATGGATGACGAAGTGATTGCTGCAATGAAAGAACATGGTACCTATTTGGTTCCGACAATTATGGCCGGTAAATTTGTTGCTAAGAAAGCTGAAATTGACGGCTATTTCCCCGATGTTGTCAGACCAAAAGCACGTGCCATAGGACCCCAAATTCAGGACACTTTTGCTAAGGCTTATAAGGCTGGTGTGAACTTTGCTTTTGGCACCGATAGTGGTGTTTCAGCGCATGGCGATAACGCGCTTGAATTCCAGTACATGGTAGAGGCCGGTGTATCGGAAGCAGAAGCAATTCAGTCAGCGACTAAAACAGCAGCGAAAATACTGAAAAATGACAATATTGGCCATCTTGAAGAAGGCAAATTGGCCGATATTGTTGCTGTAAAAGGGAATCCGCTGGAGGACATCACGGTACTACAAAATGTGAGCTTCGTGATGAAAGACGGCAAGGTTTATAAGCACCAGTAAGGCACCCCGGAAGGGTTAGTCGAAACGAACTGACCCTTCCAGCTTTAGTGAGCTGTGATCCGCACTGCGCACTTCGTATTTGGTTTTATCATCTTGCTCTGACGCCCATAGCTGTACCCGTGCAGGTAAAATAACTGGGCGCTTAAAGGTAACGTCGATATAAGTTACAGGTTTCTGCTGACGTTGCTCGAGCTCAGCCTGAGCTCTTGCCATCATATACATGCCATGAATAATTGGTTTTTCAAAGCCAAACCAGCGTGATACCAGCGGATGCAAATGAATAGGGTTAAAGTCGCCGGAGATGCGCGCATAGCGTCTGCCCATACCGCTGCCTAATTGCCAGTGACTGAGATTTTCCCAGCCGGCTTCCGGCTCAAATGCTTTTATTGGAGGCGTCGATTTCTTCGTTGACCCGGTGTTTTGTCCGCTCATAACCTGATAAACGCTGGAGCATGTTGCTACTTTCTCATTATTTTGCCAGAACTCAACCACAAATTGAGGCCGCAGTCGGCGCGGAGAAACATCAGGACCACGTTTGGGTACTTTCACTTTGGATACTAATTGAAAAGGCACTTGTGCAGAAATAACCTGGTGGCGTTCAATTTTATTACTGACATGAACCAGACCAGGCGCAGGCCAGGGAAAGCTGTCATCAAGCATTTGCGATAAATGAGCTCTTTGCGCAATGCAGTACAGCATGGCCAGAGGAACATCACTGACAAAACCACCAAACGACTGTTGATAACGGCTCAGATGCTTAGCTGTTGGCGCAGGAATAGAATACTCTTTGAGCAAAGTTTCAGACTCTGCTGCTGACTCATCGCTGCGTTGTAACGTTAACAGAGAACGCAGTAACATGCTGGGCATCGGGCTTAGCTTTTGCGGGCTTGTATCAACACGTTCCATAGTGATAGTTAAACTCCATACTGACAATATGGCTATTCTCGCACATGTCTCCTGCTATCAACAGTCCGACCACTAAAAAGCCGCTCCGGAGAGCGGCTTCTTTACGTTCCTTTTACTTTTGTGATTCAAGGTCTTCATTCAGGTCTTCGTCATGCTTTTCAAGGTCCCACGGGAGAACTCCGGGACTGTTATGACGGAAGTGCAGATAGTTCTCAAACTGATTAATCACATCGTTGATGATATCAGTCTGCTCATAACCATATAGATTATAAGACTGCCCACCTTGTCTGAGGAATACTTCAGCTCGATAATAAACTTCTCTGCCTTCATCGTTAGTTAAAGCATACTCTGGCAGCAGGTAGTCTTTTAAGCGAATTTCGTAAGCAAATTCTAAGTCGCCTTTTCGCTCAACGCTGAGAATAATGCGGTTATGCTCTTCGTCAGCTCGGAATTCTGCCGGCCAGTCCTGATCTTTTAACTCGTCCCGCACCTTTTTCATGCTTTCGGTAGCTGGTCCGTTGATAAACTTAAGTACTGACTCTTTATTCGGAAAGTCTACCAGCCCAGCCAGACGTTTTTTCCAATAGTCGGCTCCCTCGTTGACTCCGCGACGATGAGAATGGCGGTGACTCTGAAGACTTTTAGACTGATGACCTTCAATTATGAGCGCACGCCACATACCCGCCGCCGATATTAAGATAATGATCGCAAAGGGTAACGCGCTGGTAATAGCTGCGGTTTGCAGAGCTCCTAACCCACCCGCTACGAGCAATACGGATGCAACAATACCTTCAGTGCTCGCCCAGAAAACACGCTGCCAGACAGGCGTTTCCATCATGCCGCCAGAGGACAATGAATCAATAACCAATGAGCCAGAATCCGATGACGTTACAAAGAAGGTGATGATTAACAGTACTGTCAGGAAGCTCAGGACACTGGTCATAGGCAGATTTTCGTAGAGCTTAAACAGCGCTACTGCCTGGTTATCCTGAACTTCTGAAATTAAGGTTGTGTAACCCTCGTTCATGATCATATTCAACGCTGTGTCACCGAATACGGCAAACCAGAAGAAAGTGAATATGGTTGGTACCAGCATAACGCCAAAAACAAACTGGCGGATGGTGCGGCCGCGGCTGATTTTGGCAATAAACAGCCCGACAAAAGGTGCCCAGGCAATGGTCCAGCCGAAGATAAATAATGTCCAGTTACCAATCCAGTCACTGCGCTCATAGGCCTGTAAATTGAAGGTGCGCTCTACAATGCCACTTATGTAAGCGCCGGTATTTTGCAAGAAGGTTTCCAGAATATGGATAGTCGGCCCAACCGCGAAAACAAACAGCAACAAGAATATGACTAAGGTTATGTTAATCAGGGACAGCCGTTTAATGCCTTTATCCATACCAGCAACGACCGAGGCGATTGCGGCTAACGTGATGACGCCAATCGAAATAACCTGAACCGTTTTACCAACCGGAATGTCCTCCCACAGGTAGTTGAGGCCTGCATTAATTTGAATAACCGAAAGCCCAAGGGTTGTCGCAATACCAAACATGGTGCCGAGGATCGCGAAGGTATCGACTGTATGCCCAATAGGGCCGTTGATTCTGTCGCCAATAAGCGGGTAGAGCGTTGAACGCATAGAAAGCGGTAACCCGTGACGAAACGAAAAGTAAGCTAGTACTAAGCCAACTAAGCCATAAATAGCCCAGATATGAAAACCCCAGTGGAAATACGCAATTTGCATAGCCTGCTTGGCTGAACTTACGGTTTCTGCAGCGCCTGCCGGTGGTTCGGCATAATGCAGTATGGGCTCGGATACACCAAAGAACAGCAAGGCAATACCGTATCCGGCGGAAAATAGCATGGCGAACCAGGACGTAAAACTGTACTCCGGTTCGCAATGGTCGGGTCCTAATTTAATTTTGCCCCAACTTGAAACGGCCACACCAATAATAAACATGAGAAAAAGTGCGACTGCTAACATATAAAACCAACCGAAGTTGTCGGTAATACCAGCCAGTGTCCAGTCAAACAGCTCGCCGGCTTTTTCCGGGGCACTTAAAGTGCCTATAACCAGTAAAGCTATAACGATAACCGCAGGAAGAAATACTGGCAGTAAAATTGCAGAATGCCATTTTTGCTTCTCGGCTGACATAAAAGCTCCTGTTTTTATTATGATTTATTTATATATAGACTACTTAAAAAGATTTGTAATGGGTCACTTTGCATTTATTTGCTGTCTAGTTTCTGGCCTGTAGGTTAAGATTATGGCTGTTATAGTTGTCGATAAAGAGTCATGTTGCAGTTTATGGATTTTGAAAAAAGCTTGGTTAATCTTGAACATTTAGCAAACTCGGTACCGGGTGCGCTATACCAGCTTGAACGCTCACCGGACGGGCAATTGAAATTTAATTATGTCAGTCAGGGCGTTGAGGCCATTTTTGGGTGCTCTGCTGAGTCACTGGCAAATGACGTGACATTGCTGAGTGAAATTATTCATCCCGACGACTTACAATCTGTTTTGAGCAGTATGCACAACTCTGCCCGCTATCAATATTTGTGGGTGAAAGAGTATCGAGTGATTAAAAATGGAAGAGTAAGCTGGATATACGGGCACGCAGTGACCAGTCAACAGGCCGACGGCAGTACACTCTGGAATGGACAGATGCTGGACATTACTGAGAGAAAAATGCTGGAGCTGAAAGTTGAAGAGAACCAGCGAAATTTAATGCTTGCTGAACGAGTTGCCGGGCTCGGGCATTGGCAGCTTGATTTAGAAACCGGGCAGTCGCAGTGGTCGGATACCATGTACAATTTACATGGTTTGGACAAGTCCAGGGTAACGCCCTCATTAGCCCTGACTTTAGAAAGAACTCATCCCGAAGACAGACAAGCGGTAACCGACGCAATTAATGCCGTTAAACAGTCTGGCGCGAGAGATGTCGAGCATCGTATTATGCTTGGCGACGGTGAAATCCGATGGTTACGGCAGTCGGGGATTTATCGCATTGACGAAGCCGGGCGTGAAATTATTTTTGGTACCACGCAGAATATTACCGACTATAAAGAACTTGAGCTCAAGCTCAGGGAAACCGGTGGCAATGACGAGCACACCGGATTTTATAATCGACGGCTTATGCTGCAGTCTCTGCAACGGCGCTTTAGTTTATACCAGGCTCATTCTGAGCATCAGTATTATGTCATGGTCGTGCGCGTTGCAAATAACGCAGAAACGTTAAAAGCCGTCAGCAAAATTGTCCGTCAGAACATTCAGGATTACGACACTCCGGGTTGCTTAGGAAAAGGAATTATCGTTGTACTCATGTCAACGCTGTCAGCAGAGCAAAATAAGAATTGCCTGCAGGCTACCCGGCAGTTGTTAGAGCAGCACGGCATTGAGCATAAAATAGCGTTGGAGTCTGCACAAATAACAGATCTGAGGTTTGACGATGTGTTATTACGTGCGTTGAATTAATTTAACGGCTTACCCGTTGGCGAGTTATCGATACTCCAGTCTTGCGCCTTACCCATGGAATTTATGGGTAATTGCTCTCCAAAGCTAATTCGCTCCGGTATTTCCGCAGCGCAGAGGTTGTCACTTAACCAGGTTTGAACACTTTGTTCAGTTACCGTTTCACTAATATTCTCCTGTAAAACAATAAAGGCCTTCAGTCCATAGCCTTCGTCGGATCTCATCGGGCGTACCGTTGCATCGGCAACTGCCGGGTGTTGACGCAGACACTTAGCAATATGAGCCGGGAACACATTGATTCCTCGTATCGAAACCGCCTTGTCGACTCGTCCGGTGATTTGGAATTCATCCTCTGTATGCCACTGGGTATTATCTGGTATTTCGTAAATAACCTTTGTTTGCCTATCAATTAGTTGCTGATGGTTTTCTGTATTTTTGCGCCAGCGGGATAACAAACGGTAGTTATTTTCTGGTTTACTCCGGTAAGCCATACCTGCAGTCTCGGAACTACCATAAATTTCCACAGCGCGAGCTGCGCCTATAGCATACAACTGGTGCACCGTACTGGCCGGGCATGGTCCGGCAGAGCTAATAAAAAGCACTCCGGGCGGTAATGGTGGCATCTCTGACGATAACTGAGTGAGTAACTCAGGGAAACCGACAACAGCATCTCCGGCACGTAAGCCACCGTTGCGAACGTGGCTATAAGCTTTAAAACCACGCAAAACCGGCGCATCAACAAGATGTGGCAACAATACGGTAAACAGAAACCCATAAATATGGTGGCTTGGCACTAAAGCGACAATACGAACTGGAGATAACTCATAATCGTTGTCAAAGATACGGACAAACTCTCTCACTTCCTCAACTAATGCACTCCATGAATGCTCGCAGGCTTTGGGTTGGCCGGTGCTGCCGGAAGTGGTAACTGTTAAGTTTTGGGTGTGAACTTGCCGCGATTTCAGAACAACTTCAGCCCATTCAGCCAGACTGTTACGGCGCAGAAGGTAATCTTCCACTCCGCTGTCCCCCATATGAAAGAACTGAACTACCCGGCCAGCTAAGGCCAGTCGTTCCAGCGAATCAACTACAACGTCATCCTCGCCATTGTCTTTGGTTGACTTGTTTTTTGCCACTAACGTGTCGTCTTCATGCCATTGGCGACGCTTCCAGTACTCACTTTCAGCCGGACGCATACGCGCAAGTTCATCGGCGATAAGATCGCCTATGACAGTAACAATAAGGTGCTGCTGAAGTGAGTCTGTCACTTTATAGTCGCTTAACGAATACCCAGTAGGTGTCGCCGGTTAAAGCTTTTTTCATATGAACTTTAACTTTGGTCGGTTGCATTTCGTAGTCAAAAACATATTCAAACATGGTGTTTAAATTGCCGTTTTTAACGCCTTCGTCGAAGCGTCCTTTAAACTCAGGGCTGTTGGTGCATGGTGCCACTTCGTTAAAAAAGTTTTTGCCAACGACAGCGCCCGGATCACGACCGGTAATGTCGCCTTCGGCGGCGTTGTATTGAATAATTTTACCGCTAGCGTCTAACTGAATAGCGCCAAAAGCAATGTCGTTTAACTTGTCATCTGACATTTTAGATAAAGTGTTTTCGATATCATCAGAACCGAATTGAACAATCTCCATTGTGTTACCTCTAAGTACGAAATGTATGGGTTAATAGTGGAGCCCGAGATATTTAGATCATGTTTTCTTAACACTTCTTAAAGTGAAATTAACAACAAGCAGGTCTATACTTGCCTTCAGGTAAATAATTAAGGATAAAAATAATGCCCAGAACGCCTAAATTTCACCGGGAAACAGCGCTTAACAATGCGCTGAAGCTTTTCTGGCGCAAGGGATACCACGCAACCTCTATGAAAGACATAGAGGAAGAAATGGATATGAGGCCAGGAAGTATTTATGCTGCATTTGGCAATAAAGAAGCCCTGTTTAAAGAGACCCTTGAAGAATATTCCTCTCTCGCAGAGGAAGAGTTTAAGCAAGCCTTAGCGCAAAAATCTTCGGTGCTGCAGGGAATAAGTTTGTACCTTCGTAACATTGCGGTAATGACAGCAACCTGTGCACCAACGCAGGCTTGTATGCTGGTAAAAACCTTGCTGGAATTTACGCCGGAAGACAAAGCGTTTAGCGAGCCGGTACAAAGTTATCTTGAAAAATTCGAGCAGCTTTTTACAGAGGCGTTTCAGCAGGCGCAGCAGCGAGGAGAAATTGGTAGTTCGCAGTCTCCTGAACGTCTGGGCCTTTTATTACAGACGAATATTATTGGTTTACGAACCATGGCCAGGCGAGAAATTCCGCGGCAGCAGCTGGAAAGCTTGGCCGATGATATAATTGCGAGAATTATTCCCGCAAGTTAAACAGGTCACGGTAGCTGTTAGGGTTAAATTGCCAGGTTATAAGCAAAATAAGAATGCCGACAATAATATGTAACTGCCAGCCTAAACTGTAATTACCGTAAACGTCTCTGAACCATCCGGTCAACAACGGCATCAGGCTGGCAAACATAAAACCGATACCCTGCATAAAAGAAACCAGGCGTCCTGCCTGCACAGGGTTATCGATATGGTCCAGCGCCATAACAATACATAGCGGGAAGGCACCACCTAAGCCAAAGCCGCAAAGTGCCGACCATAGCCAGGGAGCTTCGGTCGGAAACCAGCTTAACCCCGCAAAGCCTGCCATTTGAATAAGTACCGCGGCTGTTAGCCACAACCTTCGGTCTTGTGTGCGCGAGAGAGCCGGCAGCAGCAAAGCGCCGATAACCTGAACCAGAGAAAATAGCGCCAGTAAATTCCCTGCTTTTTGTGCGGGCCAACCGAATTCACCATAAAATGGCGCTATCCACGCAATAAATCCGGCGTATCCGGCATTCACCAGGGCGAAATAAATACCCAGAAGCCAAGCCCGGGAGTAACGGTGAGCCCGCAGTAACAGGTGCCGGGGAGGAATGCTGGCAACTGGTGTGCGGTTAAATGGTAAGTACCAAATAATCAGCACTATTGCCGCCAAAAGAGACCAGCTGCCTAGTGCCTGAAAGCGCTCAGGTAATAAATTGGCAGCCCATGGAGTCGCGACAGCACCTAGCGCCGCGCCGCCCATGAGTGCCGCAGACCAAAGGCCAGTGACCATACCCAAACGATTCAAATACTGTTGTTTGGTCAGTTCCGGAATAACGATATGCAGTAACGCAATGCCAACTCCGCCCACTAAAGCACTGGTAATCATACTGGTGCTGGTCGGCTCAAATAGCCGGGCAGTAAGGCCTGCGCACAGAATCAACAAGCCCAGCCCAATACCTTGCCGGTAACCCAAAGCTGTTGTCACCCGCCCGGCAAATAAGGCCATTAAGCCAATCATTAGAATGGGTAGTGTCGTTAACAGCGATATCTCACTGAAAGACAGACCTGTGATGGTTTGTAGCTCATCGGTTAGTGGCCCTACGGATGTCAGCAAAGGACGTAAATTAAGTCCTAGCAATACCAGTACGAGCAAGCCGAACAGCAGGGGGAATTTAGACGGTTTTGCGACAGGCGCCGGTTGAGTCTGCAAAGTAATACCACGAGTCCTTAAAAGCCATACTTTACTCAATTTTCATCGAGGTGTGAAACCGTGTTATTATTTCGCGCCAACAGTGATCGTCCGTTTCTTAAAAAGAGAACCCGTTATGACCGCGTCTCCGGTGTTAGGGAATTTGTTTATCATTGCGGCCCCGAGTGGCGCAGGGAAATCGAGCCTGATTCGGGCTTTGTTGGAAAAGCATCCTGATCAGTCTATGCAGGTGTCTGTATCGTCCACCACACGTGCTCCGCGTCCGGGAGAAGTACAGGGCGTTCATTATCACTTTCTCAGTACTGAAGAATTTGAGCAACGTATTGATGCCGGTGAATTTTACGAATGGGCACGTGTATTTGGCAACTATTACGGCACTTCCCGTAAAGTTGTAGAGTCTTTATTGGCTGAAGGCAAAGACGTGTTTCTGGATATTGACTGGCAGGGCGCTCAACAGGTTCGTGAACATCACCCTGAAGTGCGTTCGGTTTTTATTGTTCCGCCCAGCCTGGAAATTCTGGAGGAACGTTTGCGTGTTCGCGGACAGGATTCTGACGAAGTTATTGCTGAGCGCATGGCAAAAGCTCAGGCAGAAATGTCGCATTATCATGAGTTTGACTATCTACTGGTAAATGATGACTTTAACAACAGCCTGGCATCGCTGGAGCATATTGTTTTAGCTCAGCGGCAAAAAATGCCGCATCAGCAAATAAGATATTCAAGCGTATTGAAGGAATTGCTTGGATAATAGGCCTTAATTCCGTATAATTCTTAGCCTTTCGAAAAATACGACTCACGCTTTATTGGGAGTAAACCATGGCTCGCGTAACTGTAGAAGATGCTGTAGACCGTGTTGGTAACCGTTTTGATTTAATTTTGTTAGCCTCACGCCGCGCGCGTCAGTTGGCCAATGGTAAAGAGCCATTAGTTGAAACAAAAAACGAAAAACCAACTGTTATTGCTTTGCGTGAAATAGAGCAAGGCCTTATCGACAATGAACGCCTTGATATTGAAGATCAGGCGGCTCAAAAGCAGCAAGACGCTGAAGAACTGCGTGCGGTAGATGCACTACGCGGTATCGAATAAAAGTTTCTGTTCGCCAACGGCATCAATGCCGTTGGCAATTCCGTCAAATCCCCTTATTCTGAAAGTATATTCATAGTCCGGTATTACCCGGGGAGTTAACTGGTGTACTTATTTGAAGGCTTAAAGGCTCAGGTTAGTGAGTATCTTCCGTCCGAGCAGGTGGAACGTATTCGTGATGCCTTTGTTGTAGCAAACGAAGCCCACAGTTCGCAAAAACGCAGCAGCGGCGAGCCTTACATTACGCACCCGGTTGCGGTTGCAAGCCTGCTTGCTGACATGAGGCTGGATTGCGAAACCTTAATGGCGGCTTTACTCCATGACGTTATTGAAGATACTGAAACCAGCCGGGAAGATCTGGCCGAGCGTTTTGGGGCAACTGTTGCCAGTTTAGTAGAGGGCGTGTCTAAACTGGATAAGTTGCAGTTCAACTCCAAAGAAGAAGCCCAGGCCGAAAACTACCGCAAGATGATTATGGCGATGGTGCAGGATATCCGGGTTATTCTGATTAAACTGGCTGACCGCACCCATAACATGCGCACCATTCAGCATTTGCGCCCCGACAAACGCCGCCGTATTGCCCGTGAAACCTTAGAAATTTATGCACCTTTAGCGCACCGCCTGGGTATGCACGATATTAAAAATGAGCTGGAGCAACTGGGCTTCTGGGCGCTGTACCCCTGGCGTGGAAAATTGCTTGAGTCAGAAGTAAAACGTGCCCGCGGTAACCGTCGCGAGTTTACCGAGCGAGTGCAAAGTGAAATCAGTTCGCGCCTGGACGGTAACAATATTCAGGCACGGGTGTCTGGCCGTGAAAAGCATCTGCACAGCATTTACCGGAAAATGCAGGCCAAAGAAGTGAAGTTTGAACAGGTCATGGACATATACGCTTTCCGCGTCATTGTGGACAGTGTCGATACTTGTTACCGGGTTCTTGGGGCGCTGCACAATTTGTATAAGCCTATTGAAACGCGGTTTAAAGACTACATTGCTATTCCAAAGTCGAACGGTTATCAGTCTTTGCATACCTCCTTGAAAGGCCCTCACGGGGTGCCGGTAGAAATTCAGATTCGTACCGAAGAGATGGATCTGATGGCCGACCGCGGTGTCGCCGCGCATTGGATGTATAAACAATCGGACGATTCCAGCACCACGGCTCAGGTGCGCGCGCGTAAGTGGATGCAAAGCTTGTTAGAGTTACAACAAAGCGCTGGCAACTCGTTTGAATTCATTGAAAGCGTAAAGTCTGACTTATTCCCCGATGAAATATATGTGTTCAGTCCCGATGGCCGAATTACCGAATTACCTCAGGGCGCTACCGCGGTAGATTTTGCCTACGCTGTGCACACCGACGTTGGTAACACCTGTATTGGTGCGAGAGTTAACCATCGTACTTATTCGTTGAGTAAACCGCTGGAAACCGGGCAAACGGTTGAGATAAAAACAGCACCTAACTCGCGGCCGAATATTGCCTGGTTAAACTTTGTGGTAACCGGTAAAGCCCGGGCTAAAATTCGCCAGTACCTGAAAAGTCAGGAAGCTGACGAAGCGCAACAGTTGGGTGAGCGCTTACTTCGCTCAGCACTCGGGCAGGTCAGTTACGACGAAATTCCAGAGGCGGAATTTAAGCGGGTATTGCAGGAAACAAAAATTGATAGCCGTGAGAATTTGCTGAAACAAATTGGGCTGGGCAATATGATGTCGGTGGCCATTGCGAAGCGGCTTTTAGGCGACTTACAACCGATAAAAGATGACAACGCATCACAAAAAAGCCTCTCGATTAAAGGCGCCGAAGGCCTGCTGGTCAGTTTTGCCAAATGCTGTCGCCCCATTCCGGGCGACGATATCATTGCCCATGTGAGTCCGGGTAAAGGTTTGGTTATTCATCGTCGTGAGTGTAAAAACGTTCGTGGCCATGAAGATGACCCGGGGCGTTACTTCCCGGTTGAGTGGGATAACAAACCCGAAGCCGAGTTTATTTCTGAAATTCGCATTGAAATTGTCAATAATCAGGGCGTGCTGGCTAAGTTAACATCGGCTATTGCAACCACGGGCTGCAATATTGATGGTCTGCAGACCGAAGAAATTGATGCCAACATTTATTTCATTGATGTGGCTTTAACGATAAAAAACCGTAAGCATTTAGCGGATGTGATCCGTCATATTCGCAAGATGCCGGATGTTCAGCGCGTGACGCGCTTAAGGAAGTAATATGTCTAAAGTGATTATTTCAACGGATAAAGCGCCAGCAGCTATCGGCACTTATTCGCAGGCGGTAAAAATTGGTACGACAGTATACCTTTCCGGACAAATTCCTCTGGTTCCTGAAAGTATGGAGCTCGTTAGCGAAGACTTCACGGCCCAGGCCGAGCAGGTGTTTAAAAACCTGACGGCTGTTTGTGAGGCATCCGGCGGCGAACTGCAGGACATGATAAAGGTACAGATTTACCTGACCGATCTGGGGCAGTTTGCCATTGTAAATGAAGTCATGGCGAAGCATTTCAGAGAACCGTATCCGGCTCGCGCGGCTATCGGCGTAAAGCAGTTGCCGAAAGGCGCGCAGATTGAAATTGACGGTATTATGGAGCTGCCCAGTACCTATTAACTAAGCTGATTCCGGTGTTGGCTCTCTGTCTTCCAGAGGGCGGCGCCAGATGATAATAGCAATAGCCACGGCTGCCAGAATAAAGCAATACCCCGTATGCAGACTGACCGATAGCGGCGAGATTTTAAAGCTGGCTCCCATCAATAATGCCTGTGCTCCGTAAGGCAAAGCTCCTTGCACGACGCAGGCAAAAATATCCAATAAGCTGGCGCTTTGGCGCGGCGCTAAATTCCCCACTTTGGCCAGGCGTTTACTAACTTCTCCGGCCAATAAGATGCTGACGGTGTTGTTGGCGACGCATAAATTTGTCAGAGCTGTCAGGGCGGCCACACCAATAGCCGATGCCCGCTGCTTGTGTTTACTGACCTTATTTGCTGCGCTTTCGACAAAGCCCGCTAAGAAGGCGAGTCCCCCTTGCTGACGAATTAACGCCGATAAGCCACCAATGAGCAGCGACAGCAGGAAGATTTCCTGCATACTGCCAAAACCTTCGTAGATATCCTGACTAAAAGCCACCCATTCGTAGTCGACAGTGAACATGCCAAAAGCGGCTGCTAATACAATGCCAAGCCCGAGTACGGCAAAAACATTAAGCCCCATAACCGCTAAAACAATAATGATGAAATAAGGTAATGATAGCCATAAGTTAGCTTCCGGAATTTCTAAAGGCACCTGGCTGGTGTCGTAAGTGACTAACCAAATTACGGTAAAGATAGCCGCGGGTATGGCAATTTTTAAGTTCGCGCGGAATTTGTCCCGCATGGTGCAGCCCTGTGTACGAGTCGCGGCAATGGTGGTGTCTGAAATAATGGATAAGTTATCGCCAAACATGGCACCGCTAACAAGTACCCCGGCCAGCAGCGGCAAACTAATATCGGTTGCTTCACCAATGCCCAGAACCACCGGAGCCAGCGCCGCCAGTGTGCCCATAGAGGTGCCCATAGCGGTAGAGATAACCCCGGCAATAATAAACAACCCGGGCAGCAGGAAAGAAGCCGGAATAACATTTAGCCCAAGTGCCACCATCGCGTCGACCCCACCGGTTGCCTCTGCCACCGTCGAAAACGCACCCGCCAGCAAGTAAATGAGACACATGGTAATAATGTTGTTGTCGCCAACGCCGCCAACGAAGGTTTCGATGCGCTCTTCAAATGCCTGCTTACTGAGTAAAATACCAAGGACTATGGCCGGCAGAATCGCAACCGGGCTGGGTAATTGGTAAAACGCGTATTCGACCCCTTCGCTTTGAAAATACAATCCGGTTCCTAAGAACAGGATCAAGAATAAAGCCAGAGGTAACAGCGCTTTAGCGCTAGCCGGTTGTGGCGAAGCATTGGTCATGTGTCAGCCTTCTTGTTTTTATTTGGACGTCCAGAAGTTTATACAGCTAATTATCCTGATGCAACCTTATTCCAATTACGTGTAGACTGTCGGTAAAGTTGTTTTAGATCAGGATAAAGATAATGAGCCCCGATGAACTGCATTTGCAAATACGAAATTTGCGGCTGGAAGATTACGAACAGTTAAAAGAATTAATGGATGCTGTCTATACAGACATAGGCGGCTCCTGGAGCCAGTTCACTATAGAAAAGCTGATAAAAGATTTTTCTGAAGGTCAGTTTTGTCTGGAAGATAATGGCCGCATTGTCGGTGTCGCCTTAACGGTTAAGGTGGCCTACACCAAGTTTTCTAACCCTCACGCCTATGACGATTTAATTGGTCACAGAGAGGCCATTCTTAACAATAAAAAAGGTGACGCGCTTTATGGGCTGGATGTCTTAATTCATCCGGAGTATCGCGGTTATCGTCTGGGGCGTCGCTTGTACGATGCACGTAAAGAGCTGTGCCGACAGGCCAACCTGCGCGCTATTCTGGCCGGTGGTCGTATTGTGAATTATCACAAATATGCAAATGAACTAACACCAAGCCAGTATCTGGACAAAGTGCAGCGGCGCGAAATTTATGACCCGATTCTGACCTTTCAGTTGGCTAATGACTTTAGCGTAAAACGCCTGTTGGGTAAGTATCTTCCGGAAGATAAAAAGTCACGCGGCTTTGCCACATTGCTGGAGTGGAATAACTTCCTGTACGAGCCTTCAGACAATATTCTGACAACTCGTATTCAGAACGTCCGTGTAGGAGCGGTGCAGTGGCAAATGCGCTCGGTGGAGTCGGTAGAAGAACTACTGAAGCAGGTGGAATACTTTGTTGATGCTCTGTCGGGTTATCAAAGTGACTTTGCCGTCTTCCCGGAGTTTTTCAATGCGCCGTTAATGGGGTTAACTGACCAGAGCCAGCAAATGGATGCGATTCGTTTTCTGGCTGGGTACACCGATCTGTTTAAGCGTGAAATGTCGCAAATGGCGGTGAGCTATAACGTCAATATTATTACCGGGTCGATGCCGGTGCAGGACGGAGATAGTATTTATAACGTCTCGTATTTGTGTCGTCGCGATGGCTCGGTAGAAGAGCAGTACAAATTGCATATTACCCCGCACGAAAAGCGCGACTGGGTCATTGAAGGCGGCAACGAAGTTAAAGTGTTCGATACCGACGCCGGACGCATTGGCATTTTAATTTGCTATGACGTGGAGTTCCCTGAACTGGGCCGCATAATGGCGGACGAAGGATTAGAAATTCTGTTTGTACCGTTCTGGACCGATACCCGTAACGCCTACCTGCGTGTACGACATTGCGCTCAGGCCCGTGCGGTAGAGAACGAGTGTTATGTGGTGATTTGCGGTAGCGTGGGCAACTTGCCTGAAGTGGAAAGTCTGGATGTGCAATATGCGCAGTCGGCAGTATTCTCTCCTTCGGATTTCGCCTTCCCGCATGACGCGATCATGTCGGAGACCACGCCGAACACGGAAATGCTAATGTTCTCAGACTTAAATCTGGATGAGCTGCGTTATTTGCACCATGAAGGTTCAGTGACCAATAAAAAGGATCGTCGTACGGATATCTATGAAGTTTCTCGTAAACGGATGAGCTAAGGCATTTAGAACAGGGCTAAACGGCACCATTGGCTGGCATCGATATAAAGCTGGCCAATATCGGTGCCGTTCAATTTTTGTTTTAGCGGGTGCTTATCCAGAGCTTCCCACTCGCCGCGCTCATAAAGCTCGGTCATTTGCAGCAGATATCCCCATACACCCTCGCGGTTTTTCAATGCTTTGGTAATTTCTGAAGACAACGGAAGCTGTCTAAGCACCTCCTGCATAGATACGCCCAAAATGATATCCAGTAATGACAGCATGCCTGTTAAAAAAGCACTGGAACGGTGCTTTTCGTTAAGAATTTCAACCGTAACCAATTCCATAAAGCGCGCTCGGGTGACCGATTTAATGGTCAACTCTTCAGGCGGCCCTGCTGACACATTAGCTAAAACAATCAGAGTGATAAAACGGCGAATTTCGGTAGTCCCCAAATAGACCAGGGCATGCTGGATGTTTTCAATCTTCTTGCGGCCGCCGTATAGTGCGCTGTTGACCAGTTTAAGCAAGCTATAAGTGAGTGATAAGTCCTGCTCAATGGCCTGTCGTATGGTATCTAAGTCGAGCTCTTTTTTATGCGCCTCAGACAACAATGTCAGCATACTAATGCGGTTAGGCGCGAGTGATTTCTGCTGGACTATTTGCGGCTTTTCGAAGAAAAAGCCCTGAAAATAATCAAAGCCTAACTCCAGGCAACGCTCGAACTCGCTCCGGGTTTCAACCCGTTCCGCGAGCAGTGGAACGCCCTTTTCTTTAAAGAAGCGAATTTTTTCATCAAGCTCTAAACCTTGCTCCTGGATATCAACTTTCACCATGTTGATCATAGGAATGAGAGGTTCCCATTGCCCGGCAAAATCATGATCATCCAATGCAATTCGGTAACCTTTGGCGCGAGTGGCACTGCATGCTTCTAATAAAGGCGCATCAACCCCCACGGTTTCCAGTAGCTCTACCCACACTGTGCGGGCGTTGAGGAAAGAAGGGAAGTCATTTAGCAAAGTACGGGCATGAAAATTGATAAATGCCTGCTTTCCCATACAAAGCGTCTGAATGTCACCCAGTAAATGTTGCTGCAAAAGCAGTTTAGAGGTGGCCTCGTTAGGATCAATATTCGGAAAACTGTTTTCAGTACTGTTGCGGAACAGCAGTTCATAACCAAAAACTTTTTGGTCTCTGGTTAAAATAGGTTGCCGCGCAATGTAGGAGTACGACATTGTTATTCTTATTATCCTGAGTGGAGCATAGGGTTAGTTCTGACCGAATCTCTCGGGTATACTGCTTATATCTAGTCCTATTTTCATAAAAAAGCAATGAGTCCTGAACGATATCAACGAATTAACCAAATGTTGGACAAACGTCAGCCAGACCTTACCGTTGTCATGGAGAACGTGCATAAAAACCATAACTTGTCTGCGGTGGTTCGCTCAGCAGATGCGATAGGTGTACATGAAATGCACGCCATATGGCTGACCAAAAAGGCGCGTTTGTCGGGTGGTACAGCTTTGGGCAGTCAAAACTGGGTGAAAATCCATAATCATAAAACGGTTGGTGAAGCGCTTGAGGCAACTCAAGGTCGGGGTATGCAGGTTGTAGTGACTCACTTGTCGGAACACTCGGTGGATTTTCGTGAAGTGGATTACACCAAACCAACTGCAATTCTGTTGGGGCAGGAAAAGTATGGTGTTACCGATGAAGCTTTGGATATTGCTGATTATCACGTAATGATTCCTATGGTAGGCATGGTACAGTCACTGAATGTCTCTGTTGCTGGCGCGGTGATGCTGTATGAAGCGCAGCGACAACGAGAGCAGGCTGGCTTATACGATAAAACACATATCAGCGCCGAAGAGCGGCACAGGGTGTTATTTGAAGGTGGTCATCCAATTTATGCAAAGGCGTGTAAACGTAAGAATATGCCTTACCCGGAGCTGGATGAAAATGGACAAATTGTCGCTGATGAAGCCTGGTGGCTGGCGATGCGCGCAAGATAAGGAGCAAAGGTGGCGGTAAAAGGACTGCAGCACATTCCACTGACGGTACTTAAAGGTGTGGGCGAAAAGGTTGCGGTTAAGCTGCGCAAGCTTGGCTTAGCCTCTGTCAGTGATGCACTGTTGCATCTGCCGTTGCGGTACGAGGATCGTACTCAGGTAACTGACGTTGCAAATTTACGTGCGGGTGTGGCGACCAATGTTTTGGTCACGGTGCGGCACGCCGATATCAAGTACGGTCGTAAGCGTATGCTGATTTGTCAGGCCAGCGACGAAACCGGCAGTATCAGTCTGCGGTTTTTTCAATTTAGCGCGGCTCAGCTAAAGCAATTCGCACAAGGCACGCAGTTACTAGCCTTTGGCGAAGTGCGTCGGGGCATGACCGGCTGGGAGATGGTTCACCCCGAGTACCGAATGGTCAAAGCTGGCGAGCCATTGAATATGCAGGAAACTCTGACGCCGGTCTACCCCATGACAGAAGGCGTGACTCAGGGAATTTTGCGCAAGATCATCGAGCAGGCACTGACGTACCTTCAGCCCGGCTCTTTACCTGAACTGCTGCCTGAAAATTTAAGACCCCATCAACTTTCTTTAGAGCAGGCTATTTTGACTCTGCACCGGCCGCCGGTGGATGTTCCCCTGGCACTGCTGGAGCAAGGCGAGCATCCCGCGCAGCAGCGCCTGGCATCGGAAGAACTTATTGCTCACCAGTTAAGTTTGCTGCAGTTACGCCAGGCTCGACAGGCTCAGGCGGGCTTTACCATAAAAGGCAATGGTGCGTTACAAGAGGCATTTTTAAAGCAGTTGCCGTTTTCACCCACTGGCGCGCAGACAAGAGTGGTGAAAGAAATTACCAGCGATATGGCGCAAGGTCAGCCAATGATGCGACTGGTGCAGGGTGATGTCGGCTCAGGCAAAACTCTGGTTGCTGCGCTCAGCGCTCTGGCAGCCATTGAAGCTGGATATCAGGTGGCTTTAATGGCGCCGACCGAGCTTTTGTCTGAACAGCACGCCATTACTTTTAGCCAGTGGCTGATGCCCCTGGGTATTAATGTCGCTTGGTTGAGCGGCAAATCCAAAGGTAAGTCCCGTCGGGAATTGCTGGCACAGTTAAAGCAGGGAGATATTCATTTACTGGTTGGTACCCACGCGTTGTTTCAGGCGGATGTTGAGTATCGGCGCCTGGCATTGGTGATTATTGACGAACAGCACCGTTTTGGTGTGCACCAGCGGTTACAATTACGCGAAAAAGGCGTTCAGGCCGGCGTGCATCCTCACCAGTTAATTATGACTGCAACACCCATCCCGCGAACTTTGGCTATGACAGCGTATGCGGATTTAGCCACATCAGTTATTGATGAATTGCCGCCCGGACGCACACCGGTAACCACGGTTGCCATTCCGGATACCCGTCGGGAACAAATTGTGGAGCGTGTGCGGGAGGTCTGTGCCACTGAAGGCCGTCAGGCGTATTGGGTTTGTACCCTTATTGAAGAGTCCGATGTACTTGAATGTCAGGCGGCAGAAGACACCGCCAATGACTTGCAGGAGCAATTGCCGGGCTTGAGTATTGGCCTGGTGCATGGCCGGCTTAAACATGAGCAGAAAGAACAGGTGATGCAGGCGTTTAAAGCGGGTGATATTGACTTATTGGTCGCAACGACGGTCATAGAGGTTGGGGTGGATGTTCCCAACGCGTCGCTCATGATTATTGAAAACCCGGAACGGCTGGGCTTAGCTCAGTTACACCAGTTGCGCGGCCGCGTTGGCCGGGGCTCTGTAGCCAGTCATTGCGTGCTGCTGTATCACAGTCCGTTATCGCAAACTGCACAGCAGAGGCTGGGCGTTTTACGCGAAAGTAACGACGGTTTTGTGATTGCACAGCGCGATCTGGAAATTCGTGGGCCGGGTGAATTGCTAGGCCACCGGCAGACAGGGTTAGCTGAATTAAAAGTGGCTGACTTAGAGCGCGATGAAGCGTTAATACCAGAAGCCCAAAATATTGCTCAGCACGTATTAGAGCATTATCCGCAAAGCGCAGAAGCGCTAATTGAGCGTTGGTTACCGCGTCGTGACCACTATGCTCAGGTGTGATCATCAAGTACACTAGTACAAAATCAGTTCGGGATAGTTGAATGAACGATAAAAACGAAGAATCCATTGATTTTGGGTATCAAAAAGTCGCCCGTAATCAGAAAAAAAACCTGGTCGCTGATGTCTTTCAGTCGGTAGCGGCAAAATATGATGTTATGAACGACTTAATGTCGTTTGGTATTCATCGTTTATGGAAGCGTTATACCATTGACTGCAGTGGTGTTCGCCGTGGTATGAAAGTATTGGATATTGCCGGCGGAACTGGCGACTTAACGGCTCAGTTCTCACGCCGTGTTGGTGCTGAGGGCGAAGTTGTGCTGGCCGATATTAACGACGCTATGCTGAAAGTGGGTCGTGACAAGCTGCGTGACAGAGGCATTATTGGCAATGTTCGTTACGTGCAGGCTGACGCGGAAGAACTTCCGTTTGATGACAATACCTTTGATGTTATTACCATTGCTTTTGGTTTGCGCAATGTCACCGACAAAGACAAAGCTCTTCGCTCTATGTTGCGGGTACTGAAACCTGGCGGTCGGGTATTAATTCTTGAATTTTCTAAGCCGGTATCGGCTACCTTGAATCAGGTGTACGACTTTTATTCGTTCAACATTTTGCCAAAAATGGGGCAGGTTGTTGCTAACGACTCTGACAGCTATCAGTATTTGGCGGAATCTATCCGTATGCACCCGGACCAGGAAACACTGAAGTCAATGATGGAAGCAGCTGGTTACGAAAAAGTCGACTACCAGAACATGACTGGTGGCGTGGTTGCACTGCACCGAGGGTATAAGTTCTGATGACGTTATTACCGCTTATTCCAATCTTGTTGGTCGAGAAGTTAGCAAACAATGTGCTGCACCGTGACCCGGAATCGGCGGAACGTTTGCGGCGGCTGGACGGTAAGCGCCTGCGTTTTCATCTGAAGGAACTGCCCTTTGAAGTCACTGTGAGTGTCGATGCCCATGGTGTTCAGCTTAGTACCTCTGATGACAGCGAAGTAGATTGCCGTATTGCAACAGAAATGGGTGTATTGCCGGAGTTGCAGGATACCGCTAACCTCACGCGGCTGATAAAAGCGGACTTACTGGATATTGATGGTGACCCCATGCTGGCGCAACAAGTGGTTAGCTTGTTTAAGTCGCTGAACGTTGACTGGGAAGCTGAGCTCGCGAAAACCGTTGGTGACGCGCCTGCCTACTGGCTGGGAAAGCTGTGGCGACGTAGCCGTGAGCAGGTAAAAACACATTGGCAACAGCAGCAGCGCTGGGTGCATGGTGTGTTGACCGAAGAGAAGAAATTATTACCGGTAAGAGCTGAATTTGACCAGTTTAAAACCGATTTACAACAGCTGCGGGCTCAAATCGAGCGCCTTGAACGCCAGTGTCGTGAGAAGAAGGGTTAATGATGCGGACGCGCCGCTTTTACAAAATCACCAAAACACTACTGAGTTACGGGTTAGATGATCTTATCCCTGCGGGTTGGTTGCCCTGGACTATCCGTTTAGGCCGCCATGCTTTTTTCTGGTTGCCTAATAAGCATAAAGACAAGCCTGCCGGTGTGCGTTTAAGACTGGCACTGGAAGAGCTGGGCCCGGTGTGGGTCAAGTTCGGGCAAATGCTCTCAACCCGCCGCGACTTATTACCGCCTGATATTGCAATTGAACTGGCACGCCTGCAGGACAAAGTTCCTCCTTTCGATGGTCATGCCGCACAGCGTATTATCGAAAAGTCCTTAGGCTTGCAGAGCATCCATGACTGTTTTGCAGATTTTGACACAACGCCTTTAGCCTCAGCGTCAATCGCTCAGGTGCATACTGGGAAACTGAAAACCAGAGACGGTGAGCTAACGGATATTGTTATAAAAGTTATTCGTCCGGATATCCGCGAGACCATTAATGCGGATTTAGAATTGATGGAAACCCTGGCCTCGGTAGCTGCGCACCATTTACCCGACGGGCGGCGCTTAAAGCCTAAAGAAGTGGTTAAAGAGTATCGCAAAACCCTGCTGGATGAGCTGGACTTAATGCGCGAAGCCGGTAACGCGATACAGCTGAAGCGCAACTTTGAAAACTCCGACATGTTATACATTCCGGTGGTTTACAGCGACTACAGCCGCCACAACGTGATGGTAATGGAACGTATTGATGGCATTCCGGTGAGTGATATTGCCACCTTGAAAGCCCGCGGCGTAGATATGAAAAAACTGGCTGAGCGGGGCGTTGAAGTCTTTTTCACTCAGGTATTCCGCGACAGTTTTTTCCATGCCGATATGCACCCTGGCAACATTTTTGTGGCGAAAGATGACCCATTGAATCCGCGCTACATTGGTATTGATTTTGGTATTGTCGGAACTCTGAACCGCGACGACAAACGTTATTTAGCTGAAAACTTTTTGGCATTTTTTAACCGCGATTACCGCAAAGTTGCGGAGCTGCATGTTGATTCAGGCTGGGTCCCCAAACACACCAATATTGAAGAGTTTGAGTCTGCCATAAGAACGGTTTGTGAACCTATTTTTGAGAAGCCGTTGGCGGAAATTTCATTCGGGCATGTGCTGATTAACTTATTTAATACGGCGCGACGCTTTGAGATGGAAGTTCAGCCGCAGCTGGTATTACTGCAGAAAACCCTGTTGTACATTGAAGGTTTGGGGCGTCAGTTGTACCCGGAGCTGGATTTATGGAAAACCGCCAAACCCTTCCTTGAACGCTGGATGAAGGAACAGCTGGGCTGGCGCGCGATTGTGCGGTCGGTAAAAGAGAACGCGCCGTACTGGGCGGAAAAACTGCCGGAAATGCCAATGATGTTGTATGAAAACCTTCGTCAACAACATAATATTGATGAGCGCGAGCGAGAGTTACGTAAGCAGCAGCTATTAACACAAAGACAAGCATCGACGTCGCTGTTCTGGACTGTGTTAACCGGCAGCGGCTTAATTTGTACGACACTGCTCTGGAACCAGACTGAGCTTTCAGAAGTGACGATTGGAGCGGGTATTGTCACTGTACTGCTGGGCCTTATGGCCTGGCGCACTCGCCCGAAAACAAAGAATAATGAATTTGTTTAACTTAAACGGTAGGAAATAACATGGGTGTATCACCTTGGCAGTTACTCATCTTGTTGGTCATTGTTGTATTGCTGTTTGGCACCAAGCGTCTGCGTAGCCTGGGTTCAGACTTAGGTAATGCGGTAAAAGGCTTTAAAAAGTCTATGGGCGACGAAGATGACAGCAAAGATAAAGACGACTCTTTGCAGCACAAAGAAGAACATGACGATAAGTCCAATTCGGATAAATCCGGGAAATCTTAAATGTTCGATATTGGTTTCTGGGAGTTATTGCTGATTGCGATAGTCGGCTTGCTGGTGCTTGGTCCCGAGCGCCTGCCTTCGGCTATTCGTGGCTTTCAGAGAACCTTGTCGAGTATTAAGCAGTACTCTCAAAAAGTACAGAATGAGCTTGACCATGAACTGCGTATTAAAGAGCTGCACGAACATTTGAGACAAGCTGAGAGTCAGGACCTTGAAAATTTAAGTCCGGAACTGCAACGCTCGCTAGTCGAATTAAGAAGTGCGGCAGAAGAGGTTCAGCGACCCTATTCTAAGCCAGATTCCGAACCCAAAGAAAAACCCGGAACCGATGTGGGTAAAGGTAATGAGTGACTCCCCTTTATTAAATCATTTGCTGGAGCTCAGAAGCCGACTATTACGCTCGGTATTGGTTATTCTGGTTGTGTTCGCTGCGCTCGCTTACTTTGCCAATGATATTTATCATTTTGTCGCCCAGCCCCTGCTGATGAACATGCCGGTTGGTTCGCAAATGATCGCCACAGACGTTGCGGCGCCGTTCTTTACCCCTTTTAAATTAACTTTGGTCGTGGCTCTGGCTCTTACCGTCCCTTATTTACTGTGGCAAATATGGGGCTTTATAGCGCCGGGCTTGTATGGTCGCGAGAAGCGCTTAGTAATTCCGCTTTTGGCTACCAGTACTTTGCTGTTTTATGCCGGTATTGCCTTTGCCTATTTTGTGGTTCTGCCTCTTGCCATGGCATTTTTCAGCAGTGCAGCGCCGGAGGGGGTCACGGTTGCCACCGACATCTCCCGTTATCTGGACTTTATTCTGGCTATTTTTGTTGCTTTTGGTATTGCCTTTGAAACGCCGGTTGCCATTATGCTGTTGATCTGGACCGGTACCTGTACCCGTGAGTCACTGGCTAAAAAACGGCCTTACATTATTGTGGGTGCGTTCGCTATTGGTATGTTGCTAACCCCACCCGATGTTATTTCCCAAACTTTACTGGCAATACCTATGTGGTTGTTGTTTGAGTTAGGTTTACAAGTTAGCCGTTGGTATACACCCACCCCGCAGGAAGACGACGATGTGGTTTGATGCCGGTGTCAATTTAACCAACAAACGGTTGTTGAGCGATCTGGACGGAGTTATGGCTCGTGCCGAGCAGGCCAATGTGCAAAAACAGCTGATTATATCGACCTCTATTGAAGAGGCAGAACAAGCCGCTAAATTGTGTCATCAGTATCCTGATAAGTTGGTGATGACCGCGGGTATTCACCCACACGACGCCGGCGAGGCGCCAGCAAATTACAAAGAGCAGTTACGGGAATTGGCCGGCTTGCCCTATGTTGTGGCTATTGGCGAATGTGGTCTGGATTTCAACCGGAATTTTTCTCCCCGCGATGTTCAGGAAGAAGTATTCGTTGCTCAAGTTGAACTGGCTAATGAGCTAAACCTTCCGCTGTATTTGCACGAACGCGATGCAATCGACCTTCAAATAGAGCTGTTAAACCAGTATTGTAATGACTCAACACCCTGCTTAACTCATTGCTTTACCGGTGGCGTTGAAGCTCTGAACCGTTATGCCGAGCGAGGCCATTGGTTTGGCATTACCGGTTGGGTATGTGATGAGCGACGTAACCAGGAACTGGTGTCAGCTTTGCCGTATTTGCCTCTGAACAGGTTGGTACTTGAAACGGATGCACCGTTTTTATTACCGCGGGGGCTGAAGCCGCGTCCTAAAATGAATGAGCCTGCGCTTTTACCAGTAGTTGGAGAAGCTCTGGCTCATTATCTTGACGTGTCGGTAAAGCATTTAGCCGAGCTGACCTATGCTAATACGGAACGGTTTTTCGGGCTGGGAGAGAACAGTGACTAAAACTTCCGGAGTAAGTGCACTGCTGTGGCTATTTTTAGCTCTAGTGGCTCTGCTTTTTTCTGCATCCGCTGCGGCAGCGCAAATACTTCCTGAGAGCCAGTCAGAACTGTCAATTGAATACACTAACAGTCAGCAAAAGCTGGACTTAGAAACCGCAAAAAGCTTACCTCCAACTGACTGGCGTAAGCTGGATACAGACCGGGCCTCCTTTGGTTACACCACGGATGAATATTGGTTTCGCTTTAAACTCGAGGCTAAGCCTTACGACCGTATTCTGCATATTGCCTACCCTTTGCTCGATGAGCTGACCATTTATATCATGAGTCCGGAAGGGGTAAGAACTTATCGAATGGGTGACACTTTGCCTTTCGACGAGCGTCCAATACCAACGTCAGAATTTGCGGTTCCTTTACCCAACGACATCGGCGGTGAAATCTATATCAAGACCAATACGCAAAGTTCAATGCGTTTGCCTATTGCCGTGCGTACCGAAGTTGGTTTTTTTGAGACACAAATGAATCGTCGTATTGCCGAAGGAATTTACTTTGGCGTACTGCTTTGTATGGCGGTTTATAACCTTTTCGGTTTTATTGCATCGCGCGAGCCCGAATTTGGTGTGTATTCGCTTTACACGTTATTTTTTGCCGGATTGATGCTGTCATTAGAGGGGCTTGGCTTTCATTATTTATGGCCTGACTCTCTGTATTTGCAGGATAAGGGAATTCCTATATTTGGTAGTCTAACCTTTCTGACCGCTGCCTTGTTTGCTTATCAGCTCCTTGAACTAAAACGTTATCGATACACTTGGGGCAGAGGGTTAATGGTGATGGCATTCCTTGCTGGTTTGAGTCTGCTAATTGCTATTTTTGCCAACTATCGAGTTAGCATTCATGTGTTGTTGAGTTTAGCTGTACCTGGTTGTTTATTCCTGCTGGTTGTGGGCGTATATATGTGGCGTAAGGGTTTTGTTTACGCCCGCATTTTCACCTTAGCCTGGTGTAGCTTGCTCGTTTCTGTAGTTGTGAATTCTCTCGGGTATCTGGGCATCATCGACAGCATGTTCATTCAGCGTCATGCCATTATGATAGGTTCAGGTATTGAAATTCTGCTGTTGTCCTGGGTTCTGGCCGTACGCTACAGCGAGCAACGTAAAGAGCGGCTGCAGGCCGAGCAACGTCATAACCGCGAGCTGGAAGAAAGTGTTGATGAACGTACGTTCGAGCTACAAGTTGCTCTGCGCGAGCTCCAGGACGTTAACACAGAGCTGGAACAGAAGAATACGGAAGATCCGTTGACCGGTTTGTATAACCGCCGTTATTTCCAACAGCATCTGGAACGTGAACTGCGGCGCACATTACGCCGCGAGTTACCGCTTGCATTACTGATGGTCGACGTCGACCATTTTAAACCAGTTAACGATACCTATGGTCATCTTGCCGGAGACCAGATTCTGCAGCAGTTGGCAAAATTGATGCAGCAGCACGCTAAACGAGCCGCTGATATTGTCTGCCGTTATGGTGGTGAAGAGTTTGCCATTATTTTGCCGGAAACCGACCTTCAGGAGGCTGAAGCTTTTGCCAGTCAGTTACTGGAAAAGGTTCGTAATACCGAATTTAAAACCGATGCTGGTTTGCTTAAGATCACGCTGAGTATTGGTGTGATCTCCACTAGCGTACGTATTTTTGATAATGTAGATGAGCTTTTTAAAGCCGCCGACGACGCGCTATATGCGGCTAAACATGAAGGCCGTGACAGATTAGCGGTGCAGTAATCAATCAGGAGTCAAGAATGACAAATCAGGGTGCTTTCCCGGGCAGACGCCTAAGACGTTTACGCCGCCATGACTTTAGCCGCCGGCTGGTGGCAGAAAACCAATTAAGCGTGGACGATTTAATTTACCCTATGTTTGTTCTCGAAGGTGAGAATCAGCGTGAGCAGGTCAGTTCAATGCCCGGCGTTGACCGTGTGAGCATTGACCTGTTGTTGCAAGAGTGCGCTCGGTTGGTTGAGTTAGGTATTCCTATGGTCGCTTTATTCCCGGTGACTCCTGCTTCGGCTAAGTCGGAGATGGCTGAGGCGGCTTATGACGATAACGGTCTGGCTCAGCGTGCAGTCAAAGCCATAAAAGCTGACTTTCCGGAGCTAGGAGTAATGACCGATGTTGCTTTGGATCCTTTTACCATCCATGGTCAGGACGGCATTCTTGATAACAGCGGGTATGTAGTCAATGACATTACCACTGAGGTTCTGGTAAAGCAGGCGGTGTCTCACGCGCGTGCCGGAGTAGATGTTGTGGCTCCGTCGGACATGATGGACGGGCGTATTGGCGCTATTCGTTCAGCACTGGAAGCCGAAGGCTTTATCAACACTCAAATTATGGCGTATTCGGCTAAATATGCCAGCGCGTTTTACGGCCCATTCCGCGACGCGGTCGGCTCTGCCGGCAATCTGAAGGGAGCTGACAAAAAGACCTATCAGATGGACCCGGCTAATTCAGACGAAGCTCTGCAGGAAATTGCACTGGATATTCAGGAGGGCGCTGACATGGTGATGGTGAAGCCGGGCATGCCTTATTTAGACATTGTGCGCCGTGCAAAAGATACCTTTGGCGTGCCGACTTTTGCGTACCAGGTCAGTGGTGAATACGCCATGCTCCAGGCGGCCATTAAAAATGGCTGGCTGGGTCAGGACGTTATTGAAGAAAGTTTGCTGGGTTTCAAGCGGGCAGGTGCTGACGGCATTCTTACCTACTTTGCAAAATCGGTAGCTGAACGTCTGGCAACGAAGAAAGGCTAAGCTGTTATTTCATTGGCAAGTTGCGCGAGTAGCCCCTCGCGTAACGCGCCTGTAGTCACCTCAAAATCGTCCACACTAAGTGCTTTCAGTGCCGCCAAAAGTATAGTGATTCCGCCCATTAGAACAGTGCGGCGGTCATCACGTAATCCGGCAAAATTCAGACACTCAACTTGCCCCTGCCGGATACAACGCTGAATCAGTTCACTTAACCAGATTTGAGTAAGCCCCGGTTGTTTCTCTGCCGCCGCTATTTCAGTAAGTGCACGAAAAGTACCTGAGGCGCCAAGAACTCGTAGCCATCCATGCTGCTGATAATCAGCGATGTAGGGCCTAATAAGTTTGGTAGCGGCCTGAATGGCCAGCTCTACATTATCCGGGTTAATTTCTCCACCTTTAAAGAAACGGTTTTGAAACACCACACAGCCCATATCCAGACTATGAAGCACATTGGCCTGAGTTCCATTACCGGCTACAACCTCAGTACTGGCACCACCAATATCAATAACCAGAACTTTATCCCGGCATTGTGACGCACTACAAACCCCGGCATAAATAAATTCAGCTTCACTCTCTCCGGTAATAACTTCAATGGGGAAGCCTAATGTCGACTCAAAGCGTGCAAGAAGTTCTTTCTGATTACTGGCTTTGCGCAGCGCCGCAGTTGCTACCGCTTTTACTGCAAAAGGCTGGAAGCGCTTAAGCTCTTCGGCAAACAGAGTAAGGCAATCTATGCCACGGGAAATGGCAGCGTCGTCTATGCTGTCATTGTCGTTCAAGCCGTCGGCTAAACGAACTTTCTGCTTATGCTGGGAAAGAATCCGGGGTTTAGGAAAGAACCCCGTCATTGAAACTTCTGCCATCAACAGGTGAAAACTGTTGGATCCCATGTCGATGGCAGCAAGTTTGCGCTTTTTGGCTGGCATATTATGACGCGTTGCGCGGAGGTCCCGAGCGACGGCCGCGAGGTTTGCCCTTGCCTCCGCCTGAGTTATGACGACGACGGCGCTGAATTGGACGCGGACGTCGTAAATCAGAAAGCAAAGCATCGCCATCGTATTTGGTGACCGGAATGGTGTGACCAATATAGTCTTCAATAGCCGGTAAGTTGTATACGTACTCTTCGCACGCCAGGCTTATTGCAGCGCCACTGGCGCCTGCGCGACCTGTGCGGCCTATACGGTGAACATAGTCTTCGCAGTCATCCGGTAAGTCGAAATTATATACATGGGTTACTTCAGGAATGTGCAGACCACGTGCTGCGACATCGGTAGCAACTAAAAAGTCGAGCTTTCCTTCGGCAAAGTCTTCCAAAATGCGTAAACGCTTTTTCTGCGGAACATCACCGGTTAACAGACCCGCACGGTGCTCGTTCGCGACCAGCCAGCCATGCACTTTCTCGCAACCGTGCTTGGTGTTGGCGAAAACAATGGCTTTATCCGGCCAGTCTTCTTCTATTAATGTCAGTAGCAACGGAAACTTTTCGGGTTTAGAAGGATAAAACAGTTCTTCAGTTACCCGTGTGGCCGTTTTTTGTAACGGTTCTACTTCGAGCTTGGTCGGTGCATTCATGTGTTCGTACGCCAGTTCCTGCACACGATAAGACAAGGTTGCAGAGAACAGCAGATTCAGACGTTTGGATGGATCCGGCATTTTCTGTAACAGGTAACGAATGTCATCAATAAAGCCCAGATCGAACATGCGGTCGGCTTCGTCCAGCACCACAACTTCAATATCTTTAAGGCTAAATAGATCCTGCTTATAAAAGTCTATAAGACGACCCGTGGTGCCGACCAGTATGTCTGGTTGTGCAGCCAGTTGTTCTTTTTGACCTTCGTAGCCTTCGCCGCCGTAAATTACGCCCATTTTCAAACCGCAATGCTCAATGAGGGCATCCGCGTCGTGAGCTATCTGAATAGCGAGCTCCCGAGTCGGTGCCATAATCAGCGCGCGTGGGCCCGATTCGGTTTTTTCGGACGATTCGTTCTGCATTAAGCGGTTGAAAGTAGCCAGCAGAAATGCCAAGGTTTTGCCTGTACCTGTCTGAGCCTGACCAGCAACATCGCGGTTAGACAGAGCAACGGGCAGACTTAACGCCTGAATTGGAGTACAATACTCAAATCCGGCACTGGATATTGCTTGCTGGATTTTGGGGTGAAGCGCCAAATCAGCAAAGCGAGTTTCTGTAAGATGTTTTTTAGTCATAAGTTATAAGCATATCAGTTTGCGCTTGTATTCAAAAACAGAAATAATACTATTCTAATATTTCCACGCGAAGAAAGTAGCGGAGAGTACCATGAGTGACGTAATAGTTCAGCTAAGTGATGACAGTTTTGATGCTGATGTCATAAATTCCGATAAACCCGTATTAGTCGACTTTTGGGCTGAGTGGTGTGGACCATGTAAAATGGTAGCGCCTATTCTTGATGACATTGCCAGCGAGTACGCTGATAAATTAGTTATTGGTAAGCTGAACGTCGACCATAATGAACAAACTCCACCTAAGTACAATATTCGTGGCATTCCAACGTTATTGTTGTTTAAAGGCGGCGAAGTTGTCGGAACGAAAGTGGGCGCATTATCACGTGCTCAATTGACTGAGTTTTTAGACCAGCATATTTAATGATTGTCAAAAAACGGCGTGTTATGCGCCGTTTTTGTTGAGAAAACTGGACGAATCGCTTTTTTGGTGATAACTTCTGCTCATTAACTGTTCATACGGGTTCACCAACTCCACCGGTTAACCTGTTTTTAAATGAAACGTCTGTTTCTGGTTTCGCACTTCGCGAATTCCGAATGTTCCAATTGTTTTACTTTCTAGAGTCAAATTAAAAAAGGCTTTGTGTTCAATCGATAACTCGAAAACCCTCCTATGAATCTAACAGAACTTAAAGATAAACCCGTAAACGAGCTGGTTCAGCTCGCGGACTCAATGGGCCTTGAGAATATGGCCCGCCTACGTAAGCAAGACATCATTTTTGCTATCTTAAAAGCTCACGCTAAAAGCGGTGAAGACATTCACGGCGGCGGTGTGCTGGAAATTTTGCAGGATGGCTTTGGCTTCTTGCGTTCAGCCGACTCGTCTTACCTGGCTGGCCCGGACGACATTTACGTCTCGCCAAGCCAAATTCGTCGCTTTAACCTGCGTACGGGTGACACAATTGGCGGGAAAATTCGCCCACCGAAAGACAGCGAACGTTATTTTGCCCTGCTGAAAATTCGCGAAGTTAACTTCGACAAGCCTGAAAACTCCCGCAATAAAATCTTATTTGAAAACTTAACGCCGCTACACGCGGAAGAGCGTTTTCACTTAGAACGCGGCAATGGCAGTAAAGAAGATATCACTGCGCGGGTACTGGACTTATCAGCGCCAATAGGTAAAGGCCAGCGTGGTCTTATTGTTGCGCCACCAAAAGCGGGTAAAACCTTACTATTGCAGAATATTGCAACTTCTATTGCGGCGAATCACCCTGATGCTGAACTGATTGTTCTGTTGATTGATGAGCGTCCGGAAGAAGTCACCGAAATGCACCGTCTTGTACATGGCGAAGTGGTTGCTTCAACCTTTGATGAACCTGCCAGCCGTCACGTTCAGGTGGCCGAAATGGTTATTGAAAAAGCCAAGCGCCTGGTTGAGCACAAAAAAGACGTAGTGATTTTGCTGGACTCAATTACTCGCCTTGCCCGTGCTTATAACACCGTTATTCCAAGCTCCGGTAAAGTGTTAACCGGTGGTGTGGATGCTAACGCATTGCACAAACCTAAGCGTTTCTTTGGAGCTGCGCGTAATGTAGAAGAAGGCGGTAGTTTAACCATTATTGCAACCGCGCTTATTGATACCGGCTCGAAAATGGATGAAGTCATCTACGAAGAGTTTAAAGGTACCGGTAACATGGAGCTGCATCTGAACCGTAAGTTGGCTGAACGCCGTGTGTTCCCTGCCATCGACTTCAACCGTTCAGGTACGCGTCGCGAAGAGTTGCTGACTACGCCGGACGAGCTGCAAAAAATGTGGATCCTGCGCAAAATCATGCATCCAATGGGCGAAGTTGAGGCCATGGAATTCCTGATTGACCGTCTGCAGATGACCAAAACCAATGACGAATTCTTCGAATCGATGAAACGTCAACGCAACAGTTAAGTGGCGTATGAAATATCAAGATCTGCGTGACTTTATCGCGCTCCTCGAGGAGCGCGGTGAACTTAAGCGCATCCAACAAGAGATCGATCCCTACCTCGAAATTACCGAAATATCAGACCGTACGTTAAAAGCACAAGGCCCGGCCTTATTGTTTGAAAACGTGAAAGGCCATGATATGCCTGTATTGGCTAATTTGTTTGGCACACCCGACCGCGTGGCTTTAGGCATGGGTCAGGAGTCAGTAACCGCTTTACGGGATGTGGGCAAATTGCTGGCCTTTTTAAAAGAGCCTGAGCCTCCTAAAGGCTTTCGCGACGCGTTGAATTTACTGCCTAAGTACAAAAAAGTGCTGAGTATGTCGCCAAAAAGCATTAAAAAGGCACCGTGCCAGCAAGTGGTTATGAGCGGCGACGACGTTGACTTAACCAAGCTGCCTATTCAGCACTGCTGGCCGGGCGACGTTGCGCCTTTGGTGACCTGGGGTCTTACGGTAACTCGAGGTCCGCATAAAGAACGTCAGAACTTAGGCATTTATCGCCAGCAACTCTTGGGTCCGAATAAGCTTATTATGCGCTGGTTGTCGCATCGCGGCGGCGCGTTGGATTTCCAGGAATGGTGCCAGCAGCATCCGGGCGAAAGGTTCCCGGTGTCAGTTGCTTTGGGCGCAGACCCTGCGACTATTTTGGGTGCGGTAACCCCTGTGCCTGATAGCTTGTCGGAATACGCCTTTGCCGGTTTGTTGCGCGACAGCAAAACCGAAGTAACGCAGTGTCTCAGTAACGACTTACAAGTACCTGCGCACGCTGAAATCATTCTGGAAGGTTACATAGAGCCGGGTGAAATGGCGGCAGAAGGGCCTTATGGCGACCATACCGGCTACTATAACGAAGTGGATGAGTTTCCGGTGTTTACCGTGACTCATGTGACCCACCGCAAAGATCCTATTTACCACAGCACCTATACCGGACGTCCACCGGACGAACCTGCGGTGCTGGGCGTTGCTTTAAATGAAGTTTTTATTCCGTTGCTGCAAAAACAATTCCCCGAAATTGTCGATTTTTATTTGCCACCGGAAGGCTGTTCGTACCGTTTGGCCGTAGTCACTATGAAGAAGCAGTACCCGGGTCACGCGAAGCGTGTGATGATGGGTGTCTGGTCTTTCTTGCGTCAGTTTATGTACACCAAGTTCGTGATTGTGTGTGACGACGACGTAAATGCGCGTGACTGGAAAGATGTTATCTGGGCTATGACAACCCGGATGGATCCGGCACGTGATACGACCCTGGTCGAAAATACGCCAATAGATTACCTTGATTTTGCTTCACCGGTTTCCGGACTGGGCTCAAAGATGGGAATGGACGCCACCAATAAATGGCCGGGTGAAACCGACCGTGAGTGGGGCGAACCAATCGTCATGAGCGATGAGGTAAAACAGCGTGTTGACGAGCTGTGGGACGAACTGAATATTATGGAGTCGTGAATGAGTCAACAAATGACCTGTAAAGCTGAAATTTCGCGCCAGTTGGCGGATGCTGTGTGGGAAGTGCGTTTACAATTGCCGCAGCCGGTTGAGTTTAAAGCAGGCCAGTACCTTATGGTGGTGATGGGCGAACGCGATAAGCGACCGTTCAGTATTGCGTCGTGCCCGTCCAATAAAAGTGAGTGGTTACTTCATGTTGGCGCTACGCCGGACAACAGCTATGCCATGGAAGTGTTGGATAAAGTGCGTGACGATGGGGAACTAGAAATTGATGCGCCGGACGGTATTGCGTTTTACCGTCAGGAAAACACTAAGCCGGCAGTGTTAATTGCTGGTGGCACCGGTTTCTCGTATACCTATTCTATTTTGCAGCAACATTTACGTGTGTCGCCAGAGCGGCCTCTGACACTTTACTGGGGTGCAAAAAGCTTAAGCGACCTGTATTTGCATGACGAACTGGAACGCTTAGCAAGCCAGTACGAGCACTTTGATTATCACCCGGTGGTCGAAGACGCGGATAACAACTGGGCTTATTCTATTGGTTTAGTGCACCACGCGGTTATGGCCCGTGAGCAAAGTCTGCCTGAGTGTGAAATTTACATGGCTGGCCGTTTTGAAATGATACGCGTTATTCGCGACGACTTTGTCGCTAAAGACGTACCGTTAGAAAACCTTTACGGCGACGCTCTGTCCTTTATTTAATTGCACTGAAAGTAAATTTGTTTAACTAACAAGCTGCGTTATACTGACGCCGCTTTACCAAGGGGTGCCGGCAACGGCTGAGATGCATTAGCGAACCCTTAAAACCTGATCCGGTTAATACTGGCGTAGGGATGGTAGAAAACCCGTCTAATACAGCCTTACCGGATCGTTTCTGACTTTGTTTTGAGGAAATGATCCATGAAAATAATCAATTCATACTTAGCAGCCAGCATTGCCGCGGCGTTATCCAGTGTTCCCGCTTTTGCCTTTGCAGCAGAGGACACACAAGATACAAAAGACATTGAAATTATTGAAGTGAGTGGTGACTTTCACCGCCGCACCTTAAATGAAACCACCAGCAGCGTTTCTATTATTGATAAAGATGCGATGCAACAGCGTCACTCACAGCATTTACAAGACACTCTGAACAGTTTGGCCAACGTGAATTTCTCTGGTGGCACTTCCACGGCTCGGTTTATTCAAATTCGTGGTATTGGCGAGCGCTCTCAGTTTGTTGATCCTGTAACGCCCTCGGTCGGTTTGATAATTGATGGTATTGATTACAGCGGATTAGGCAGTGCCGCATCGCTTTTCGATATTGATCACGTGGAAGTGTTTCGCGGTCCGCAAAGCGGACGTTTTGGCGTGAACGCTATGGCCGGTTTATTGTTGCTGGACAGCACCGCACCGAGCAGCGACTTTAACGGCCAGTTTCAGCTATCAGCAGGCAACTATTCCGAAGCCATGGGCGGCCTTGCTATGGGCGGAAACCTAGGGCTGTTAGGTAACGCCCGCTTCTCGGTCAGCCAGTTTCAGCAAGACGGTTACATTGAAAACACTTACCTTGAGCGTGATGACACGGAGCAGCGCGACGAACTCACTGCGCGCTTCAAGTTGGATACCGAGCTCAGTAAAGACTGGCTGCTGCAAACGGTTCTGCATTATAACGATGTCGACAATGGCTACGATGCGTTTAGTCTCGACAACACCCGCGAAACTTTGTCCGATGAACCGGGTTTTGACCGCTTAGAAAGTCAGGCATTGCGCTTGCAGCTCAGTTACCTGGGTTTTGACAACAGCCGTCTGGAAATGTCTGTTAACTACCTGGATGCAGACACCGGCTACGCTTACGACGAAGACTGGACCTATGAAGGTATCGCTCCGGGCTGGGAATACTCAGCTTTTGACGCGTACTTCCGCGACCGTGACGACAAAACCGCCGAAGTTCGCTGGGTATCCGACGAGCCCGAAAGCCTGTTTGGTATTGATAGCGAATGGGTTTTAGGTTTGTACTATTACGACAAATCGGTTCAGCTGACACGTGACTATTTTAACTGGGACTTAGGCCAGCCAAGCATTTTCAACAGCGACTATGATAGCAATCACGTTGCTATTTATGGTGAGCTAACTCAGCATTGGAGTGACCGGGTTAGTACTATAACTGGCTTGCGGGTAGAACGTTACGACAATGACTACCTCGACAGTCGCGGTATTACCGCTGAACCTGAAGACACCATGGTGGGTGGTAATTTCAGTGTCCGCTATCAGGCGTCTGACGACAGTTACCTGTACGCGACTCTGGCGCGCGGATACAAAGCCGGTGGCGTTAATGGTGAAGCTTTAGGAAAAGCTGAAGATCAGGGTCTGGAAGAATTAGAAAACTACTTGTTAGACCGCTCAACCTTTGCTCCGGAAACGCTCTGGAGTACCGAGTTTGGCGTAAAAGGCAGCAGTGCCGATGGGCGTTTAACCTCAAGAGTCAGCGCATTTTACCATTGGCGTGACGATGTGCAGCTCAAGGGCTGGGTAAACCGAGACCAGTCATTTGTGGGTTACATTGAGAACGCCGCTGAAGGCACAGGTTACGGTCTGGAAGCGGAAATTCGCAATCAGTTTACGGATTGGTTGGCGGTTTTCGCTTCGGCCAGCTGGTTAAAAACCGAAATTGAAGGTTTTGTTACCGAAGACGGCACCGATATGACCGGGCGGGAGCAAGCGCAAGCGCCTAATTATCAGTTGAATATTGGCTTTGAAGGTTGGTTAGGCGAGAACTTCCAGTGGGTGATTCAGGCCGACGCGAAAGACGAGTTCTACTTCTCTGACTCGCATAACCAAAAAGCGGACAGCATGGCAGTGTTGCACCTTGCGCTAAACTATCATTATCAGGATTGGCACTTTAGCTTATGGGGTCGTAATTTAACGGATGAAGACTACGAAACTCGCGGTTTTTACTTTGGTAATGACCCTCGTAAGGAGTATGTGCCGGAAACTTACGTCCAATACGGTGAACCGCGTCGCTTTGGTATCACTGTCAGAAAATCGTTTTAAGGGAGCTTAATATGCAAGTTTCAGTAGAAATGTCGCTGTATCCACTGGCTGAAAATTACCTGGATACCATTAAAGATTTTATTGAGCGTTTAAATCAGCATTCAGAACTAACGGTTCTGACCAACACTATGAGTACGCAGGTGTTTGGTGAAATGCAGGATGTTATGCGTATTCTCGGTGAAGAAATGGAGCTGCTTTTCCAGAATGTGCCTTCGAATGTTCTGGTTTGTAAGTTTATTAACAAAGATTTAAGGCCGGATAATGCCTGAGTCTTTGCTCGAATCCTGGCTTGAGCAGTTGATGGTCAGTTCCCCCTGGGAGCTGACGGCTTTAGTCATGGCTTTGGGGTATTTAGTTCTGGCGGCACATCAGCGCCAGTGGTGCTGGGCTGCGGCGGCGGTCAGCTGTACTATATACGCTGTCTTGTTCTGGCAAGGTAAGTTGTATATGGAGTCTTTGCTGCAAACAATCTACATTGCGTTGGCAGGCTATGGTTGGTGGCAATGGCAGCGTCAGCAAAGCGCAGCAAAGGAGAGTCCTGATGGCGCGAAATACCCGTTTCGTTGGCACCTGCTGCAATGGGCGTGGTTGGTTCCTCTGGCTGCAGGCATTGCTTATTTACTCTCGGTTTATACCGACGCAGACGCAGTATGGCTCGATACTTACACCACAATATTCAGTTTGCTGGCCACCTGGCTGGTTACCAAAAAAGCGTATGAAACCTGGTGGTACTGGCTGGTTATCGACAGTGTTTACGTTTATTTGTACGCCAGCAAAGGCTTTGTCGCCACCGCCTTGTTGTTCGTGGTTTATCTGATACTGGTGATTTATGCCATGTGGCGCTGGCGCCATGACATTTCGCTGAAATCTGCGAGTGAAGCCGGGTGATTGGCCGGCCCTGCGAAATACAACTGCTTGCTTCCGGGCAGTCTAATCAGACGTTGCGACTGCGAACAGATACAGAAGATTATGTGTTAAAACGCTGGCGCTATGAACAGGTATTCGCGGTTGACCGTGAGCTGGAAGTATCTATACAAAAAGAGCTGGCGCAACAGGCTCTTGCCCCCGAAGTTTTAGCTTACGATGCTAAGCAAGGCTGGTTTTTACAGCCTTACTACCAGGCTCCGTCTTTACAGCAAGTTACGCTGTCGCCTTTGATTAAAGCCACTGTACTGGCTGAAACGCTGTCGAAAATCCACAATACACGAGTTGATATTCCGGCCTGGTCTATGTCTGAGCGGGTCGAGCATTATTTGCAGCAGTTGCGTTCGGTCAATTCGGCGGTTGCTGCTCAAATGAGCCAGAAATTGGTACCCATGCAACCCTTGTTAGAGGACTGGCTCAGTTATCCGGTGTTATGCCACAACGATTTATCTATGAATCATATTTTAATGGCCGATCCTATCCGGATTATTGACTGGGAGTACGCGGGTATTGGCCACCCCTTGTTTGATATTGCCAGTGCAATTGTCGTGAATGAACTCAGTGACCAAGCCTCGGTTCGCTTAATAACAGAGTACGAAAAAATAGCCCATTATCAAATTGATCGGCAGCGTTTAGCGCAATGGTGTGAGTTTGTGGAATGGTTGAATAAAGTATGGCAGCATCTATTTCGACACCTTTCTTAAAGTGAACACTTTGCCATGACTGATAAAAAACTGACTGAACGCGTTTACGGCTACTTAGCTGAAGACGAAGATGCTCGCGTTTGTAAAGATATTCCTGAGTCTGCCTGTAACGAGCAACCGCGTTCATTCGTTTTGATGTTGTTGTCGTTAACTCTGACAAAACTGGGTGACAGCTTAGTCAGCGCGCGCCTTGTATTGCCGTGGATGTTGAGTTCGCTTGGCGCTCCGGCGGTGTTTATTAGCGCTTTAGTGCCTTTAAGGGAATCTCTGGCTTTATTACCTCAACTCTTTGTTGCTCAAAAGCTCCGTGAGCAGCCGGTACGCAAATGGTTCTGGGTTGCGGGCAGTGTCGGTCAGGCAGTCTCGTTGCTGGCTATGTTGTTTGCGGTAGCAACTTTAGATGAATCTGCACTGGGCTGGTCTGTAGTTGTTTTACTGGCAATATTTAGCTTGTCACGGGGCATTTGTTCTGTGGCGAATAAGGATGTGACCGGTAAAACGGTATCTAAAACGCGCCGTGGACGAATGTCCGGCGTCGCAGCCTCCGCCGCCGGGTTACTCACGCTGTTAACCGCACTGGTTATTATATTTGCACCGGATATGGAAGGTCAGCGCTCATTATTTGTTGGACTACTCGGTGCCGGTGTTGTGCTCTGGTTTGCCGCGGCTTTACTTTATGCGGGCATTCCTGAGGTTGCGGGTGCAACCGAGGGTGGCGGTAACGCGCTTACCGAGGCGCTCAAATCAATGTCTTTGCTATGGCAGGATCGTCAGTTTGGACACTTCGTTATTTCGCGGGCGTTACTGGTCGCTGCCGCTTTTGCTATTCCTTATATTGTGGTTTTAATTCAGCGCGAAGGTGAGTCTGAACTGACTAGTCTGGGCAGTTTAATGCTAGCGAGTGGACTCGCCGGATTATTGGCTGGGCGTTTTTGGGGTCGTTGGTCGGATTCTGCCAGTCACCATGTGATGGCGGCAGCTTCCGTTATGTCGACTCTGGTAATATCGGCTGCGTTGGCGCTTTACTACTGGATACCTGAGGCGTTGGGCGCGCAGTGGGTTGCAGCATTACTTTTATTCAGTTCGGCGGTTGCGCATCATGGAGCACGAGTAGGCAGAAAAACCTACCTGGTTGATATGGCAACGCAGGATAACCGGGCGCAACTTACGGCGGTGTCTAATACCGTGATGGGGGTAGTGCTTTTAGCTGGCTTATTACTGGGGTGGGTCGATGCTGCTTATGGCGTTGCCGCTGTTTTATGGGTACTGGGAGCTATTGGCGTACTTGCTACTCTTACAGCCTTAAGATTGCCAGACGTATCAGGCGACACGTCTGGCTAACCAGGTTTACCAGGTTATTTTCCGCGAATAACCGCGTAAAGACCAACAATGACTGCGGCAACACCACCAATTAAATACCAAATGGTGTTGTCAGTTGGCTCATTTGTCGCCATTTCTGATACGCTAGAGGCAATTGATTGTGAGGCCTCATATGAGAAATACAATAAAATAGCGCCAACAACTAATAGAACAATACCTACGATACGAGTCATAAAGTCTTCCTTTTGTTGTGTTTACAACTATCAATATAAAGCACTCTGTCAGATCCGCAAGTTTCCTTACAAATATTGATTTATATCATCTGGTATATTCCCAAGCCAATGAAATGGCTGTAGTTGTTAAAAAGCTGGTCGCGTTTAAAATAACAAAAGCAAGGCTGAGCTATGGTTGAGAGAATGCTGAATGCTGAGGCGACCGAATTGGGGAAAGCTTTAAAAATGAGTGCGGCTTCTATTAATTTTCTAGCAGAAGTATTTTTGACGATTTTGGCATAAAAAGACGCCCCAAATGATCGGGGCGTTTTTGTTGTTAATTTCCGAGAAAGTTAAGCTGGGACAATTAATTGCCCATGTAAGACGTCAGCATCCAGGCTGTTTTTTCCTGCTCTTTGATGTAGTCACTCATCAATGCGTTGGTTCCTTCATCGCCTGCTTCATCAGAAATTTCAAGAATTTCACGCTGTAGGCGAATGGTTGTCTGATAGCTATCCAGAATATTAGCTACACAGGCACGACCGTCATGTACGTCTTTAACTTCTTCAATTTCGCTGTTCTTGATGTAAGTCGAGTAAGCATGCTGAGGGCGCTGACCTAAGGTTAAAATACGCTCTGCAATTTCATCAATTTTCAGCAGCAAATCGTCGTAGGTTTCTTCGAATTTAGCGTGCAGTTCAAAAAAACGCTCACCTTTAATGTTCCAGTGAAAACCACGAACATTCATATAAAAAACTTGGTAATTTGAAAGCAACTCATTGAGCTTGTCACCAAGTTGTTCTGCTTTTTTCTGGTCTAAACCAATAACGCTTAACTGTTTCATAAACCCTCCTTTATCATCGTTATGCCTTAACCATAGTTGAATCATAGGGTTAAAGAAAGCGATGAAAATCGATAACGCTGACAGTTAAACTCGATAACTGTCAGCTTATGCTTACATAGGGAGTATGGGGGCGCTGTGAGTTAAATCAACTCAGGCTTTCAAGTTTACCGTCGCGGATATGTTTTTCACCGCGGGCTTTAGCTAATTGAATTTGACGCTCACGTTCGGCAAATCGCTCTTTTTGCTCGGTTGAGGTCTTGTCATAGCAATGCGGGCAGCTGACACCTTTCTGGTAATGTTCTGACTGCATTTCTTCAGCAGTAATGGGCATGCGGCAGGCATAACACTGGTCGTATTCACCCTGCTCCAGACCGTGCTTAACGGTAACGCGTTGGTCAAAAACGAAGCACTCACCATTCCAGCGACTGTTGTCTTCCGGCATCATTTCCAGATATTTAAGAATTCCGCCTTTTAGATGGTAAACCTCATCAAAGCCCTGCTCTTTTAAATAAGCGGTCGACTTTTCGCAGCGGATACCACCGGTGCAGAACATAGCAACTTTCTTATGTTTTTCCGGATCCAGATGTTGCTTCACGTACTCCGGAAATTCACGGAAGGTATCGGTCTTAGGGTTAATGGCGCCTTCAAAGGTTCCTACGGCGTATTCATATTCGTTGCGGGTATCAATAACCAGCACTTCCGGGTCGGCTATCAGGTCGTTCCATTTTTCCGGGTCTACGTAAGTACCGACCGAGCTTTTGGGGTCAACCCAGTCAACACCCAGGGTGACAATTTCTTTTTTCAGTTTTACCTTGGTGCGATAAAACGCTTGCTCGTCACTAGGGGATTCTTTGTGCTCAATGTCAGCAAAACGTTCGTCGGAACGTAAGTAATTCAAAACGTTGTCAATGGCTTCTCGGGTACCGCAAATGGTGCCATTAATACCCTCACGGGCTAACAACAAAGTGCCTTTTACATCGTTTGCAATAAGCGTCTGATACAGAGGTTCGCGGAGCTCTTTATAATCATTTAGCTCAACAAATTTATACAATGCCGCACAAATATACATATCATGTTACCTTTTTCAGCGGTCCGGAACGTAAATCCGGAGCCTTCATTTAAATCGCGTTAGCAATTCGCGTAAAAATCGCGCGGATTATACCGTTTTGATCCCGATCAGCGCAAATCAGGGACTCAGGGAGCAGTAAGAAAGCATGATTAACGAAGCCTTGTTTTATGGCCTGGTATTGTTATCGGCCGCAACCTCGTTATTGACAGCCGTGGCAGGCGCCGGTGGGGGCGCTGTACTCATCGGCGTAATGGCATTAGTGCTGCCCGGCAGTGCGGTTATTCCGGTACATGGACTAGTGCAAATGGGTTCTAATATTGGACGAACCGGATTGTCCTGGAAGCACATCCATTGGCCAACCGTTGCCTGGTTTGTGCCCTTTGGTTTGTTAGGCACTTTTATCGGCAGTTTATTATTGGTTCAGCTTCCGACACATTTTCTGCAAATTACCATCGCACTATTTTTAATCTGGTTAACCTGGGGGCCTAAATTGCCACAGAGTTTCCGCGGGCGTGCCGGCCTGGTCGGCGGCGGTTTGGTTACCGGCTTTATTTCTCTTTTTGTTGGTGCTTCAGGACCACTGGTTGCCGCTTTTGTAAAAGCCCGGTTTAGCCAGCGAATGCAAACCGTCGCGACGTTCTCCGCAGTAATGACCATGCAGCACGCGCCTAAAGCGCTGGTGTTCGGTATAGCTGGGTTTGTTTTTCAGGACTGGTTACCGCTGGTCTTGGCTATGATAGCGGCGGGTTTTGCCGGCACATGGATTGGTCTGCACTGGCTGAAGAAAATTACCGACCAGCGTTTTGACCAACTCTTTCGCTTAATCATTACCTTGCTGGCTTTGCGCCTGCTTTGGGTCGCGCTTGAGCCGTTTGTCCCAGCGTTGACGGGCGTAACGTCGTAAACTCGCTATGTTATCGGTTTCATCCATAATGGGGGTGCCCAGTATGGTTTCGATAATATCTTCCAGAGTAATGAGTCCTAGCCAGCTGCCGTGTTCGTCATAAACTAAAGCCATATGTTGACGTTCTTTAAGCAGGTGGCTCATTAGAGCCTCGACACTGACGGTTTCTGTGACGATCTCAACCGGTCGTACAATGTCTTTCAGCGAGTCTGATTCCTCAGCATCAAGGATATCACTACGAAAAACAATACCTTGTGGCTCCTCGTCGGTATCAATGACCGGGTATCGGGAAAAAGGCAGCTTTCTAATTCTTTCGCCGACTTCCGGCATGCTTAAATCTGGTCGAATGGATTCACATACTGTTCTTGGAGTCATGACCTGACGTACCCGAATTTCATGTAAGTCGAGAATGTTCAGAATGACCCGACGTTCGTCGTCATCTAACGCTTTTTCTTCGTGTCCAATAGTCGCCATGGCCTTAATTTCGGAGCGAACGTCAATGTCCGCTTCTCCGCTGCCAATGCGTTTTGTGATTTGATCTGAAAGCCAGATAAACGGCTTAAGTGATAAAATTAAAAAATTCAGTACTGGAGGGAGAATTGGAGCTATCCCACGCCAGAATTTAGCGCCTATGGTTTTCGGAATTATTTCCGATAGTACCAGAATAAGCAGCGTCATAATTGCTGAAGCTACTCCCAGATAACCGTCACCAAAGACGACCCCAACTTGTGCTCCAACCCCTGCGGCACCTGCTGTATGAGCTATGGTATTAAGCGTCAGAATAGCTGCCAGCGGTTTATCAATAGAATCTTTTAGCTTGCGCAACTGTTGATGGGTTTTAGGCCGGGACTCTTTTAGCTGGGCTATATAGCTTGGCGTAACCGACAAAATAGCGGCTTCTAAAACCGAACAAATAAATGAAACGCCAATGGCAATAACAGCAAAAACAATGAGTAGGAACATTGGTACCTTAAATACTTACAAAAACTGCATTAGTAATAACATAGTTCCCGCGACGATGAGAATGGACCAACCGACGAGACCTGCGTATTTACCCCATAAGCGTTCAGTATAAGGCCCTAACCATAAAACGATAAGCGCTAATACATAATAACGTAAAGCTCTTGCGGCACCAGCCGCTAGCATAAACAGCCAAAGCGGATAATCACCAGCACCTGCGGCCAGCATGGCTACCTGGAAAGGAACGGGAGTAACGCCCACCAGAAAAATAGCAATAAAACCGTCTTCACTCAGAGTGTCCTGGAAATCTTTATAGTAATCCTGAATGGACAGGTAGTTGATGAACCATTCTCCAGCGGTATCAAATAAGGCAAAGCCAATGTAGTAACCGACAATAGCCCCGGCCAAAAAACCCGCTAAAGCGACAGTCGAAACCAGCCATATGCGTTTGCGTTCTAGTACCATGTAAGGTACTAAGACCAACTCTAAGGCTATGGGAAGTATCGTTGCCTCCAGGGCAGACAGAAAAAATAGAAGTATCAACGCATGGGGGGAACTGGCCAGTTTCTGATACCATTGTTGCGTCTTCGAGTTTTCTGTCATTGGCGCGTCAACATATTATTTTCGATAGCATTCATCGGCCCAGTGTAGCGTGATTTTTTTGCAAATAGGGATCGAAGCCGTTAAAACTTACGTAAAATTTGCACTTACATCGTGTTGTTAAAAGGTAACTCAAAATGAAATATCAAGGAAGCCCGGGCTTTTCTCATGGGCAGGCGGACAAAATTGGTGTCTTGGTTACTAATCTGGGAACTCCAGAGGCTCCAACAAAAAAAGCGCTCAAGCCCTATCTAAAAGAGTTTTTATCCGACCCTAGAGTGGTGGAAGTTCCGCGCTTACTTTGGTTTTTGATTTTAAACGGCGTTATTTTGCGTTTTCGGCCTAAACGTTCAGCTGAAGCTTATAAAACTGTCTGGACTGATCGTGGCTCTCCCTTGTTATTTCACACGCAAGACCAGGCTTCGGCCATTGAGGCAAAACTGAAGCAAACCTGGGGTGACAACATTGTTGTGGATTTTGCCATGCGTTACGGGAACCCGGCTCTTAGCGAGGTGGTTGAGAAGATGATGCAAAAAGGCGTTCGCAAACTGCTGGTGTTGCCTTTGTATCCGCAGTACTCGGCATCGACCACGGCCTCAACCTTTGATGCGCTGGCCAAAGACTTTACCAAACGCCGCTGGTTACCTGAACTTCGTTTTATTACTCACTATCACGATTTTTCACCTTTTATAGAGGCCGCTGCTCAGCGCATTGAAAAACACTGGGACGCTCATGGACGGGCTGATAAGTTGCTGTTTTCCTACCATGGGATTCCACTGCGCTACCTGAAAAATGGTGACCCTTACCATTGCGAATGCTACAAAACATCGCGCTTACTGGCAGAACGATTAGGGCTTGGAAAAGACGAGTATCTGACGACTTTTCAGTCACGTTTTGGTCGCGAAGAGTGGTTGCAGCCCTATACCGATATGACGATGAAAGCGCTTCCAGGTAAAGGAGTAAAGTCGGTTCAGGTCTTTTGTCCGGGTTTTTCTTCTGACTGCTTAGAAACCGTAGAAGAAATTGGTGAAGAAAACCGTGAATACTTTATGGAAAGTGGTGGTGAGCGGTACGAGTACATTTCAGCTCTGAATGCCGAAAGCGGGCATATTGATGCGCTAAGTCAGCTTATTGAAAATAATTTGCAAGGCTGGTCAGTTGAAGACGTAACCGAACAGCGACAGCAAAGAGCTGACCAGGTAAAAAAGCAAAGTTTGCCCTATGATGATTAAAGGAGATTAACTTGGCGCGTACGACTTCTTTCGGCAAACCTTTTATGTTTATTGCCTGGGGGCTAGCCCTTGTCATGTTGGTCTGGTTTTTTGAAGACCAGTTGCAGCAACAGTTTAACCCGAACTCTCAGGTGCAAAGCCATGTTGATAACGGACAAGTCACCGTTTTGCTGGAGCAAAACCGGATGGGTCACTATGTGGCTCAGGGTAAAGTGAATGGTCAATCTGTGACATTCTTACTCGATACTGGGGCAACATTGGTTGCTGTTCCTGAAAACCTGGCCGCAGAACTGGGTTTACGAAAAGGCCGGCAAGGTATGTCTCAAACCGCGAACGGACGTGTTATAACTTATAGAACAGAAATTGACAGATTAGAACTGGGTGAAATTCAGCTAACGAATGTCGCGGCGTCTATCACTCCCGGAATGGATGGGGATGTCATACTTTTGGGCATGAGTGCTTTGAAGGAATTTGAGTTAACGCAAAAAGGCGATACTCTTACGTTACGTTATTAAATAAAACAAAACAGGAATGATGTATGTACAAAACATTACTAGGGGCAAGCTTATTGTTGGTGGCGGGCAGTGTTAATGCACAACAAGAGGCATTGCAGCAATGTGCAGGGATTGAAGACTCGCTGGAGCGACTGGTATGTTATGACAATATTGCTAAGCAGTCTCAGGGACAGGTGAAGCAAGCAGAAGGAAAAGCCAGAGGAAAAGTGCAGGCAGAAAAACAAAAATCAAAGGCTGAGCGCCGTGGTAACTCTTCTTTAGAGCGAACCTTTGGTATGGAGCATAAAGACAAAGAGGAAGGCCAGCTCGACCGAATTGAGGTTGAAGTCGCAGCGAAAGAGCAGGGACCTTATGACAAGTGGCGTATCGAACTGAGTAATGGCCAAATTTGGAAACAGACCGACAGCGGTGGTTATTTTCCCTGGGACGAAGACGATACCTATTATATTAAACGCGGCGCATTAAATTCATTTTTCTTTGGCCGTGAAGGTTCGAATCGCCGTATGCGAGTGCAGCGGGTTAAATAAAATAGGCGGTAAATATGCAGCGAGCCAATGCAGGATAGCCTCCCCGAATACAGCCTGTTGGCGACAGGCATAGCTATTGTTCTGATTGCTACGACAATTTTTGTCGTAGTGGTCCGCAAAAGAGCGGAAAAGAAATACCAAGGCACAAATTACTTAATTCAGTCACATTATGAAGCGTTTAACTCGTTAGCCCGGCATCGGGATATTGAAAGCCGCCTGTTGGGCATCTGTCGGCTTATTGAGTCTCAAATTGATGGTGCCATGTGCTCCATTATGGCGGTTGATAAAAAAACACAAACCTTATCAACCGCCGCTTCTGTTTCCCTACCTAAGTCCTATAACCGCGCCTTAGATGGCTTAGCCGTAGCAGACGGTGTTGGCGCTTGTGGTACAGCGGCAGCACTCGGTGAGCCCGTGCTGGTTGCTGATATGAGAAAGGACCAGCGCTTCAATGAGTTCCGGTCCCTCCTCGAGCAGCAAGGTTTAGTGGCGTGCTGGTCCCACCCTATTTTTGCAACCTCTGACAGTGACGTTATTGGAACTTTCGCAATTTACTTTTCAGAGCCGAGAGTGCCTTTAGGACCTGAACTTGAAATTATTGTCCGTAATCGTGATCTGGTGGCTCTCATCATTGAACACGAGGAGCAAAGAAGGAAACAAGCTCGTCTTGAGCAAAGTCAAAGTTCACTCTTTACTCACAACCCCGATGCCGTGTTTATGCTCGACTTAGAAGGCAACTTTACGAGTGTTAATCGTTCAGTTTGTGAGCTTTTATTGCTTAAAGAAGAGGATTTACTGGGTAAACACTATGAGCTGGCAGTGCCTGAAAGTGACCAGAAACGAACCTCAGAGCATTTTGAAGCGGCTAAAGCCGGTATTCCACAGTCCTACGAGATAAAGGTAAAAGACCAGACCGGTCAGCTTCATGACTTAGCGATAACCAATATTCCTATTATTATCGATGGCGAAATTACCGGTGTTCACGGCATAGCTAAAGATATTACCGAACGAATTCAGCGAGAAGAAGCGTTAGAATTTTTCACTTCTCACGACAGCTTAACGCACCTGGTAAACCGCAGTGCAATGGAGCAGCGACTACAACAGTTGCAGGAAAACAAGAGTGACGCGGCAATATTCGTTCTCTTTATCGATTTAGATGGCTTTAAACCTATAAATGACAGCTTGGGACACTACCTTGGAGACGAGGTCTTAATTGAAACGGCGCAACGCTTGCAGCAGGTTGTTTCGGAACCTAACTTACTTTGCCGTTTTGGTGGCGATGAGTTTGTCGCCGTTATTCAGGATATGAGTGCTGTTGAGCAAGTTAATGCGTTATGCGCGGAAGTTTTAGCGGTATTCGAACAGCCTTTTCGGATTGGCGAAGTCGAGGTTTCTTTATCGGCAGCAATTGGTGTTTCAGCAAATGATATTGAATTTAAACACCCGATGGAGCTTACTCAACGTGCCGATGTTGCTATGTATGAAGCGAAAAAACGCGGTGGTAACTCTGTTTACTGGTATTCCGCAAACCTTGATGAAGGCTTAGGTTACAAAGTGGCATTGCGGACCAAAATTCAGGAAGCGCTTGCGCAAGAGCAGTTTGAGCTATTTTATCAACCCATTATGACCGACAAAGGTCAAGTTGCCGGAGCCGAAGCGCTCATTCGCTGGCAACATCCAACCAAAGGTTATGTTTCACCCGCAGACTTTATTCCTGTTGCTGAGCGCACAGGGCAAATCATTCCAATTAGTGAATGGGTGCTAAAGCAGGCTTGTCGCGATCTGCAGCAGCTTAAGCTGTACGGTATAAAATCTGTTTCGGTGAACTTTTCGCCTATCCAGTTTTATCGTGAAGATTTTGTCAGTAAAACGAAAGCGATACTCGAACAGTTTGATATTAAACCCGGCGAGATCACCGTCGAAATTACAGAGAATGTATTAGTTAATGATACTCAGCGTATTGCTGAGTTATTGCAGCAATTGCGAGATCTGGGTTTGGATGTGGCCATTGACGATTTTGGTAGTGGCTTTGCCAGCTTACGTTATTTAAATATGTTGCCGGTAAATAAGCTCAAAATTGATCGCAGCTTTATCGAAAATATTCATGAGAACTCGCATAACGCTGCTATTACCTGCGGTATTCTGAGCATGGTTGCAGGCATAGGTATCGAAACCGTTGCTGAAGGTGTAGAAAAAGAAGAAGAATGTGCTTATTTAGTGGAGCATGGTTGCCACTTTATGCAAGGGTTCTTATTCAGTAAGCCGAAGCCGCTGGGAGAACTGCTCAAATGGGCAGAACGCCAGCAATCTTTCGAAAACGAACGTTAGCGGATTCGGAACTGACGGAGCTCCTGTTGCAGGTTGGCAGATAGCTCCGCCAAATTTTCACTGGACTCTTTTACCTGCGCCGAACTTTGCGCGGACTGATCTGAAATACTACTAATAGTATTAATGTTCTGATTAATTTCCTCTGTAACTGAGCTTTGCTCATCAGCCGCGCTGGCAATATGACTGTTCATATCATTAATTTCTGCTACCGCCGAGGTTATTGCCTGGAGTGACTCATCAGCATTTCTTGCTCTTTCCACTGTGTGATCCGCCTCTTCCTTACCGGTGTTCATTGAGCGGACAGCTTCATGAGTTGCTGTTTGTAAACGCTCAATCATTTCCTGAATCTCCTGGGTTGATTTTTGTGTGCGGCTGGCTAAGGTTCTGACCTCGTCAGCAACAACAGAGAAGCCCCTTCCATGTTCCCCTGCACGCGCAGATTCAATAGCCGCGTTTAACGCAAGCAAGTTTGTTTGTTCAGCTATGCTACCAATAACGTCCAGTACCTTACCTATGTTGTCGCTATCTTCCGCTACCTTAGAAATAGTTTGAGATGTTTGATTCACGTGGTTAGCTAAACTCTGAATCGCATCAACTGTCGACTTAACGACATCGCGACCTTGCTTGGTATGATCGTCAGCTGTTTTCGCAGAAGTCGCTGCGTCATTAGCACTTTTGGCTATTTCGTCCACTGTGGTCGACATTTCATGGATAGCCGTTGCCACCTGCTCAACCGCTTCGTGTTGCTTCCTGATGCTTTCGTTAGACTCTTCTGAAATGCTGGAAAGCTCTTCTGACGATGTTGCCAGTTGTTCGGTCATTTCATTAATTTTGGTAATAATGCGCTGAAGCTTTTCGACAAAAGCATTAAATGCATCGGCTACTCGACCCAGTTCATCTGTTCTGTCCAGATTAACGCGTGCGGTTAAATCTCCTTCGCCTTTGGCCATATCTTCAAAACGCTCAAGCATTAAGTTCAATGGCCTGGTAATTAATGGTGGAAAGAATAATGCCAGCAATACGCAGATAGCTAAACCTATGGTCAGGACAACCATCTCTGTCCAGTTACTTTGACTGATGACTTCGTCAATAATGTCAGACTGACTTAGCGCCGCTTTCTCTTTGCGTTGCTCTAATTCGTCCAGAACGTTCCGCATAGCCTCAAACTGAGGGCCACTTTGCTGCTCGCTTAAACGGATGGCTTCTGCTGTCTGGTTTTGATTGTGAAGTGTTATAACTTGCTTTGCGGTTGCTACCCAAGTTTCATTTTTTTGCTTGTAATCATCAACCATCTGACGCTCGGTTGCGCTTGAGGTTAAATTTAAAAAGCGGTCAACGCGTTGAGCGGCTTGTTGTAGATTCTCATTAAAGGTGTCAGTGAGCTGTTGTTGCTTAGGTGAGCCGGAGGGTACTGAAAGTAGTGTTCTTTCTGCTACTTGAGCCTGATGTAAGTCGCGGTCGGCCTGCAGCAGAAAGTTAAGTCCAGGCAAGTGCTCGCTGGCTATTTCATCAACGCTATTGGCGACGGATTTAAAATTAACCGCACTGACTGCAGCGATACCGACTAGCACTAAGGCCAGTAAGACAATAGGAAGTAATAATTTGTACCGAAATGTAAGGTTGTTAAACCAGCTCATAATTGCGCCTCTAAATAGCTTTTGACCGAAGTCATGTTACCCATTATCGGAAGCTAAGCAGGCTTACTTTAGCTGGTCAACAGTAAATGCTGAGCGTCATATGACACTCAGCATAGCTGCTTTTTGCATTACTTAATATCGGTTAGCCGTAAATACGGGCGTAAGGTTTTCCAGCCTTGTGGAAACTTCTCTTTTGCTTCTTCGTCGCTGACCGTCGGACGGATAATGACAGAGTCTCCGGGCAGCCAGTCAGCCGGGCAGGCCACTTCGTCACGGTCAGTTGTCTGCAGAGCATCAATAACGCGTAAAATCTCATTGAAGTTACGACCGACAGTCATTGGGTACGTCATAATTAAACGAACTTTTTGGTTCGGATCGATAATAAAAACCGAACGTACTGTGGCTGTGGCGCTTTCGTTTGGATGGATCATGTCGTAAAGCTGTGCGACTTCTAAATCTTTGTCGGCAACGATAGGAAACTCAAGTAGGGTATTTTGAGTGTCATTAACATCATTAATCCAGCCTTTGTGAGCTTCTACGGTATCGGTAGATAACCCCAGGGGTTTCACGTTGCGCTTTTCAAACTCTGGTGCCAGTTGCGCTGTACGCCCCATTTCCGTTGTGCAAACCGGTGTATAGTCTGCCGGGTGGCTGAAGAAAAATACCCACGAGCCTTTCGCCCAGTCGTGGAATTCTATCGAACCCTGTGTGGTATCAATGGTAAAATTCGGTGCAGTATCGCCAATACGTAATGTCATAGAGTGCCTCCTGAAGCAATTATTGATAAGCTTTGCTGGTAACCATTAAATGATAGCGTACTGAACACATTACAAGGCATTGGGCTTATAACCTTTTACTCTAATATAGATGCGTGGACTATTAGCAATGACTTTATTTATTGATGCCGATGCCTGCCCTGTGGCAATACGGGAAATTCTCTTTCGCGCGGCACAACGAAAACAACTGCACCTCTACTTAGTGGCTAATCAACGCATTCAAACACCTAAATCTAAATTTATTCATATGGTGCAGGTAGGTAGTGGTTTCGATGTCGCAGACCATGAAATAGTCCGGCGCTGTGAAGCGGACGACTTAATCATAACCAGTGACATTCCGCTGGCGTCTGAAGTGATAGACAAAGGCGCTAAGGCATTAAGCCCCCGGGGGGAGCTCTTCACCCCCGACAATATTCGCCAGCGCCTGAATATAAGAGACTTTATGGATACCATGCGCAGTAGTGGTATTCAGTCTGGTGGCCCGCCGCCGTTATCGAATGTGGATCGCAAAAACTTTGCGGATCATTTAGACCGTTTATTAGCAGGGAGTTGAACTTGACCTTTTTTGCGGCGTTACCGGCAATTATCTGGGCTCTCATGGTTTGGTTTTATCCCGAGTGGCTTGCGTCTGTCTCGCTTTCGGTTCCCGGAACCGTCTCAGCCGCACTAGGGGTGGTGTTCTTAGTTGCCGCTTTCTTTCGGCAGTGGCAATGGTTTTATTGGTGCGCCTGGGTTGGTGGTATCTATGCCACAGTTCAGCTCGGTTTACAGCAACCGCTGGCGCAGGAGGAGGTTTCCCAGCTGTACGATGCACTTCCTGTGTGGTTATCGCTTAGTGCCTTGCTCCTGACCTTCCTGAAAAAGCCAGTACTACTCACCGGAAAAGGCATACTGATATTTGTAGCTTTAGCGACATTGCCTTTATCGTTATTGCTGCCGCCAGTTGCCCAGGTTCTCGCTTTATTGAACCCCGCGGAGGTTTTGACTTTACCTGACTGGCAGCAAAGTTCGTTTGCTATTGGACTTCTCATTTGGACAGTCGCTATGGGGGGAATTTGGGCAACTTATTTGCTTTATAAAAGCGCTTCCGCTTTTGCCTGGAGTCATTGGGCGGCATGGCTTTCTCTTATGGTCTTTTTATTGGCTGTGCAGTACCAGCAAGCCTCTACCTGGGCCGCTTTGGCAGCCAGCGCAGGCTTATTGCTGGCGCTGGCCGACCAAATGTTGAAGCTGGCCTACATTGATGAACTAACCGGGCTACCGCAACGGCGTGCGTTGATGAGTCAGTTGCAACACTTACGCAAACGCAGTGCCGTTTGCATGCTCGACGTTGACCATTTTAAAAAGTTTAATGATCGCTACGGGCACGAGGTTGGTGATCAGGTGCTGCGGCTGTTAGGCCGTATTTTAAAAGAGCACGGCGGGTTTAAGGCGTACCGCTATGGCGGAGAAGAATTTACTTTAGTGTTTTTCCACAACGATGAAGAAAAGCTAAAAAATTTGCTGGAAAGCGTTCGTAGCCAGGTTGCTAATTACCCGCTTAAATTGAGAGAGCCTTCGCGGCCAGAGAGTAAGACAAAAGGAAAAGAAGCGCGAGGTAAAAAGGAGAAGAGTAAAACGGTAAAAGTCACGATAAGTTTAGGTGCAACTGTAAAAGAGCCTGATGATACAGCGGATAGCATTTTAAAACGTGCTGATGAGAATCTTTATTCTGCGAAGAAGGCTGGGCGTAATAGAGTGTCTGTTTGTTAATTAAAATAACAACTGGACAAAAAATATCCTTCTAGTTAATGTGATTGTGAGGTCTCGCCTCGATAACAATAAAAATTTATAACAAAAACAAGTTGTACGTTCACTTAGATAGTGGCGTTTGTTAACGGAGAGAACAATCATGTTTAAATTAAAAAAAACGTTAACAGCGTTATCGGTTGCATCAGCAATTGCTGCTGCCTCTAGCGCTTACGCTCAGGATACCGGTACACTTCGTATACAAGTAACAGACAGGCAAGGGAATCCTGTTCCTAATGCAACAGTGAGTGTGAGTGCTCCGGATACCTTGGCAAAAAGGACCGCAGAGACCGATGACGAGGGATATGTTCGTTTAGGCGGTTTGCAGCCATCTCGAGACTATCAAGTCGAGATTGTCGAAGAGGGATATTCTGAATTTGAGTCTGCGAATGTTCGAGTTTCGTCGGGCCAAACCTTTGAGCTGAACTACACATTAACAGCAGAGGGCTCTGATATTGAGACAATTCAGGTGACCGGCCGTGCGATGTCTACGATAGATACCACGTCCTCAACGACAGGAACTTCAGTCACCTTGGATATGACTGAGTCCCTTCCTACCGCTCGGAGTTTTCAGGATTACTTGCAGTTAGCCCCCAGTACTAAACCTTCAGTAGGTGGAAATCCATCGTCTAAATCAGGTGTTAATTATTCTGATATAGGTGGTGAGTATGGTTCATCTTCAGACAATGTTTACTACCTCGATGGTGTTAATGTTACTGATAATCAGACCGGTACTTTTGGTGCTAATATTAACTCCGAAATTATCCAGGAGCAGCGAATTTTAACTGGAGGCATACCTGCAGAATATGCAGGCGGTCAAGGCTTAGTAACCCGAGTTATCACGAAATCTGGTGGTAACGAGTGGAGTGGTTCTGTTAACTATTACTTCCAAAATGACAGTTTAGTCGCTGATAACGAGAACCTATCTCAAAATAGCTTTGATACTTTTGATACTGCGGTGACTTTGGGTGGCCCAATTATTGAAGATGAACTTTGGTTTTTCGGCTCTTACCAAATTAAAGATCGTGAAGAAGATGTGACTGATCCGGTAACGGACACAAAATTGCGTACTATCACAGATGAGCAAGATCTGGGTTTCTTTAAACTGACCTGGCAACCAACCGGAAATGATCGCTTCGTTGCTAGCTGGTTTAACGATCCTCAAGAAATTAGTGGTTCTGATAACCCAAGAACATTGAATAATCGGGATGTAGCTGAAGAGAACGGTGGTGATAATTATAAAGTTGAGTATTCCCGTTATTGGGATAACTTGATTCTCACCCTGCAGGTCTCCAGTCATGAAGGTGAGGCATCACGCGTCGCTGCTGATGGTTCTACACGCAATGATGTGGCATATCGCACGGCTGGTGGCTTTGAGCCAACGAATGCGGATACTGACAAAGGTGGTTATGGCGTTAACTCTACCAATTTCCGCAATAAGGACCAGTATCAAGCTACGTTAGAGTATTTTTTGGATACTTATGATATGGGTAGCCACGAGATAAAAGCTGGCTTTGTCTACACGGTAAACGAAAACCTTCAGGATAGCCGTTACACCGGAGAGGGAGCTCAGTATACTTCAATCGGAAACAGAAATTCAGGCTCCACCATTGGTGATTATTTAGATGCCGACGACTGGGTGGGCCAGCGAGATCTATCTGCGGATGACCTTTCGCGACTCATTTCAAATATGGCTTCAAGCGATGATGCCGCTTTATATACAAGTCGCTACGATACAAATAATGATGGCACAATTAGCGAAGACGAATTAAGAAGTGGTGTCATTTTTGATTCTACTGAGGGTAATCCAACAGGTGACGTGAACGTTTATCGAAGCCAAGAAGTTCAAACAGCACCAATTGAGATGGAGACCAAAGGTAAAACAGTTTTCCTCCAGGACACCTGGACTATAGCTCAATGGACAGTGAATGCTGGTATTCGTGCTGAAACTTGGGAGCATTTCTCATCTAAAGGCGACAAAATAGCAGAGTTTGACTGGGAAGTTGCACCGAGATTTAGTGTTGTTTATGACATTGATGGGTCTAGTAAAGTATGGGGTTTTGTAGGTCGTTACTATGATCCTATTCGCACAAATATGACTGATTTTGCAGGGAACCTGACTGGTCCAGTACTTCATGAGCAAATCTATTTAGAGGACCGCTGGTTGACCTATCGTGTGCGTGGTGGTGAGCAGGTGCAAGATGCGTTTTTCGCACCAAGTACAAAAACACCGTATACCGATGAAATACTGCTCGGTTATGCAACTAACATCGCTGACAATATGAGTATCGAGGTGACTTATACTGATAGGGCTACTAGAGATCTTCTAGAAGATTACGATCTTGGTGTCTATGCAAATGATCTAGAGGGTACTGACTTTTATTTACCCCTTTCCTATTTTGGCTACGACGAAAATCCTGGTTCTAATTACGTGATTGCGACGTTGGAAGGTGGAAAGCGTGATTATGAAGGTTTACAAGTAGCGTTTACTAAGCATAGAACGGCGTCTGATAACTGGTTTTTTAATGCGTCCTGGACATACAACGACGCAAAAGGTAATACGAACTCAGATAGTAATGCGGATCTGCAAGGAGATTTCGTTTGGCTAGATCCTCGAGCTCCGGGGGTATATGCAGATCAACCCGGAAATATCGAGCATCTGGTTAAATTATTTGGTAGTTACAAATTTGATAACGGGTTTGAAGTAGGTGCGGTATATAACTGGAACTCAGGTACCATTTATAGTAAAACCCGAGCTCTATACGGTCGCCATGCTCCGTTATCCGATGAACCATATGAGTATGGCGGATATACCGATACCTGGGTTCAGGAAGGGGTTATTGGCTCTCAGGAATCTCCCGCATACGGCACTTTAGACCTCCGAGTTAAGTATACTTACGACTTTGGTGAGAGCTATAAGGCTGAGTTCTTTCTTGATGTCTTTAATGCCTTAGATGACCAAGCTGCGCGTCGTGAACAAGACTTAGTCGCTGGCGACGGCGTGTATGAATTTGGTGAAGCGGTAGACTGGGTGAAACCGCGCCAGTTTTATTTAGGAGCACGTTTATCGTTCTAGTCTCCCTGCTGGAACATTCTTGTAACCCGGAGGCTTTGTCTCCGGGTTTTTTATTTGGGGCGATCTAAACTTTCTAAAATACGTTATTAATAAGCATGCATGCGCCTTTAACAATAACGGATACCTCAATGAGCTACATAAAAGAAACCATCGAAAAGCTAAAGCAAACCAGTCCGGCGCAAGTCGAGTTTTATCAGGCGGTAGAGGATGTACTTGAGTCGATAGAGCCCTTATTGGAAGAGCGTCCTAAATATCGGGAACACTCTATTATTGAGCGGCTACTTGAGCCTGAGCGACAAATCATGTTTCGTGTCCCCTGGATGGACGACGATGGTAAAATTCAGGTGAATAAAGGCTACAGAATAGAGTTTAACTCCGCTTTGGGGCCTTATAAAGGCGGGCTGCGTTTTCACCCAAGTGTTAATGCCGGTATTGTTAAGTTTCTTGGTTTCGAGCAAATATTTAAGAATGCGCTGACCGGCTTACCCATTGGCGGCGGCAAAGGTGGCGCCAACTTCGATCCTAAAGGCAAGTCGGACGCGGAGATTATGCGTTTTTGCCAGTCGTTTATGAGTGAACTGTATCGCCACATTGGTCCTCATACCGATGTTCCTGCGGGAGACATCGGTGTGGGCTCAAGGGAGATTGGCTACCTCTTTGGTCAATATAAACGCCTGGCCAATCGTTTTGATGGTGTCTTAACCGGAAAAAGTGAATTATGGGGCGGCTCTCAAGTTAGAAAAGAGGCGACAGGGTACGGTGTTGTCTATTTCGCGCAATGCATGATGGATGACCAGGATGACTCGCTGGACGGAAAGCGTTGCTTGATTTCAGGATCAGGTAATGTTGCTATTCATGCTATGGAAAAGCTGTATGAATTGGGAGCTAAACCGATAAGTTGCAGTGACTCCAGCGGGACCATTTACCATGATAGCGGTATTGATCTGGACTTGGTTAAGCGCATAAAAGAAGAGCAGGGAGGGCGGCTTAAAGAGTACCTTGAAACTCATGAGGATGCGGAATACACGTCTAAGGACGATTACCCTGAAGAAGGTCACTGCGTTTGGCGCTACGAAGCCGATATAGCTTTCCCCTGTGCGACTCAAAATGAATTGACCGAAAAAGATGCCCAGGCACTTCTGGAAAATGGGTGCAAGTACATAGTGGAAGGAGCCAATATGCCTACCACCCAGGCTGCAGTCGATCTGTTCATTGAAAGTGGTGTGGGCTACGGTCCGGGCAAAGCATCAAACGCTGGCGGTGTCGCCACTAGCCAGTTAGAGATGGCTCAGAATGCCAGTATGTTGCGCTGGGATTTTGAGGAAGTGGACGAAAAACTCAAAGACATTATGAGCAATATATACCAGGATGCGAAGCGCACTGCCGAAGATTTCGGACACCCGTCAAACTTAGTTCTTGGCGCAAATATTGCCGGGTTCCGTAAGGTCGCCGACGCCATGCTGGAACAAGGTGTGGTTTGATTTAATTAAGCTCGTTTTTTCCTTTAAATTCAGACAAACGTTTGAAACAAACCATTGGTCGCAAAAGTGCTTTAGTGTTTTTAATAATAAAGGCATGCTCAGTTAATAAACAACTGGGGAGATAAAAATATGAAAAAAGCACTTTTGGCGACTGCCTTTGTCCCATTAATTGTCGGCGGATGCGCCGGCGTTGAACCTAAGGAAACCCTGACTGAAACCTTGGAAACTGGGGGCGCACTAAAACCAGAGCATCAGCACATTAACCTTGAAAAAGCGCATTTGTTTTTCGATATAAATCCGGAAAAACGTGAAGTTAAAGGCAAAACTGAACTGGTACTTTCTGTTACTGAGAAACAGTCCGACTTCCTTATCGATTTTGACAATAACTATCAAATATCAACACTCTTCATTAATGGTCGTGAAACAAAAGACTACACTCATGAACTCGGTGAAATTCGCTTTAGCCTTGAGCAACCAATAGCTGCAGACGAAGAGGTAAAAGTCGTTATTGAATACAAAGGACAACCTCACGTCGCAATAAACCCTCCCTGGGACGGTGGCTATGTGTGGGACGAAACTGAAAATGGTAAGGCCTGGATAGCCACAGCCGTACAGGGAGAGGGTTGTGATTTGATCTGGCCCTGTATTGACCACCCGACGTTCGAGGCTAAGCAAACCGATATTGTTATCCGGGTGCCGAAAGGTCTGGTTGCAGCCAGTAACGGAAAGTTAATTGAAAGCAGTGAGGGTGATGACTGGTCACAGTACCACTGGCGTAGTGAGCAGCCACAGAATAACTATGGTATTGCATTAAATGTGGGTCCTTATGAGGTTCTTAAGGATACATACCAAAGCCGTTATGGACATGAGTACCCGTTGGTTTTTTACTATTTAGAAGGTAAAAAAGCTGAAGCGGAAAAGTTATTCAATGAGTTCTCTGAGCAGTTAGACTTTTACGAAGATGTCATTGGCCCCTACCCATTCTACGCTGAAAAAATGGGCGTTGTGGAAACGCCGCATTTGGGTATGGAGCATCAAACCATTAATGCGTATGGGCAAGAATACAAAGCCGGAAAATACAATTTCGACTGGTTACTTCATCATGAGCTGGCTCACGAGTGGTTCGGAAATCAAGTCACTAATACCGACTGGGACCACATGTGGCTGCATGAAGGTTTTGGCGCTTACATGCAGCCATTATATGGGCAATATTTGCATGGGGACTTTGCCTACCACAGCATGATGTATGACTCACGTATAGGTATACGAAACGAGCATCCGGTTGTATCGAATAAACCAATGTCAGAAGATGACGTTTATAAAGCTGACCGAGGGCCGGGTAGCGATATCTACCAAAAAGGCGCATGGATACTGCATACTTTGAGGAACTTGATTGGCGACGATGATTTCTTTGCGGCAACGAGAAAACTGGTTTACCAAACTACTGACCCGAAACCTGGAAACTTTGAACCGCATTTTGCGGACTCTCAAGACTTCATTGATGCTGTTAATGAGCAAACAGGCGAGGACTTTACATGGTTTTTTGAACACTACCTTTATACAGCGAAGTTACCAGAGTTGGTTGGTGAGCAAAAAGGGAGTCAGTTAAGCTTGCATTGGAAGACCTTTAACGAAGCAGCCTTTGAATTACCTGTAGAAGTGCAAGTTGGTGACACGATATCGACAGTTGTTGTGGGAAAGACTCCTGTTCAAGTTGAGTTACCTACAACCGATGCACATTATGTATTAGACCCGTTGCATAAGATTTTGAAGCAGGAAGATTATTTAGATGCTTACGCGAAAGAGCAACCTCAATAATGAGATTGCTCAATACCAGGCGTTATTACTGCTTTTCCATCTCCTGATGAAACTCTGCCAAATCGGAAATGATTTTCTGGTTTGGCAATTCAGCGTAGGGTTGTTCAGCAAACTTGGTACCTCGCAGCTGAACCGAAATACGCGCCGCATCGGGGTTTAACATGGTTTGCTGGTAAAACGTTTTGGCGTCTTCAAGGCTTACGTTTTCAACGGCATCAATTAACTGCTCTTTGCTGTCGAATTCAAAGCGCTGCAAGCTCAAATCAGCCAGGAATGGAGAAACTTCTTCCATCAAGTTCTTCGGCTGTTCGTTCAGTGTAATCAAGGTGCTTTGTTTGATTTGGTTGAACTCTTCCGGCGTCATTTCCTGTAAGTCTTCCCAGTACTCTTCTTTGAAACTATCAAAACGCTCCTGCATATCGGCAACGTTCTTAACCGGGGTTTGAATGTACAGGCCAAAACCTGCGTAATTATCAAGATTCGGTGCGAAAGAACCCACCGCATAGGCCAGTTGCTCTTCCGTACGCAGGGTATCAAAGGCTACGGTGCGGAAATGGCTTTGCAGAACCGTTCCTGCCGCTAGCGTGGCAAAACCTGGTTGAGGATGAATGTGTGCATCAACTATTGCCACGTCAGCTACATCCAGATCACGACGTAATACAATGGACTTGCCAGTTTCAGGCTTCCAGAATTGAGCCACTTTAAAGTCAGTGACCTTCCGGTCTTCGGGTAAGCTGGCCTGAATACGATCAACGGATTCTTCCAGGTTAGCCTTATCGTAATTACCAAAAGCAAACACGCGAATGGCGTTATTACCCATTAAGGTGTCGATAAAGTTAGACAAGTCAGCCGGAGTCAGGCTTTGCGCTGTTTCAATTAAGTCCGTTTGATTAAAACCACCTTCACGAATCAACTGTCCGTAGGCGTCAAAACTTTGATAAATAGGAAATTGCTGACCTTTGTTCTGCAGTTCTCTGATATAGCGATCAACGGCCTGTTTAAAGGCCTGCTCTTCTACGTTGAAGCTCAAATTATCGATAGCTCGTTCAAGCAACTGAGGCTGCTTATCGGTAAAGCCGGACACCGTTAGTGACAGGCCGGTGCCATCACTAAGGTTCAGGTTCATACCCGCAATATTCGCCTCGGTGTCCAGAGCGCTAACATTCATATTGTATAAATCGCGCCATAAAGCAGTTAAAACGTCCGCTTTTATACTTTTAATAGGTGCGTCGTTGTTTATTTGAATATAAAACACACCGCGCGGCTGGTCGCTGTATAACTGACTTGGATATTGCCAGACCTGAATGCCTTCCTCTTCGATAACCACTTTGGGTTTATCAAAAGCGTCGTTCTGCTTAATGGCAAAACTCTCTGGCAACAAGGTATTCACTTTCGGCAGGTTAATGGACATTTTCGGTTCGTTATCCCAGCTCGCGATTTCTTCTTGCGGTATGTCAACAACCTTGTATTTGCCTTCATAGAAATCGAGCTCGCTGTCGTGCGGTTCGTCCTGACTAATATACCAAACGCGCAGTCTTTCCGGTGTTAGTTGTGACAGTACCGAGCGGATGGCTTCAGGATCAAACTCACGGTATTCATAGGGGGCGCTGATGGCATATTCGGCAGGGAAGTTCTGCATTGTTTCAGCCAGAGAAGAAACGTAGCTGAACTCATCGCTTTTTTCTAAGAAGCGAAAACGATTATTCAGGCTGGTTTTTATTTCTTTAAAGTAACTTTCATCAACGCCCTCGGCGCGAACTTTATCGATGTACTGCATAATAAGCGCGACAATCTCTTCACGCTGTTGCATGCCGGCATTAGTGAGCTCAACATCAATGGCCAGAACACCGTAGTTCCCGTAAAAAGTGGGTTGTGCCGATGCATTTAAGCTAGCAATAAGGCCAGCATCTTTGAGTTGTTGTGCTGGCGTTCCAGGCATTTCTGAGCCGAGCAAGTAACTGACATAGCGGTTGGGTTTAACGGCAAACTGTTCCTGGTTGTCATTGATAATGAACTCCAGTTTTAGCTGCTTAACGTCTTCATTCGGTACATAGTGGATGCGCTTCTTGCCTACATCGTCGAAGTTAATTTGAGCTGTGACCTCGGGCTCATCAATACCGTCGTCTTCAATGCTGGCAAAGTGTTTACGAGCTAAGGTTTCCATCTCTTTTAACGAACGGTTGCTTATCATGGCAACTTTCATAATGTTGGCAGAATAGAAACGGTTGTAGAAATCGACGGTTTCTTTATGCAGCTCGCTGTTCTCTTTGTCACTCAGGCTGTCGAGGTTGCCAATAAGGAAACGGTTGGAAGGGTGCTCTCCCAATAATAAGCGGCCTAATTTAAACTGGCCGAAAAAGTCCATTTCACGGCGCATTGACCATTCGGCGTTCACTGCGTTGCGCTCTTTGTCTGCGTACTCAGGGTACAGTTTTGGTGCTTTGAAAAAATCAGAGAAGCGATCTAAAGCCTCATCATAGGCGTTGTTATTAATTTTAAACATGTAGTTGGTGACATCCAGCCAGGTAGAGGCATTTTGACTACCACCGTTATTACTCATAAATTCGCTGTATTCGTTGGTATCGGGATACTTTTCGGTTCCCAGAAACAACATGTGCTCAAGATAATGCGCCAGTCCTTGCTGAGCTTCGGGATCCTGCAATAAACCAACGCTAACACTTAAAGCGGCAGCCGACTTATCTGTATTCGGATCAGAAACCAACATAATTTCAATATTATTATCCAAAGTCACTACGCGATATTCGCGCTGGTCGTTCGGGCTTTTAATGACTTCGCCCGCCACGGCATTTTGAGTGGTGCCGGTTTCGGTAACGGGCTGACTGCAGCCTGCGGCTAAAAGAGCGAAGCTAATAGAGCTTGCGAGTAATAACTTCTTCATAAAAATATCCCTTAAAAAATGACCTCAATATAGTAACGAGGACTACCCTGCTTGTTGAGGGTGCTCTTTAATTATTTGTTGACTAATTTGTAACAGATTGTGAGAGTTAAAGCATACTTTTGGTACAGGGATGTCAAAATGAAAGCAATTATTATAATAGCGGTGCTTTTTTTATTAGTTAGCTGCAGTTCACCCACGGTATTTCTTACAACAGAACGGCTGCCACAGAAAGAGCGTCAGGAATTAATTTCTGCATTGTCTGAAAATGGGTTTAAAGTTAAAGCAACTTCGGGCGTGATGGTTCCGGAAGAATTCCCAGATGTGGTTGTAGCAACAAACCCCGCCAATGAAAACCCTGAGTTTTTCGCTAAACTTGAACAGGTTATTAGGCAACAAAACCTTGAGCCTGTAGCTTATCAAAAGTTTTATCAGCAGAAACATTATTATAAAGGGCGTAATGTTGGGTTATACGTGCGAGGTAATGCTCCTGAATTAAGGCTTCCACCGGTTCTTCGCGGTAACCACCAAACCTGTAATAACCAGCGTATGATTCTTGAATTTAAGAATAATAAACGGGTACATATTGACGTAGAAAAAGAAGAAATAACCTCGTACAAAGGAAGCTATCAGTCCATATTACCTGACACTATTCATGCTAACTTCGAGAGTCTGGAAGACCCCGTAACACTGAGGCTTTCTAGAGTGTCTGTAGAAACCTATGCGGGAATGAAAACCGCAGACAAAATAGTCGTTACGAACAGCGACAATAAAGTATTACCAGAAAATTGCGAGTTCATGATCATTCACTATTAGATCCGATAACGAGCAGAGGTTATTTTTCTGCAGTACATTCAGTGTAGACTTCAGAATAAGGCTGGTCGAAACAACGAATGAACTTATCAACAATATTCAAGTTTGGCGGCCATTGTATTTCAATAGGGTTTCCGTCTGCATCTGTCGGATTAAAACCTTCGGGCTTAGGAACTGCAGCCAGTTTTTCCCTTTGATTTTTTAGCTTTTCTCTATCTGACTGTAAAAAGGCGATAGTGGCGTCAACGTAATAGTTCCAGCCAGACATGTCTTTTTCGGGCGACTTGCGCGCTTGCTTCATTAAGCTAATAGCGCGTTGATACTGACCGACTTCGGCTCTAAGCATGACCCTCATGCCAGACAAAGGTTCTCATAGCCCCTTTGGAAATCTCGTTCTTTGTGTAATAGGTATGGATAAGGTCGGCTGCCGCTTCACGACAGGCTTCCGCTTTAGCTACTTCTCGCCAGCCTTTTTCCAGGTTTTGGTCAAACTCCCTGGGAGATAGCTTTAACATTTCAACTTCGTTATAAGAGCAAGTTTCACTCTCTGTATTTGTATCTTTGGCTACGGAAAACGGAGAGGCAATGGTTATTGAAAGAAAGCCGGTAACGAGTAATGCCCGCATAGTGAAACTGCTTGTAGTAGACTGCATAATGTCTTCTCCTGCTAAATAAAGGTGCTGAACATGTCTGTTTTGTTGATAGCCAAAACGCTAGGGCTTTTCTTTATTACAGCAATTGCCGAAATTATCGGATGCTATTTACCTTACCTGTGGTTGAAAAAAGATGGAAGTGCCTGGTTATTGATTCCTGCAGCTATCAGTTTGGCAGTATTTGCCTGGCTGCTTACATTGCATCCGGCTGAAAGTGGCAGGGTCTATGCGGCTTATGGGGGCGTTTACGTGGTAACTGCACTGCTGTGGTTAAAGGCTGTTGAAGGAGCTTCATTGTCGACTTACGATGCCGTAGGTGCTGCTTTCACTTTAACCGGAATGGCTATTATAGCGGTTGGCTGGAACCACTAAGGCAAAGGAATAAACTCATCTTCATCGCCAACAACTTTATCAAAGCGTTGATTCTGCCAATCTTTTCTTGCCTGCTCTATTAGTTCTTTATTAGAGGACACAAAATTCCAGTTAATAAATCGGTTGCCCAATGCATTACCGCCAATAATGACAATATGTGATGGTTCCTGAGCTGTAATAACGGGTTGCTCTTCAGTTTTTAATACAACCAATGTTCTTGCCGCTAGTTCTTTACCTTCTGAGCTTAAGCGCCCAGAAACGATATAAACAGCCAACTCTTCTGTTGTCGGTAACGTCAGTTCTTGGCCAGAATCCAACTTGGCTTCTAGGTACAAAATTTCAGACAAGGTAGGTACAGGTGACTTTACGCCATAAGCTTCACCTATCATGACGCGAACCGAAACCCCATTCACCTTAGCCGACGGAATATCGGTTGACGGAATATGATAAAAGGCCGGCTCTGTCTGTTCGTACTGTTCAGGCAAAGCTAACCAGAGTTGCAAGCCATGAAGTCTGTGTTCACGGGCGGTAATTTCCGGGCGCTCTCTTTCTGAGTGCGTAACGCCTTTGCCTGCGACCATCAGGTTGATATCGCCGGGCATAATTATCTGATAACTGCCAATGGAGTCCCGGTGCAGCATTTCGCCATCGAATAAGTAAGTGACAGTGGATAACCCAATATGCGGGTGTGGTGCGACATTGACACCTTCTCCCTGTGGGAAGTCGGCTGGGCCCATTTCATCAAAGAAAATCCACGGTCCGACCATACGCTTTTGGCGAGTGGGTAATGCGCGGCGGACATAAAAGCCGCCTAAGTCGCTGTCGCGAGGTTCAATAATAACTTCTATTGCAGATGACGGTTGTTCGTGCGAGTCACAACCTTGTTCAGCATTGTTAAGAATATTGCTCATGGAATACTGGCTGCCTTCAAAGTTATCTAAGTTCGTTTGTTATCTTTTTTAAAGATTACCGCAAAGTGCCGGGGGCGCAAGGAAGAAATCCTCAAATTTTTGCTCAATATTTGCTCGTTACTGCCGATGGTTATAGTAAGTATCTCATACTAGAAAGAGACTAAAGGTGAAAATATCAATAACAAATCACTATTCAGCCTTAACCAAGCCGGTACCCTCTAAGCAGCCGATAACGGTGCTACAGAGCCATGTGGCGGAGCCTTTGGATACCCAGCCTGAAAATACCCAGGGCGTCTTCCTTAGTGAGCTAGATAAACTCTATTTTAATTTTAATAAATGGCTGGAAGAGCCAATACAATCAGAATTCTCGGCGGAGAAAATAGAAAAACTAAAAGATTTGTACTCAAAAATGTCTGAGGAAGATTTTATCCGGCTGGGTAGGCTAGGTATTACATCGAATGATGATTTCTTGTCTATGGTTGAAACCCTGGACAAAGAGCAACTTTCGCAGTTAACCGATATATTTTATGGGTTGTCGGCTTCTGCAAACATGCTTTTTACCCATGTTAATGAATTTAATCCCTCCAGAACATACGAAGAAAAAGTAGAACAATTTATTGAAGTGCTATCAGACACTCAGCGAATTGCCCGGGATCAACTGATTGAAAAGGCGGCTGAATATGATGAAAAAATCAGTATTCACAAAGCTGAGCGTGAGAACAATGATACCTATGAATCTTTAGGAGGATATTTCGACGTTAAATCGAGCGCGAACGACCTGCAGAACTTTGTTTCGACCGTAATAGATACCAAATCGCCCGCTGATTTTGTTAACAAGCTCGATCAATACAGCCGGGAACAGCAAAGTAGCTTGTTAAATGTACTTGGAATGAGCCGGATTGAAGGTGAGCAACTGCTTGACGGTCTTCTGGATAAAAGTGATGAGGCCAGAACGAGCATATTGTCTTTTATTGGTAAAGTAGCACTTAAAACAAACCCTTTCTTTGAAATGAGCGCTTTTGGTGATTCGGAACATGTGGTGAGTATCAGCAAAGGGTTTGGCGATAACCTATTCGAGACAACGAAAAAAATGCTTGAGAATATGGGGGAGTTGCTGACGACCTATAATTTCAGTGACGAACAGCTCGTAGAAATGGGTGACCAACTTAACGACCTAAATAGAAAGGAACAGATCGGCTACCTGGAAGCTGCGGTCATCGGCCTCGATAATCTATTAGGTATACAAACGAGCAGCACCAATGAACTTATAGAAATGAAAGCAGAGCCACAGGCGATGAATAAACTGCAGTCCGTTTTAAGTAGTAAAGATGCTTTGCAGGCTGTTTATGAAGCCCGCGAGGGTGAGGACCGGAGAAGCGGACGTTCCTACGTGCCGAAAACCAAATGGGAATACCTGGAAGACTTGGAAAAAGTGGTGTCATCTTATATTCCGCCGGCGGAGTCTGACGAAAACGTTCGGGATCCTTGGGAATATGCCTCTGGCGCTAAAGCTTGACATGTTTATACTGTTGACAATAAGCCCCGCGAGAGAATTTGCGGGGCTTCCTGTACCCTTCTTATTTCAGAGTAACAAACTCCTCGGCACTGGTCGGATGCAGCGCAACCGTAGAATCTAAATCGGCCTTAGTTGCCCCCATCTTCAAAGCAACGGCAAAGCCTTGTAATATCTCGTCCATGCCTTCACCAATACCGTGAATGCCTACCACTTTCTCTTCTTTACCATGGCATACCAGCTTAAAGTAGCTAAGGGCGCGGTGCGGGGTAATGGCATTGTACATGGCTGCGAACGATGACTTATACACGGTAATGTTGTCTTCGCCGAATTTGAGCTTAGCGTCTTCCTCGCTCAGACCAACGGTACCAATGGTCGGGTGGCTGAACACAACGGTCGGAATGTTTTCAAAGTCCATATGTGCGTTTGGCATGTTGTTAAACAAGCGCTCCGCCAGTAAGCGTCCTGCTTTTATAGCAACCGGTGTAAGTGCTGCGGCACCAGTATTATCGCCTACAGCGTAAATACCTTGTACGTTGGTATTCTGGAATTTATCGACGTTAATAAAGCCTTCGCTATCCAGTTCTACACCGGTGCATTCCAGGTTAATTTTATCGGTGGATGGCACGCGGCCTATAGCCCAGACTAAGCAGTCGAAGCCGTCCATTGTCTGACCACCTTCAAAGTGCAGCGTTAACGTACCGTCGTCTTGCTTAACCACTTCACGAACGGTGGTTTCTGTATGAAGTTCAGGGCCGTCCTGCTTCATGCGCTCCAGCAAACCATCGGTAATATCTTTATCAAAGGTGCGTAATGGGCGGTCACGACGTACCATTAAGTGAGTGTCAGTGCCTAAGGCATGAAACACGCCGGCAATTTCAACGGCAATATAACCGGCTCCAATAACGGCTGCTTTTTTAGGCTGTTCCGTCAGGGCAAAGAAGCCGTCAGAGTCTATACCATGCTCTGCGCCCGGAATTTCAGGGATCATGGGGCGCCCGCCGGTGGCAATGGTAATATGGTCAGCGGTAATCTTTTCTCCGTTAACCTCTACTGTTTTGTGGTCAACGAATTTCGCAAAGCCTTCTATAAACTCAACGCCATTACCTTGAAAGCCGCGATGGTAACCACCGTGAATGCGTTCAATATAGGCTTCGCGGTTTTTAACCATAGTCGCCCAGTCAAAACCTTTCTGTTCAAGCTCAAAGCCGTATGACGGCGAGTATTTTATGGCTTCAGCAATATGAGCGCCGTACCACATGACTTTCTTGGGAACACAGCCCACGTTTACGCAGGTGCCGCCAACGTGTTTCGCTTCAATAACGGCGGCTTTCGCGCCACGAATGGCTGCGCGGTTGGCTGAGGCTATGCCGCCACTGCCGGCACCTATCGCAAGATAGTCATAATGTCTGCTCATACTGCTTAACTCCTGTGCTTAATTCCAAAACTGCGGATATCTTGAATAAAAACCCCGCATCTTGCAAATAAAGACGCGGGGTTGTCATGTTTTTTATACCGATAGCGGTAATCGAAAGATCAGTTCATTACTCAGATGACGAGCGTTCGCCGGCTGGTAAGTTCTCTTTCACAAACTCGGTCATCATGGTGCGTAAATGAAGGGTTGTACCTTCACCTTCGTAAATACCATGAGAGCGGTTCGGGTAAGCGAAAAACTCAAACTGTTTACCGTGTTTAATGAGCTCATTGACCAGGCGCTCGCTGCCCTGAAAGTGAACGTTGTCGTCGCCTGTACCGTGTACTAACAGTAGGTCGCCTTCGAGGTTTTCAGCGTGAGTAATGGCTGAGGTTTCTTTATAACGCTCGGCTGACTCAGGCAGTAAGCCGGAGTAACGTTCCTGATAAATGGTGTCGTACAGCGTTAAATCAGGTACTGGTGCCAGCGCCATACCCATGTGGTAGCTGTCAGGGTAACGGAATAACGCATTCAGGGTTTGTGAACCGCCGCCGCTGTGTCCCCAAATGCCTACGCGGCTTTCATCAATGAAGTCCCAGCGTTCCAGCATTTGTTGCAGCGCATCGTATTGGTCGCGTACGGTAACAACGCCCAGGTTCTTGTAAATAGAACGGCGCCAGTCAAAGCCGCGTGGTGATTTGGTGCCGCGGTTATCAATAGACGCAACAATATAGCCCTGCTGTGTCAGCATGGTGTGCCATAAATACAATGAGCCGCCCCAGCGGTTGGCCACTGTCTGCCCCCAGGGTTCGCCGTAAACGTAGAACAAAATGGGGTATTTTTTGCTGGGGTCGAAGTCAGTCGGCTTCATAATGTAGCCGTCCAGCTCTAACCCGTCACGAGCTTCCACCCGGAAAAACTCAACCGGTTGTTTCTGCACCTGATCAACCGCTTGCTGTACCTCGTTATTGTCAACCACCGTACGAATAACTTCATGATCCGGCAGTGAAATCATATTAGTAACCGGAACCTGGTTAACCGAACTAAAGGTATGTTCAGCGTATTTGGCGTCTTGCGAAATGCTGTAACTGTGGGTGCCGTCCATGTCCGGGGTCAGACGTTCTAAGCGGCCGCTGCCGTCTAAGCTGGCGCGGAACAGATAACGCTCCAGAGGTGTTTCCGGTGAAGCAATAAAATAGACCCAGCCGTTTTCTTCGTTTACCCGCAGCACTTCAACCACGTCCCAGTTACCGCGGGTAATCGCTGTGGTTCTGCCAGTATCACGATGCACGCGATAAATATGGCGATAACCGCTGCGTTCGCTTAACCAGGTAAATTCGCGACCATCATTTAAAAAGTGAATGTCGTCCACATATTCGGCCCACGAGTCGGTGCTCTCGCGTAACAGCTCCTGACTGCGACCGGTTTCAATATCGCTGATAAAAGCGCGATTAATGTGCTGTTTGCGGGTCAGTTGCTGAATTAACAGTTTTTCGCTGTTGCCAGCCCAGTTCATGCGCACCAGGTAATGCTGGCGAGGGTCACCGGGAATATCCATCCATTTTGTCTGACCGCCACTGGCCGGCATAACGCCAATGCGCATAGCAGCGTTAGTTTCACCCACTTTCGGGTAAGGGAATTTTTTTAACGTTGGGTAGAGTTCGTCGGTGTTGTTGATCATGGTGAATACTGGTGTGCCTTCGGTGTCCAGCTGCCAGTAAGCAATGTGCTGCCCATCCGGACTCCAGCGGAAACCGTCGCGCAGGAAAAACTCTTCTTCGTTAACCCAGTCGAAGGTGCCGTTAACGATAGTGTCGCTGCCGTCGCTGGTCAGCGCGCTGACAGTGAAGCTGCTAAGGTCCTGTACATAAATGTTGTTCTGCATAACGAACGCGACTTTTGTGCCTTGCGGATTAAACTTGGCAAACTGCAAAGTCGACTCGGGCGCATTACCACCCAGTTGGCGTAATTCGTTGTTGCTGCGGTCCAGCACCCAGTAGTCGCCCAGAGTATGGGTACGCCACGAACGCTTGGTATTGGTGAAAATGAGTACTTTGTCGCCATCGTCTGACCAGACGTAATTGGCAATATCCAGCGCTTTGCTTCTACCTTTAGGGGTAAGCTGTTCAGCACTGACTAAAACCGTGCGTTCGTTGGTTTCAGGATGATAACGAACAATATCGCGACCATCTGCCGAGTTGGACTGCTCTAAAGTCGTATAACCTGAACCGTCTTCCAGCCAGCGAGTTGGAGCCGGGCGGTCAATATTGAAGGTATCACTGGCGAATATTTTCTCCGCTGTCAGCTGGCTAACACCTGTTACGTCAGCTTTATCGGAGTCCGCAGTGGATTGTCCACCCAGGGTACTACAGGCACTTAAGGTAATAATAGCCGTTAATCCGGCCAATAAGCGTAAAGATCGAAAAGAGGTGTCAGACATGACATTTACCTTTATTCTGATTTATTAACGAACTGATAATACCGCAAAAAACGCAGGAAACCACATAAGCGTGGTTGAAGACTAGCGCAAAGCCCCAATATCCATTGTAAGCATTTTGAAAAATTGAGGTAAAAATGAGCCATAACCCGCTATTAGAACAGAGCCAGCTTCCGGACTTTGAGCAAATTAAACCCGAACATATTCAACCCGCTGTTGAAGAGTGCATACAGCACGCTCGAAAAACCATTGATGAAGTACTGGAACATGGTGATTTTAGCTGGAATGGTTTGATTGAACCTTTGACCGATGCGGATGAAAAGCTTGAGCATGTCTGGGCACCGGTATCGCATTTGAACTCCGTATTAAGCACGCCTGAACTGCGTGAAGCGCATGACAGTTGCCTGCCATTGTTGTCGGACTACGCAACCTATGTAGGACAGCACAAAGGCTTGTTTGACGCTTATCAGGCACTGCGTGAAAGTGACGAGTTCGACAGTTTGACCGAAGCTCAGCAAAAACTCATTAACGACACCTTACGTGATTTTCGTTTGTCGGGTGTGGATTTACCCGAAGACAAAAAGAAACGTTATGCTGAAATTTCATCGCGGCTGTCTGACTTGTCTTCAATCTTCAGCAACAACTTGCTGGATGCCACCCACGCATGGACTTGCCTGATTACCGATGAAAGCCGCCTGGCTGGCTTGCCGGAAAGCATCAAAGAAGCTGCAAAAGAAACCGCAGCAGACCAGGAAAAAGAAGGCTGGTTGTTCACTTTAGATATTCCAAGTTATCTGCCGGTCATGTTGTACGCCGAAGACCGGGAGCTGCGTAAAGAAATGTACCAGGCTTTTGTGACCCGCGCGTCGGAAACTGGGCCTAATGGCGGGGAGTTCGATAACTCTGAGGTTATGAACGAAACTTTGGCTTTGCGTCATGAAATGTCGGAACTGTTAGGTTTTAACGACTTTGCTGAAATGTCACTGGCGACGAAAATGGCTGAGTCGCCGGAGCAGGTATTAGGTTTTGTGCAGGATCTTGCCAATAAGTCTAAAGCACAGGCGAAAGCCGAGTATGCTGAAATTGAAACCTTTGCGGCAGAGCAAGGCGTGGAGAAAATGGAAGCCTGGGATGTTCCTTACTTTAGTGAGCAGTTAAAGCAGCAGCGCTACTCTATTTCCGATGAATTATTACGCCCTTACTTTCCTGAGCAACAAGTGCTAAACGGTTTGTTTGAGGTGGTTAAGCGCCTGTTTGGCATGACGGTTAGCGAGCAAAAAGACGTAAAAACCTGGCATGAGAATGTGCGTTTCTTCCGCATTCACGATGCCGACGGACATTTGCGTGGCAGCTTCTATCTGGATCTCTACGCGCGTTCAGGCAAGCGAGGAGGCGCCTGGATGGCGGATTTTGTCGGCCGCAGAGTGCACGCCGATGGCGAATTGCAAAACCCGGTGGCCTTTTTAACCTGTAACTTTAGCAAGCCGGTGGGTGGTAAGCCTGCACTCTTTACTCACGATGAAGTGCTGACATTATTCCATGAATTCGGTCATGGCTTGCACCACATGTTAACTCAGGTCGATACCGCTGGTTTGTCTGGTATTAACGGTGTTGAATGGGACGCTGTTGAGCTGCCCAGTCAATTCCTGGAAAACTGGTGCTGGGAACCGGAAGCGCTGGCATTAATATCCGGACACTATGAAACCGGTGAACCGCTGCCACAGGAGCTTCTGGAAAAAATGTTGGCTGCGCGCAATTATCAGTCGGCTATGCAAATGATGCGTCAATTGGAGTTCTCGCTGTTTGATATGCGCATTCACCACGAGTTTGACGAAAACACGGGTGCGCGTATTAGTGAAATTCTGAGTGAAGTGCGTCAGCAAACTTCGGTACGTATTCCACCGGAGTACAACCGTTTTCAGCATAGCTTTGGTCATATCTTTGCTGGCGGCTATGCGGCAGGTTATTACAGTTACAAATGGGCTGAAGTGCTGTCGTCTGATGCGTTTGCGCGCTTTGAAGAAGAGGGCATATTTAACGCTACAACCGGGCGCGACTTTTTACATGTCATTCTGGAACGTGGTGGCAGCCGTAAAGCCGCAGATTTATTCCAGGAATTTCGTGGTCGCGAACCGAATGCCGAAGCTTTGTTACGTCATAGCGGCATAGCTGCCTGATGCTATTGCATCAGGTGCGATATTGAAATCACAATTGTGTGGTATTTCGGCATTGTACCTGACATGAATGTCTGGCTACGGTAGGGCATCAGGCCGCGGTAGCCAGGACCAGGTTAACGAGACCAATTAAACCAAACACGAATAGAATGGTAAGAATAACGCCAATGATGATGTAGGCTTTCGGGCTACCATGCTGGAAGTCTCGTTGGCGGTTTTTTTCTGTTTGCACACCCAAAAATGCCGCCAACACACTCATAACCATACTAAAGACACCTGGTTTAGAGGTTTTATTTTCGGTAGATTCAGACATTAATCAGTGTATTCGTTTTGATAATGTTTTTTGTTGCTGTCGCTTGAACTCGAGATTAACTCAATCAAGTCGAAGAAGTGAAATTGTACGGACCGGCTGTCGCCTTTTAACCAGCTAAACCATGTCACTTGCTCGGCAGCTAACTGACATTCAACAGAGGTGTTACTGGGTTCTATTTCAGTGACAAGCTGCTGGCAGCGCTGAGTGGGGTTTTGCTGAGCAACGAGCGAGGAAGGATTCACGATAGCAAGCGCAGTAAACGCAGCTAATGCTAGTGATGTTATTATTGTTAGTAATCGCATGAAAGTCCCTCTCAAGTCTTGATTGACTAATTTATCAGCGATTTTGTAAAAATTCTAGTCATCATTGCGAATTTTTTTGTCATGGGTTAACTGCTACAATAAGCATCATTTTGAAATAGGTCAGGAAAACGAACAATGAAACCACTAATTGCACCGTCGATACTGTCCGCGGACTTCGCGCGGTTAGGTGAGGAAGTTGACGCGGTATTGAACGCTGGTGCCGATGTCGTGCATTTTGACGTAATGGATAACCACTACGTGCCTAACCTGACGATAGGTCCTATGGTATGCAAAGCGTTACGTGATTACGGAATTGAAGCGCCAATTGACGTGCATTTAATGGTTAAGCCTGTTGACCGTATTATTCCAGACTTTGCCGAAGCCGGGGCTTCTATCATTACTTTCCACCCGGAAGCATCCGACCATGTTGACCGGACTTTACAGCTTATTCACGAACAGGGTTGCCAGGCGGGTTTAGTGTTAAACCCTGCAACACCGCTGCATTACCTTGATCATGTTATGGACAAAGTGGATGTCATTTTACTGATGTCGGTTAACCCAGGTTTTGGTGGACAGTCTTTTATTCCGTCAACGCTTGATAAGCTCAGAGCGGTGCGTAAACGAATTAAAGCAAGTGGCCGCGACATACGCCTGGAAGTGGATGGTGGTGTTAAGGTTTCAAATATTGGTGAAATTGCAGAAGCTGGCGCGGACATGTTCGTTGCTGGTTCAGCTATTTTTAATGCGGATGATTACGCCAGTGTCATCCGGACAATGCGCGATGAAATCGCTGCGGTAACAGGTTCTTAGAGGAAACAGTAATGTCGAAACCAATTGTGTTAAGTGGTTGTCAGCCGTCGGGACAGTTGTCTATTGGTAATTATATTGGCGCATTACGTCAGTGGGTTAATATGCAGGACACTCACGATTGTAAGTTTATGCTGGTTGATCAGCACGCCATTACTGTACGCCAGGACGCCGAGAAACTGCAGCAAGCAACTCTTGATGGACTGGCTTTGTACCTGGCTTGTGGCCTTGACCCGGCAAAAAGTACGGTGTTTATTCAGTCGCACGTGCCGGAACATTCTCAATTAGCCTGGGTGCTTAACTGCTACACGCAAATGGGCGAGCTAAACCGCATGACGCAGTTTAAGGATAAGTCTCAGCGTCACGCTAGTAATATTAATGCGGGTTTGTTCACTTATCCGGCGCTAATGGCGGCAGACATTCTGTTGTACCAGGCGAATGAAGTGCCGGTGGGAGATGACCAGAAGCAGCACCTGGAAATGACGCGTAATGTTGCTGAACGTTTTAATAACTTGTATGGCGATATTTTTACGATTCCGGAACCAATGATTCCAAAAGTCGGGGCGCGGGTGATGTCACTGCAGGAACCGACTAAGAAAATGTCAAAGTCGGACGATAATCCAAATAATTTTGTCGGCTTGCTGGAAGAGCCGAAGAAGATTCTGAAGAAAATTAAGAAAGCCGTTACCGACTCTGATGAGCAGGCGCGCATTTACTTTAATCAGGAAGAAAAGCCGGGCGTCTCGAATTTGCTTAGCATTATGTCAGCTGCCACAGGTAAGTCGATAGACGAGCTGGTACCTGAGTACGAAGACAAAATGTACGGGCATCTAAAGGTGGATGTGGCGGAATCTGTGGTTGCCATGCTGGAACCGATACAGCAGAGGTATCACGCAATGCGTAATGATCAGGCATTTTTGCAACAGGTTATGAAACAAGGCGCTGATAAGGCACGTGAAGCCTCAGCAAAAACTTTGTCAGATGTTTATAAAGCGGTAGGTTTTGTACCTTACCCGGGATAAATTTAACTATGGTGGATAAATCTCCGGAACAGCGCGAAAAGGAGTTGCTAACCAGTGTTGAAACCATGGCTAACATTGGCAGCTTTTGGTATGAACCCGCGTCCGGAGATTTATATTGGAGCCCTCAGTTACGAGAAATTCATGGTGTAGCCCAGGATGAACCTATTACTTATGAACAGGCAATGGCGTTTCACCTTCCTGAATACCGTGAAAATATTGAGCACCTGGTCGAGCAAAGCTTTCAAAATCACCATAGCTGGTCTGCAGAAAGTTGTCTTAAAGACAGAGACGGAAGAATTCACTGGATTGCTATTACGAGCATTACCCGAACGCTGAAAAATGGTGACATGGCACTGTTTGGTGCCATTCAAGATATTACGGTTAAAAAGTACCGTTTGCAGCAGTTACAAGAGCAAGCCAACACCTTGCGCAGCACACTGGACAATTTACTGGATGCGGTTATTACCATCGACAATAACGGCATGATTATTAACTTTAGTGTGCCGGCTGAGCGCATGTTCGGTTACAGCGCCGCTGAAGTGAAAGGTAAAAATGTCAGTGTGCTAATGCCTGAGCCCTATGCCCGTGAACATGACCGTTACATTAGCGCTTATCAAAAAACAGGCCACGCCCGCATTATTGGTATTGGCCGCGAAGTTCAGGCTAAGCGTAAAACCGGAGAAGTGTTTCCTATTGATTTGGCGGTAACCGAGGTAACTTATTCTGGTGAAACGCAGTATGTCGGTGTTATACGGGATATTACCGAGCAAAAAGAAAATGCGCGTAAGCTCGAATATTTAGCAAACTTTGATGAGCAAACGGGGTTGCCAAATCGTCACCGTTTTCTTGACTTGGTTGAGAAACGTATTGAAAGCCAGTTACCCATTGTTGTCGCTGCCGTTAATATTGATTATTTTAACCGCGTTAACACGATTCACGGCCACGAGGAAGGTGACCGCGTTATTCAGCTAATTGCTCAACGAATGAGAAAAACCATTGGCGATTCGGGCTGGATAGCGAGAGATCTTGGTGACAGATTTTGGGTGGGGGTTATGCAGGACTCTACCGAGACCAGTCTGGCTATTATTGATAAGCTGCACGGCGTACTGCGCGAGCCGTTTAAAACGGCATTCCAGACGCATTATCTCACCGCAAGTGTCGGTGTCAGTTTAAGTGGAGGTGATGAAAATGCTTCCGGACTGCTGTCACAGGCCGATACGGCAACGTCTAATGCACGACATAGCGGCCGGGATAAAGTTGCGGTACACCGAGCTGAAATATCCAACTCGGTTGTAACCGATGCCGAAACCGAAGTGGCCTTACGAGCGTCTTTGGGTAAAGGGCAGTTCGAATGCTGGTTGCAGTCTAAAGTGGATACCAACGGTGTTGTTCGTGGTGCAGAGGCTCTAATGCGTTGGCGCAACGAAGCCGGAGAGATCATTCCTCCAGATCAATTTATTCCAATTGCGGAGCGTTTTAAGCTGATTATTCCTATGGCTAAAGAATTGTTGAGTCAGGTCGCTTTCGTTGTGCGGCAGCTGAGCGATAAAGGGCTTAATGATCGTATAGCGGTGAATGTCAGTCCAATTGAGTTTTTACAAGACGACTATGTCGAGACGGTACAAAGAATATTTGCCGAACAAAATGCACCGCTGAATCAACTGACCATTGAAATTACTGAAAACTTACTGTTAGCTGACCCTGAAATAGTCGAGCAAACAATGTCGCGGCTTGCCGAGCTCGGCGTCGTATTTTCTATTGATGACTTTGGGACTGGGTATTCTAATTTCATGCGCATTCAGCAACTGCCAATAGGCGAGCTAAAAATAGACCGAGAGTTTGTTCAACTGGCGGAAGTGAATGACAAACATATGGGTCTGCTGCTGGCTATGCTGAATATGACTAAATCTCTATCGGTTTCCTCGGTAGCAGAAGGCGTAGAAACTGAAACTCAGGTTAAATTGCTGAAAGAAAATGGCGCTGATTTATTGCAGGGGTTCTACTTTGCCCGGCCAGTCCATTTTAAAGACTGGTTAAGCGAGCGGCTGTCCTAGCAGTATGATTGTTTTAATTGATAACTTTGATTCATTTACTCACAACCTTGCACGCTACTTTCGGGAATTAGGCGAAGACGTTAGTGTTTTCAGGAATAATGAATTAACCCTTACCGACATAGAGCAGTTAGCGCCGCAAGCACTTGTTATATCACCTGGCCCCTGTACTCCCAACGAGTCGGGAATATCTTTAGCTGCTATTGAGCACTTTCAGACTAAGCTGCCAATATTAGGTGTGTGTCTTGGTCATCAGGCATTGGCACAGGTTTTTGGTGCAAACGTTGTTCGGGCAGAAAAAGTTATGCATGGAAAAACCAGTGTGATTAAACACTCCGGCGAAGGACTTTTCCGACAGCTGAATAACCCATTAGAAGTGACCCGTTACCATTCCCTTGTTGTTTCTCCTGAAAGCTTATCAACAGATTTTGTCATTGATGCCGATACAGGAACCGAAAAAGGTCAGCGCGAGATTATGGCAATAAGGCACCGGCATTTGCCGCTGTTTGGTGTTCAGTTTCATCCCGAGTCTGTGATGACAGCACAAGGACATAATCTGTTAGCGAATTTTTTACGTTATATACGATAATCAGTAAGTAGTATTTTCTCTGCTTATTCAACATAATACTGCCGCAGTTCAGCTAATACCGAGGTAACATGTTCCACTTTTTTGCGGGTACCACAGAAGGCGGTAGTAATGATCCCGCCCTGCGCTTAGAAAAACGCTTTATCAACTATCTGATAAGCTTTCCGTTTGCGCGTAAAACTCGCTCAAAAGAAGATGGTACCGACGATGAAGAGCATGAGCAGCGACGTAAGCTTTTAGAAGTTGAGCGTCTGAATTACGAAGAGCGCGACCGTAAAGCGCAAGCGCGCCAACGTTACGCCGATCGTATTTCCGATGAATTGCATGAAGAGATTTATCATCGTGCGTTGAAAACCATCGAAGATGGTGACTACATTCGCGAACGCTTGATCCCATTACCTGAAAAGCTACCTGAATTGCTGGATACGCTTAGCATGAAAGCTGCTTCTATGCGCCGGATTGAATCCGTTGTGCAAGGTATGGACTGGTTTCATACGGGGTTAATCCGTACGGTCAATCAACCACCGTTTATCGACCGGAATAAGCAGGTGAAAATTGATAACCTTAGGGTAGCCATGAGCTTTGTGGGCACCGAAAACCTACGCCTGCTGGCTCCTGCTTATATTATGCAAAACTGGCTGCCGCCGGCCACACAACCCTTCACCTTATTCCGTCGCAAAATTTGGGAGCATTCCCTGGGTACGGCTATTGCTGCACACAATATTGCGGTAGAGCGTAACCTGCGAGATCCGGTTCTAGCCTATACCATTGGTATGTTCCATGAACTGGGGAAAATTGCCTTAACCAAGCTGTATTTGCGTTTATTTGATGATGTGCAGCGCGAATTCGCTATGCAAAGCGTTAACGATAAGTCACCCGAGCGCCACAATACTATTGTCACTTTAACTCCTGACGAACGCTTTCTACGCGACTTAATGCTGGAAAAGGATAAAGACGTGAGTTATCTGGTTGCTGAAGGCTGGGGGTTAAAGCGTGTTCCGGTAAGCAAACACTTATTGGCTTTTACGCAAAGCAAAACGAAAGACAAAGGCTATGAATCTGAATACGCGGAAGCCTTAGCCCAAGCTAATGCTTATTGCGAATTCAGAATGCTGCGGGAAGTGGACCTTGCCAGTCTGGAAGAGGGTAAACATCTACTCAATAAGCATTCAATAACATCAGAAACTGTTGCTCGCTTGCACAATGTGAGCTTAAAACGCCCGCCAATTGTCGTGCCTGAATAGAGAGGTCAGCACTCAAACTCGGTGTCGATTAATAAATGCTCGAACACTTTACCGATATGCGCTTCCTCGTCAGTGAAGCGCACGCCAACACTTATCATTCCATGCTCTTTGCGCTGATTCATAATTTGACCTGAAAGAGTCAGAGGCTCTTTCTGAGAACCAGAACCAATACTGATTTTTATATTCATATGAGTGACATTACCTGTCTGGTTCTGCGCCTTAAACACAATTCGACACCCGGCAGAAGAGATATCGACGATAACACCACTGGCCAATTTCTTTTTAGCGTTAGTCTGGCTGCCGTCAGCAGTAACATCAACTGGAATGTGTGTTCGAACCCTCCGCTGTGCGCGTAGTGCGCGATTCTCAATTTCTTTCGGATAATCCAGATACAGCAACCTGAACGGGATATTTGAGACGGCCCGGATCTTTGTTTTAAACGCCAGGCATTCACCCGCTTCTCCCTCTAAAACCAAGCGAACAATAACCGGGTTGCCTTCATATAACACATCGGCATAGCTGCCGTCAGTGCGTGGATTCGGCTGTTTTAACAATAAATAGTTACCGGTATCAAAGCCCACAACCTGAAGTTTTGTACGTACCTTGGTCGCCGAAGAAAACTCAACATCAATTATGTCGCCCGGACGTAAGTAGGTAAGCTTTAACTGTGGTTGAGATGAGGCGTTCAGGGGCAGAGTCTGATTTTCCATAACGTCTTTTCCAGCCGAACATTTATTCAATAATTCAGGCTAAATTAACACCAATTGAAAATCAATGTAATTCTGCGTAGTTAAATGTTAATTCAGGGGGTACATTTCTTCTGCGCTAAAAAATAATGACTAAAGATTCATAGTTTCAGCATGCATTAGCATAACTATTCGTATCTTATGCAAGAAAAGCGTAAACCCTCGGGATTAGGGATTTATAACCGAATTATCACAGACAAACTGCACAAATTTTGGCATAATAGCCGGCTACTTTTAGAGATGAATTTGTTGACACCTTTGTTAACTCGCTAAGGCGATAAGGACGAGAGTAATGACAGACAATAAGACAGTAAACCGTGAAATGTTTAATGATGTAATGGTTCCAAACTACAACCCGGCATCGATGATTCCAGTTAAAGGAGAAGGTGCTCGTGTTTGGGATCAAGAAGGTCGTGAGTATGTCGACTTTGCCGGTGGTATCGCTGTGAACTGTCTTGGTCATTGCCACCCAGCGATGGTGTCAGCCCTACAGGAACAGAGCCAGAAGCTGTGGCATCTAAGTAATGTTTTTACCAACGAACCGGCAATTCGTCTGGCGAAGAAATTAACCGAAGCCACCTTTGCTGATCGCGTTTACTACGCTAACTCAGGTGCTGAAGCCAACGAAGCGGCATTAAAGTTGGCGCGTCGCTGGGCAATTGAAAAGCACGGTGAGCATAAGCAACAAATTATTGCTTTTACCAAAGGTTTCCACGGACGCACCTTCTTTACCGTAACCGTGGGTGGCCAGCCAGCCTACTCTGACGGTTTTGGTCCAAAACCTGGTGCTATTGAGCATGTGGATTACAACAACATCGACGCGCTTAAGGAACTGATTTCCGACAAAACTTGCGCGGTAATGATGGAGCCATTGCAAGGTGAAGGCGGCGTAGTAAGCCCTGACGTGGAATTCGTGAAGGCGGTACGTGAACTGTGTAATGAAAACGACGCGTTATTGATTTTTGATGAAGTACAAACAGGCTTTGGCCGTACCGGTAGCCTCTATGCTTATGAACAGCTGGGCGTAACGCCGGATATTCTGACTTCAGCCAAGGCTTTAGGCGGTGGTTTCCCTATTGGCGCTATGCTGACAACAACGGAAATTGCTGAGCATCTTAAACCTGGTACTCACGGTAGTACTTACGGCGGTAACCCACTGGCATGTGCTGTATCAGAAGCGGTATTTGATGTTGTGAATACGAAAGAAACGCTGGACGGCGTGAAGCAACGTGAGCAGTGGTTCAAAGAGCAACTGGCCGCAATTAACGAAAAATATAACGTGTTCAGCGAAATTCGAGGTCAGGGCTTATTACTTGGCGCGGCAATGAATAAAGAGTACGAAGGGCGTGCGCGCGACTTCTTGCTGGCCGGTCAGGAGCATGGCGTGATGGTACTGATTGCCGGTGCTAATGTGGTGCGTTTTACCCCGTCACTGGTTATTTCTGAAGAAGACATTAAAGAAGGCCTGCAGCGCTTTGAAAAAGCTGTTGCTCAGGTCGTCGGTCAATAACTGAGGCTGTTTTATGTTGCTAATCAGACCCATTAAGCCGTCAGATTACGAAGCGTTATATCAGTGCGCGATTGAATCCGGTCATGGTTTTACTTCCTTACCGGTAGACCAGTCGCTGCTGGAGCGCCGCATTAATGCGGCGCAAAAAGCATTCGCTAAAGACACCGTTGAAACACCGGGCGATGAAAGCTACCTGTTTGTTATGGAAGATACCGAAACCGGTACTATTGCAGGTGTCAGTGGTATTGAAGCTGCGGTGGGTTTGAATGAAGCCTTCTGGCATTACCGTTTGGGTAAAGTTGTGCATCATTCAGAAAAGCTTAATATTTATAATGCGCTGGAAACCTTAACCTTGTGTAATGACTACACAGGTGTTTCTGAGCTATGCACCCTATTTTTGCGTGAACCCTACCGGCACAATATGAACGGACGTACTTTGTCTCGTTTCCGTATGCTGTTTTTAGCGCAGTTTAAACAGCGTTTCAGCGACTGGGTAATAGCCGAAATGCGCGGTGTTTCAGATGAAAATGGGGATTCGCCATTCTGGAACTGGCTGGAAGAGAACTTTTTCTCGATGGACTTTCCTAAAGCCGATTACTTAAGCGGCATTGGTGATAAAGTCTTTATTTCTGAATTGATGCCACGCTTCCCTATTTATACCAACTTGTTGAGTAAGGAAGCGCAGGCGGTTGTCGGTAAAGTTCACGACAATACCCGCCCGGCACTGAAATTGTTGGAGTCGGAAGGTTTCCGGTTCAGAGGCTTCGTCGATATATTTGACGCAGGGCCAACGGTTGAAGCCGAAGTGTGTAATCTTAATAGTGTCCGTAACAGTCGTTTAGTGACGGTAACTGTCAGCGGATCTGCAGCGGAAGATGAAGGTATTCCTCATATTGTCTGCAACACGCAACTGAAGAACTTCCGCGCAACCAAACTGTCTTTACCGGCAGGTGCAGACGAGCTCATATTGACGACAGAACAAGCCCAGGCAATGCATTTAGAAAGCGGCGATGAAGCCCGCATTGTTGCACTCTAAGCAGGAGTATTTGTATGACGAACAGTATTCAATTTATTGACGGTTGTTGGGAAGCTGGCGAAGGCCAGTTGTTCAAATCGATTGATCCAGCACGAAACGAAGTTATCTGGAGTGGCGAAGCTGCCAGTGAAACTCAGGTTGAAAAGGCCATTCTGGCAGCACGGGCGGCATTTCCGGACTGGTCTGGTCGCAGTGTTGAAGAACGCTTGGCTATTTGCCAAAAATTCTCTGAATTGCTGGAAGAAAATAAAGAGCACTTGGCTCGTACCATGGCTAAAGAAACCGGCAAACCCGTTTGGGAAACTCGCACCGAAGTTGGCGCTATGATGGGTAAAGTGGCTATTTCCGAGCGTGCTTACCATGAACGCACCGGTACCGTGGAAAACGACATGCCGGGCGCAAAAGCCTTTATCCGCCACAAGCCGCACGGTGTGGTCGCTGTTTATGGCCCTTATAACTTCCCGGGGCATTTGCCTAACGGGCACATTGTACCGGCGCTTATTGCGGGTAACACTGTGGTGTTCAAGCCAAGCGAACTGACTCCTATGGTGGCTCAGGAAACCGTGAAGTTATGGGAAAAAGCAGGCATTCCAGCGGGTGTTCTCAACCTGGTTCAGGGCGAAGTTGATACGGGTAAAGCATTGTCAGCGCATCCACAAATTGACGGTCTGTATTTCACCGGCTCATCAAACACTGGTCACCTGTTACACAAACAGTTTGGCGGTCGCCCGGATAAAATTCTGGCACTGGAAATGGGCGGTAATAACCCATTATTGGTGACTAATGTGGCTGATGTTGATGCAGCGGTGCACAATATTGTGCAATCGGCTTTCATCACTTCTGGTCAGCGCTGCACTTGTGCACGTCGCTTGTTCATCGAAGATTCTGAGCAAGGCCGTGCTGTACTGGAACGCCTCATTGAAGTGACTGAGAATATTCTGGTCGACGACTACGAAGCTGATCCACAGCCATTCATGGGTGCCATGATTTCTGCTAAAGCTGCGGGCGAAATGGTCGATGCACAGAATGAGCTGTTACATAAAGGAGCTAAGTCATTAGTTCGTATGAAGCAGACCGATTCGAAGAAAGGCTTTGTCACTCCGGGTATTGTGGATGTAACCGGAGTTGAAGATTTACCGGACGAGGAGCATTTCGGACCATTATTGAAAGTGTATCGTTTTAAAGATATCGATGCGGCTATTAAAGAAGCGAACAACACGCGTTATGGTTTGTCTGCTGGTGTATTGTGTGACGATGAACAAACCTATCGTTACTTCTTTAAACACATTCGTGCAGGTATTGTGAATTGGAATAAGCCGATTACTGGTGCCAGCAGTGCCGCACCTTTTGGTGGTATTGGCGCAAGCGGTAATCATCGCGCTAGTGCGTATTATGCGGCGGATTATTGCGCGTATCCGGTCGCCTCTGTGGAAGCTGACAGCATGAGCTTACCTGAGAGTTTAGCACCAGGGCTTAAATTTTAATCGCAATCTGTGCTAGTTTAGTGGCTGGGCAACGTATGGGTTGCCTGGCCGCGTGACAAAGAGAAACAGATGATAGTTGAAACAGACGGATACATTGAGTTAATCCAGTACCTGACAGGTCAGTTACCGGTCTTCACTGAACAAAGTAGCAGCGCAAGAACTGCGGATTACACTTTGCGCGACTTTATGGAAGAGCGCTTGTCAGAAAGCATGATGGCAGTGTTTGAGCAGAATGAGCTTGATGAGGCTGTGCGGCTGGATATTGTCCGGGAAACGGATGCTATCGTTTACGATTTAGAAGAAGTGTTATCGAAAGTTCTGGATACACACCCGACTCCGCAGCAGGAAGCCTTCATTAACGAGTTTGTCGGTCTGGTAAAAAACCTTTTCGATGAGCGTCTGCAAAGTTACCGACTGTAGTCTTTTATTGAGTTCAGCAAGGATCTTCAATGTCAGCAAATAGCATGAATGCAAAGGTCACCTGGGTAGAGGGCATGACTTTTGTGGCTACCTCAGGTAGTGGTCATCAAGTGGTTATGGATGGTGACAGCCCGGGCAAGGCGCCCAGCCCTATGGAAATGGTGCTAATGTCGGCAGGAAGCTGCGCGTCAGTTGACGTGGTCAGTATATTGCAAAAAGCTAAGCAGAACTTTCAGCGCTGCTATTGTGAGTTGTCAGGGACACGTGCCGATTCAGTACCAAAGGTTTTTACTGACATTCATCTGGAGTTCGTGGTCGTGGGCACCGATATCAACGAAAAGCACGTAGAGCGTGCGGTGAAACTGTCAGCCGACAAGTACTGTTCGGTGGCTAAGATGCTGGAAGCTTCGGTTAATATTACCCACAGTTACCGTATTGAATCCCCTCAACAAGACGACTGATCTTTGAATTATCGACACATTTTTCATGCTGGCAATTTTGCCGATGTTTTTAAGCATTTGCTGTTGGCGCGGGCGCTAGAGTATTTTCAGCAAAAGAATAAGCCCTACTTCGTACTCGATACTCACGGTGGTATAGGCTACTACGATTTGCAAGGCGATCAGGCAATAAGAACTGCTGAAGCTGAGCAGGGCATTGTTCGTTTTGCTGAGCACTCAGCTGAAGAGCCTTTAGCCGCCGCATACTTAAGCACCGTGCGTCAATTAAACGAAGAGCAGGATAAGCTTCGGTATTACCCCGGTTCACCGGTCATAACTTCTGAATTTTTACGCGAAAATGACCGGTTAGTTGTTTGTGAACTGCATAAAGAAGACGCAGAGACTCTTAAAAACACCCCCTTGGGGCGACACAAACAAGTGCAAATACTGGCTCCTATGGACGGTTATCAGGCTGTGCGTGCGCAACTGCCCCCGGCTGAAAAGCGCGGTTTGGTGCTTATTGACCCGCCTTTTGAAAACACCACGGAGTTTGACGATGTGGTCAGCGCGCTTGAACAGGGCTTAAAACGCTGGAAAAGCGGCAGCTTTGCGGTTTGGTATCCCATTAAAGATGAGCTGAAAACGGCGGCTTTTCATCGCGACGTTGGCGCTTTGTCGGATCTGCCTAAGACTCTGATCATGGAGCTGAATATACGCACCAATGATGAGCGTAAAGGGCTTCACGGCTGTGGCTTTCTCTGGGTTAATCCGCCTTATGGCGTGGTACAGGACAGCGAGCATCTGTTACCCGTGTTGTGCAAGACTCTGGCTCAGGATAAAGGTGCCAACTTTCACAGTCGCTGGTTAGTTGGTGAGTAGTTACTTACTTGATATCCAGTCAACCTGACGGCGAACCTGGTTTTTCCTTTCCATAATTTGTTCAATCAGCGGTGTCAGAATAAGCTCCATGGCTAAGGCCATTTTCCCACCGGGCACAACCAGGGTGCTGGTACGTGACATAAACGAGCCGTCTATCATCTGCAGGTAATATGGGAAGTCGACGTTCTTAATACCGCGAAAACGAATAACAACAAAACTCTCGTCCAGTGATGGAATATCCTTGGCACTGAAAGGGTTGGACGTATCAACCGTAGGTACTCTCTGGAAGTTGATATGAGTACGCGAAAACTGCGGAACAATATGGTGAATGTAATCTTCCATGCCGCGAATAATGCTGGTGGTAACCGCTTCACGTGAGTGCCCCCGCTCCGAGGTATCGCGAATTAATTTCTGGATCCACTCAAGGTTAACAATGGGCACCATACCGATTAATAAATCAACATATTGAGTTACATCGTAGCCGTCCCCGCAAACACCACCATGCAAGCCCTCATAGAAAAGTGCATCGGTACTTTCAGGCAGTTCTTCCCAGGGCGTGAAAGTACCGGGCATTTGGTTATAAGGAACCGCATCATCAAAGCTGTGTAAATAGCGACGGACTTTACCGTTACCGGTTTGCGAATAAGAGCGGAATAACGATTCTAACCGGTCAAAGTCGTTGGCTTCGGCACCAAAATAACTGATATGACGACCCTGTTCCTGAGCTTTGCGAATAGCCAAGTCCATTTCAGGGCGGGAGTAGCGATGAAAGCTGTCACCTTCCACAAACGCGGCACTCACATCTAACGAACGAAAGATATGGCGTACGGCCTGACCTGTGGTGGTTGTTCCTGCTCCTGATGAACCTGTAACGGCAATAATCGGGTGCTTTGATGACATAACATTCTCGCAAACTAAATAAGAACAGTTGTTATACTGACCTGATTTGCTAAGGTCAAGGTAAACCCAACGCTTTAATAATGAGGAGGGGGTGGTTCGTCTGCCGGATCTGAGTCAGTCGACTGATTCTCCTGCATTTGTTTTAGGCGCTTTCCTAACCAGCGAATTTGTTTTTGCATTTCACTCATTTGCTGAGTCTGCTCAGTAACTAGTTTATTTAGTGAATCAATAGTGTCTTCCTGGAATGTTAACTGCATTTCCAGATTAGTTAATTGTGCTTCTATCTTCTCTACTGTCATTCTTTACTACCTGTTAAATCAATATTCCACCACTCAGCAAGACCGGCAGAGCTCTCGCTAATGACCTGTTGCTGTTTTTCATCAAAGACGACGGCTAACACCGCAGCGTTGCTGGGACGCCCTCCGTCGCGTAAATCTACCCGCCAGTGCGTGAGCTCTTCTCCTGTCGAGGTGTCCCAGATTGCAATTTGACGTGATGGCGAGCCGGTAATGAGATAATCACCGGATGCGCTAAAACGCGCAGCACTAAAAATTTTATGGCGCTCTATGAATTTAAGTTTTGAGGCAATTTCGCCATCTGGTAGTGAGTGAATAATCGAATTATCGATTGCATCTGAGATAAACGCGAAGTGACCATCAGGGTGCAGAGCAACCTGTGTGATCCGCCCTTCCAGTGGCCAACGGTGCACAATTTGCCCGCTTCGGGTATCCCACAGAATAGCCGAATGGTCGTTTGAACCGCTTAGAACATAAAAACCATTGGGCGAAATATCAAGAACATTAATACTTTCGGTATGCCCATAAAATTCAATACGTCGACCCGAGACTGGGTTGAAAGCAACCTGTGTACCGTCTTGCTTTCCAAGCACCACCGTTCCACCTTTTTTACTGACCACCAGCTTTTGTATCTCGCCTGAACCTATTTGCCAGAACCCCAGATTTTCGCCGTTATTAATATCCCACATGGAGAATTCTTTACGCGATGCTGCAACCGCCACTTCCCCGTCGGCGCTAATATCAACGTCTATAATCTGAGAGACGGTGTTTTCATTATGCTGCCATTGGTACTTGGCGTTGGTGGCATAACGTGGCCACAGCAGTAAACCAGTTTCATCTGTAGAGACTAGGCTATAGTTTCCGTCGTCGGAAATATCAGCGGCGTAGGTGCCGTTTTCAGCGTGAATCGTTTTCTTGACCTTTTCCGGTGCAGGTTGGCAACCGGTAATTACAACCAGCAAAATAAACGCACCGCAGAGCTTAAGAAAAGGCATAGGCAAGTTCCTTGTGGTTGTGTAGTATGGTTCTGTTAGATAACACTATTATGGCATAGTCCGAAAGGATGCAAGACGATAATTGGAGAAAACGATGAAACAACTGATGAAGCCGTTAGCTATTTCAGCTATCGCGCTGGTACTGGCGGCCTGCTCACAAGAAAAATTTCCGGCGAATGATACGGAATTAAAAACAGACAAAGACAAGCAGGCTTACGCTCTAGGCTCTTCTGTTGGCGGGTTTATTGCACGTAACTTAGAACGTCAGGAAGAAGCGGATTTCATGCTGGAACGCGATATTGTTATTGCTGGCTTTGTGGATGCGGTTAAAGGTGATCCTCAGTTAAGTGATGAGGAAGCTGAAAAAATCCTGAACACTATGCGCAAAGAAGTTATGGAGCAACGTCAAAACGTATTGGGTAAGAAAGCGGCGGAAGAAGGCAAAGCGTATTTAGCCGAGAACGCGAAAAAAGAAGGTGTTCAAACAACAGATTCTGGTCTTCAGTATGAAGTTCTTAAAGAGGGTGACGGTGTTAGTCCATCCGAAACCGATATGGTAGAAGTTCATTACGAAGGCACGTTGGTTAATGGGGAAGTTTTTGATAGCTCCTATGAACGTGGCGAGCCTACATCTTTTCCGCTAAACCGAGTTATTCCGGGCTGGACTGAAGGTCTGCAGTTGATGAAGGAAGGTGCTAAGTACCGTTTTGTGATCCCGTCTGAACTTGCATATGGAGATCGTGAATTGGGTGATGGTCAAATCCCACCAAATTCAACGCTGATTTTTACCGTTGAATTACTTAACGTACAAAAAGACGAGCCGGATACCGAATAAGCTCAGTTGAGTTTTCATCTATACAAAAACGCCGGCGAATTGCCGGCGTTTTTATAAATTCAATAAAAGTCAGCTTAAGCTGTTATTAAATTATGCTCGTCTAAATGGTTGAGAAGTTTGTCTTCAAACTCCATTCTTAATTCCAATGCTTCACCAAGTGCCGATAAATCTCTATCGAAGGTTTCACAGTGGTCAGTTGAGCTTATCTCACCGTACTTATCGTTAAAATCTAACGCTATTTCGGTTGTGTCAGAAATTAAAGGGAATAACTCATCAGCCAAATCATCAACTGAGTTTCCCTGAGATGAAGCTTCGCGCACAATTTGGTCATAAATTTCAAAATGACCACTCGATACGTAGTCGACTAATTGACCGCAAAAGTTACGGATATCAGTGACGTCGGGTAAGCCCGAGCGAATGCTTTCATAAGGCGGGAGCGCGGCAAGTTTAAAGTAATTCACCAGTAAGTCCTGGCGCTCGGATAGCCATAGGTCGATACTTTTATGAGCGCCGCCCCAGCGCTTTTTTGCCTGCTCATTACGGCTTAACATGATACTCTCCGTCTATAGTTTCAGTACCTAATGTAAATTCAGAAGCATTAGAACTCAACTGATTTTACAGAAAACCAAACGCATTTGATACGCGGGATTAATATGGCGACTTTGTATTCAAAACCGGCGGGTGATGAACCTGCCTGGTGGTTTGTGGTGAGCTCTGACCATCTTTTTCTGGATGAAAGCGGAGAAGTCCCCTTTGGCTGCCTGCAAGATCTGAGCTTTCCAGACTTAAATGACTACCGGGTGGTGGAAATAGGAGAACTGCGGGAGCGCAGCTGTTATTTGGTCATGGCTGACTATATGGATGAGCAGTTCATTGGTGGTGAGTTCGTGCCTTTACGGCAATTACTTACCGTGGATGACATGGAAAAGTTTGCGATGGCAGGCAGAGCCCGGCAATTCAGCGATTTTTTGAATACTCATCGTTTTTGTGGCCGCTGCGGGGCCCGCATGCAAACCATTGAATGGGAGCTGGCGATGCATTGTAACCAGTGTCAGCACCGTTGTTACCCGCGCGTGTCGCCATGCATTATCGTGGCTATTCGCAAAGGTGACAAAATTTTACTGGCTCAGGGTAAGCGGCATAAGCCTGGGTTGCACTCTATACTGGCAGGGTTTGTTGAAGCCGGCGAAAGTCTGGAGCAGGCATTAGAGCGAGAGGTTTATGAGGAAGCAGGTATCCGCGTTAAGAACATTCAGTACCATTTAAGCCAGCCCTGGTCTTTCCCTCATTCATTAATGATGGGATACACTGCAGACTGGGCAGAAGGCGAATTGCATATTGATCCGCACGAATTGGTGACAGGCGACTGGTTTGCTTTTGACAGCCTTCCGGATATTCCGCCGGAAGGGACCATAGCAAGAACGTTGATTGACCTATCTCAAAAGAGGTAAGCATAAGTTTTCATGGAGCCAATGCCTGTGGACTGATAAAATGCCGGGCATTGATGTTGATAAATAATTGGATTCGCTATGACCGCTCCGGCGCTTAAAAATGATCGTTACCTTCGTGCATTGGCAAAACAACCTGTTGATCGCACACCCGTCTGGATGATGCGTCAGGCTGGGCGCTATTTACCTGAATATAAAGAAGTGCGCGGTCAGGCTGGCGACTTTATGTCATTATGCCGTAACACTGAACTGGCCTGTGAAGTGACCATGCAACCGTTACGTCGATTCGACCTGGATGCTGCCATACTCTTCAGTGATATTTTGACCATTCCGGATGCTATGGGTCTGGGTTTATATTTTGAGGCTGGCGAAGGTCCAAAATTTAAAGACCCGGTTCGCAGCATGGCCGCTATTAAAAATCTGGCTGTGCCCGATATGGAAGACGAGCTGGGTTACGTGATGGATGCTGTGCGCGCTATTCGTCGCGAACTGAATGGCAGTGTGCCACTTATTGGTTTCTCCGGAAGTCCCTGGACACTGGCGACCTACATGGTTGAAGGTGGCAGCACCAAAAACTTCTCCAAGGTGAAGCAACTGATGTTTGCTGATCCTGAAGCTATGCATACCTTGCTGAATGTACTGGCTGAGTCCGTTACTCAGTATTTAAATGCGCAGATTGCCGCAGGTGCGCAGTCGGTCATGATATTCGATACCTGGGGGGGAGTTTTATCACCACGTGACTACAAAGCATTTTCTCTGGCTTACATGGAGAAAATTGTAGCGGGTCTTACGCGGGAAGCCGACGGACGCAAAGTGCCGGTTACTTTATTTACCAAAAATGGTGGGCAATGGTTGGAAGCTATGGCTGCCAGCGGTGCCGATGCGCTGGGTGTGGATTGGACCACCGATTTATCCGATGCCAGAGCTCGTGTTGGTGGGCAAGTCGCGCTGCAGGGAAATATGGACCCTAGCGTACTGTATGCGAAACCAGCGCGGATTGAGGAAGAAGTACAAAGCATATTACAAAGCTATGGTTCAGGTACTGGCCATGTGTTCAATTTGGGGCATGGAATTCACCCCGAAGTAGATCCGGAGCATGCTGCTGCTTTTATTGAAGCTATTCACAAATACAGCCCCGCGTTTCATTCAAACGATTGAATTTGCGATTAAACCGCCAGAATCCTCGTTAAGTGCACCGCCTTTAGGCGGTGTTTTGCGTACAATAGTCCATGTTAAAACCGTTGTAAAAAGAACCTAGAGGTAAGCATGGCGAAACGTTCCTGGATTAATCCCATTACTATTGTTGTCGTTGTCCTGACTGCGGCAGCTGTGTATTTGTTTGGGTTTCCGCCTGAAACTAAGGTTGAAGAGGGAAAGGAACAGTCGGTTCCGGTTAAAACTCAGACCGCTGAAATTAGTGAGTTCCGCGATACTATTGAAGCGTTAGGCACCGCCATGGCCAATGAAACGGTTCGTATTACCGCGCAAACTCAGGACGTTGTTGAAAAAATCTATTTTGAAAGCGGCGACTTAGTTGAGCAGGGACAACTGCTGGCTGAGTTAAATGCGCGTATAGAAGTCGCTCGTGTACAACAACTCAAATTTAGTTTAGACGAAGCAAAACGACAGCTGGAACGCATAACCGAATTGCGTCGTGGTAATGCAGCCTCACAACAACAACTTAATGAGCAACAAGTTCGGGTAAATGGGCTCCAGGCCGATTTAGAAGTTGCGGAAGCAACTTTAAAAGAAATGAAGATTTATGCGCCATTTTCAGGTCGTGTCGGTATTCGTGAAATAAGCGCCGGTTCTCTGGTCAGTCCGGGGGATGTGTTTACAACGCTTGATGATATCAAACCTATTAAAGTGGACTTCAGCGTTCCTGAACGTTATTTCGCTAGTATTGCCGTAGATCAGGAAGTGATTGCCCGCAGCCGTGCATATCCGGGCGAACAGTTTATTGGGCGTATTTCCAGCATTGATTCTCGTGTGGACCCGGTAACGCGGTCAGTAAAAGTCCGTGCAAAAATTAACAATGATGATGAACGTCTGCGTCCGGGAATGCTTTTGCAAATTACTTTGCTACGGAGCATTGATGAAGCTCTTTTGTTGCCGGAAAAAGCGCTTATCCCCATTCAAAACAGACAATATGTGTATGTGTTAACACCGGATAATCGCGCGCGCCAAAAAGAAGTCACTATTGGTCGACGTAAGCCCGGTATTGTGGAAATTACAGGCGGCCTTAAACCCGGAGAAGAAGTTATTATAGAAGGTATTGTTCGCCTTCGTGACGGTGTACCCGTTTCTGTGCAGGGAGGTTAAATTATGTTGTTGTCAGACCTTTCTGTAAAACGTCCGGTTTTTGCAACCGTACTGAATATTCTGCTGGTGGTCTTCGGTATTGTGGCTTTTACCATGCTGCCATTGCGAGAATATCCGGATATTGATCGTCCCATAGTTACTATTGATACAGACTACCCCGGTGCCTCTGCCGAAGTTGTAGAAACTCAGGTCACGCAGTTAGTCGAAGACCGTATTAGTGGCATAGAAGGCATTAAAAACATTAGCTCTAGCAGCCGCAACGGGCGCTCCAGTATCAGTATAGAGTTTAATCTGACTCGCGACATTGATGCCGCTTCTAACGACGTTCGTGAGCGGGTGTCCCGGGTACTTGATAACCTGCCGGAAGAAGCTGACCCCCCTGAAGTTTCAAAGGCCTCAAGCGATGAGAGTACCATTGTCTGGTATAACCTTCGCAGCGAGAGCATGTCGATACTAGAGCTAACTGACTACGCGGAGCGATACATCGTAGACCGTCTGTCAGTTGCCGACGGTGTCGCACGGGTAGTCATTGGTGGTGACCGCCGTTACGCCATGCGTGTATGGCTGGACCGTGATGCTATGGCGGCACGGCAGGTGACGGTAACCGATATTGTTAGCCGTTTGCGAGAAGAAAACGTTGAGCTTCCGGCAGGTGAAGTTGAGTCAACCGACAGAGAATTCTCGGTTCGTATGGCACGCGCGTATTTATCGCCGGAAGACTTTAAAAACCTGGTGATACGACAGGGCGACGACGGTTACTTAGTCCGGTTAGGTGAAGTGGCCCGGGTAGAACTGGGTGCCGAAGATGACAAAACCGACTTCCGGGGTAATGGCGTTAACATGGTTGGTGTCGGTGTCATTAAACAGTCGAAGGGCAACACCCTGGATGTGGTGAAGAACGTTCACCGGGAAATGAAAAAAATTCAGGAAACCCTGCCTGAAACCATGTATCTGGCACCCAGCTATGACTCGTCGATATTTATTCAGGGCTCAGTTGACGAAGTTTATAATACTCTGGCTGTGGCGATGGCACTGGTTATTGTCGTTATTTACCTGTTTTTAGGAAATATAAGGGCAACTATTGTTCCTGCGCTGACGGTGCCTGTGGCGATTATTGCGTCCTACATGGTGCTATTCGCACTGGGCTTTTCCATAAACTTGTTAACCTTGCTGGCGCTGGTACTGGCTATTGGACTGGTGGTTGATGACTCTATTGTCGTGCTGGAAAACATATACCGCCGTATAGAAGAGGGAGAGCCTCCGGTTCTGGCTGCTTATCGTGGAGCCAGAGAAGTGGGCTTTGCGGTTATTGCGACAACTCTGGTACTGATTTCGGTATTTGTACCGCTGGCTTTCTTAGACGGAAATATCGGTAAGCTTTTTACGGAGTTTGCCCTTGCCATAGCCGCTGCTGTTGCTTTCTCCAGTATTGCAGCACTGACGTTAACGCCAATGCTGAGCTCTAAAATACTGAGTAAAAAAGAGCGTACCAGTAAATTTGGTAAGGCTTTTGATGCGACTTTCAACTGGCTGGAACAAGGTTACCGTGGCGTGCTTGAGAAAAGCGTGAAGCGGCCTATGATGGCAATCGTGTTGGTGGTTATGTCGGGCGTTGTTGCGTTTGGTTTATTCAGCTTTATTCCACAAGAGTTCGCACCACCTGAAGACCGCGGTACTTTTTACATTCAGGTGCGCAGTGCCGAAGGCGCAAGTTTCGAGTCCAGCTCCAGACATATGGACGAAATAGAACAGATTCTTTTGCCTTATATTGATGAAGGCAAGATTGACCGTTTGATTGTTCGTGCTCCCGGTTGGGGTGGTAGCGCCGGTATTGCCATCGTCGGTGCCGTTCCTTTTGACGAGCGTGACTGGTCAAGTTTTGATCTTATGGAAGAAATGCGCTCTCAGTTGGATTCGGTTGTCGGCGTTCAGGCGTTCGCTTTTATGCGGAGTGGTATTAGCGGCGGAGGCGGGCGTCCGGTCGAATTCGTGTTGCAGGGGAATACCTACGAGCGCTTAGCTGAATTTCGTGACATTGTTATTGAGGAAGCTTCTACCAACCCGGGTTTACAGGATCTGGACAGTGACTATAAAGAAACTTTGCCACAATTACTGATTCAGGTGGATGAAGCCAGCGCGGCTGATTTAGGAGTTTCAGTGCAGGATATAGGTATCACCCTGCAGTCTGTATTAGGCCAAAGACGAGTGACAACCTACCTTGATCGCGGTGAAGAGTATGACGTGATGCTGGAGGGCGAAAAAGCCGATTACCGTAGCCCCAGCGCCATAGATAATATCTATGTACGTTCGCGTAAAAGTGACGAATTGATTCCGCTTTCTAACCTCGTAACCATTACTGAGCAGGCCACTTCAGCCCGACTTAACCGATACAACCGTATGCGCAGTGTCACCATTGAAGCGAATCTGGCTGAGGGATATTCACTGGGTGAAGCGTTGAGTTATTTGGAAGGCGTGGTGCAGGAAAAACTGCCGGAAGATGTTTCAATTGACTATAAAGGCGAGTCTCAACTGTACAAAGAGAGTGGTAGTTCAATTGTCTTTGTTTTTGGGTTGGCATTGGTCATTACCTTCCTGGTTCTGGCTGCGCAGTTTGAAAGCTTTATTCATCCGTTGGTCATTATGCTGGCGGTACCTATGGCTATAGTTGGGGCTTTAATGGCGCTGTATCTGGCCGGAATGAGCATCAATATATACAGTCAGATAGGCATAGTAATGCTCATTGGTCTGGCAGCGAAAAATGGTATTCTTATTGTTGAATTTGCGAATCAGTTGCGTGATTCAGGAGTGGAGTTCAAAGAAGCTGTGCTTAAAGCTGCGCAACAGCGTTTACGACCGATTGTGATGACGGCGTTCACAACTCTAATGAGTTCCGTGCCACTTATCCTCGGTTCTGGGCCGGGAGCTGAAAGCCGTATGGTCATTGGTACGGTTATTTTTGCCGGGGTTGCAGTGTCAGCATTTTTGACGTTATTTGTTATTCCTGCTCTGTATATCGCTCTGGCGAAGAATACCAGCTCACCAATGGCTATCACGCGTAAACTGGAATCTTTACAGGAAGAGTATCCAGACCATCATAGTTGATGGTCTGCGGTGCTAATAGTGCAGAATAGGTTCGTTGCCGGCAGTGGTCAGGCCGGCAACGACGTTGTGTGCATAACTAGGGTGATTGGTAAAAATACCGTCGACTCCCATTGCGTGCAGTTCTTCAATGTCGTGCTGACCATCCACAGTATAGACATAAACTTGTAAGCCCCGGCGATGACCATCTGCGACTAACTCAGGTGTCACAAAGTCGACAGCGAAATGAGCTGAGAAGGCTTTGAGTTCTTCAGCGAAGTAGCAATAACTCAAAGGGCAACTGGCACTTAACGCTCCAATTTTAATGCTGGGACGACGCTTTTTAAGGCGTTGTAACCAATGGTGGTTAAAAGACGAAACCAGCAGTTGCTCGGGCTTAAAATTCGAGTTCTGCAGAGCGTAATCAACGTCCAGTAACAGCTCTTTGGTCGGCACATCGCCTTTAAGCTCGATGTTGACATGACAATGTCCGTTAATATGAGCTAAAGCTTCTCGCAGCGTGGGTATAGACTGCTGACCGAAGACTTTCAGATGCCGAATTTGCTCTGCGGTTAAATCTTTTAATCTGCCCGGGGTGGCGGTCAGGCGTTCTAAATACCGGTCGTGAAAGACAAAACGCTCACCGTCAATGGCGTAAACATCCAGCTCTATGCCATGCACTCCGCTGTCCATTGCGCGCGAGAACGCGGCGAGCGTGTTTTCCGGAGCCTCATAACTGGCTCCTCGGTGAGCCCATAAAATCAATCGTCGCTCTCTTTTATTTCTGCCATGACTTCACCCATACGGGTCACTGACAGAGGTTTAAGTTCGTCGTTAAACTCAATGGCGTCTTTAGCAAAGGTCAACACAACGGTCGAGCCCAGTTTAAAGTGACCCATTTCCTCACCTTTTTTAAGGTGTATCGCAGAGTGCCCCGAGGTTGGATATGACCAACTTTGAATACGCCCGCCGGTAGGAGGCGTTATGGTACCAGACCATACAGTACCGATACTGGCAACAATTGTAGCGCCAACCAATACTAATGACATGGGGCCAACTTCGGTATCAAAAATGGCAACCACGCGCTCATTTCGGGCAAAAAGGTTAGGGACATTAGCCGCCGTTAACGGGTTAACGGAGTACAGGTCACCTGGCACATAAATCATTTTTTTCAGCACGCCGTCGCAGGGCATATGAATACGATGGTAGTCTTTCGGCGCCAAATAAATAGTCGCGAATTTACCGTCAACGAAAGGTTTCGCGTCTTCTTCGTTGCCTCCCAGCAATTCCTGTAACGAATAATCGTGGCCTTTGGCCTGAAAAATACGCCCGTTTTCAATGTCGCCCAATTGGCTGACAGCACCATCGACCGGATGAGCGAGCTCGCTTTCGCTGGCCTCTAAGGGTCTGAGCTCAGGTTTTAAATGGCGGGTAAAAAACGCATTAAAGGTTTTATAAGCTTTTGGCGATTCTTCAATGGCTTCACTCATATCAATTTTATACTGTCGGATAAACCAACGGATAAACAGCTGAGTAAACCATCCGGCACGCGCCGCAGCAAACTTTCCTATTAAGCGGGAAATTAAATGCTTAGGCATGACATGCTGGAAGAATATTTTGACTTTATCGGTCTTAGCCACAGTTATTTACCTCGAATTGCCCGACTGGGCTTTTGTGTTTTCATAGTCTCAATAATGCGATGATAATTAGAAAGACGCCAGTCATGCAATTGATTGTTGCTGACAGCTTCCTGTAATGCACAACCCGGGTCGTCTGCATGTTTGCAGTCACGGAATTTACAGCCGCCTAAATAGTCGCGAAAGTCCACATAGCAACGAGCGATTCGCTCGGGTTCCAGATGCCATAATGAAAACTCCCGAATTCCGGGAGAGTCAATCAGTGCTCCGCCTTGCTTTAAATCATACCAAGTAGCAACGGTGGTTGTGTGCTGCCCTAATCCTGAATTATCGGACACTAAATTCGTTTCTGCGTTCACCTCAGGTAATAGTTGATTGACCAGCGAGGATTTACCCACCCCGGACTGCCCAACCACAATAGAAATACTGTCTTTCAGCATGTCCTGCAGGGCATCCAGACCATCCTGAGTCGCACTGCTGACGTTAAGGACTTTATAGCCAATACTCTCGTAGTCTTTTAAGCGCTGCTGGATATGGTTGCGCTCGTCTTCGTCTATTTCCGGCAGTAAATCGGCTTTATTCAGGACAATAACCGGTTCTATGCCAATGTCTTCGCAGGCGACTAAGTAGCGATCGATAATCGGAGAGGAGAAGCTTGGCAATACGCTCGAGATAATAAAGATTTGATCAATATTAGAGGCAACCGGTTTAAGACCGTCGTAGTAGTCGGGGCGCGAAAGCAAGCTGTCGCGCTCCTGAACAGCAACCACTACGCCCTGCATGCCTTGTTGCTCAACCGAAGATCTGGACCATAAAACACTGTCGCCACAGACCAGACTACTGATGACTCGGCGAATATGGCAGCGATAGGTATTTCCCTGCTCGTCACGGATATCGGCATGTTGGCCAAAGCGGCTTATAACGCGACCGGGTTCCGGTGCATTAAGCTGGCTGTCAGTCCATTCTATATCGGTGTTTTTCAGTCGTTTTTTCTGATTGACTGATACTTGCCGTTGCTGACCTTTATTAAGACGTCTGCGTTTTACCAAGCCCGTTAACCTGTTGTCGTGCTAGAAATGACGCTATCATACAACAAATTGTATTGAGAGAGCAGGGTAATGACCGAGGACAATAAGAAACAACGCTTAATTTGGATTGACCTTGAAATGACAGGTCTGGAGCCTGATGAGAATCATATTATTGAAGTGGCTACCATAGTCACCGATGCCCAGTTAAATACTCTGGCCGAAGGGCCTGTTATTGCGGTTCATCAGCCGCAAAAGCACCTGGACAGAATGGACGACTGGAATGTGAAAACGCACACCGGCTCAGGTCTCGTTGAGCGGGTAAAGGAGAGTCAGCACGACGAGCGTAAAGCGGCTGCAGAGACGATTGAGTTTTTAAGGCAGTACATTGACGCTGGCGTATCGCCAATGTGCGGTAACAGTATCTGTCAGGATCGCCGTTTTCTGGCAAAGCATATGCCTGAACTGGAAGCTTTTTTCCATTACCGGAACTTAGACGTCAGCACATTAAAAGAGCTGGCCAAACGCTGGAACCCGGAAGTTGCTAATAGCTTTAAAAAGTCAGGTGCGCATGAGGCTTTAGCGGATATTCGTGAGTCTATTGCAGAATTACAGCACTATCGAGAGCATTTTTTCAGCAAATAAACCAATTGCGGCGCGAAAACTATTGACCTTATCGGTGGTATCAGTAGAATACACGCCGCACTGACGAAGCGGGAATAGCTCAGCTGGTAGAGCACAACCTTGCCAAGGTTGGGGTCGCGAGTTCGAATCTCGTTTCCCGCTCCAACGTCAGTCTTTCCACCAGAAGTATCAATACGCGGGAATAGCTCAGCTGGTAGAGCACAACCTTGCCAAGGTTGGGGTCGCGAGTTCGAATCTCGTTTCCCGCTCCAAGTTTTAATCGCTAGTACGTTTAAATTGGGTTTAATACGCACCAGCGACTCAATGTTCTGAACCTTCGTTTGCTAACTCTCTTTCGAACTATCCACAAACATAGCAATAGCACCATCACCCGTAATATTACAGGCGGTACCGAAGCTGTCTTGTGCCATGTACAGGGCTATCATTAAGGCGATAGCAGTTTCGCCGAACCCCAGCATTGAACCTAATAAGCCAACTGCCGACATAACGGCGCCGCCGGGCACACCTGGTGCGGCTAACATGACAATGCCAAGCATTAAAATAAACGGCAGCATGGTAAAGAAACCGGGAATGGCCAGAGAATTATGCAGCACCATAACCGCGACCGCACAGCTAACAATGGTAATGGTGGAGCCAGCTAAGTGAACGGTAGCGCAAAGTGGCACGGTAAAGTTGGCTACGTCATTATCGACTTTGTTTTTACGCACGCTTTGTAAGGTAACAGGAATAGTTGCAGCACTGGACATAGTACCTAACGCGGTGAAATAGGCTGGCAGCATGTTTTTAATTAAAAACAGTGGCGAACGACCGGTTTTTATACCCGCCATAATGTACATAGAGGTGATGTAAACCCAGTGCAGGGCAACGGCAAGTATCAGAATGACACCAAATGTTTTCAGGGTATTAAACACCGTGCCGGCAACGGCCATTTCTGTAAAGATACCGGCAATATACAGCGGCAGTAATGGAATAATAACTTTAACCAACAGCAGCTCGATAATGTCGCGGCCTTGATCCGACAGTTTTTTCAAACTTTCAGCTTTAGTACTGGCAATGCCCAACCCGAATATAAAGGCTAAAACCAGAGCTGACATGACTTCCATAAGTGGCGGAACTGACAGTTCAATAAAAGGTTCGATAGTGGCTTTGGCTTCGGTAGAAACACTTTGAGCATCGGTGGTCAGCCAGGGCACGACAAGGCTGGCGGCGAAAAACGCAACACTACCGGCGATGACGGTAGAGGCATAAGCTATACCTAAGGTTTTACCGAGCATTTTTCCGGAGTTGCTTGGTAAGCTGGCAATACCGCTGGTAATGAAGAACAAAATAAGTAATGGGATGGTAAAGAATAACAACTGACCGAACAGAGCTTTAAAGGTCAATAACAGTTGGCTGACCCACTCGGGCATATATAGCCCAATGAGAATACCGGCGACAATACCCGCAATTAGCTTAAGAATTAATCCCATAATACTCGACTCTTTTTATGAATGTTTTTACGAATGGAAGCTTGCTGTGTTAGGCGCTATTTAAGCCTTAGCTAATTAGAGCAAGCCTTTTAAATGCGCAACCACGCTGCGGCCTAAAGCGCTGAGATTATACCCGCCTTCCAGGCAAGATACGATACGGCCGTCGCAATGATTATCGGCAATTTCTTTCAGTTTGAGGCTTATCCAGTGGTAGTCTTCTTCTTTCAATAAGAACTGCGACATGTCGTCTTCGGCGTGGCCGTCAAACCCTGCAGAAATCAGTATGAGTTGTGGAGCAAAGTCATCTAACGCCTTAAACCACTTTTGGCTAACGGCTTCTTGCCATTGTGGGCCTTTGCATCCTGCGGGTAAGGGAACGTTGTGGATATTGTCGGCGTTGGTGTCTTCGCCGGTAAAGGGGTAAAACGCCTGCTGAAAAGACGAACAAAATAAAATACGCTCATCGTTCTGAACAATGTCTTCTGTTCCATTGCCGTGGTGCACGTCAAAGTCGACAATGGCAACGCGTTCAAGCCCGTGCGTTTCCAGAGCATGGTAAGCGGCAATAGCAACATTATTGAACAGGCAGAAGCCCATCGCTTTGTCGCGGGTGGCGTGGTGTCCGGGCGGGCGCACGGCACAAAAGGCCTGTTTGTTGTAAGTGGTCAGTACATCATCGACTGCATTGATGGCGGCTCCGGCAGCCTTCAGCGCGGCGGCTTTACTGCCTGCGGTTATTAAGGTGTCCGGATCAATCCACTCGTGGTCGTACTCCGGAATTTGCGCGAAAACAAAATCGACATGCTCTTTGGTATGGGCTCTGTAAATAGCCTCAAGTGGCGCGTCGGAAGCGTCTTTTCTGACCAGAACAAAGTCCATTCCGGAGCGGATCAATTGGTCGTTAATGGCCGCTATGCGAGCCGGGCACTCTGGGTGTTGTTCATCCGGAATATGCTCCAGGCAATCTGAATGACTAAAAACAACGATAGACATAGCTAGTCTGCGTCCTCGTTCAGCTCGAGTTTTAGCAGCACTTCTCCGGGCTCTTCACTGGGTAGGCGCTTAAAGCCTCCGCGCTCGAACACGCTGAGCATGGGCTTATTAGCTGCCAGAACATAGGCCTGCATACTGTCCAGCTTGCGCTCTTTGGCAATACGGATCATTTCATCCAGTAACATGCCCGCCATGCCCCGCCCCTGATACTTCTCACGGGTAACAAAAGCCACTTCACAGCTATTTTGAGACTCAATGAAGTAGTAACGTCCTACGGCCTGAATTTGAACCGCTGAGCCCTTCTGGCGAACAATACAAAGGGCCAGGTCTCTGGACTGATCAACGCTGACCAAGTTACAGGATTTTTCCCGGGTCATGTTGGTGGGCACTGCGTTGTATCGTAACTGCAGAGTTTCTTTGGTATGAGAGTAGAAAAACTCCTGCAATCGTCGTTCGTCTGATGGATAGAGAGGTCTTAAGTCGAAAGACTCATTATTAATTTTTAGCTTTTTAAAACCGATGTCACCAAGTTCAGGCACATCGACAGGGGTTTGTTGCTGATAGTTGGGCACCCAGTAGTGTTTGCGTACTTCCTGTAACAGATGGCTACGGAATTTAGGGTGGGCAACACGAATCAGCTCTAATGCGCGTTCGCGGATACTTTTTCCGCGCAGCGACGCCACCCCAAATTCGGTTACGACATAATGCACGTGCCCTCGCGTGGTGACCACTCCGGCTCCTTCACGAATAAAAGGCACAATGCGCGATACTTTGCCGTCTTCGGTGGTTGACGGCAGAGCAATGACGGGCTTACCCCCCTTACTTAAGGAAGCGCCACGACTGAAGTCAACTTGCCCGCCAATACCGCTATAAAACTGATGTCCTATGGAGTCGGAAACAATCTGTCCGGTTAAGTCCACTTCAATGGCGCTATTAATAGCCACGAGTTTGTCGTTGCGGGCGACATTGGCCGGTGAGTTAACGTACTCACTAGGGTAAAAACCAACGTGGGGGTTGTGATCAACAAAGTCATACAGAGCTTTAGAACCCATACAAAAACTGGTGACGATTTTGTTCGGGTGAAAGGTTTTTTTACGATTGTTGATGACCCCTTTGAGCATAAGGTGCATAACATCGTCAGTGATAAGCTCACTGTGAATGCCAAGATCTTTGTGATTGCTCAGGTAACGCAGTGCCGCCGCGCAAATGGTACCCACACCAATTTGCAGAGTCGCGCCATTTTCAACCAGCAAAGCAATGTACTGGCCTATACGTTCAATGATTTTATTGTTTTCCAGGCTTGGCGGCGGCAGCTCCGGTAGTGGCGCCGCATGTTCCCAAAAATGGTGAATCTGGTTCGTGTGCAGAAACGACTGTCCATAGGTAACCGGCATATTAGGGTTAACCTGCGCTATTACCGTATTGGCAGACTTAGCTGCCGCGGCAACCACATCAACCGACACGCCCATAGAATGGTAACCGTACTTGTCGGCGGGGCTGACCATAATTAAGGCCGCATCCAGCGGCAGAATTCCGTTACTGAATAAATTAGGAATGTCGGAAATAAAGCTGGGAGTGTAATCTGCGCGTCCTTCGTTAACCGCAGTTCGTACTGTATCCCCACCAATAAAAAAGGTGTTTACCTTAAAGAGTTGCTGATACTGCGGACCTGCCCATTTGTTATCAGACAGCGTCATTAACTGCACAATTTCAATATCGTGCAGGTTTTTCGAATTTTCTATCAGGTCATCAATAAGGGCCGTAGGCACCGCCGCGTGAGAACCTATAAAGATCCTCTGCCCGGATTTCAGTATTTTTGACCAGTCTAATTTTGTCTTTGTCATAGCACTGTTTTACCGCAGTGAGGTGCTTTGTGCAATCCTCTAAAGTGAGATAGACTCAGCGGTTAAATTACCGTCAAACGGACATGCTTCCCATGCAAAATAAAAACAATAAATGGGTTAATCAAAAAATTAAATTTTCTGTTGTCTCCGGGGCACAGGAATACTTATGTTGAAACTGTCTAACTTTGGCCCAGGCGCCCTGGTCGCTGCGGCTTTTATTGGTCCGGGTACGGTAGTTACTGCTTCACTAGCTGGTGCTAATTTTGGTTATGCATTGCTGTGGGCATTGCTGTTTTCCGTTGTCGCCTGTGTCATTTTGCAGGAAATGTCTGCCCGTATTGGGTTAGTCACTCAAGCTGGTCTGGGCGAGAATATTCGTAATAACTTAACCTCTGGCTGGCTTCGGTGGCTGGCGCTGTTGCTCATTTTTAGTGCTATTGCTATTGGCAATAGTGTCTATCAGGGGGGCAACCTTTCCGGGGCAAGCCTGGGTGCCAGCGAACTGCTTGGACCGGTACCTGTACTTGATGTCTGGCTGAGTAATGCCTGGGCGCTTATTATTGGTATTATTGCGCTATTAATACTTTGGTCTGGTAATGCGCGGGTGATAGAACGAGCTCTTATCGTTATGGTGCTGTTAATGAGCGTGGCTTTTATCGGCACGTTTCTATTAACAGACCCTGACTGGGGGGCGGTATTCAATGGTACCTTTGGTTTTTCCATGCCTACCGGAGCGACTTTAACAGTTGTGGCTTTAATTGGCACAACTGTGGTTCCTTATAATATTTTCCTGCATGCATCCAGTGTTTCAAAAAAGTGGAAAACGGCAGAAGAATTGCCAGCCGCGCGGCGTGACCTTTTTCTCTCTATTCCTTTTGGCGGCCTTATTTCTATGGCCATTGTGGCTACAGCTGCTTCGGCCTTTTTTGGTCAGCAAGTTGAGATAGAGAGTGCTGGTGACTTGGCTGAATCTTTAAGACCATTGTTTGGAGACGGAGCCACTTATTTAATGGCAATAGGGTTGTTTGCGGCGGGTATTTCGTCGGCAACAACCGCGCCTTTAGCTAGTGCTTATGCGCTTTGTGGAATTATGGGCTGGTCCGTTAATTTACGCAGCAGAGCTTTTCGGATTATCTGGTTCACGATTCTGGTAATTGGCATTATTATTTCCAGCGTTGGTATTAAGCCCGTAACTGTTATCTGGTTTGCACAGGTGGCTAATGGCATCTTGTTGCCCATAATAGTCGGATTTCTCTGGTGGCTTTGTCAAAGTCCTCTGTTGGGAAAATATCGCAACTCACTGCTGCAAAATATTTTAGCCGCAATTATTTTTCTGATTTCTGTAGTGCTGAGTGGCAGAAGTCTTGGTTCCGCTTTTGGATTTTGGTAGGTAAAAGCTACGTCCCTGTAGCTTTATTTTAATTTGAGGTTACTCGCTGGCGGCACCAACAAACTCCAGTTCTTGTGGTTCGCTGGACGCTTCAATACTGACATTTTCAGCAAATAGGAAATTAATTTCGTCATCGGCTTCAGGGTCGTCGTCACCGTTACAGGTTAGCGCGGCTGTGTAGTCTCCTGCGGCAATAAACCCAAGCGAAAAGTCGTAGGTATTAACGTCATCAAAGTAAACCGCTGTGCTGGCATACGGCGTATTTTCTTCCGAACCGCCGTTATCAGCCAGAGTTGCTTCGTCGAGATCACTGCCTTCGTATAAATACACGTAAGCTACTGGCTCATCTGTGTTTTCCGGTGCCACGGTGCAAGTGTCGTTAAACAGCAGTGCGCCTTCAGCTACGGTTCCTTTCAGGTGTCCGACCGCAGAATTATCAACTAAACGAACGCCTCTGGGTTTAAGAATATAGTGGCTTTGACCTACCGGATTTGTCATTGAGTTGCGTAAGTCAAACTCGACAGTAAAGTTAAGGTTGCCACCGGCATCGGCAATAAAGCCGTCCAGTTTAAGTTCGTTAGAAGGGACTTGAATACTCACCTTCTCGGCTTCGCCGTCACCATTTGTGTCGGTCATAATGTATGAGCCATCCGCCATAACCAGTCTTAGTTGACCGTATTGCCCGGCTGCTATTTCAGCATCTTCCAGAAACATCATTGAATCGTTGCCGGTGAATTCTAATAAGTTAATACCTATGGTGTTGGCTATGGGCTGGCCTTCCTCATTAGTACAAAGATCATTTTCTTCAGGAGCCTCGATATCTTCACCAACTGTGAAAGTGCGGGGAGAGTTGCCATTCCCCGTAAGCTCAATGGCGTTAAAGCAGGCGACAACGGACTCTGCATTGTCGACAGGGGCGTCACTGATACCTAAAGAGAACTGAGCGAAATCGTTAGTGTCATTACTATCTGATCCTCCGCATGCAGCCAGACCTAATGTAGCGGTAGCCAGAGTTGTTAACATTAACTTATTCATAGTGCTCTTCCTTATGCTCGCGAAACAATTTGAAACAAAGTGACATATTTGATTACGTGAGGCTAATTTATAGATGCTGTAAAAATTTGTTAAAAGGCATTTTACAAAAATTTTCATTGACAAAATTCTGAGTTAGCTCTATATCGTCTTTGTCGTATACAACGACAGACTTTTGTTCGGTTTTTAGTCTGTAGGAAGGGCTTACCCATGACCAAGATGACCCGTGAATCACTGTTAAAGAAACCGTTTAACGATTTCCGCAACTATCCTTATGGCTTTTCACGCTCTGGCGACTTTTCAATTCGTGAAAGCGATGCATTGACTCATTATGGTTGTTTGATTACAGCCATGCTGAACGGTGAATTTAAGCCGACGTTAAAAGAAGACATTGAATTACTGGCCGCGTGCAAAGGTGAGCAAGCTCCGGTAAGTACTGTAGAAAAGGTTTGGGCCAAGTATCAGGCACGAATTCATCGCCCTAAAGTTGCCAGTATGTATGGTCGGGGGAAATTTGCTGATGACACTTTCAGTTCAGCCTCGGACACGGAAGACGATCTTATTGTTGAGGACTGATTTGGCGTAAACGTCTGGGTTTTTGGCGGTGGCACATGTAGCAACGGCTGCCGTCAGATTGTTTCGCTTCTTTTTTGGCTTCACTGGCCAGCAGTGCGACATCGTGATGCGATAAACACTCGGAAGGATCAGGCTGAACAACTCCTATAGCAAGGCCCAGTAAAGGATAGAAAACCGGCGTACCGTTTCGGGATAGCGCTTTTATGCCTCCTAAATCAATGTGTTCCTGATGATAAAATCGGGTAATATCCTGCTCAAAGTCTCTGATAATTTTATTACATTGCTCTTCGGTTTGTTCTTTATCTATGTCTTTGAAAATGGCCACAAAGTCGTCCCCGCCAATGTGGCCAATGAAATGACCATGCCTGAATAGTTGCTTTTGCAGTATCTGCGCCAGCCATTTAATAATTTGGTCGCCTTGTTCGTACCCATAAATGTCGTTATAGGGCTTGAAATGGTTCAGATCAAAGTAGGCGACGTGAAATGATCGCACTCGGGAAAGTTGTTCTTCAATAATTTGGTTAATGGCAACGTTGCCCGGCAGTTGGGTTAGGGGGTTAGCATGTCGTGCATTGTTAACTTTTAATTCGGTGATTCTGCGTAATAGGTTTTTAATGGATGCCACACCGTAGTAAACATCGCTTTTAGTCACAATAATGTGCTGATAAATATCGACTTCGTCGTTATCGGTAATAAGCTGGCTCACTTCTTCCAGCGACGTTTGCCAGTCAACGGAAAGAGGGTGCTCGTCCATTATGTAAGAAACCGGTTTGTTGGCATAAAGTGCATGACCGTAGGAACCGGAAAAGAACTCCATAATTTTTTCTCTGCGAATAATTCCGGCGACTTTCTTCTCATGAATAACGGGCAGTGAAGATAAGGTTTTGTCTTGTGTAAAGGTATCTAGTACTTCAGATGAGCGCGTATGAGCTGATACGCAATGAATGGTATCGACCACACTGGCGATAGTACTTTGGTAGTTTAATGCAACATGATGATGCGGTAACAGTAGTGAGGACGGAACCTCCAACACCGGATAAGGCGCGGGCCTGCCAAGCAGGAAGCCCTGACAATAATTAACGCCCATAACCTGCAGTTGTTCAAGCTCATCTGGCGTTTCAATGCCTTCCACGACAACTTTTGTGCGCAAACTGGTGGCTAGCGATAAGATACTTTGTACAAATTCTCTTTTTACAGAGGACTTTTCAATAGAATGAATAAAGTATCGATCAATTTTCACATAGTCAGGACGTAATTCTGACCAGAGTTTCAGACCTGAATAGCCGGCACCTAAGTCATCAATTGCTATCATAAACCCCAGTTTTTGATAGTGAATAATGGCGTGTTTTAAGTTCTTGGTGTCTTCAATTGGATAGCGCTCTGAAATTTCGATAACGATTTGTTCCGGCGCTATGCCGAATTGCTGAGACAAGCGTAACGTTGAGCCATGAGGGTGGCTGTCGTCCTGCAACACGTTAGGGTTTACGTTAAGAAACAGCTTTCCCTGCATAGCGTTTTTTTGAAACGCTTCCATAGCTGCCGAGCGACAGGCTAGTTCCAGTTCAGACAGTAACTGTGCCTGGCTGGCGAGAGAAAATAGGCGATCCGGGAATTCAAGTGGATGTCCTTTAGGCCCGCGAATAAGAGCTTCGTGGCCAATAACAATTCCACGGGAAGTGTCCATAACGGGCTGGAATAGAGGATAAAGCTGTTTGTCCTGAATAAGGCTAAGCAGCTCTTTAGTTAAATCAGACCCTGACATGGAACCCCCTGTTACAGCACAACATAAAAGCTTAGTTTTATTTTATGACAGTGCTATGACAGGAGGTAAGTATTTAGCCTTCGCGGTTTATTGCGCGGTGAGCGATATCAGTACGGTAATAGACGTTATTCCAGCTCACTTGATCAACCAGTTGATATGCTAGTTTTTGTGCTTCTGTAACAGTGTCACCCAAAGCCGTACAACACAAAACTCGACCACCACTAGTGACCACTTTACCGTTATCCATTTTAGTACCGGCGTGGAATACTTTCTGGTTTTCAGGTGAGTGATCCGGCAAGCCGTGAATGATGTCACCTTTTGCATAGCTTTCAGGGTATCCGCCAGCGGCCATAACCACACCAACTGCAGCACGTTCGTCAAAGTTGATAGGCGCCTGATTGAGCTTACCATCAATTGCCTGGAGGCAAAGTTCTACCAAGTCAGACTTCAGGCGCATCATAATGGGTTGAGTTTCCGGGTCACCAAAGCGACAGTTGTATTCCAGAACTTTGGAGGTGCCATCTTCGGCTATCATTAAACCCGCGTACAGGAAGCCTTTGTAAGGTGCTCCTTCTGCAGCCATTCCGTCTACTGTGGGCTTAATGACATGACGCATAACCCAGTCATGGATGGCCGGAGAAACCACCGGAGCCGGTGAGTAAGCACCCATACCACCAGTATTTGGGCCTTTGTCGCCGTTGTCGCGAGCCTTATGGTCCTGGCTTGAGGCAAAAGGTATGGCATGTTTACCGTCAACCATTACGATAAAGGAGGCTTCCTCGCCACGTAAAAACTCTTCGATAACCACGCGATGCCCGGCATCGCCGAAACGGTTACCGGCCAGCATGTCGTCGATAGCGGCATCTGCCTGTTCCTGACTTTCGGCAATAATAACGCCTTTGCCAGCGGCAAGTCCGTCGGCCTTAATGACAATAGGAAGACCTTTTTCAGCGACATAAGCTTTAGCAGGCTCAACCTCGGTAAAGTTTTGGTAGTCGGCGGTGGGTATGTTGTGACGCTGCAAAAAGTCTTTGCTGAAGGCTTTAGAGCCTTCTAACTGTGCAGCCTTTGCGGTTGGGCCAAAGGCTGCCAGTCCGGCTTCGTTAAAGCGATCAACAATACCGGCAACGAGCGGTGCTTCAGGGCCAACGATAGTCAGTTCAATGTCTTCGCTTTTAGCAAAATTGAGCAAACTCTCAATGTCCTCAGCACCAATAGCAACATTCGTCAGGTTTGGCTCACGCTCTGTACCTGCATTACCGGGTGCAACATAAACGCAGTCAACTTGGTTTGATTGTGCTGCTTTCCACGCCAGAGCGTGTTCACGGCCTCCGCCGCCAACGACCAATACTTTCATAAGGTTAGCTTTGTCCTGTTAGTCTGTAACGGGTTTGCGAAACTTCAGGGTGAAACGATCGCTTTCACCAATGGCTTCATATTTTTCTTTATCTTCATCACCCAGAGTTAGGGTTGGAGGTAAAGTCCATACGCCTTTAGGGTGGTCGGCTGTATCTTTCGGGTTTGCGTTGATTTCGGCACTGGCGACAAACTCAAAGCCTGCTTGCTCGGCTAAGTCTATGACCCAGCTTTCTTTTACATAACCCGAATCTTTGAATGCTTCAGCCTCTTTCGACTCAGGCAGACGGTGGTCAACGATACCCAGCATGCCATTGGGTTTTAGTGTTTGATAAAACTGACGGAATGCCTGCACTACGCCTTCTTCACCTTCTTGCATATACCAGTTATGAAGGTTGCGGAAAGTGAGGACTCTATCGGCACTTCTTGCCGGTGCAATTTCGCTATCAGAACCCGGGGCAAATTCAGTTAAATTTACATTCCCATAAACCGGGTTGGTGGTTAATTTTTCTTTGAATTTTTCCAGTGAACGCTGGTAATAATCGCTTCCTGAATCTTCAGGAAAATGTGCAGCGTAAAGCTGTCCTTCGTCGGCAAGGTAAGGTGCCAGTATTTCGGTATACCAACCGCCGCCCGGCCAAATTTCAACGACCGTCATATTTGGCTCTAATTCGAAGAACTCTAACGTTTCTTGGGGATGGCGGAACTCGTCACGAGCCTGATACTTGTCAGTACGTGATTCATGGTCAACAGCAGTTTGCAAAGAGTCGGCTTCAGGAGCCGGCGAGCAGGCGCCAAGGACGCTTGCTAGTGCAATGGCGGAAACAGAAGTTATTATTTTTTTCATACTATCACCTGTAGAGTTGAGAACTAGCCTATAAGACTAGCCCCCAAACGTTACTGACGCAATGCTGTACTTATCAGCAGAGGTGCTTAGTGACGGAAATGTCTCATGCCGGTAAAGACCATCGCGATACCGTGTTCATTGGCGGCAGCAATGATTTCTTCATCGCGAATGGAACCGCCTGGCTGAATAATAGCGGTGATGCCTGCTTCAGCTGCTGCATCTATACCATCGCGGAACGGGAAGAAAGCATCCGACGCCATGACCGAACCTGGTACGCTGAGGTTTTCATCAGCGGCTTTAATACCAGCGATTTTGGCACTATAAACCCGGCTCATCTGGCCTGCACCAACACCGACGGTCATACCGTCTTTGGCATAAACAATGGCATTAGACTTAACAAACTTAGCCACTTTCCAGCAAAACAATAAGTCGGTCATTTGCGCATCTGTTGGCTGTTTTTCTGTAACCACTTTCAGGTCATCCTGAATGAAGTCCTGGTTATCCGTGTCCTGTACTAATAAGCCACCGTTGACGCGCTTATAATCCAGCTGTTCAACCGTATCTGACCATTCACCGCATTCCAGTAAGCGAAGGTTCTTTTTGCCGGCAACAGCTGTCTTGGCGCTTTCACTGACGCTCGGAGCGATAATAACTTCCACAAACTGACGCTCAACAATAGCGGTTGCGGTTGCTTCATCCAGCTCGCGGTTAAAAGCAATAATGCCACCAAATGCGGAAGTTGGGTCGGTTTTAAAGGCGCGGTCATAAGCGTCGGAAATAGATTCACCTATTGCAACACCGCAAGGGTTTGCGTGCTTAACAATAACGCAGGCTGGTTCAACAAAGCTTTTTACGCACTCAAGTGCCGCGTCTGTATCGGCAATATTGTTAAAGGACAACGCTTTGCCCTGAATTTGAGTCGCGCTGGAAACTGTCCCTTTTGGTGCATTGCGCTCTGCGTAAAATGCCGCTGCCTGATGTGAGTTCTCGCCGTAGCGTAGGTCCTGCTTTTTTGATACCTGCAGGTTCAACGTGCGCGCAAAATCGTTTTCGCTCAGCTGCTTGCCGAGGTAATTTGCAATCATGCCATCATATTGAGCGGTGTGCTCAAATGCTGCTACTGCTAAGTCAAAGCGAGTGCTGTGGCTGACCCCATTTTGCTCATTGAGCTCAGCGAGCACGCGCTGGTAGTCACTGGCATTCACAACAATAGTCACGTCTTTGTGGTTTTTCGCTGCTGCACGAACCATAGTTGGACCGCCAATATCAATATTCTCAATAGCGTCTTCCAGAGAGCAACCTTCTTTGGCAACCGTTTCAGCAAAGGGATACAGGTTCACGACAACCATATCGATAGGCGCGATGTTTTGCTCCTGCATAACACCCTGGTCGACATCGCGGCGACCTAAAATACCGCCATGAACCTTAGGGTGCAGTGTCTTTACCCGCCCGCCCATAATCTCTTCCTGACCGGTATGTTCAGAAACATCAATAACGGCAATGCCTGAGTCACGGAGTAGTTTAGCTGTACCGCCAGTAGAGAGAATTTCAATGTTCTTTTGAGCCAAAGCTTGAGCGAATTCAACAATACCGGTTTTATCAGAAACACTGATTAAAGCGCGTTGGATTGGACGGGTTTCCATTGTTTTGCCTTTCTATACTGAGTTAACTTACGGGGAGGTTAATAAAAAAAGGGCGCCAAAAGGCGCCCAAAAAACTTCTTAATTCATGCCGTATTTTTTCAGCTTCTTGCGTAAGGTGCCGCGGTTAATGCCTAACATGGTTGCGGCGCGGGTTTGATTACCCCGGGTGTAAGTCATGACTTCTTCCAGTAACGGTGCTTCTACTTCAGATAGCACCAACTCGTAAAGTTCTTCAGGATCCTGACCATCAAGCTGACGCAGAAAACTGTTCAATGCTTGTTTTACGGAATCACGCAATGGCTTTGGCTGTGCGTTATTGCCGATAGTGGTTAGGGGAGATACGTTCTCACGACTAGGGTTTTGATCAAACATAATGCGCTTATCTCTTCTCTACAGTGACAAAATAATCTTCAAGTGCCTTAAGTTGCTCGCTGGCATCCTCAAGACGATTAAATGTTTGCCTGAATTCATCATTGCTGGCTTGTTCTTTTAAATACCAACCAACGTGTTTTCGGGCGATTCTGACACCCTGGTAACTGCCGTAAAATTCGTGCAGTTTGCCAACGTGATGAATAACGGTCTCAGCCACTTCGGTTAAGGACGGCGGGCTTAGCTCCTGTCCTGTTTCAAGAAAATGAGCAATTTCTCTAAACAGCCAGGGGTTACCCTGCGCGCCGCGACCAATCATAATGGCGTCGGCTCCGGTGTACTCTAAAACCTGTTGAGCCTGCAGTGGTGTACGGATATCGCCGTTAGCCACTACTGGGATAGAAACAGCCTTCTTAATTGCCTTAATGGTGTCGTATTCGGCAATGCCTTTGTACATGCAGGCACGAGTACGACCATGAATGGCAAGAGACTGAATACCGCAACGTTCTGCCAGCTGCGCTATATCAATACCGTTTCTGTGTTCAGGATCCCAACCGGTTCTGGTTTTCAGTGTTACCGGAACCTCAACAGCTGCAACCACAGCTGTTAATATCTCTTCTACTAACCCGGGATGCTGCATGAGCGCCGAGCCAGCCATCTTCTTATTTACCTTTTTCGCCGGGCAGCCCATATTTATGTCAATAATCTGCGCACCCATACTCACATTCACGCGCGCTGCTTCGGCCATTAATGCCGGTTCCGAGCCCGCTATCTGCACAGCACGAATGCCCAGCTCTCCCGAATGATCCATGCGTTGCCTGGATTTATCGGTCTGCCATACCTTAGGGTTACTGGACAGCATCTCTGATACTGTAAGCCCGGCCCCCGTGCTGTAACACAGCTGACGGAACGGCTGATCAGTAACTCCAGCCATGGGAGCTAATATGACCTGATTGTCGAGTTGATATGGACCAATCCGCATCGGTTAAAAACTACTCAGCGAAAGGGTGAGGAATTTTAGGGAATTTGCGCAATAAAGAAAAGGCTATTTATTACGCAATTTGAGTCTTTTTTTCATTTTTTACTATTGACAAAGCGTACGCTTGTTAACCAACGCGGGTACCGCTGAGCATTGCCCAGTCGCCGTCTATAGTCGGGGTATCGAATTTTATGTGCGGTTGGTAAGCCTCAATAACCCCTTCTATTTGCCGTTCCAGTATACCGGATAAAACCAGTTGTCCGCCGGGGGAAACGAAGCCGAGTATGGTATCGGCTAGCTCTCGTAAAGGGCCGGCGAGGACATTGGCAAGTACCAAGTCCACCTGGGTTTCAGGTTGTTGGCTGGGTAGATAAAGGCTAAATTTATCGCCCACCTTATTGCGCTCAGCGTTATCTTTGGTCGCAATCAGCGCCTGTTGGTCAATATCAATGCCAACTACGTGTTCTGCTTTAAATAGTAATGCGGCAATGCCTAATATCCCTGAGCCACAACCGAAATCCACCACGGTTTTGCCGGTTGGTGGGTTGGCGTCTATCCAGCGCAGACACATAGCGGTTGTTGGGTGTGTTCCGGTACCAAAAGCCATGCCAGGGTCGAGCAAAATATTAACGGCTTCAGGTTTTGGTATCTCCCGCCAGCTGGGGCAAATCCATAAATTCTCGCCAAACTGAATAGGGTGGAAGTTATCCATCCATTCGCGTTCCCAGTCTTTGTCTTCCAGTGCATCGACTTTGTACTGCAAATCGCTGCCGAAAATGTTGGACTGTTTCAGGTTGGCAATAATGGCTTTGATGTCCGCGTCGGCGTCAAATAAGCCCGTGGCTAGAGTGTGTTCCCACAATATAACGTCGCCGGGGCGGGGTTCAAAAATGGGCGTGTCGGCGCCGTCTCGGTAAGTTACCGCCTGAGCGCCGTTAGCCATGAGCATGTCACCCACTTGGGGCGCATGCTCTTCACTACAGGAAAGGGTGAGTTGTATCCAGGGCATTAATTAATGCCCGCCTATACCAAGTTTTTTCTCAAGGTAGTGAATGTTGGTACCACCGTGCTGGAAGTTTTCATCTGCCATAATTGATTTTTGCAGAGGAATATTGGTTTTAATGTCTTCGATGATCAATTCATTTAAAGCATTACGCATACGGGCAATAGCAATATCACGGTTTTCGCCGTAAGTAATCAGCTTGCCTATCATCGAGTCATAGTTCGGCGGAACTTTGTAATCCGCGTAAACGTGTGAGTCCCAACGCACACCAAAGCCACCCGGAGAGTGGAAACGGGTGATAGTGCCCGGTGACGGTGTAAAGGTTTCAGGGTCTTCGGCGTTAATCCGACATTCAATGGCATGACCACGAATGACAACATCTTCCTGGCTGACCGAAAGCTGACGACCGGCTGCAATGCGCAACTGCTCTTTAATCAAGTCGATACCTGTGACCATCTCGGTAACCGGATGCTCAACCTGAATACGGGTGTTCATTTCAATGAAATAGAATTCACCATTTTCGTACAAGAATTCAAATGTACCAGCGCCACGGTAGCCAAGCTCTACACAAGCTTTGGCACAACGCTCACCAATAAATTTACGCATTTCAGGGGTGATACCCGGCGCAGGTGCCTCTTCAACCACTTTCTGGTGACGACGCTGCATCGAGCAGTCACGTTCACCTAAATGAATGGCATTGCCTTGTCCATCGGCCAGAACCTGAATTTCCACATGGCGAGGGTTTTCAAGGAATTTTTCCATATAGACAACAGGGTTACCGAAGGCTGCGCGAGCTTCGTTCTGAGTCATAGTGATAGAGCTGAGCAATTCGCTCTCCTCGCGTACAACCCGCATACCACGACCACCGCCGCCGCCTGCTGCTTTAATAATAATGGGGTAACCAATGCGCTTAGCAAGCTTCTTATTACGTTCGTCGTCGTCATCCAGAGGGCCATCCGACCCCGGAACGCAAGGAACGCCGGTTTTCTTCATTGCCTTAATGGCTGATACTTTGTCGCCCATAAGACGGATAAGATCCGGCGTTGGTCCAACAAAAATGAAGCCAGATTGTTCAACTTGTTCAGCAAAATCGGCGTTTTCGGCCAGAAAGCCGTAACCCGGGTGAATAGCTGCTGCATCCGTAATTTCAGCGGCGCTGATAATACGGGGAATGTTCAGGTAGCTCTCGTTCGCTGGCGCTTTACCTATGCAAATTGCTTCGTCTGCAAGTAAAACGTGTTTAAGGTTTCTATCAACCGTTGAATGAACTGCCACTGTTTTAATGCCGAGCTCTTTACAGGCTCGCAGTATGCGCAGTGCAATTTCGCCACGGTTGGCAATGACCACTTTATCTAACATGACAAATACCTGCGGTTACTTTATTCGATGATAAACAGTGGCTGATCAAATTCAACCGGCTCTTCGTTATCTACTAAAATCTGTTTAACGACACCGGATTTGTCTGCTTCAATCTGGTTCATCATTTTCATTGCTTCAATAATGCACAGTGTTTCGCCGGCATTAACGCGAGAGCCAACAGTAACGAAAGGCTTTGCATCAGGAGATGGAGCTTCGTAGAAGGTTCCAACCATAGGAGAGCGAACAACGTGGCCGCTAATTTCTTCACTGGCTGGTTCAGCCGCTGGCTGGCTTGCCGGAGCTGATTGTGGCGCTTGCTGAGGGGCGTGTTGCGGTTGTGGCGCGTATTGCATCGGTGCAGGCTGCGCACTGTAACGATTAATCCGAACTGACTCTTCGCCCTCGGTAATTTCCAGTTCTGCTACGCCAGATTCTTCAACGAGCTCGATCAGTTTCTTAATTTTTCGGATATCCATGCTAACGTCTACCTTTAGTTATCTGTATTGTTCAATGTAGTTAAAGCTGCTTGTAATGCGTATTCATAACCACGGGCGCCAAGCCCGCAGATAACACCGTCAGCCACGTCTGCCAAATAAGAATGGTGGCGGAAGCTCTCACGGCGATAAATATTGGAAAGGTGCACTTCAATAAAAGGGATTTTCACAGCCAATAACGCATCGCGTAATGCCACGCTGGTGTGTGCGTAGGCTGCCGGATTAATCACAATATAATCTACGGAGTCTTTGGCGGCTTGCTGGATCCAGTCAATTAACTGGTGTTCAGCATTGGACTGACGGAAATCTAGTGCTGTTGCGTGTTGTTTAGCAATGGCTCCCAGCGAATCAGCGATATCATCCAGGCTTTGCTTACCATAAAGCTCTGGTTCACGCTGCCCCAGTAAATTTAGATTCGGGCCATTGAGCACTAATATTTTAAAACGTTCTGCCATTGTGCCGCCATTTGCTGTGAAGTTACGGAAACTATTAAAAGTGACCACAACTTTCAGTTTGGGTTCCTATAACAACAGTATTATAGGGAAAAAAAGCAAGATTGCAGCACTTTACTGGTCTTATCAGCGCATTTAGGCACAAGTTTACTCGGAAACTATCTTTTCCAGATGCTTTTTGAAATCCTCAGCGTTCATATAACCGGTAACCCGGTATTCAGGGCGTTCGTTGCCTTCAGGGTCAAAGAACAGAATGGTGGGTAGCCCCAGCACCTTGTAGCGACTCAGAATCTCAACGTCTTGCGCGTTATTGCGGGTAACATCGGCCTGAATGAGTTTAAACTCCTGAAACTGCGCCTGAACCTGCTCATCTGAAAAGGTGTACTGCTCGAATTCCTTGCAGGCCACGCACCAGTCCGCATAAAGGTCTAGCATTACCCATCGGTCACTTTCTGCTACTTGTTGTTGTATGTCGCTGACATTACTAACAACAGTAAAAAGGCCGTGACTTTTTTGTTCCAGTTGCGCTTTATTAACCTGCCAGTAACTGCCTGTAGTAGCCGCCGCTGCTAAGAGTACAATAGTGATAACTTTCGTGGTGATCCGAAGCGGCTGGCTTATCGAAACAGCCAGAGATACGGCGGCGAGAATAAAGTAAAAAATCCACAGCCACATGCTAATACTGGTCGGAATAAGGCGCTCAATTAAGAATAAGGTAACTGCCAATAACAGCCAACCGAAGAACTGCTTAACCACGTTCATCCACGCGCCGGCTTTGGGCAGAAGCTTGCCGCCACTTAAGCCGAATAGAATAAGCGGCACGCCCATACCCAGGCTTAATGCGTAAAGAATAGCGACGCCGCTTACCATATCGCCCGATTGCGCAATAAAGAGTAACGCCCCTGACAAGGGGGCTGTGGTACAGGGTGATGCTACCAGGCCGGAAATAGCGCCGATAATAAAGACGCCAACGATATTGCCTCCGCTTTGCTGGCCGCTAAAGCTTTGCAGTTTTGACTGCCAGCTAATAGGAAGCTGCAGCGTATAAGCTCCGAACATACTCAAAGCAAAAAGCGCGAACAATACTGCAAGAACAATTAACACCACCGGATGCTGAAAGTAAGCCTGATACTGCATACCCGCTGATGCCACAACCAGGCCTAATAGAGAATAGGTAATGGCCATACCCTGAACGTATATAAAGGAAAGCCAAAGTGTGTTTTTCCAGTTACGTTCACGGTTGCCCAGCACAACGCCGGATAAAATGGGGTACATAGGAAACACGCAGGGGGTAAAAGCTAAGCCAATACCCAAAGCAAAAAAGAGTAACAATGTAATGATTAAATGTTGTTCACCTATACCGAACAGGCTGCTGTCGGTGTTTGGCGGTGCGGTGGCGGGGGCGGTTTCACTAGTACTGGAGAGTTTAATCTGCTTTTCAGTGGGCGGGTAACATAACCCCGCATCTGCGCAGCCCTGATACTGAACGGTAATGGTGTCGCCGGAAAACTCCGGGTTAAGTGTAAAAGACCACTCAACGTAGTTGCGGTATACAATTGACTCGCCAAAAAACTCATCGTTATGAGACTCGCCTTGCGGGAGTTCGGGTTCTGCTGCTAATGCATTTTCGGGAACCACCTTAAAGCGGTGTTGATACAAATAGTACTCGGGAGCGACAACCCAACTGACCGTCACTTTGCTGTCATTAACTTCGCTGTCGAAATCAAAAGCCTGATCTACCGATAAAAACTGATTGTCCTGCTGGAATGGATTCGACTGCACACTATGTGCTGGCGCAACGACGGCAAAAACCAGAGTTAAGGCTGCGAGACATGTGATGAATCTTTGTATCATTTAACTGAGTCCTGTATCCACGTCAGATAATCGGGTAAACCATCTTCAATATTGATGCTTATTAATTCTGGAGAATCGTAAGGGTGAATAGCACTGATGGTACTTTTTATGTCACTGAAACGTTCCGCAGTCGATTTTATCAGTAAAAGCCACTCCTGGTCTTCATGCAATTCGCCCTGCCAGGAGTAAATAGAGGTCATATTAGGCACTATGTTGACGCAGGCCACTAGCTTTTTTTCGAGTAGAGAACGCGCCAGCTGTTTAGCCGAGTCAGAACTGTCTGTGGTGCATAAAATTAATTGTGGTTGCTGAGTCATAGAACCTCCCTATAGCGCCTGTCAGTTTTGCAAATTAGCATAAAAATTTTTGAGCTTCCCCCTTGATAACAAAAATTCCTCCCCCATTTAATGTGCACACACATTTTTATCCGCCCCTTAGGGGTATTAACCACTAACAACAATAGGTTGAGGAGTTATCAACAATGAAACTTCGTCCTTTACACGATCGAGTCATTATTAAGCGCACCGAAGTCGAAGCGAAATCGGCTGGCGGCATTGTTCTGACTGGTTCTGCGGCAGAAAAATCTACTCGCGGTGAAATCGTAGCAGTAGGCAAAGGCCGCATTCTGGATAACGGTGAGGTACGTGCACTAGACGTAAAAGCTGGTGACAAAGTGCTGTTCAATGAAGGCTACGGTGTTAAAACCGAGAAAATTGACGGTGAAGAGTACTTAATCATGAGCGAAAGCGACATTCTGGCTGTTGAAGAATAAGACGTCAGAAACGCTTACTAGCACAACCGACTAAACGAATTTAAGAGGAAAGCAAAAATGGCAGCTAAAGAAGTCAAATTTGGTAACACAGCACGTCAAAAAATGCTGAAAGGCGTTAACATTCTTGCTGATTCAGTAAAAGTGACGCTGGGTCCAAAAGGTCGCAACGTTGTATTAGATAAGTCTTACGGTTCTCCTGTTATCACCAAAGACGGTGTGTCTGTTGCGAAAGAAATCGAGCTGGAAGATAAGTTCGAGAACATGGGCGCGCAGATGGTTAAAGAAGTGGCGTCTAAAGCAAATGACGAAGCGGGTGACGGTACAACAACCGCAACCGTTCTGGCTCAAGCCATTGTTAACGAAGGCTTGAAGTCAGTAGCCGCAGGCATGAACCCGATGGATCTTAAGCGCGGTATCGACAAAGCGGTTATCGCTGCAGTTGAAGAGCTGAAGAAAATTTCTCAGCCTTGTGCCGACAGCAAAGCCATTGCTCAGGTAGCGACTATTTCTGCAAACGCTGATCACACTATTGGCGAAATCATTGCTCAGGCAATGGACAAAGTAGGCCAGGAAGGTGTTATCACCGTTGAAGAAGGTCAGGCACTGACTGACGAGCTGGACGTTGTTGAAGGTATGCAGTTCGACCGTGGTTACTTGTCTCCTTACTTCATTAACAACCAGGAAAGTGGTTCGGTTGAATTAGACAATCCGTTCATTCTTCTGATTGATAAGAAAATCTCTAATATCCGCGAGTTACTGCCGGTATTAGAAGGTGTTTCTAAAGCCGGTAAACCTCTGCTGATTATTGCTGAAGACGTTGAAGGCGAAGCGCTGGCAACTCTGGTTGTGAACAATATGCGTGGCATCGTTAAAGTTGCTGCGGTTAAAGCACCAGGCTTTGGCGACCGTCGTAAAGCTATGCTGCAGGACATTGCTGTTCTGACTGGCGGTACTGTGGTTTCTGAAGAAATTGGTATGGAGCTGGAAAAAACGCAGCTGGAAGACTTAGGTACTGCGAAGCGCGTTGTGATTACTAAAGACAACACCACTGTTGTTGACGGTAATGGCGACGATACCGCTATCGACGGTCGTGTTAACCAAATCAAGCAGCAGATGGAAGACACTACGTCTGACTATGACCGTGAAAAACTGCAAGAGCGTCTGGCTAAGTTAGCTGGCGGTGTTGCGGTGATTAAAGTCGGCGCTGCTACTGAAATGGAAATGAAAGAGAAAAAAGCGCGCGTTGAAGATGCGTTGCATGCAACTCGTGCAGCTGTTGAAGAAGGCGTGGTACCTGGTGGTGGTGTTGCTTTGGTTCGCGCTGCGAGCAAACTGGCAGAACTGCGTGGTGACAACGAAGAACAGAACGTTGGTATCCGTTTAGCCCTGCGTGCGATGGAAGCGCCGTTGCGTCAAATCGCAATGAACGCTGGCGCCGAAGGTTCTGTGGTTGCTAACAACGTACGTGCTGGCGAAGGTAACTATGGTTACAATGCCGGTAACGACACTTACGGCGATATGCTGGAAATGGGTATTCTGGATCCAACCAAAGTAACCCGTTCGGCACTTCAGTTCGCGGCATCTGTTGGCGCACTGATGATCACCACCGAAGCAATGATTGCTGACATCCCACAAGATGACAACGCAGGCGGCATGCCTGGCGGCGACATGGGTGGAATGGGCGGTATGGGCGGCATGATGTAAGCCTCCCAACGCACTTTTGAAAAGGGGAGCCTTGATGGCTCCCCTTTTTTTATGGAATTTTTTTCATTATTTGTGTTCTAACCTAGAGATGACACCCTTGGCGATTGTATGGGAGGAAGATAGCATGCGTGTTCAAGGTATAGTGGGAGCGGCGTTATTAGCCTGTAGCTTTACAGCATATGCTGGTACGGCTGAAGTTTCCTGGAAAGATGTTGATAGTTACACAGATATTCGACCGGCCGATGGCTTACGTGATCGGTACCAGAAAAAGGTGATGGATAAGCTGACTGAGCATTTTCAGGAGTTGGCGGCAAAGCTTCCTGAAGATCAGAAGCTGGAAATTACCGTAACAGACGTTGATTTAACCGGCCGGGTTGAACCGACATTTGGACGCTCGAGTTCAAATTACGTGCGCATTGTTCGGGAAATTGACTTCCCTAGAATGGAATTTGATTATCGTTTAATGAGTAACTCAGGAGAAGCTGTAAAGGAAGGCCAGGCTCACGTAAAAAATATGGGGTTTAATTACGACAGCCTGGCATCAAGGATGAGACGGGATGACTTATATTTTGAAAAGCAGATGCTGACTCAGTGGTTCGAAGAAACCTTTGTTAACCAGCCTGACGAATAGCTTTAAGACGAGCGAGAGTTTCAGTCATCAACTGTAATTGTTGTACCAGTAACTGCAACTGCTGCTCGTTTTCTTTGTCCTGCTGCCATTTTTCAAAGTTGGCAGCAATTTCATTAAGGTAGGGCTGAAAACGGTTGCCTGTGCTTTCAAATACCGTTTGCTCGGCGAAAACGCCCTGGAACTTGGCTTTGCCTTGTTGACGCAGATCGTCAAGGTACTGGTCTGCATCAATAACTTGACGATACAGTTGCTGAAGATGATCCTGCAGTTTGCTTTCTACACTTTCCAGGTTATCGCTCATAGTTTTTCCTCTGTTAATGTATTAGTGCCGTCCGGCATGATAGCGGTTTTACTGAGTTCACCAGCTTCCTCTCTGACCAGGCGAGGAACCAGAAACCCAGGTAATTCATGAGTCATTTTTTGCCACAAGGCTTGCGCCTTCTCGTCACTAACCGCGAAATGGCTGGCGCCTTCAACTTTGTCCAGCTGGTGCAAATAGTAGGGCATAACCCGGGCACTAAATAACTTTTCACTAAGCTCAATAAGCGCGGTTAAATTATCATTTACTCCGCTGAGCAAGACGCTCTGGTTCAGTAAATGGATACCCGCGTGGTGCCAGTCATCGAGTGCCCCGGCTAACTCAGGAGAAATCTCATTTGCATGATTCGCATGAAGCACTAAGACGCTTTGCAAACGACTGTTGCTGAGCACTTCTTTAAGCTTATGCGTCAGGCGGGAGGGTATCACGACTGGCAACCGGCTATGAATACGTAAACGGGTGAGTTGGGGCAATAATTCAAATTCGTTAATCAACCCTTTAAGCCGCTCGTCCTTTGCCATTAGAGGGTCGCCGCCGCTCAGAATCACCTCATTAATTTCCGGGTGTTGTCGGATGTACTCCAGTGTCTCCGTTAGTTGGCGTTTGCTGAAAGTTAATTCGTCGTAAGGAAAGTGACGCCGAAAGCAATAACGGCAATTGACTGCGCAACCGCCTTGCAGTATCAACAATACTCGGCTTTTATACTTGTGCAGAAGACCATTTACGGGGCCTTGCTGTTCTTGCAGAGGGTCGGTGCTGTAACCGGGCTCCGACTCAAACTCGTTGTGCAAAGGGAGCACCTGACGTAATAATGGATCGTTAGAGTCTCCGACTTGCATTTGCGCAACAAAAGGCTTTGGCACGCGCATAGCAAAGAGCTTACGGGCTTTGATATCCTCACTAAATAATGCGGGATCGAGTTTGAGTGCGCGTAGCAGTTCTTCTGGCTGGGTATAGGCTTGTTTCAGCTCAAACTGCCAGTCAGGACGATCATTTATAGAGATAGGATACGCTGGCTCAGGCACTACGCCTCCGCGACTGCTGCAAATACTCCATATTTTACCTGAAAAAAGTCGCTATTTGTTTTATTATTGCGCGCAAATGATCAGGCATTTACAAAGGAAAGTCTTGTTATGGCGAATTATAGTACGAGTGAATTTAAAGGTGGTTTAAAAATCATGCAGGACGGCGAGCCATGCTCGATCGTTGAAAATGAAATGGTTAAGCCCGGTAAAGGTCAGGCCTTTAACCGCGTTAAAATTCGCAAATTAATCAGCGGTAAAGTGGTTGAGAAAACCTTCAAGTCGGGCGAATCCGTTGAAGGCGCTGATGTTATTGAGTTGGAACTGTCTTATCTTTATAACGATGGTGAATTCTGGCACTTTATGAATAACGAAACCTTTGAACAAGTTCCTGCCGACGAGAAAGCGGTAGGCGAAGCGGAGAAATGGCTTGTCGAACAAGATGTTTGTACTTTGACTCTGTGGGAAGGGAAGCCAATTAATGTGCAGCCGCCAAACTTTGTTGAATTGGAAATTACTGAAACTGACCCCGGACTTAAAGGTGATACTGCCGGTACTGGCGGTAAACCTGCCACACTGAGCACTGGCGCGGTTGTTCGTGTTCCGTTATTCGTACAAATTGGCGAAGTGATCAAAGTTGATACTCGCTCGGGCGAATACGTTTCCCGCGTTCAAAAGTAAATAGATATGACGACCGACTGGCGGCCAGCAGCAGATTGGTCAGTGCTTGTTAAACGCGCTGATTTCATGCGACAAGTCCGCCAGTTTTTTTATGAAAGGAAGGTAACCGAAGTCGATACGCATTTGTTGTCCCAGTTTGGGGTAACCGATTGTCATCTGAATAATCTCACCACGGAATTCAAGTATCCGCTGGCTTCAGGAAATAGAACACTCTATTTGCAGACCTCTCCCGAATACGCCATGAAGCGAATTCTTGCAGCCTATGGAAAAGATATTTATCAATTGAGCCATGTGGTGCGCGATGACGAAATAGGGCGCTTCCATAATCCGGAATTTACTTTACTTGAGTGGTACCGGGTTGGGTACGACGATATTCAGCTAATTGCTGAAGTTTCAGAGCTGCTGACTGAAGTCTGTGACGCGCCGGAAACTAAAGTCATCACCTACCAGCAGTGTTTTCTTGATTACCTTGGCGAAGACCCTTTGACGACTTGCGGTGTTGAAAACATCAGACAAGAGCTTATTGAACAACCCGCTTTAACGGACTGGATGTCAAAAGAAGACGATGAAAATACCATTCTTCAAGTGGCATTTTCGGAATTAATAGAAGGCCAGTTTCCTGCGGAGATACCGATTTGCATCACCGAGTTTCCAAAGTCGCAAGCTGCTTTGGCCAAAATTGACCAGCATAATCCGCGTGTCTCCAGAAGATTTGAGTTTTATTATCAGGGAGTGGAATTGGCCAATGGTTATAATGAGCTTGCTGATCCAGCTGAGCAACGCCTGCGTTTTGACCAGGATAATCAACGACGTAAACAGCTGAATTTGCCCACACAACCCGAAGATACTCGTTTATTGGCGGCGTTAGAGTCGGGATTCCCCGCGTGTTCCGGCGTAGCACTAGGGTTCGATCGGCTGCTAATGATTGCCTGTGGGGCGAAATCAATAACCGAAGTGCTGCCTTTTTCTATTCAAACTGCTTGATCAGTATCGCCTGAGAAAACAATTTTTTCTGATCTCCCTTGGCTATTCTTTTCGTATGTTATAATATTACAGCTTAGGTTTATGCAGAAGGTCGTTTCTAGTATGTCAGCAACAGCATCCAAAAATTTGGATAAAGCAGGAATTTGGGTCACCACTTTGTGTGCGATTCATTGCTTATTGCTGCCTGTTATTCTGCCGTTGCTCGCTATGGCGGGTTTAGCCTTTATCGGCGAAGACCTATTGGAAAACACCATTTTAGGCTTCAGTGTTGTTATCGGGCTATTATCTCTTATTAGTGGTGCGCGGAAGCACGGTAAATGGCACCTGCTGTCATTGTTACTGCTAGGAGCATTTATCTATTCTCAACGCGATATTCTGGGACACTGGGGTGAACCTGTCATTATTCTATTTGGTGCCGGTCTCATTATTTATGCCCATGTCTCGAACCTTCGCTTAAGCCGCAAGCTTAATTTTTCCTCGGTGGCTGAAGAGCCCGTTCAAGGTTAACTCTTCCTTTCCAGAACAACGCCCGTTTCAATGTGGTCTGTGTAGGGAAACTGATCGAACATTGCCGCTGCAGTCACTTTATGGCTACTGGATAAATCATGAATGTTCTCTGTCAAAGTTTCCGGGTTACAGGAAATATAAATTATTCTTTGATACTGAGACACCAGCTTCAACGTGTCTTTATCTAAACCCGCTCTGGGTGGATCAACCAATACGGTTTGACAATCAAAACTGTGAATCTCAGCATCAGCCGCTCGTTTAGATTCCAGCTCTCCACTTAACGCTGCACTAAACTCCTCGGCAGACATACGAACAACGGTGACATTTTTAATATTGTTCAATTCTGCGTTCTCGCGAGCCGCCGCAACAGAACTTTTGCTAATTTCAGTAGCTAAAACGCGATTAAAGTTCTCAGCCAGCGGTAAGGTAAAATTGCCGTTGCCGCAGTAGAGCTCTAATAAGTCATGCGAATTGTTGCCCGCGTGGCGTTTAGCCCAACTGATCATTTGCTGATTAATAATGGCATTTGGCTGAGTGAAGCTGTTCTCGGTTTGTAGAGACAGATAGCTTTTTCCATCAACCTTAACTTCTTCAGTGACGCTTTCTTTATATAACACGCGTTTTTGCTTACGAGCTCTTCCTATAACTTCAACCTTAGCTATAGAGGTCAGCGCTTCGCGAAGTTGGATGGCTTCCTGTTCCCATTGGTCATCTAAAGGGCGATGATAGAGTAAAGAGATAATGGCTTCACCGGTGGTGGTAGTCAGGAAATCCACTTGAAACAGTTTGCGACGTAAAACATCATTCGGCTTTAATAAACTAATAAGCTCTTTCATTAGTTCATTAATAAGCAGGCTCCCTGGTATGAATTCATTCATGCGGATTTTTTCACGCGTCTCAGGGTTAAACATAATGTAGTATAAGTCATCGCCTTCGTGCCAAACTCGAAACTCAGCACGCATTCTGTAGTGACTGGCGGGCGATTCAAACACTTCCACTTCATTAAGGTGAAAAGGACGAAACATCTCTCTAACCCGGTCTGCCTTCTGTGCGAGTTGTTGTGGGTATTCAGATGTATCGATTCGTTTGTAAGTCATTATGAGGTTACGCCATATTTGCCAGTAATTAGTCAGGCTTCTATTTTACGCATCAATGCCTTTATGTGCCAACGCCCTTTATTTATGTTGGATTTGATCACATTTGCTGAAACTTTACGCAGTCAGTAAAAAAACAGTTAGAAAGGTGCTAAAAGCGCTTGACGGGACGAGTTAAATCTCTAAAATGCGCTCCACGTTCAAGGCAGGCAACGAAGCCGCCGAAAACCTAAGTTTTCTAAAAAATCTTTTTTCAAAAAAGTATTGACGGAAAACACACGGTGTGTAGAATACGCACCTCTCGCAGCCAAGGTTGCTGAGAAACGCTCTTTAACAATTATATCAAGCCAAGCAAACTGTGTGGGCACTTGCAGAAGTTAAGCAAAACGAAATATTTGTATTGCAACTTTTGAATGAGTGTTCAGCAAGGTTTCGAAAGAAGCCAAGCAAAAACGCGTAATTCATTGAGTTGATTGAACTACTTTTAATTGAAGAGTTTGATCATGGCTCAGATTGAACGCTGGCGGCAGGCCTAACACATGCAAGTCGAGCGGTAACAGAGAGAAGCTTGCTTCTCTGCTGACGAGCGGCGGACGGGTGAGTAATACTTGGGAATTTGCCTTTAGGCGGGGGACAACCACGGGAAACTGTGGCTAATACCGCATAATGTCTACGGACCAAAGTGGGGGACCTTCGGGCCTCACACCTAAAGATGAGCCCAAGCGGGATTAGCTAGTTGGTGGGGTAAAGGCTCACCAAGGCGACGATCCCTAGCTGTTCTGAGAGGATGATCAGCCACACTGGGACTGAGACACGGCCCAGACTCCTACGGGAGGCAGCAGTGGGGAATATTGCACAATGGGGGAAACCCTGATGCAGCCATGCCGCGTGTGTGAAGAAGGCCTTCGGGTTGTAAAGCACTTTCAGCGACGAGGAAGGGTGTTGTGTTAATAGCGCAGCACATTGACGTTAGTCGCAGAAGAAGCACCGGCTAACTCCGTGCCAGCAGCCGCGGTAATACGGAGGGTGCAAGCGTTAATCGGAATTACTGGGCGTAAAGCGTACGTAGGCGGCGTGTTAAGCAAGATGTGAAAGCCCCGGGCTCAACCTGGGAATTGCATTTTGAACTGGCATGCTAGAGTCCTGAAGAGGGTGGTAGAATTTCCAGTGTAGCGGTGAAATGCGTAGATATTGGAAGGAATACCGGTGGCGAAGGCGGCCACCTGGTCAGAGACTGACGCTGAGGTACGAAAGCGTGGGGAGCAAACAGGATTAGATACCCTGGTAGTCCACGCCGTAAACGATGTCAACTAGTTGTTCGTGTCATTAAGACGTGAGTAACGCAGCTAACGCACTAAGTTGACCGCCTGGGGAGTACGGCCGCAAGGTTAAAACTCAAATGAATTGACGGGGGCCCGCACAAGCGGTGGAGCATGTGGTTTAATTCGATGCAACGCGAAGAACCTTACCATCCCTTGACATCCAGTGAATTTTTCAGAGATGAATTAGTGCCTTCGGGAACACTGAGACAGGTGCTGCATGGCTGTCGTCAGCTCGTGTTGTGAGATGTTGGGTTAAGTCCCGCAACGAGCGCAACCCTTATCCTTAGTTGCCAGCACGTAAAGGTGGGAACTCTGGGGAGACTGCCGGTGATAAACCGGAGGAAGGTGGGGACGACGTCAAGTCATCATGGCCCTTACGGGATGGGCTACACACGTGCTACAATGGCGCATACAAAGGGCAGCAAGCCAGCGATGGTTAGCGAATCTCATAAAGTGCGTCGTAGTCCGGATCGGAGTCTGCAACTCGACTCCGTGAAGTCGGAATCGCTAGTAATCGTGGATCAGAATGCCACGGTGAATACGTTCCCGGGCCTTGTACACACCGCCCGTCACACCATGGGAGTGGGCTGCACCAGAAGTGGTTAGTTTAACCTTCGGGAGAACGATCACCACGGTGTGGTTCATGACTGGGGTGAAGTCGTAACAAGGTAGCCGTAGGGGAACCTGCGGCTGGATCACCTCCTTACAAAACAGCTTATCTTTTGTGTACACAAAAAATTGCGTCCTGCATTTTTTGTCTACCTCACATCCGTGTGAGTAAGTGTCCACACAGTTTGCAGGCTTGATATAGACAGAGAAGAAAACTGGGTCTGTAGCTCAGCTGGTTAGAGCGCACCCCTGATAAGGGTGAGGTCGGCAGTTCAAGTCTGCCCAGACCCACCATTTCTGCGGTTATGCTGCGTTGTTCGGGTACTCGCATACTGATGTATGCTTTGCACCCTCTCGCCTTGCCTAACCTTGAAATTCCCTTGTCAGGGCTGCCGCGATGTTGAGAAGAGGGTTTTCCCCGATGTCAGCACGCGCAGCATGAAGCTTTGAGAGCAAGGCGCACGTTGAATGATTGAAGGAGCATACCTCGATGGTATGTGACTGATTGAACGAATCGCGCAACGCCGCTATCGAAGCTTCAGGCAAGCATTCTGGGGCCATAGCTCAGCTGGGAGAGCGCCTGCCTTGCACGCAGGAGGTCAGCGGTTCGATCCCGCTTGGCTCCACCATTTCTTCTCTTCGTAACCGTTAGCGTTAAGTGTTCTTAAACAAGAATATTTACCGGTAACTCAGTGTTACGTGCTCTTTAACAACATGAAAAGCTGATTGTAATATTAGAAGTAAGAAATGCCACTCTACTTGAACAAACTGATTTGGTAGAGGCGTATCGAACTTGTGTACAGCGAGAACAAACAATCTTGGTCACGTATGCCAGACACCTTCGGGTTGTATGGTTAAGTGACTAAGCGTACACGGTGGATGCCTAGGCAGTTGGAGGCGATGAAGGACGTACTAACTTGCGATAAGCCATGATAAGCCAGTAAGAGGCACTTGAGTCATGGATTTCCGAATGGGGAAACCCACTCTGTTCACAGAGTATCCGGCACTGAATCAATAGGTGCCAGGAAGCGAACCCGGAGAACTGAAACATCTAAGTACCCGGAGGAAAAGAAATCAACCGAGATTTCCCCAGTAGCGGCGAGCGAACGGGAAGCAGCCCTTAAGCTTAACTTGTGCTAACAGAATCCGATGGGAAGCGGAGCCACAGACGGTGAGAGCCCGGTATGTGAAGGTGCATGATAAGTGAAATCCGAGTAGGTCGGGACACGTGATATCCTGACTGAATATGGGGGGACCATCCTCCAAGGCTAAATACTCCCAACTGACCGATAGTGAACCAGTACCGTGAGGGAAAGGCGAAAAGAACCCCGGCGAGGGGAGTGAAACAGAACCTGAAACCGTGTACGTACAAGCAGTAGGAGCGGGTTCGTCCCGTGACTGCGTACCTTTTGTATAATGGGTCAGCGACTTATATTCTGTAGCAAGGTTAACCGTATAGGGAAGCCGTAGGGAAACCGAGTCTTAACTGGGCGTTGAGTTGCAGGGTATAGACCCGAAACCGGGCGATCTAACCATGAGCAGGTTGAAGATTGAGTAACATCAATTGGAGGACCGAACCCACTTATGTTGAAAAATGAGGGGATGACTTGTGGCTAGGAGTGAAAGGCTAATCAAGCCCGGAGATAGCTGGTTCTCCCCGAAATCTATTTAGGTAGAGCCTCGGACGAATACCATTGGGGGTAGAGCACTGTTTGGGCTAGGGGGTCATCCCGACTTACCAACCCCATGCAAACTCCGAATACCAATGAGTACTATCCGGGAGACACACGGCGGGTGCTAACGTCCGTCGTGAAGAGGGAAACAACCCAGACCGCCAGCTAAGGTCCCGAAGTTATGGCTCAGTGGGAAACGATGTGGGAAGGCAGAGACAGCTAGGAGGTTGGCTTAGAAGCAGCCATCCTTTAAAGAAAGCGTAATAGCTCACTAGTCGAGTCGGCCTGCGCGGAAGATGTAACGGGGCTAAGCCATACACCGAAGCTGCGGCTGCATACTTAGGTATGCGGGGTAGGGGAGCGTTCTGTAAGTGGGCGAAGGTGGTTCGAGAGGACTGCTGGACATATCAGAAGTGCGAATGCTGACATGAGTAACGATAATGGGAGTGAAAAACTCCCACGCCGGAAGACCAAGGTTTCCTATCCCATGCTAATCAGGGTAGGGTAAGTCGGCCCCTAAGGCGAGGCGGAAACGCGTAGTCGATGGAAAACAGGTCAATATTCCTGTACCGATGTTCATTGCGATGGGGGGACGGAGAAGGCTAGGTGAGCCGGGCGTTGGTAGTCCCGGTGAAAGTGCGTAGGCTGAGGACTTAGGTAAATCCGGGTCCTTAAGGCCGAGACACGAGACGAGTACCCACGGGTGCGAAGTCATTGATGCCATGCTTCCGGGAAAAGCCTCTAAGCTTCAGATGAACATTGACCGTACCCCAAACCGACACAGGTGGTCAGGTAGAGAATACTAAGGCGCTTGAGAGAACTCGGGTGAAGGAACTAGGCAAAATAGTACCGTAACTTCGGGAGAAGGTACGCCACTGGTGGTGATTGACTTCGCGTCATGAGCTGCTGGTGGTCGCAGTGACCAGGTGGCTGGGACTGTTTATTAAAAACACAGCACTGTGCTAACACGAAAGTGGACGTATACGGTGTGACACCTGCCCGGTGCCGGAAGGTTAATTGATGGGGTTAGTTTTCGGACGAAGCTCTTGATCGAAGCCCCGGTAAACGGCGGCCGTAACTATAACGGTCCTAAGGTAGCGAAATTCCTTGTCGGGTAAGTTCCGACCTGCACGAATGGTGTAACCATGGCCACGCTGTCTCCACCCGAGACTCAGTGAAATTGAAATCGCAGTGAAGATGCTGTGTACCCGCGGCTAGACGGAAAGACCCCGTGAACCTTTACTACAGCTTGGCACTGAACATTGAACCTACATGTGTAGGATAGGTGGGAGGCTTTGAAGCGTTGGCGCTAGTTGACGTGGAGCCATCCTTGAAATACCACCCTTGTATGTTTGATGTTCTAACATAGGCCCCTTATCGGGGTTGTGGACAGTGCCTGGTGGGTAGTTTGACTGGGGCGGTCTCCTCCCAAAGAGTAACGGAGGAGCACGAAGGTTGGCTAAGTACGGTCGGACATCGTACGGTTAGTGCAATGGCAGAAGCCAGCTTAACTGCGAGACAGACACGTCGAGCAGATACGAAAGTAGGTCATAGTGATCCGGTGGTTCTGAATGGAAGGGCCATCGCTCAACGGATAAAAGGTACTCCGGGGATAACAGGCTGATACCGCCCAAGAGTTCATATCGACGGCGGTGTTTGGCACCTCGATGTCGGCTCATCACATCCTGGGGCTGAAGTCGGTCCCAAGGGTATGGCTGTTCGCCATTTAAAGTGGTACGCGAGCTGGGTTTAGAACGTCGTGAGACAGTTCGGTCCCTATCTGCCGTGGGCGTTTGAGAGTTGAGAGGAGCTGCTCCTAGTACGAGAGGACCGGAGTGGACGAACCTCTGGTGTTCGGGTTGTCACGCCAGTGGCATTGCCCGGTAGCTACGTTCGGAATCGATAACCGCTGAAAGCATCTAAGCGGGAAGCGAGCCTCAAGATAAGCTGTCACTAGCACTTAGAGTGCTCTGAAGGGTTGTTGGAGACTACAACGTTGATAGGCGGGGTGTGGAAGCGTAGTAATGCGTTGAGCTAACCCGTACTAATTGCCCGTGAGACTTAACCATACAACACCCAAGGTGTTTGGGACGTTACGCACAAGCGAGCGACTTTACCGAATAAGTAGCCTGATGTTCACATCAGGTGAGATAGTGAATTCAACAGAGTGGCTTTTACTTAAAAAAGCAGTCAGTTTTTACATGTTGTGACAGTTTATGTCTGGCGGCCATAGCGGTGTGGCACCACCTGAATCCATTCCGAACTCAGAAGTGAAACACACCAGCGCCGATGGTAGTGTGGGGTCTCCCCATGCGAGAGTAGGTCACCGCCAGACTACAAATAAATAACCCCAGCCCAATCGGCTGGGGTTTTTTTATGCCTGCTGGGTAGCCTGATGAGATGGTCCCCTCCCTCCTAAGCGGCATCGCAATGTGCCAATATAGAGGTTCAAGCTTCTATAGAACAGAGTGGAGAGGACCAATGGCTATTGTAAACAGAATTGCCCTGGATTTGGCAAAGGATTTTATTCAGGTTTTGGCGCTGGATGAAAATGAGCAGGAAGTTTTTAATAAAAAACTGCGCAGCAATAAAGTGTTAGCGAAGCTGGCGACGCTGAGCCGTACGGATGACTGTGAAGTAGCGGTTGAGTCCTGCGGCATGAGTCATTACTGGCGCCGCGAATGTGAAAAGCTGGGTTATAAAACGGTGGCGTTGCCACCGCGTTTCGTCAAAGCGTACCTGCAGGGTGAGAAGAACGATGCGAATGACGCCCGGGCAATAGCCGAGGCGGCATCACGACCCAACCGTCAGACGGTCAGGCTGAAAAGCATTGAGCAGCAGGACTTAGCATTGATGGTCAATCAGCGGGAAGGCTTCGTGCAGACGAGAACGCAGTTCTCGAATAGGTTGCGGGGGCAACTGGCCGAATACGGCATTCTTTTACCGAAGCGAGTCGGTACGATATTACAGAGAGTACCGGAGGTACTGGAAGACGACAGCAATGCGCTGACGCTTCAGTCACGGGACCTCATCAACCGGCTCTATCAGATGCTGCGAGCGGTGGATGAAGAAGTTAAAGCGCTGGATAAGCACTTAGCGACACAGGCCGAAAGGAATGAAGACAGTCAGCGGCTGATGACCCTGCCGGGTATCGGACCGATAACAGCGACCTCGCTGCTGGCACTGATAGGTGATGTGAGTGAATTTAAACGCGGCCGCAACCTGTCGGAATACCTGGGACTGGTACCACGGCAAAACAGCAGTGGCGGTAAAGACCGTTTAGGCGGTATTACCAAAAAAGGGAACACCAAACTCAGGACACTGCTGGTGCATGGCGCCCGCTCGGCACTGCGGGTGGCACAACAGCGCCACGACAGGCTGAGCCTCTGGGCACAGGATGTCGCTAAACGCAGAGGCAACAACGTTGCAGCGGTGGCACTGGCTAACAAGCACGCCCGGATAATCTGGGCGATGTTAAAGAATAAAGAAGATTACCGGATGACTGCTGCTTAACAGCATTCAGTAAAAGAGCACAGCGAAGGTTCATTCCTTCCGGGAGTTGCAAACGTCAACAGGATGGTAAAATAGGGTAAACCGACGACAACTGAGACTGTTGAACGTCCGTACATAAAGTACGTTAGCCTGATAAGCCAGTTGTCGTGCGGAGTTCATCCAGGCCAGGTGCGCAAAGCGCGCACCATAAACAGGCCGTATATATGCGAGCGCCCCGACATTTACCACGAGTTGCCGTTGCAAAACGGGAGGGGACCATATATGACGTTCACGTCAGGTGAGCTCCCTGAGGCTTTACTCCTTTACCACCCCACCTGATGCAAGAGCATCAGGCTACTATAACGTTTGCTTATACCTAATTGCTTTCCAGACTGAACCAAACTGTCAATTTACTGCTATATTCACTGTAATAATTATAGGGAGAGCAGTATGAAACGTTTCAATGCTATTACGCTTGCTTTGGCGAGCTCATTTTTCATTACGCCAGTTGCGTCAGCGCAACAAGATTCTGCGCAAGACGTAGAAGAAGTGATTCAGGTTGTAGGTTCCCGATTATCGATGAGAACGGCAACAGACGGCGCTGCACCAGTGGACATCATTAGTGGAGAGGACTTAGCCGCGACAGGAATTACTGAAACCGCTAAAGCTCTTCAGTACGCGGTACCTAGCTTTAATTTTCCATCATCATCGGTTACAGACGGCACAGATGCAGTTCGTCCGGCTTCTTTAAGAGGCCTGTCTCCGGATCACACATTAGTACTCATTAACGGTAAAAGACGTCACAAGTCAGCCTTAGTTCATTTAAGCGGAACAACAGGAAGAGGCAGTTCAAACGTGGATTTGAATGCTATTCCTATGGCGGCAATAAAACGTATTGAAGTCTTGCGGGACGGCGCCGCGGCTTTATACGGTTCAGATGCTATCGCTGGTGTTATCAATATCGTTTTGAAAGACAATGCCAGTGGCGGCAATGCCAGTATACAAGGTGGCCAAACCTATAAAGGTGATGGCGAGCAATGGAAACTTTCTGCCAGCTCCGGGTTTGCTATTGGAAGCGACGGTGCACTAACTCTGTCTGGCGAGTTGCATCATAAAAACAGAACCAATCGTGCTGGCCCCGATCCGCGCCAACAGTATCCAGAACTACCAAATGGCGATCCCGATCCAAGAGAAGAGACCTTTGACAGACAGAGCTTTCATGTTGGTGACGCAGAATACGAAAATGCTTCGTTGTTTGCGAACATGGACATCGCTATAGGTGAAGGCAATTTTTATGCGTTCGGTGGGATCAGTGATCGCACTTCTGAATCAGGTGCGTTTTATCGTCGGGCTCTTCAAAGTAATACATTAACTGAATTGTATCCGGACGGCTTTTTACCTATTTTAGCCCCTGACGTTAATGATCACTCAATTTATGCTGGCTACGAATGGTTAGTCGGCGAATGGACGTTAGATTTTAGCGGTGGCTATGGCTTCAGTAAGTTTCAGTATAACGTTGAGAACTCATTAAATGCGTCTTTAGGTCCGGAACTTACACCAACTTCATTTGATGCAGGTACGCTGGAAAATAGTGAATCCAACGTTACCTTAGACGCCCAACGCTTTATCCCATTTGCGAATAACTCAGAAATTTCTCTGGCTATGGGTATTAGTTACCGCGAAAACTCTTATGAAGTTATTGCCGGTGAAGAAGCTTCTTACATTAATGGTGGCTACGAAGATAGACCCGGTGGCAGTCAGGGCTTCACTGGATTTTCTCCTGATTCCGAAGTAGATGAGTCGCGCGATAATGTGGGTGTTTATGTTGAAGCTGAAAATCAGCTCACAACCGACTTTATGTGGGGCGCTGCGGTTCGATATGAAGATTACTCAGACTTTGGCAATAACACCAGTTGGAAGCTTTCCGGTCGTTATGATTTAACCGACAGAGTTGCGGTACGTGGTGCCATTAATACAGGTTTCAGAGCACCTAGCGTACAACAATTGTACTTTAGCAATATCTCTACCCTGTTTGTTGATCGTGGCAACGGACTGGAACCTGAACAGTCAGGAACCTTTAATAATATTAGTCCGGTAACTCAGGCTCTGGGTATTGGTGCTCTTCAACCGGAAGAATCTGAAAGCGTTAGCCTGGGTATGGTCTGGAATGGTTATGATGGTCTGGCAATCACCATTGACGCATTCCAAATCGAAATTGAGGATCGGATAATTTTATCCGGCGATGTTGCCCCTGGTGATTCTCCGGCTGTTGAAGAAGCACTTGCCGGTACAGCGGCGGAAAACGCGCGGTTTTTCCTTAATGCTGTTGATACGACAACCAAAGGGCTAGATATTGTAGCCAGTAAAACCTTCGGTATTGGCGGCTACGGCGACCTTAAAGCGCAGTTAGCTTATGGTTATAATACTACGGACATTGACTCTATTAACCTGCCGCAATTATTAGATGGGCTGGACGATGTTCTGTTTGATAGTGATGAGCAAATACGTATGACGCGCTCCACACCTGATCATTCAGGGTCAATTGGTTTAACCCATACTAAGGGCAAATGGACCAGTAATGTCCAGTTCAGTTATTTTGGTAACTACGCCATTGGTTACAGCAGTGGAACCGAGACGTACGGTCCTAACTGGATAACAGACGTCACCGTTAATTATCAGTGGAACGATGCTCTGGCTGTGAGAGTGGGAGCGCAGAACCTGTTCAACGAGTATCCTGACGAGCGCTCAGAAGGAAATCAGTTTAATGGTATTTTTAAGTACCCATTAACTAACTCGCCTATCGGCTTCAATGGTGGCTATTTCTACTCGGAAGTTGAATATAAATTTTAATTGTCTCCGAGAGCTAATATTAGTAAAAACCGCCATTTATTGGCGGTTTTTTTATTTCAGGTTAAGGTTTTAAATTTTAACTAACTGAAATATATAAGATAAATAGTTGGCATGGTAGTTGTAATCAAAAGACTAAGTATAGTTAAATTGCTCACTATTGGAGTTATTGTCATGTCGAATCGCAGCTTTGGTTGGTTATTAGTTTTATCTGTTATTGGCCTGTTCTTTTTCGCTGAAGAGATATTTTCAGTTTTCGGAATGGCTCTTGGCTCGGTGATTGAGTTGTCGGTTACTTTATTGATCAGCTTATTTTTTGTCGGTCTGGTATTTTTTGTGGTGGTTACGGTATTCGGTAGCGTGCTCTTAGGCGCTGGTGCAGCATTTATTGCGCTAATACTCAGTGGAATAGGTTTCTTTTGGCCGCTGATTCTTTGTGTTCTGGTTCTTTACTTTATATTTCGCAAACCAAAGGTTTCTAGAACGGGTTAATCACGTGTAATATAAAGCCTAAGTTAAATCCAATAAGGCTTAGGCTATGTTTAAAACAATAATTGCTGTATTGAGTTTGTTACCGGTTATAGTCGCCGCCGAGACATTAAAAATTGACGATGCCTGGGCTCGTGCGACTATCCCTGGAACCGAAAATGGCGCCGCTTATGCCACACTTAAAAATCTGAAGGATGCCCCTGTCGAAATTACCCGTATCAGCTCAGACGTCACTAAAGTAGCTGAAATACATCGACACACAATGTCGGGCGACGTGATGAAAATGGAAGAAGTTAAATCACTCTCTATTGCTCCAGGTGAAACAATTAAGTTTCAGCCAGGAGGGTATCACTTTATGTTATTTGGCTTGAAATCTCCGCTTGAAGCCAAAGAAAGCTTTTCTCTGACCTTACATTTTCAGTCAGGCTCCAAACAAACCGTTCAATTTCTAGTTAAAAAATAGAGAACTCGACATCTAATAGGAAAAGTTATGTATAAAAAGACATTAGCGTTAGCCGTTGTATTAGCGGTTGCTCCTGCCAGTGCGCTGGCTGATACAGTTTTTGGTGTTTATGCCGGTGGACAATTCTGGGATGCCGACAGTGAAGGCGAGTATGCTTTTGCTTCTAACGTAATAGAACCTAATTTCGAGAATGAAAGTCAAAGCAGTTACTACATCGCATTAGAGCACCCGGTTCCATTTATTCCAAATATTAAAGTACGGGAAAATAGTTTGGAAGTTACCAGCGATTACGGAAAAAATGACTTTAGTCATAGAGATTACATTTTTTACTACGAAATTTTCGATAATGATTTAGTTTCATTTGATGTTGGCGTCAATGCTATGGATTTCGACGGCAGTTTGTGGGTGCTAGGCAGCGATACTATTGGCCGCCAGGACTTTTCCGTTGTTGTGCCTACAGCCTATGTAGCAGCGCGAGTTGGAATACCAGCTACCGACTGGACCTTCTTTGCTGATGCCAGTGCGCTTAGCGCGAAAGACAGTAAAGTTCAGGATGCGCAAATTGGCATCGAATATCGTTTAGTTGATAACTTAGCTGTCGATGTAAGCCTTAATGCAGGTTATCGCCATTCGGTGATAGAGCTTGATGATGTCGATGATATTTATTCAGATGTGACCTTTAAAGGCCCGTTTGTTGGAGTCGAAGTTCACTTCTAATCGATTAATTAGACCATTCAAAGCTTGCAGGTCGTTCAGCATATAAGCTAAATTGTTATATGTTTGTAACTTCTTATAAATGGATGGCCTCAACGCATGGTCAGTAGTCAAGATGAACCACTGTTTCTTCACGACGACGATGAAGTAACTCCGGCAGAGTACAGTAAAGGTTTCTGGAAAATTCTGATTGTCGATGATGATCAGGAAATTCATGCGGTCACTAAAATGGCACTTGCTGATGTTATTATTAGTGGTCGCCAGTTGGAGTTCTTCCATGCTTATAGTGGCAGTGAAGCGCTTGATCGCCTGACTGAACATGACGACATCGCCATGGTATTGCTTGATGTTGTGATGGAAACCGATGACGCCGGTTTAAAAGTGGCTCAGGCTATTAGGGAGCAGTTAGGCAATGATGAGATCCGGATTGTGCTGCGAACAGGGCAACCGGGTTATGCTCCTGAAGAAAGCGTTGTAAAAAACTATGATATTAACGACTACAAAACAAAAACAGAACTCACAAGAAGCCGTCTTTTAACCACTGTATTTTCTGCTGTCCGCTCGTATCAGCAACTTTGCACCATTAATGAAAATCGTCGGGGATTGCGTAAAATCATTCACTCGGCTTCCAACTTAATGGAAAAACACTCCATTGTTAACTTTTCTGAAGGGGTGGTTACGCAAATTGCTTCCTTGCTTGGCTTAAACGCCGAAGGGATTGTCGGTGCCAGAGCGCCTCATAAAGATAATGATATTCTGGTACTCGGAGCTGCCGGACATTTCGCGAATAGTATTAATAAAAGCCTATCCACTCTTAACTCTGACGAAATAGAGAAAAATGTCAGAAAATGCCTGAATGAACAACGTCATATTCATACCGACACCGCTACGGTCTTCTTTATTGATGGCCAGGCGCATCAGGCGGCGGCCTACATAGAAACAAAAAACGCTGTCGCTGAGTATGACCAGGAGTTGCTGGAAGTCTTTTTAGCCAATATTGCGGTCGGCTTCGAGAATGCGAATTTATTCGAAGAACTGCGGACTGCAGCGTATCTTGATCCTTTAACTGGCATCCCGAATCGGGCAGAGTTTACACGGTGTCTTCAAGTTCTGTCTGAAAAACCGGACAAAGACAAAATGATCGCTGTCATCGACATAGACCACTTCTCTGATGTTAACGATGGATTGGGTCAGGATGTCGGAAATTTATTGTTGCGTGCTGTGGCGCTTCGTCTGACAGACCAACTTGGAGATAAAGTCTTTGTTTCGCGGATTTCTGCCGACGTATTCGGCGTTTACGGTCCTGCGAATATTGTCACGCCTAATGCTTTCAGTGAGCTTTTTGCCTTACCTTTTAGAGCCGGCGAGCACTACATACCATTGCGGGTAACTTGTGGCTTTGCCTCAGCCACAAACCCTGAGAGTGTTAATGGCAAAGGGTTGCTGAAGCAAGTTTATATCGCTCTAAAAAATGCTAAAAATAACTCCTTTGACCGTTATAACTATTATGAGCCGTCGATGGAACAAGACACTCAACGACGGCTTCATTTGGTTCGTAGGTTGCGCGCCGATTTTGCCAATAGAAAACTGCAGGTTTGGTATCAGCCGCAAGTTGAGCTGAAAACAAAAAAAGTTGTAGGTGTAGAAGCACTTCTGCGCTGGCCTCAAAGCGACGGTTCTTTTATTTCTCCTGCAGAGTTCATTCCTTTGGCTGAATACTCCGGGCTGATTGTAGAAATAGGCTCCTGGGTTATTGAAGAAGCCTGTCGTCAAATTAATGCCTTTGATGAAATTGGTCTTCCCCAGCTTCGGGTGGCGGTAAATGTTTCAGTACCACAATTTCGAAAGCGTGACTTTCCTGAGCTGGTAGAAAAGCAAATAGAACAATGGGGAATCGATCCGACGCGAATTGAGCTGGAAATTACAGAAAGTATTGTGATGGAAGACCCTGATCTGGTTGCTGACATTTTAAGGCGTTTGAAGCAGCAAGGAATTCAGGTGGCAATTGATGATTTTGGTGTCGGCTTTTCATCACTCAGTTACTTACAAAAGCTGCCCTTAGATCGAATTAAAATAGACAAAACCTTCGTGAATAATTCAGATGAGAAGAGCGGCAAGATCATCATAGAGACTATTGTCGACATGGCTCGTCGTTTAGGTTTAAAAGTGCTGGCTGAAGGTATCGAGGAGCAGTCGCAACTGGACTACTTTTTAGGGTTGGACTGCACTGAGGGGCAAGGTTTTTTCTTTGCTAAACCAATGCCCGCTGACCAGTTAATTTGCTTGTTACAAAAGCAAATGAGTTATTCTTAGTTATAGACTTCTACGCTATCGGCTTTCATCTGATAGCCTACAACCGCAAGGTCACCTTCTTTGCGTTCTACCTTAATGGTGCCTTCTATCCAAACAGCATCATAAGTGTTTTCGTAGGGAACACCTTCCGGGTATTCAACGTGAATAATTTGGTTTGGCGGTGGTGGCGGAACGTGGATGCACGCACCAAAATAAGGAACCAGTAAAAATTCAGTGACGTTATCAGCGTTCCCTTCCAGTTGCACAACGTAGCCAGGAATCCGCACTTTTTTGCCGTCCAGAGATTCAACTACAGGCGCGTCCAGGCTAACCTGCTTGTCTTCGTCCGGATTGGCATCATAATATGACTGAGGCTTGACCGGAGGCGGAGTAAATCCTTCAGGGATGAGATCCTTCCAGCCAATTTTTTCAGCAGCCGCGAATGCGGGAAGGGTTAGCATTAAGAGTGCAACCGCAAATAACTTCTTCATATTTTCACCGTAAGTCCGTCTGCAAGAGATTGGCGATACGCACGCCATGCGGGAATTAAACTTAACATAAAGCCTGCACCAATCACGAGTACTATGCGCCACCACTCACTAATGCTGGGCCATGAGCTGGTGAAGATTAACCCTGTCTGCGACTGGATAACGCCGGCCAACGACCATTGCAGGCCATATAGCAAGAGTAAGCCAGAGAAAGCGCCGACCACGGTAAGTAGCAGGGCTTCACTGAGTAATAAGCCGAATATTGTTCCCGGACCTGCGCCCACGGCTCTTAAGACCGCCATTTCGCGACGGCGTTCCCTTAAACTGGCAAGCATAATTGTCAGCATACCCAGCAGACCAATCAGCACCACCATAGCCGAGATGGCGGTTAACGCCTGCTCGAAAACTCTTAAGGTTTTCCATAGCTCCTGCAGCGTCATTCCCGGTAGCAGAGCGGTTAAAGGCTCTTTGTCATAGGTGTTGATTTGACGTTGTAGGCGCAAAGCCAGAGGCTTGGCCTTTAAGCCAAGTAATGCGGCACTGATGCTTTCAGCCGGGGCTTCGCCATGATGCTCGTGCTCGTCGGCATGAGCATCGTTATGTTCGTGTTCATGGTTGTGGTTATGTTCTTCGTCGTGCCCGGCCCCACCGCTGTGAATCATCTCGAGGCTGTGCAAGGTTACCAGCACCGCTTGATCAACCGGCGTTCCTGTCCGTTGCAGGACACCAGTAACAGTCAATGGATGCTCATCGTGTTCGCTAAAGCTAATGCCGCCACTGCCGTGGGCAATAATGATATCGTCACCAATGGCTTTTGACAGCTTCTCTGCCGCATCAGCTCCTAATACAACGTCTTCATTTGAGGCAAAAGGCTGGCCTTGTGAAAACTCTAAAGGTTGCTTATCAGCATATTTAAAATGCTCGAAATACGCATTGGTTGTCGCTACAACTGGCAACCCCTGGACACTGTCACCCAGCGAAATTGGCACGGCCCAACTGATTTCAGGGCGGCTGCTAATTTCGGCAAAGCTTTCCCAGCTCATATTGTTGGTCATGCTGCCAATATGAAAGACCGAAGACAGCAACAACTGTGTCTGTCCGGTTCTGGCGCCAATAATTAAGTCAGTACCAGAAACTGTATTGGCAAAATGACTTTGTACCTGGTCACGTACACGCTCCACTGCCAGTAATAAGGTGACGCTGACAGCAATCGCTATAACAGTTAAAAGCACACTCGCGCGTCGGTTCAATAGGCTTTTTATAGCAAGGCGGATCATGATTTAGCCCCCGCCCGATTAAGTTCGTTAAGCTCGACGTGTTTATCAAAATAAGAAGACAAAGCGGCGTCATGAGTCACAAAAATAACCGTGGTGTTATTTTGGCTACTCAGCTCGAGTAATAATTGAATAAAGGTATCCCGGTGCTCAGCATCCAGCGCCGAGGTTGGTTCATCCGCTATCAGCAGTTTAGGTGCTCCCAGTAAGGCTCTGGCAGCTGCTACTCGTTGTTGCTGACCAACGCTGAGGGTATGAGCCTGTTGCTGAATTTGTTCTGAGGATAAACCTAAGCGTTTGAGCATTTCCAGCGCAGTCGCTTCTGCCGATGTTCCCTTCTCTGCCAAACGTTGTCGGCGTTTTTTCGAGAACTGACAGGCGAGTAAGGCGTTGTCTAAGGCGGATAAATAGGGCAGTAAATTAAATTGTTGAAATATATAGCCAATATTGTCGGCACGATAACGGTCTCGTTGTCTGCCGGACAGACTGGAGAATGCAGTATCAAACAGGTCTAACCGGCCCTGTTCCGGTGTATTAATGCCGGCCAACAGAGATAGTAATGTTGATTTACCACTACCGCTGGGGCCGCGCAGCAGCACCGTTTCCCCCTGTTTTACCTGCCAGGCAGGAATATCCAGGGTTGGTTTTTGTCCCGCCCAGGAAAAACTCAGTTTTTCTAGATTGACGGCATTCATTACGTCGGTGCTGCTTACCACTTTATATTAAGACTTTTTCGCACGTTCAAAAGAAGACACAATTTCTTCTTTTGCTGCAGCGGCATCACCCCAACCGTCAACTTTAACCCACTTACCTTTTTCCAGCTCTTTGTAACGCTCGAAGAAGTGAGTGATTTGTGCTTTTAACAACTCAGGCAGGTCATCAACGTCATTGATGTGATCGTACTCTTTAGTCAGCTTACTGACCGGAACCGCGATAACTTTCGCATCTTCACCTGACTCGTCAGTCATTTTTAACACGCCAACCGGGCGGCATTTAATAACAGAACCAGCTTGCAGCGGGTACGGAGTCGGGACAAGTACGTCTACCGGGTCACCATCTAAAGACAGCGTCTGGTTAACAAAACCGTAGTTCGCCGGATAAAACATAGCGGTTGCCATAAAACGGTCAACCCACAATGTACCGGTGTCTTTATCAACTTCGTATTTAATCGGATCGGCATTTGCCGGAATCTCGATGATGACGTTAACTTCTTCTGGCATGTTTGCGCCAGCCGTTACGTTTCCTAAGCTCATAGTACTTCCTGCTGTAGTAATAAAATAATAAAAGGTACTGCGCGATTATAGCGGCTCGGGCCACTCACGCAATAGCCGCGCAATATCGACATCAGTCTAATAGGGTTTTGGATGTTGCTTATGGTAATCCATGCACACATCTACCTCATTGGCAGACCCCATAACCACCGAGACGCGTTGGTGAATATGTTCTGGCACAATTTCCATTAAACGGCTGTAACCGTCGGTGGCTTTCCCGCCGGCTTTTTCCACCAGCATTGCCATAGGTGCGGCTTCGTATAAAAGGCGCAGCTTAAAGGGTTTTTCCGGCTTACGGGCATCCCAGGGGTAAGTGAATAAACCACCACGCGAAATAACCCGGTGTACATCAGAGACCATCGCGGCATTCCAGCGCATATTAAAGTTCTTGCCGCGCGGACCTTCTTCGCCTTCCAGCAAGTCGCTAATGTAAGCGCGGATTGGGTCAGCCCAGTGACGACGGTTCGACATATTAATGGCAAACTCTTTGGTATCTTTCGGGATTTCCGCTTTCTCGTGGGTCAATAAGAATTCACCAACGGTCTGATCCAGAGTGTAAATTCGCACCGCTTTACCGGTCGTCATAACCAGCATAGTTGCAGGACCATACAAGACATAACCGGCAGCAACCTGAGCTTTACCTGGTTGTAGGAACATGTTCTCGCTGGTTTCTTCGCCTTCAGGCTTACGCAGAATAGAGAAAATAGTACCCACACCACCGTTTATGTCGATGTTAGAGCTGCCGTCCAGTGGGTCAAATGCCACCAGGTAATGGCCTGAGTTTGGGCTCTCAACAATGGAATCTTCTTCTTCAGAAGCAACAGCATGGACGTTAGGTGACTCAAGCAACAGAGTTTTTAACAGCTGATTGGCGACAACATCGAGCTTCTTTTGCGTTTCGCCCTGAATGTTTTCGTCCAGAGTTGAGCCTAATACACCGGCTAATGCGCCCTGATGCAGACGGAAAGAAATTTCCTTGGCTGCAATTTGAATGGTGTTAATAACAGAGATAAGCGATTCACTGGTTTGATCCGCTCTCAGTGTTGGTAATAAACGTTTCATGAAAGTTCCTGCAGCTCTGGTTATTGGGTGCTAACAAATGTTTGTTCAGAGAGCGCAAATGATACCTTATTTTTTGGTAAAAATCCTGCTTGTCAGTGAGTACGGTGGTACACTTTCGGTATTTTTAAAGCGAACGGATTTAGAGAGCACATGCACATTCATATTGTTGGGATTTGCGGAACTTTTATGGGAGGCGTGGCCGCCATTGCGCAGCAAATTGGTCATCGGGTAACCGGGTCTGATGCTAAGGTCTATCCGCCCATGAGCACGCAACTGGAAAATCTCGGTATTGAATTGATGCAGGGCTACTCGCATAACAATTTAAAGCCACGCCCCGACATAGTGATTATCGGTAACGCGTTAAGCCGTGGTAACGACGAAGTTGAAGCGGTTTTACGCGAGCGCATTCCGTATGTGTCCGGCGCGCAATGGCTGCACGACAACGTATTAACCCAGCGCTGGGTATTGGCGGTTGCCGGAACTCACGGCAAAACCACCACCGCGAGTATGCTGGCCTGGATCTTAGAAGACAACGGATTCGACCCCGGTTTTATGATTGGAGGTGTACCGGGGAACTTTCCGGTCAGTGCACGTTTAACCGACTCCAACTTTTTTGTGATTGAAGCCGATGAGTACGATACGGCGTTTTTTGATAAACGATCCAAGTTTGTTCATTATGCACCAGATACGTTAATTCTGAATAATCTGGAATTTGATCATGCAGACATCTTCCCTGATTTAGCCGCTATTCAACGGCAGTTTGCGCATTTGCTGCGGGTTGTTCCCGACACCGGTCAGGTGATTCTACCCGCGGGCGATAAAGCACTGGATGAAGTTCTGGGGCAAGGCTGCTGGAGTCCGGTGGTACGTATGGGTGAGCAGGGCGACTGGCAGACAAAATTGCTTAAAACTGACGGTACGGAGTTCGAAGTGCATTATCAGAGCAAGTGTATTGCGCAGGTTAGCTGGAACGTATTGGGTACTCATAACGTTAATAATGCCATGATGGCCATTATCGCCGCCGCCCATGTTGGCATAAAAGCTGAGCAGAGTGCGCAGGCGTTAAACCGTTTTAGAAGTCCCAAACGACGTATGGAGTTACTGGGCGAGCACCGCGGCGTAAAAGTCTTTGATGATTTTGCTCACCACCCCAGCGCGATTAAGACAACCGTATCCGGTTTGCGGCAGCATCAGCCTGACAGTCGCATTATTGCGGTACTTGAACCGCGCTCAAATACCATGAAAATGGGCGTCCACAGCGACACCTTGGTTCAGTCATTGGAAGACGCAGACAATGTATTCGTATTGCAGCCCGAAGGGCTAAAATGGCAATTGGCCGAAAAAATGCCCAAGGCGCATGTGTTTGAGTCGACCGACGACTTGCTGGCAGGGTTGCTAGCCGAAGTCAGAGCCGGAGACGCCGTACTTATTATGAGTAATGGCAGCTTTGATGGTTTGCACCAGCGCTTTCTTAAAGCCTTGCAATAACTGGATGACACAGGAACCGTTCAATGAAAACCGACAATAGAATTACTGTTGCGATAACCGGTGCCTCGGGTGCCCCTTACGCGCTGCGTTTGTTACAATGTTTGCTTGATCAGGATCAACAGGTGATGTTGCTAATTTCCAGTGCTGCCCGGGTCGTATTGGCAACGGAGCAGGGCATGCAAATTCCGGCAGCTCCTGACAAAGCAGCGGCAATGCTGTGTGAACACTTTTCGGTTGGTGCTGAGCAACTCAAAGTTTACGGCAAAGAAGAATGGTTTTCGCCGGTGGCTTCGGGTTCAGCGGCGCCCGCGAAAATGGTGGTGTGCCCTTGTTCAACCAGTACCTTGTCGTCAATTGCGCATGGCAGTAGTAATACGTTGATCGAGCGCGCCGCCGATGTCGTATTGAAGGAGCGCGGACAATTAATTTTAGTTCCGAGGGAGTCTCCGCTTTCGACAATCCACTTACAGAACATGCTGCAACTAAGTCAGCAGGGCGTAACGATAATGCCGGCAGCGCCGGGCTTCTATCATCAACCAGAAAGTATTGATGATTTAATCGATTTTATGGTGGCCAGAATGCTGGATCATCTTGGCCTTGAGCAGCGTTTAGTCAGTCGCTGGGGCTATGGAAAGGAGTCATAAAGAGGTCTATGAAAGCTTTAGAAATTACAGGCTTACGCAAAACATACCGTGGTGGTTTTGAAGCCTTAAAAGGTATTGATTTAGAGGTTGAAGAAGGTGATTTCTATGCACTGCTTGGCCCTAATGGAGCCGGGAAGTCGACCACCATCGGAATTATTTCATCGCTGGTAAATAAAACTTCAGGTCAGGTGAAGGTATTTGGTTACGACTTAGACACGCAGCTCACCGATTTAAAACGCCAGATTGGTTTGGTGCCGCAGGAATTTAACTTCAATCAGTTTGAAACGGTTCAGCAAATTGTCGTGAATCAGGCGGGTTACTATGGTGTTCCTCGCTCGCTGGCTAAGGAACGTTCTGAAAAATACCTGAAACAGTTGGGGTTATGGGATAAGCGCAATGAACCGGCACGCTCTTTGTCTGGAGGCATGAAACGCCGCTTGATGATAGCCCGCGCATTACTTCATGAACCTAAATTACTGATTCTGGATGAGCCAACGGCAGGCGTTGATATCGAATTGCGCCGCTCTATGTGGGACTACCTGACCAAGATTAACCAGCAGGGTATTACCATTATTCTGACCACCCACTATCTGGAAGAGGCCGAAACGCTGTGCCGTAACATCGGTATTATTGATAGTGGCCGGATTATTGAAAACACGTCAATGAAGCGCTTGCTGGCGCAGCTAAGCCGGGAAACCTTTGTCTTAGATTTAGAGCCGGGCCATAACGGCGCAGAAATAGAGAACTTTAATCACCGTTGGACAGATGAGCAGACACTGGAAGTGGAAGTTGATAAAAATGCCGGGCTGAACGCCGTGTTCGAGCAGCTTTCTGCCCAAAAAGTAAAAGTATTGTCAATGCGTAATAAAGCCAACCGTTTAGAGGAATTGTTTGTGTCTATGGTCGAGCAGGGGCGTCAGCAGGAGGAAGCCAAATGAGCCATTCCGCAGCTAATTTTATTGCGTTAAAAACCATCTGGATAAAAGAGTGCACCCGCTTTCTTCGTATTTGGATACAAACTCTGGTGCCGCCGGCTATTACCATGACGCTGTACTTCGTCATTTTCGGTAGCATTGTGGGCGAACGAATTGGTGAAATGAGTGGCGTCGGCTACATGGAGTTCATTGTTCCGGGCCTTATTATGATGTCCGTTATTACTAACTCCTATTCTAATGTCGCGTCGTCTTTTTTTAGTGCTAAGTTTCAGCGCAATATCGAAGAGATGCTGGTGTCCCCTGTTCCTACCGCAGTTATTATTGCCGGTTATGTCGGTGGCGGTATGGCCAGAGCGTTGATCGTCGCGGTTATTGTCACTTGTGTGTCTTTTTTCTTTGTAGAAGACATCCAAATTGCTCATATTGGTTATGTCATATTAACCGTCATTTTAACCTCCACACTTTTCTGTCTGGGCGGGTTAATTAATGCCGTTTACGGCAAAACCTTTGACGATATTTCTATCGTACCGACATTCGTACTGACGCCGCTAACCTACTTAGGCGGTGTGTTTTACTCGGTCAGTCTGTTGCCGGAATTCTGGCAGAAAGTATCTATGGCAAACCCGGTATTGTACATGGTTAATGGCTTTCGTTATGGTTTCTTAGGCCAGTCAGACGTGAGTATAGGTCTTGCCATAGCGGTTCTGGTGGGCTTCAATGTGCTGTTCTTTGCGGCGGCTTACTATATTCTCGATAAAGGCATAGGAATCCGCTCCTGATGCAGCAGGCAAGACCGGTTACAACTAACCAGAATGGACCGCATGAAGACACTGAAGCAGCAGTCCGTCGCCATTTAGAAAGTGAGTTTTTGAAACCTATTCAGGAGCACAACCAGCAGGCGTTTGACGAAATCAACGCGCAGGTTGAAAGCTGGGGTGGGCCGATTATTCTAGATTCCTGCTGCGGCGTGGGTGAAAGTACTGCAAAACTGGCAGAAATTCATTCCGATGCTATGGTTATCGGCGTTGATAAGTCGGCGCATCGGGTGGACCGTCACAGCCATTATCAGACCAGCGAGAATGGTCAGCGGTACTGGGTGGTAAGAGCCGACCTGAATGATTTCTGGCGGTTGGCGAACAGAGCCGGATGGCGGCCCCGGCAGCACTGCATTTTTTACCCAAACCCCTGGCCTAAATCGGCTCATTTAGCCCGCCGCTGGCATGGTAGTCCGGTATGGAAAGATGTGGTTGCGCTTGGCGGTGAATTGCATATGCGTTCTAATTGGAGCCTATACTTGTTAGAGGTGGCGCAGGCACTTAAGGTGAGCGGATATTATGCCGATATCTCACTGTTGTCCGATGACGCTGAGCCAATAACGCCTTTTGAACGCAAATATAAGAACAGCGGTCAGGCTTTATGGCAACTGCACGCGAATTTATCTAAGGAGTCTTGATTGAGCCCTAAAACAGACATAGCGGAAGTAAATCAGGAATCGCTGTATCGCATATTTACGATACCCGAGGCTCCTGATTCAACGCTGGGTAAAATCGAAAAGCATCTCTCAGAAAACCTGATGGGTTTTCTGGGGGAACATATTGTTGCCCGCGAAAAGCCGCTGCAGGAAATTGAGCGTGACTTCGATAAGTCGCAGATACCAGAAGAACCCGCTTTTGTTTCCGACCATACTGAATTTCTGTTGGATAAGCTGGTCGCTCATTCGGTGCATACGGCGTCGCCGCGTTTTATCGGCCATATGACATCAGCCTTGCCGTATTTCCTGCTGCCTTTAGCTAAGCTTATGGTGGGGCTGAATCAGAATCTGGTTAAAATTGAGACCTCTAAAGCCTTTACGCCGCTGGAGCGTAACGTTATTGGCATGATGCATCATCTGGTGTATCAGCAGGACGCGCCGTTTTATAATCGCTGGATGCACAGCGCTCAGCACTCGCTGGGAGCTTTTTGCTCGGGCGGAACCATAGCCAACATGACGGCTCTGTGGGTAGCGCGCAACCGGTTGTTACAGGCAGATGGTGATTTCGCGGGCATTTCAGCCGATGGACTGGCCGCAGGTCTTCAGCATTATGGCTACTCAAAGTTAACTGTAGTGGTGTCCGAGCGTGGGCACTATTCATTAAGTAAAGCTGCGGATGTACTTGGTATTGGTCGCCGAAATTTAGTGTCGGTGGCAACAGACAGCGATAACCGTATTCGTATTGATGAATTACGAAAAACCTGCGAAAAAATTGCAAAAGAGGGCGGTAAGGTGCTTGCGCTGGTTGGTGTCGCTGGTACAACAGAAACCGGCCACATTGATCCGCTCGACGAAATGGCGACTGTTGCAGAAGAAGTGGATGCTCACTTTCATGTAGACGCCGCGTGGGGTGGTGCGACGTTATTGTCTGAACAGCATCGTCCGTTACTGGCCGGTATCGAGAGAGCCGACAGTGTCACTATTGATGCGCATAAGCAAATGTATGTCCCTATGGGCGCTGGGCTGGTGTTATTTAAGAATCCGGCATTGGTTAAGTCCATAGAGTACCATGCCGAGTATATTATTCGTCAGGGCTCGAAAGATTTAGGTTCGCATACCATGGAAGGCTCACGCGCGGGCATGGCTATGATGGTGTTTTCGGCCATGCATGTTATCGGTCGCCGTGGTTACGAGCTGCTGATTAATAACAGTATTGATAAAGCACGTTATTTCTCTAAGCTGATTTCTGAGCAGGATGACTTTGAAGTCATTACTGAGCCTGAACTTTGTATTCTGACCTATCGTTTTGTACCAATCAAAGTAAAAACGGTGTTGGATAAAGCGACGCCAGAGCAGCTGGCGCGCTTGACGCCGCACTTAAACGCACTGACGCGATATATTCAGAAGCGTCAGCGGGAGACGGGACAGTCATTTGTATCCCGGACTAAGTTAACACCGGCTCAATATCATCATGAACCAACGGTGGTTTTCCGCGTGGTGTTGGCAAACCCATTAACAACCAATGAGATGCTGCAGGAAGTTTTATGCGAACAGCGTAAAATTGCGGCAAAAGCCACCAGTTTGCGTGGCGCTCTGCATACTGAAATGCGCGAACTGGGTATGCTTATTTAGCCGCTGCGTTGGTAACTCGTAAGTTATCAATTAAGCGTGTTTTGCCCATAAAAGCGGCTGCCAGAATGACCCATTCGTGGTCTTCAGGCGTCGCTTCCTGCAAATCTGCTGCGTTACGAATACTGAAATAATCCGGCACAAACCCCGCCTGGGTCAGCTTTTCTTTTGCTGCAGCTTCCAGCTCACCAAAGTCAGTGTTTACACTCAGTTTAGCTTTGGTTTCTTCCAGAGTTTTATAAAGCTCCGCCGCTTGATGCTTTTGCTCTGTGGATAAGTAACCGTTACGCGAGCTCATGGCAAGACCACTGGTTTCACGCTGTGTGGCTGTTCCCAGAACCTCTACTGGCAGGCTTAGGTCTTGTACCATTAAGCGAATAACCTGAAGCTGTTGATAATCTTTTTCGCCAAATACAGCCAGCTGTGGCTGCACCATATTAAATAGTTTACAAACAATAGTTGCGACGCCGGTGAAATGCCCCGGGCGACTGGCTCCGCAAAGAATGTCACTGATGCCGGGCACTTCAATACGAGTCTGTTTGTCGAGACCGCGCGGGTAGACATCATTTACCTGAGGCGTAAATACCGCAGAAACACCTAAAGCGTCCAGCGCCTGGCAGTCGGCCTCCAGCGTGCGTGGGTAACTGTCGAGATCCTCGTTTGCACCGAATTGCATCGGGTTGACAAAAATACTGACAACCACGTTGTCGCATCGTTCTAACGCTGTTTTAACCAGCTGCAGGTGACCATCGTGCAGGTTGCCCATAGTCGGTACTAAAGCTACTTCAGACTGCTGTTGACGCCATCTGCGAAGCTCAGCAAGTGATTTTAAAATTCTCATTTGTAGCTATGCTCTGCTGTCGGGAACTCGCCTGAGCGCACCTGTTCCGAATATAAACGGAATGCATCAGCAAGCGAGCCGCCCTGAGCCAAAAAGTCTTTGGCAAATTTAGGCAGATAGTCACTGTTCATGCCGAGCATATCGTGCATAACCAAAATTTGTCCGTCGGTGTCTGCACCTGCGCCAATACCAATAGTAGGAATAGATAGCTGCTCGGTAATACGTTTACCCAGAGACGCGGGTACGCATTCCAGAACAAGTAATTGCGCGCCGGCCTGTTCGAGAGCCAAAGCCTGGTTCAGTGTGTCGTCGGCCTGTTGCTGCTCTTTGCCCTGTACTTTATAACCACCAAGAACATTAACCGATTGCGGCAGTAAACCAAGGTGAGCGCACACCGGAATGCCCCGGGTTTTCAAGCCTTCAATGGTTTCAACCAGCCAGTGACCACCTTCCAGTTTGACCATGTTGGCACCTGCCTGCATTAAAGCTGCCGCCACATCATAGGCTTGCTCGGGTGTGCTGTAAGTCATAAATGGCATGTCTGCTATAACAAAGGCATTGCTGGCACCTCGACGCACACACTGAGTGTGGTAAATCATATCATCGACAGTTACCGGTACAGTTGAGTCGCGTCCCTGCACAACATTACCCAGTGAATCGCCCACCAGAATAAAGTCGACGCCTTGCTCGGTCATGAGTTTAGCAAAACTTGAATCATAGGCGGTGAGGGAACTGATTTTGGTTCCTTCCCGTTTCATTTTTTGTAACGTTGCAATGCTGGTTTTGGTTGTTGCCATGACGCACCTTCAGCAGTTTTAGATGGTTATATCAGACCGACAGATTAGCACGTCCAGACCCTCTTCGGTAAGAGTCTCTGTTTGTTGTTTTGCGGTATTGCCATTAGGCAAAAGTTTGTCGGCGGCTATTTCGACCAAAGGATAAAGTACAAAGCTGCGTTCATATAACCCCGGGTGAGGAACCCTGAGAGAGTCCGATTGATGTTGCTGCTCATCAAACAGCAGCAGGTCCAGGTCCAGCGTGCGCTCGCCCCAATGCCTGACTCGTTTACGACCAAAAGCATCTTCTATATCGTGTAAGGCTTGCAAAAGCTCGGCCGCCGGTAAGCTAGTGCTTACGGAACAAACTGCATTAACGTAATCGGGCTGGTCTTGCGGGCCCATAGGTTTGCTACCGTAAAGAGAGGAATAAGCTAATAGTTGCCAGCGAGAATCATTATTCAGCGCCTTTAAAGCCGACAGAATATTGTCCATCGGCTTACCCAGGTTACTACCCAGCGCAATAAAGGCTTTATGTTGCGTCATTACCTTTATTTTCCTGAGGCTTACGGCGTGGACCACGACGACGGCGCGGTTTGCGTCGGCCTGATCCCGCTTCCGGCTTTGAGGACTTTAATTGCGCCGGGTTGTCCTGCGCTTTACTCCAGTGCTCTGCCAGCCCGGCTAATTTTTTATCGCTATTTTCCGCATAAGAGCGTAACAATAAAAAGTCGTAGGCCGCACGGAACCGTTTATGCTCAAGCACTTTTTGAGCGCGTACGCCTTTAGTGATATTCAAACGACGCTGTAACTGCCAGATATCTCTGGCTGGCAGACTGAACCGTTTGGGTAATGAAACGCGTTGCGACTGTCTGTGAATAACATCAGCGGCGGCAACGTTTAATGCGTCCATAGGTGGCAGGCCACCTTCGTTCTCAAGTTGTTCGCGCCGAGCCTGTAATGGCCACCACAACAACACGGCAATTAAATAGGCCGGAGTAACACGCTGCTCTTCTGCAATGCGTCTGTCGGTGTCTTTAAAGGCTTTCAGCATCATTTGGTAGGCCGGGCTTTGTTCGTCAGCGACGTAATCTTTCAGCATTGGGAATAACTGCTGAAACAGTCCGAAATCTTTCATCATCAGGAAGTTAGCTTCTGCTTTACCCGACATAAACATTTTCAGGAATTCGTCAAACAAACGCGCCGGTGGAATGTTTATCAGTAACGGCGCAAGTTCTTTTAACGGGCCGCTGACCGAGTTATCCATTTGCATATTCAGTTTTGTGGCAAAGCGAACGGCGCGAAGCATGCGTACCGGATCTTCACGGTAGCGCACTTCCGGGTCACCAATCATCCGCAAAATGCCAGCGTTAATGTCATCAACGCCGTTGGCAAAATCGTAAATGGCGAAGTCAGCGATATTGTAATACAGCGCATTGGCGGTAAAGTCGCGACGCTCGGCGTCTTCTTCTATGCTGCCATAGACATTATCGCGAACCAGCTGACCGTGCTCGTCCTGGTCTGCCGTGCGGTTTTTCTTATTTTCTTCCTGCGGGCTGGCACCGTGGTGGCCGCGGAAAGTCGCAACTTCAATAACTTCTTTTCCAAACACCACATGGGCCAGGCGGAAGCGACGACCAATTAGGCGACAGTTACGAAATAGGGACTTAATTTGCTCTGGTGTGGCATTAGTGGTGACATCAAAATCTTTTGGTTCAAGCCCCAGAAGAATATCGCGGATGCAGCCGCCAACCAGATAGGCTTCAAAACCACTGTTGTGCAGGCGGTAAAGAACCTTTATTGCATTTTTACTGATATCGTTGCGGGATACTGGATGTTTGTCCCGTGAGATAACTTGTAATTTGGGTAACCGGCTGGATTCAGGCTCTGCCGCTTTACTGGAAAAGGCGCGCTTTGCCAGTGCTTTTATTCGCTTAATAATGGTGGTTCTCCCTTACCATTGTTTTTATTTAGAATCAGTTGTTGTCTGCATATTGTACCGTTAACGACCTGCTATATGCCACTTTTTGCACCAACTTTGCAACGCCTGTTGCAATATTTCACTGACAGGGCTGTGTCGCAGCTCTGATTCTGGTTTAATACCCAGATAATCCAGCGCTGTGAAAAGGTTATTTCTTGCCTGGCTGGACTCAATTGACGGTGCATGGTTTTGCTTACTCAATTTGAGTCCATCGTCATTCATTATCAGAGGTAAGTGCATCATTCTCGGCTGCTTTCCGGTGAAATACTGCCATAAAGTCAGCTGCCAGAAGCTTGGAGTTATCAAGTCGCTGCCACGCACAATATCGGTAATACCCTGTTCAATATCATCAACGACCACAGCCAGCTGGTAAGCATACAATCCGTCGCGACGTTTAAGTACGAAGTCTTCACTGACTGAGGCTGAGTGATCTTCTAATAAGCCGTGTGCGCGGTCATTAAATGTATCAACCGGGTTATTATTAATGAAGCGCAGGGCGTAAGGGGTTGAACGAGGCTGGCGGTTACGACAGTAGCCATCGTAGTGATCGCTGCGGGCACGAATAGCCCGGCGACTGCAGTCGCATTGATAAAGACGTTGAGCGTTTTCCAGCTGATTGAGCTGATGCTGGTAAACCGAATCGCGCTGGCTTTGGTATAAAACGGAACCGTCCCATTCTAAACCATGGGCTTCCAACTGCGTTAAAATAGTATCGGCCGCTCCGGGCACGGCTCGCGGTTTATCGACATCTTCAATGCGAACCAGCCACTCACCTCTATGCGCTTTAGCATCTAAGTAGCTACCAACGGCAGCTACTAATGATCCCAGGTGCAAAGGCCCTGAAGGCGTTGGAGCGAAACGGCCACGATACATGAGCCTTTAGGCTCCGGTCATTTGCTTCTCTTTCATCTCGGCCAGCGTTTTACAGTCGACGCACTGGTCAGCTGTTGGGCGAGCTTCTAAACGGCGGATACCAATTTCAATTCCGCACGATTCGCAAAAGCCAAAATCATCTTCTTCTATCTTTTGTAAGGTTTTTTCAATCTTCTTAATCAACTTACGCTCACGGTCACGTGTACGCAGTTCGATACTGAATTCTTCTTCCTGCGCAGCGCGGTCTACCGGATCAGGGAAGTTCGCTGCTTCGTCTTTCATATGATGCACTGTGCGATCAACTTCCTGACGTAATTGACGACGCCATTCTTCCAGAATACGACGAAAATGCGAACGTTGCGCATCGTTCATGTACTCTTCGCCCTGTTTTTCCTGATACGGCTCCAGGCCGGCCATCGCCAGGATGCCATGGGTTTTCTTATCCTTGCCTTGAGGCATCATGGATCTCCTACATTCTCTATAAAAGAGTGCTTAAAAAGCAGTACATTAAAAAAAGGACGCTACGTATACCAGAAAGGTTTACGGTTGGCAACGTCATTCGGATTAAATTTCTGCGGTGAAATTGTGAAGGCATTGAGTTTTAAAGGCTTACGGGAACTGGTCTCTCCAGTTTTATTTCTTTCGCCGACGCGCGGCACTTTACTGCATAAAACTCGACTCCGACTGACGCTGCTTTTCTACACAGCTCAGCATACTGGCTGTCAATATGTGCGGCGGGAGAAACTCGTTCGATACCGTCGTGCATTACCATGTAAAGCTGCACTGCGCGATGACCATCGGCCACAACCTGCATCAGTTCATTAAGGTGTTTGTGAGCGCGTTGGCTGACTGCGTCGGGAAAGTAACCTTGACTTGCGTCCGCTAAAGTGACGCTTTTTACTTCAATAAAGCATTCACGGTTATGCTGGTCTACGCCCCACCAGTCGATGCGGCTTTTTTCCTTACCGTAGCGTTGCTCTGGTTTCAGCTCTTGCCACTGGCTTAATTCAGGTACAAGGTTGGTTTGTAGTAATTCTCCGGCCATGCGGTTAGCGTGCTGTGTATTGACTACAATCATTTCACCGTTGTTATTCTGAGCGAGCTCCCAGGTCAGTGAGTATTTACGTTTGGGATTATCGGAAACACTGCACCAGGCTGTAAAGCCAGGCTCTGCACACCCGGTCATGGCTCCGGTATTAGGGCAGTGGGTTGTCGTCGTTTCGTTGTCACCAAAATCAATGTCGGCGAGAAAACGTTTGTATCTTTTTTGCAAAACTCCCTGGCGCAGGGGCTTGTTAAATTGCATCAGAGACCTCATAACTCTAGTATAAACAGACAGCAAATTATCGGGAGAGGTACAGAATGTCCAGCGCACTCGCAATCTATTTAACTCAGGAAGCCCCCGCAAGTTATTGGAATCCAAAATCAAACTTAGTCTTTGGTGACAACAAAGCACAAATCATCTTAGTTGAAGATGAAGCTGAAAACTTGCGGCGTATTCAGAAAGCAGGCCGGACTCTGGACAACACCGGAGCAGTAACCATTGAAGCTGCCGGCAGTGACTGGAACCTGGAGCGTCAGTGGGCGTTGTCACAAGGTTTTACTTCAACCTTGTCGACCAATCAGGTTATCTGGAATAAAACTGACGAGCCTGCAGTCAAAGAACTTGATGCCATGCGTGAAGCGACTCGTTTCAGCCGTGAACTGACCAATTTGTCAGCGGAAGAAATTTACCCTGAAAGTTTGGCGCAACGTGTAACCGAACACTTTAAGGCTCTGGCGCCAGACGCCATCAGTGCGGAATTTATAAAAGGTGAAGCGCTGAAAGATGCTGGCTGGATGGGAATTTACACCGTAGGTCGTGCCAGTCAGCACGCACCAGGCTTATTGGTATTAGATTACAACCCAACCGGCGATGAGAATGCGCCAGTAGAAACTGCGTTAATAGGTAAGGGTATTACCTACGACAGTGGTGGTTACAGTATTAAGCCGAGCGAAGGCATGCTCGCTATGAAGTGCGACATGGGTGGTGCAGCTACCGTATCCGGTGCATTGTCGCTGGCAATACGCCGGGGTCTGAACAAGCGCGTGAAGCTCATTCTTTGCTGTGCCGAAAACATGATTGATGGTCGCGCGTACAAATTAGGCGACATTATTCGCTATAAAAACGGCCTGACGGTTGAAGTTGTTAATACCGATGCCGAAGGTCGTCTGGTGCTGGCCGATGGCTTACAGGCAGCGGGTGAGTTTGGTGCGAAACAGATTATTGATGCGGCAACGCTGACCGGCGCCGCGCAAATGGCGGTTGGTAATGAATACAACGCGCTGTTTAGTGTGGATGAAGTGGCTGCCACTAAAGCATTGGCTAATGCGGATAAAGAAAATGAGCTATTGTGGCGCTTACCTTTAGCCCCATGGCATAGTGAAAACTGTCCGTCAGCTTTTGCTGATACGGCAAACAGCCGCCCGCAAAAAGGCGGTGGTGCCGGTGGTGCAAGCAACGCCGCAGGCTTTTTACTGCGCTTTGCGCCGAACAGCGGCAAAGGCTGGCTGCACTTCGATTTAGCTGGCGCTTACCAAAAATCGGCGACCTCTATGTGGGCGACAGGCGCTACCGCCGCCGGTGTGCGCACCATAGCCGCAACCGTACAAGGTGATTAATTTGGCATGACCTTGCCAATTGAGAGCGTGCTGCCAGAGCTGGCGAAAGCCTTTCCGGCAGCACGTGTCGTTATTGAGGCACCGCCCGGTGCCGGCAAATCAACACAACTTCCGTTATTTCTGTTGCAGCAGGGTATTGCCGATGACGGCCTTATTGTCATGCTGCAGCCCCGGCGTGTTGCTGCGCTGAATATTGCTCATTATTTGGCTAAGCAGTTGGGAGAACCGGTGGGTGAGCAGGTCGGCTATACGGTGCGCGGCGACAGCAAGCGCAGTAAGGCAACTAAGTTACTTATCATTACGGAAGGTGTATTGGTTCGATGGCTGCAGGACGATCCTGAACTTAGCGGCATTGGCACGCTGATCTTCGATGAATTCCACGAGCGCAATTTGCACAGTGACTTAAGTCTGGCGCTGGTGATTGATGCCCTGCCATTGCGTCCGGATTTAAACCTGCTGATTATGTCGGCCACCTTGCCCGCAGAAAATCTGAAACTCTGGCTAGAGAATTACTGTGATCAGGTGCAGGTTTTGCGCAGCGAAGGCCGCAGTTATCCGGTTGAGTATCACTATCGCCCAGCATCTCATGTTACTCAATGGCTGGCTGAATTACCCAAAGTGGTTGTCGAAGCCTTTGCTGCTGCCGAAAAAGGTGTTCTGGTTTTCCTGCCGGGCGTTTATGAAATACAAAAGATTGCGACTGAACTGAGTCAGCGAATGCCGCCGGGCACAATCATCTTACCCCTGCATGGGCGTATCCCCTTGCAGCAACAGCGGCAAGTATTAAAAGCATCGGACGAAAAACGCATTATTCTGGCAACTAATATTGCCGAAACCAGCTTAACTCTGGACGGTATTGATGTGGTTGTCGACAGTGGTCGCGAGCGCCGGGCTCAGTACCTGCCTCAATACGGATTAAGCCAGTTAACGACGCAACGTATTGCTAAAGCTTCAGCAACACAGCGTGCCGGGCGTGCGGGTCGTCAGCAGGCGGGGCAATGTTTTCGTTTGTGGGCGCGCTCCGACGAGCATGGCTTTGCCGATTATGCGCCTCCGGACGTTGCCACTCAGGATTTATCAGCACTGGTACTGGATGTGTTGCGCTGGGGCAGTGAGGTGAGCCAACTGGCCTGGTTTTCTCAGCCTGACCCGGGGCATTGTGCCGCGGCGACCGATTTTTTAGCCAGTACCGGCTTAATAAGGCAGGGGCAGTTAACCGCAAAAGCCCGTCAGCTGGAGTCCGGCGGTTTTGATCCCAGAATTTTACTGGTGGCGGATGCAGCCAAAATGCTGAAGAACGAGCAGCAAGCCGCTATGGCTCGTGTTCTGGCTACACTGGAAGAGCCGCAAACTAGCATAAAAACAGCCGATCTGTCTGAACGCACCCAGCAGCATTATCAACAACGAAACCAGGCGCCTTTGTGGCAACAACGCTGGCGCTATTGGTTAAACCATTTTGGGCTGAAAGAAGCTGCAGAAACCGCAGAAGCCAGTGCAGAAGGCCTTGCCGTTGCCTTACTGCAGGGTTACCCCGACCGAGTCGCAAAGTACGATGTCAGCCGCTGCGACTTTCAACTGGCTTGTGGTGGTCGGGTCAGTGGCGACAGCAGTCGCCTTAAGCAGCCAGCCTGGGCAATTATTTTTGATGTCACCTTTCATGAGCAAGACACGATAGGCCGCAGCCGCTGCCTGTTACCTGTGGACGATGCCCAGGCGTTACTGAAAGAAGCAGGCATTCCTTTGCAGACCTTGCAAACAGCTGAATGGGTAGGTGAGCAGCAACAACTGCGACAAATAACTCGTACTCAACTGGGCTCCCTGGTACTCAGCCAGACTACTAATAGTGGACAGGTTTCCAATGAACAAAAAGCCGAAGCGTTCTGCCTGTGGTTGCGCGATAAAGGACTGGATAAACTCAACTGGAGTCAACGCGCGAAACAGCTACAACGGCGGGTCTACTGGTTGCAACAAGCCGGAGAGCTGAGCGCCTACGACATGAGCGATGCAGGATTACTTAATAGCCTGGAGCGCTGGACGGCGCCGTATTGGACGAATTTCCGGTCACTAAAACAATTGCAGCAGTGGGATCCATACGAGGCCTTGTGTTATTTTTTCGACTACTCAGAACTGCAACGTCTTAATTCGGCTTGTCCTGAATGGTGGCAAACTCCGACAGAACGTAAAGTGTTTATAAATTATCTGGACGACCCCCCCCGGGTTGAGGTCAAATTACAGGAAATGTTTGGTGTCTCTGAGTCGCCTAAAATTATCGATAACCGACAAGTTGTGACCGTTGATCTTCTGTCGCCGGCCGGGCGTTTGTTACAGCGAACCAATGATCTCGCGAGTTTCTGGCAAAATGCTTACGCCGACGTGCGCAAAGAAATGCGCGGTCGCTATCCTAAGCATCCGTGGCCCGAAGACCCTCTGAATGCAACCGCAACGTTTAAAACCAAAAGGCAGCAGTAGTGATAAAAAGTCGATGGTTTCAATACCTATTCTGGACAAGCTTTAAGATAGGGCTGGTACTTATCGCCGTTATTGGGCTTTATGCCATTTATCTGGATGCCAGTTTATCCCGTCATTTTAGTAACAAGCGCTATCAGGCCCCTGCTTTGGTTTACGCGGATGAGGTAACGCTGAGAAACAATCATCCTATGCGGCTGCAAGGGCTAGTCGGCATTCTGGAGCGAGTCGGTTATCAGCGTAATAGTAATACCGAGCAGTCGGGTTACTACTCGGTGGGTAAAAATAATGTCATGGTGCATCGTCGACCTTTCGACTTTTCCGATGGTCCGCAAATGGCGCAAAGAGTGCAAATCAACTTTCACGGCGACCGTATTAAGTCTATTAAGAGCTGGCCCAGTGGCAGAGAGCTGGAAAGCTTTCGCCTGGAACCTGAGCTAATAGGCCGCATTAGTACCTTAAGTAAAGAAGACCGTTTGTTAGTTGGGCTGGAAGTCGTGCCTAACTTACTCATTGAAACCCTATTAAAAGTTGAAGACAGAAATTTTTATCATCATCAGGGGGTATCGCCCTGGTCAATTCTAAGGGCGTTGGCTGCCAACCTGAAAGCAGGCAGGACGGTTCAGGGCGGTTCTACGCTGACTCAGCAGTTGGTCAAAAACCTCTACCTGAGCCGAGACCAGACGTTATGGCGTAAGTTTCACGAAGCCATGATGTCGCTGGTTATCGATTACCGGTTTGATAAAAACACCATATTAGAGACCTACCTGAACGAAGTGTACTTTGGCCAGGACGGAAGCAACGCTATTCACGGTATAGGACTTGCCAGTCAGTTTTATTTTGGTAAGCAGGTACAGGAGCTGAACCCAAGCGAAATTGCTTTAATGGTGGGGATGATAAAGGGGCCTTCTTATTATGACCCAAGACGCTACCCGGAGCGTGCCCGTAGCCGCAGGGACACAGTGCTTAAAGTCATGTTTGAACAGGATTTACTCGGTAAAGATAACTACGTTGCTGCGGTTGAACAGGCGCTTGACGTTAAAGAAAGCCGCCGTCTGGTTGAGCACCCGTACCCTCATTATATGGACTTAGTACGTCGGGAAATGAAGCGTATTATTCTGCCGGAAGACTGGCAGGAAACTGGGCTGAAAATCTTCACGCATTTGCAGGTGGATGCACAAAATGCAGTACAACGCTCGTTAGCACAACAGCTTATGGCTGACGGCGAAGATGAGAAGTTAGAAGGGGCAATGGTCGTTGCTGATTACCGCAACGGCACTATTAGCGCGCTCGCTGGTGGCCGCTTAAGTCAGGCTATAGGTTATAACCGGGCGTTGTTGGCACTGCGGCCAATAGGCTCATTAATGAAGCCTATTATATACGCAGCCGCGATGCAGGATTCAGACATTGGTCTGCATACGCCGGTTGCAGATGAACCCATTACTTTATCGGATAAAAAGGGAAAAGAATGGAAGCCGCAAAACTACGATAAAGAGTTTGATGGTAGTTTGCTGTTGTATGATGCGTTGGTTCAGTCGCGCAACTTACCGGCCGTTCGGGTGGGCATGGAAGTGGGTATAGACCAGTTAGTGAGTTACTTACGCGAATTGGGTGTGACAACGCCGTTACAAGCCTATCCATCGTTGACTTTAGGATCAGCATCGTTGTCTCCCGTAGCGGTGACACGAATGTACAGTGCGCTTATGAATGATGGCCGTTATCAGCCTTTAGCTGCGGTGTCGTCTATCACCACCCATCAGGGCGAAGTGCTGTATCGGCGTCAGAAGTCTGAAGCAGATGTGGTTTTCGATAAAAATGTGTCTTATCTGACTCGCTATGGTTTACGGGGAGTGGTGGCTGAGGGTACCGCAAGTCGTCTGCAACGTGCTTTAGCCGGTCAGGTAGTTGGTGGCAAGACAGGTACAACGAATGATTATCGCGACAGCTGGTTTGTTGCAGTAGATGGTGAGCACGTGGTTACGGTCTGGTTAGGTCGTGATGATAACCAGCCGGTTGGCTTAACCGGAAGTAGCGGCGCTCTCAAAGTTGTGGCGGATTTTTATGACTACTTACCGCCGTTGAGCATGGCTTTAGATGTACCGGAGCCTCTGCAGATGCAAAATTTTCACCCGACAACGGGACAGAGAATTCCTGAAGACTGCAACAATGGTCGGAAATTACCGGCTGAGGAAATCAGGCTCCCCGAGGATATTACCTGTGAAGGCACTATCCGCGAGAAAAGCTGGTGGGAACGTTTATTTGGTGGTTAAAAGCGCCCGGGCCAATACCAGGCGCTACAGCCGCAATGTTAGACTAACTTAGCAAAGGCTTTTTCAGCGGCATTCAGAGTGTTTTGAATGTCTTCTTCGCTGTGCGCTGCCGACATAAAGCCGCCTTCAAAGGCCGATGGCGCAAGATACACGCCTTGCTCTAACATGGCGTGATAAAACGTCTTAAAGTGCTCCATATTACACTGTGTGGCCTGAGCGTAAGTGGTTACTTCGGGCTCTTCAGTAAAAAAGAAACCAAACATAGAACCGGCGCGATTTGTTGTCATTGGCACGCCAGCCCGGTCAGCACGCTCCTGTAAACCGTCAAGCAGTGTGTCAACGCGTTGGTAAAGCTGGTCGTAAAGCCCTGGGGTGGATAACTGCTGTAACGCTGCCAAGCCTGCTGCCATGGCGACTGGGTTACCAGATAAGGTTCCTGCCTGATACACGGGGCCCACCGGCGCAATGTAGTCCATCACTTCCTTTTTGCCGCCAAAGGCACCAACCGGCATGCCACCGCCAATCACTTTACCTAAAGTCGTGAGGTCTGGTTTAATCTTATAGCGATCCTGAGCGCCGCCCGGAGCTACACGGAAACCGGTCATAACTTCGTCAAAAATCAGAACTGAACCGTGGTCGTCACAAATGCTGCGTAAGCCTTCCAGAAAACCGTCAACCGGTGGAATACAGTTCATGTTACCGGCTACCGGCTCAACAATAATGCAGGCAATCTCGTCGCCCATTTCAGCGAAAATCTGTTTCACCGATTCAATATCGTTGTAAGTTGCGGTTAAGGTATGTTTCGCAAAGTCTTCCGGAATGCCGGGAGAGTTAGGAACGCCCAGAGTCAAAGCACCTGAACCAGCTTTAACCAGCAAGGAGTCGGCATGACCGTGGTAGTTACCTTCAAACTTCAGAATTTTATCCCGACCAGTATAGCCGCGTGCCAGACGAATGGCAGTCATAGTGGCTTCAGTACCGGAATTCACCATACGCACTTTTTCAATAGAAGGGACTATTTTGCGAATAGTCTCCGCCATGGTGATTTCAACTTCCGTCGGTGTGCCGAAGCTCAGGCCTCGCTTGGCGGCCTGCAGGGTGGCTTCTAACACTGCCGGGTGGTTATGCCCCAAAATCATTGGGCCCCATGAGCCGACGTAATCGATATAACGTTTGCCGTCTGCATCAATCATATAAGCGCCTTCAGCACTCTCAAAGAAGATGGGGCTGCCACCAACGCCGTTAAAAGCCCGAACCGGCGAGTTAACGCCGCCAGGGATACTGATTTGTGCTTTAGTGTATAGTTCTTCTGAGCGACTCATGTCGTAACTACCTCTTTACTGTTGGCTTTTTTCGCTGTACCAGATGACATCACATTGGTGTTTATCAACCTGATCAACGACCCCAAGTGTTAATGCAAACAGAGCCATACGAATGAGAACTCCGTTGTCAGCCTGACGGAAAATAGCCAGGTTGGGGTTTTGGTTTAAGTCGTTATCCAATTCATTAGCTTCGGCGCGCGAATCCCGCGGCAAAGGATGCATGATGACCGTATTGGGTTTGTAGTGTTTAGTGTAAATGTCCTGATTTAAACGAAACTTACCGCGATACTGATCAGCGTCTTCCGGGCTGGCAAAACGTTCTTGCTGAATTCGAGTCTGATAGACAATATCAGCGTCGACAATACCGTCGACTTTTTCGGTAACAGTGACACGGTGACCTGCGTTTTCCAGCGTATCTAATACGGAGCCCGGCATAGAAAGTTCACGTGGCGAAATTAAAGTGAACTTAATGTTCTTGTACATAGAGAGTAAAGTGGACAGTGAATGTACTGTACGTCCGTACTTCAAGTCGCCAATCATGCAAATGTGCATGTTATCAATGCTCTGCTGATGGTACGCCAGTTCTTTCTGGATAGTGTAAAGGTCCAGCAATGCCTGAGTCGGATGCTCGTTTGCGCCGTCACCGCCGTTAATGACCGGTACCCGACTGCCTTCAGCAAACTCTTTTACTGAGCCCGACTTGGGGTGGCGCATGGCAATAACGTCGCTGTAGCTGCTTAATACGCGAGCGGTGTCGTACAGCGATTCACCCTTTGCAATGGCCGAGCTTTCCATGCCGGTGGTTTCGCGGACTTCGCCCCCTAACAGGTTGAACGCCGTGCCGAAGCTTACCCGGGTACGAGTCGAAGGTTCGAAGAAAAGATTACCAAGGATAGCGCCGTCAAGAACTCGAGTGCGTGTTTTACGTCGGGCGTAAGGTTGCATCTTGTCCGCAACGGAGAATATGTAGTCAATGCTGTCGCGATTGAACTGATTTACAGAAAGAATGTTGGAGCCGGTGAAATTCATCTTTGGGTGCGCCTCTGCCGCAGAATGTCACTGGGCGCACACTATAGCAAATCATGCGGCACAAGAGAATCTAATAAGGCTTAACTACCGCTAAAATGATAATAGCGAAAAGTGCCAGTACCGGGAGCTCGTTAAACACTCGGTAAAACCGGTGGCTGCGGCGGTTGGTGCCGGTTTTAAAGTCTTTCAATAGTTTGAAACAGTAACCGTGATACACAAAAAGTAGTAACACCAGTACCAGTTTAGTGTGCATCCAGCCACTGGCAGCAAACCACGCTGAGCCGTAGGCAAAAATAAGCACCACACCGAAAACGAGGGTAAGAATGGCAAAGGGGGTGACGAAATACAGTAAACGCCTTTCCATTATACAGAGTTGCTCGTCCACGGCAGGCTTGGCGTTCATTGCGTGATAAACAAACAAACGTGGTAAGTAGAAGATGCCGGCAAACCAGGCCACCATAAAAGCAATATGCAGGGCTTTAACCCAAAGTATCCATGTCATGCGAGTTCTCTCTGTAGGGCTTTACGAACAAGTTCCCAGGTAACAATGCCACAGGGCTGGCCATCATCGGTCTCATAAATGTACACAGCCCCCCGACGCTTGGGTCCAATTTCATCATACACTTCGGCCAGAGTCGATGTGACCCGAACTCCTTTGATAGGAGTGTAACTCAGGCTGGGACTGTCCCCGGCGTTTATATCATAAGTTACCAGACGATAAAGTGCCTGATTATCTTCATCGACTGACATGACAATAACGGTTTTCGCCTGCGCAGATTCAAGTGAGTCAACCAGTTCGTTCTGAGTGGGTTCAAGCAGCAATTTGAAGTCTGTTTCCATAACGTTTTCAACACCGGTTTTTTGTAATGCAACATGCACCGGGGCCAGCTGGTAAGGTAAACCCTGCAACTCTAGCTGGGAGATGAAAATGGACTTTGACTTCAGTAACTGACTGGATATCAAGTAAGCAGGCACAATAACTAACATAGCGGGAATGATAATTTCCACACTGCGAGACAACTCGACAATAGCAAGCAGAGCCGCCATGGGTGCGTGAATACAGGCCGCTAAAATGCCTGCCATTCCCAACAGAATGAAGCTGTCGAAAGACAGTGGCTGTTGAATATCCAGGCCGTTAACTGCGCCGACAAATACCGCAGCAATAATGGCTCCAATACCGAACACGGCACCAATTAAACCGCCGGGTATACCCATGCCCAAAGCAATAGCCGAGGCAAAAAGCTTTGCTATGAGTAAGGTGGTCAGCAGCGACATTTCCCCCTGATGATTCAACACCTGCTCAATGGCTGTAAGACCCGGACCTAAGCTGCTGGGAATGATGACGGCTAGCATGGCGGTAATAAGTCCGGCAAAGAGCAAGCGGGTAAGCAATGACATGTCTTGTACGGTTTCCATGACATCCAGCATAAGTTTTTTGAACAAAACCCCGACAAAACCCAGTACAACACCCAGTAGCATCACCCACGGCAGTTGCGTGGTCGGAATATCCTGGGCTGAGAGTACGGCCAGCTCTGAGGCGACTCCGAAAATTTCTTCAGTAATAAGTGAACCCGCTACCGCTGACAGCATAACCGGTATAAAAACGTGAACTTTGTATTCCCGCAGTACCACTTCCATTACCAGAACCATAGCCGCCAGCGGTGTATTAAAAGAGGCCGCGATAGCGGCGGCGATACCGCATGCGGCAAGGGTTCGTATGGCATTTTTTGGGGCGTCGAAATGAAAACCAAGCCAGGTAGCTGCAGCGGCGCCTAAATGAACTGCTGGCCCTTCGCGGCCAACACTGAAACCTGCAACCAGAGCAATTATTCCACCAAAGAACTGGTTCACGGTACTGCGCCAGGGCAGCATGCCGTAATGCTGTTTCATACGATGGATAACGTAGGGGATACCCATCCGCACGTGTTTAGATCCCGATAGCCGAAACAGAACATAAACAATGGCGGCAGCAATAATGGGGAGTAAAAAGCGGTAAGTAGTTGGTAAAGGCTGTTGCCAATAGCTACCATTGCCGACAAGATAAGCGCCTTGCTCAATCGCCAAACGGAATCCGGCAATCATAAGAGCTGCAAGAATACCGCCGGTAAGACCCATTAAACAAATGGCGATAGTGGTCGACGGGGTCGCCAGCTGTTTGCGCAGTTGCTGTCGGAATACCGAGTTAGAGGCCATTTAAAATAAGATCCTTACCTTAAACCGTGGGATGAGCTTGCATATTTATCAATAACATATCAGCATAAACGCTTGATGGAAATGAGCTGGAAGTTATGAAGCCCTATTTTAACCTGAAATACTGGCAACAGCGCTGGGGAGCTTTCCCGGTATTTGTGTTGTTGATCTGTGTTGCTGTTTTGGTTGTTTACCTGGCTTACCTAGCCGGAGTTTGGCATGCAAAAGCCTTGAAAGAAGAAGTTTCCAAACAGTCGCAACAACTTGAGCAGCTTTATCAGCGTATTGAGCAGATGGAGTATCAACGCCATGTGCTGCAAGTTGAGCTAGACATTGAGCGCTCGGCAAACCAAAGTTTGCAGGACGAGTTGAGTGCGTTACAGAACGATAATTATGGTTTACGCCGAGACTTAGCGTTTTATCAGAAGATTATGGCGCCGGAGCTACAGGAAAGCGGCGTTACGATAGACTCTTTAACGGTTACTAAGAACCGTTCAGAAAATCATTTCCATTTCTCTCTGGCGGTATTGCAAATTGAGCAGCGCCGTAACTTTGTTCAGGGGAATGTTACGGTTGAACTGGTCGGCCGCATTGATGGTAAGAAAGAGCGTTATGACTTACTGAAACTTGCCAATATAGCGCAAGATGAACGGAGCTTTTCTATGCGCTATTTCTCTTTGTACGAAGGCGACTTCTTTATGCCTGAAGGGCTTGTGCCAGAACGGGTTGAAGTAAAAGTGCAGCTAACCAAAGGTGGTAGAGGGACACTGGACCGAACCTTTTTCTGGAAAGAAATTAGCCGCGGAGATGCCAACCCCGGTGTGCGTAGTGACGGCGATACTTGACCAAAATACTCAGGTAAGAGAAAATAGCAGTAGAGTTCAACCAAGGTAGAGAAATCATGAGCAGTGCAGCAGAGCAGGCAATGCCGATTGAGTTCACTGAACAAGCGGCAAGCAAAGTGGGTAAGCTGATTGCTGAAGAAGAAAACCCAAACTTGAAGTTGCGTGTTTACGTAACCGGAGGCGGTTGTTCGGGCTTCCAATATGGTTTTACCTTTGATGAAAAGAAAAACCCGGGTGATATGGAAATAGAAAAAAACGGCGTCACCCTGCTGGTTGATCCAATGAGTTTACAGTATTTAATGGGGGGCGTGGTCAGCTACGAAGAAGGACTGCAGGGTTCACGCTTTTTTGTCGACAACCCTAATGCCACAACAACCTGTGGTTGCGGTTCGAGTTTTTCCGTTTAGGCTTTAGTTCCTTCCCTCGGGAACAGCTGAAAGTTTTCGGCTTTTCCGCTAGAATAACCTCACAATTTTTTGTGAGGTTTTTTTATGAGCGCGTACGCAGAACACATCAAGACAGTTTGTAGCCGCTTTGATAAAGCGTTAGAGGACAACAATTTTGAATCGGTACTGGTTTACTCGGGCCAGCCACGAGTTGATTTTCTCGATGATAACGCGCCGCCGTACCGGGTTAATCCGCTATTTAAATACTGGGTTCCGGTCACAGAAAGCCCCAAAAGCGCTATTTTTTATCGCAAGGGCAGCCAACGTCCTACGGTTTACTTATTTCAGGCTCGGGACTTTTGGCATGCTCCAGTGAATGTGCCGGAAGAAGAATGGCAGCAGCATGTTGATTTAAAAATTATCGACGACTTAAGCATGCTGACTGAAGACTTAGGCAGCGACTTGGAGCAGTCCGCTTTTATTGGTGAAGACTTTGCACAGCCAGTCAGTGACTGGAGAGTAAAAGCACGTAACCCGCAGGCATTGATTGATCATCTGCACTTTCACCGCTCAATAAAAACTCAATGGGAAGTGGATAATTTGCGCGAAGCCAACCGCTTAGCGGCAAAAGCCCATGTTGCAGCAAAAGAAGCCTTTTTTGCCGGTAAAAGCGAGTTGGAAATACATCATGCTTACCTTGGCGCTATCGACTTTCGTGAGTCACAGGTGCCTTACAATAGTATCGTTGCGCTGAACAGCCACTCGGCAATTTTGCATTATGACGTATACGACACTGTTCCGCCTAAGCAAATCCGTTCGTTCTTAATAGATGCTGGCGCACGCTACCGTGGTTATTGCTCCGATATAACCCGCTCATACGCTTATGAAGAAGGTTTCTACGCGAATCTGGTAGAAGCTATGGATAAAGCACAACAAGAGCTGTTGAGCGAGATTAAGCCCGGTGTGAGCTATTACGACCTGCATGTGTCGATGCATCTGAAAGTCGCGCAAATTTTAAGTGACTTTGAGTTTATTAAAGGTGATGCACAAAGCATTTATGACAAAGGTTACACCAGTGCCTTTATGCCACACGGATTAGGCCACTTTATTGGTTTGCAGGTACATGATGTTGGCGGTTTCCTGAAGGACGACAAAGGTAACAGCTACGAGCGCAGTGAGCGTCATCCGTTTTTACGCTTATTACGAGACATTGAAGTTGGCCACGTCTTCACAATTGAGCCGGGCTTATATGTGGTCGATCAGCTACTGGAAGAGCACAAAGACAGCGCAGATATTAACTGGGAGAAAGTTGATGAGCTGCGTCCATACGGCGGTGTACGTATTGAAGACAGCATCGTGGTTGGAGCCGATGGCAATGAAAACCTGACGCGTGATGCGTTTAAAGAACTGGGTGCCGAATAAAGAGTCTATTGATGTAGGACTTTAGCGCCTAAAACAACCGGATGACTGGCTCCTGTAACTTCAGGCTGGTTGCCCGGTTTTTTATGCTCGAAACACCAGCCTAACCAGGCAAAAGCGATTGCCTCAACCCATTGCGGGTCAACGCCTAAACTCGCTGTAGTATCGCATTGAATCGGCGCTAAAAGTTGAGTTAAGCGCTCCATCAATAATGGGTTTCGGGTGCCGCCACCACAAAAATAAGCCGTATCGGGTTGTTGTGGCAAGGTTGTCAGTGCATCTTTGATGCTAATAGCGGTAAGTTCGGTCAAAGTGCGCTGTACATCAGCCGGGCTAATGTTGTGTCCGGTCAATTGTCGTTGCAGCCATTTTAAGTTGAACTCCTCGCGACCCGTACTTTTGGGAGCTGGCTTAGCAAAAAACGGATGCTGCAATAAACGCTTTAGCAGGTCAGGCTGAAGTTTGCCTGCTCTCGCAAACTGAGCATTTTCATCGAAGCTTTTACTTGAGTCATTATGCTGAACCCATTGGTCGAGCAAGGTGTTGGCAGGTCCTGTATCGAAGCCCAGTATGTTGCCGTTATGGCCAAGCCAGGTGACATTGGCAATACCACCTAAATTAATCACCGCAATGCTTTGATTCTTGCGGGAAAAAACTTGCTTATGAAAAGCCGGAACCAATGGCGCACCCTGACCACCTGCGGCGATGTCTTTGCGACGAAAATCGTAAATCACATCAATACCCGTACCCAAAGCTAACCGTGTAGGGTCGCCAATTTGACAGGTGTAGGCTGGTATTGAGTTGGGCTTGTGGCGAACGGTTTGTCCGTGACTGGCTATGGCGGTAATGTCTTTTGCTGCGATACTGACTTTTTCAAGAAGCCGCTCTACTACTTTGGCACTGAGCTGGGAAAAAGCAATGTCTAAACCGGCCAGTTCATCGGCCTGCCAGTTGTCTGTGTGGCTTAAAGCCAATAAGCGAGTACGCAATTCCGGGGGGAAAGACAAAGAGTGATGAGCTTCAAGTCTGGGCGTGCCTTGCGCATCTATCTGGACCAATGCCGCGTCAACCGCATCCATACTGGTGCCCGACATCAGTCCAATATAACGCTGAAACATTACTGCATCGCCAGGTAAACGCGTCTGTTGTCGTTTAGTATGGCCATTACCTGATCCGCGTGTTGACGGAAAGCCGGTAATTCTGATTCACCCAGCGACTTGGCTTCCGGCAATTCCACCGTACGAGGGTTACGATGTACGCCGTCAACAAGGAATTCGTAGTGTAAGTGTGGACCCGTTACCCGGCCTGTCGCGCCGACGCGACCAATTACCTGACCTTGTTTAACACGGTCGCCTGTTTTCACGTGCTTACGGCTAAGGTGTAAATACTTAGTCACGTAGCGTTCGCCGTGTTGCACAAAAATATAATTACCATTCAACGAGGTATAACCAGCCGCGATAACTTTACCATCACCAGAAGACATTACTGGCGTGCCAGTAGAGGCTGCGTAATCTATACCATTGTGCGGGCGCACTCTTCCGGTAACCGGATGTAAGCGGCGAGGGTTGAAGCTCGAGCTTATGTAGGTAAAGTTAACCGGTGAACGCAGGAAGGTTTTGCGCATGGCGCGACCGTTCGGCGTATAATATTGTCCATTATCGTGAAGAATGGCCTGGAAGTTCTCGTCCCGGTTTACAAACTCTGCCGCTAAAATTTTGCCGTAGCCAACAAACTCGCCATCTACATAGTGCGTTTCATAAAGTACGCTAAATTCGTCGTTTTTACGCAAGTCTAAGGCAAAGTCGATATCCCAGCCAAAAATATTGGCAATGCGCATAATTTGGTTGTCAGTCAAACCCGAGTCGATACCGGCATTCCAGAAGCTGGAGTCAATAACGGCATGAGTGAATTCTGTACGAACTTCAACTTTTTTAGTTTCGATTTCAGCAACAAAGCTGTCGTTTTGACGAGTGATAATAAGCGTTTCTGTATCGTTTATCTGGTGCGCTAGCTGCACCAGGTTATCGTCACTGTCAGTCGCAAAGCGAAGCAAATCGCCAGGGTGAACTTTACGAAGATATTTGGCTTCATCGCCGGACTCGGTAACGCGATACAGTTGCTGGGCACTAAAGCCTACTTTGCTAAATATTTTAGCTAAGCTGTCACCCGATTTAATCTGATAGGTTTGCCATGTCAGCTCTGAGTTTTCGGTACTTTCATCTGAGCTGGGTTGCTCAAAAGCTAAATCGAGCTGGTAACGTTTACCTGGCATCAACTGCTCTGCTGAAGTACTGTTCTTAGATGCCGTGGCAGGTTCCGACGGAATGATCAGTAATAGCAAGAGGGCAACGCTGATCGCACTGATCAGAATTTTATGAGAATGCGGAAGTTGCAGAAACATCCGCTGAATTTTGGTGACAGATTTTAATGTCATATTATAGCGCACTTCACTTTCTTTATTGTGATTATCCAGTAAACATGTGTTAGCAAACACGGGGATTACCGCACCTGTTTACGACCACGGAATAACCTTATGGTTTCGAGGATAATACGAAAAAATGAAGAATACCAGATCATTGAGCTTAAAACAGCGGTAATAATGGCGTAAAATGGCTGGTTTATGAGTTTTTACAGTTGGAGATGAGGATGAAAACCGAAGTGGCGGAAGCTATTGCCGAGATTACTCGCGGTGCCGAAGAAGTTTTACTCGAGCAGGAACTGGCTGAGAAGTTGGCCAGTGGTAAGCCACTGACAGTGAAAGCTGGCTTTGACCCAACGGCACCTGATTTACACTTGGGACACACTGTTTTAATCAACAAGCTGAGAGTATTTCAGGACTTTGGTCATAAAGTGGTTTTCCTTATAGGTGATTTCACCGGCATGATAGGTGACCCTACAGGTAAGAATGTGACCAGAAAGCCGCTGACCACGGAACAGGTTATTGCTAACGCTGAAACTTATAAAGAACAGGTTTTTAAAATTCTCGATCCGGCTAAAACCGAAATCCGTTTTAACTCCGAATGGATGTCGAAAATGGGGGCAGCCGATATGATTAAACTGGCTGCGCGCCAGACCGTAGCCCGTATGTTAGAACGTGATGATTTTAAAAAACGCTACCAGAACAATCAGTCGATAGCTATTCACGAGTTTTTATACCCATTGGTTCAGGGCTGGGATTCGGTTGAATTAAAAGCTGACGTTGAGCTGGGCGGAACCGACCAGCGCTTCAACCTGCTCATGGGGCGCGAACTGCAAAAAGAAGAAGGGCAGCGTCCACAAACTGTCATTATGACGCCGTTACTGGAAGGGCTGGACGGTGTGCAGAAAATGTCAAAATCGCTGAATAACTATATTGGCATTACGGAACCGGCAAATGACATGTTTGGTAAAATTATGTCGGTGTCAGATGAGCTCATGTGGCGTTACTTCCAGTTACTCAGCTTTCGTTCCATTACCGAAATTGACGAACTGAAAGCGGCTGTAGCCGACGGCAAAAACCCACGTGATGTGAAAGTTTTGCTGGCAAAAGAAATCATCGCTCGCTTTCACTCGGAAGACGACGCTGAGAAAGCCGAACAGGATTTTATCCAGCGTTTCCAGAAAAATGCTTTACCGGACGATATTCCGGAAAAGACGGTGCAAGTCGGAGCTGAGGGAATGGCAATAGGTAATGTGCTAAAAGAAGCCGGCTTGGTTGAGTCCACCTCGGAAGCGTTACGAATGATAAAACAAAATGCCGTTAAAGTGGATGGCGAGAAATTCAGTGATTCGCGTTACCTGTGCACAGAAAAGGACTCTGGAGTATATCAGGTGGGTAAACGTCGCTTCGCTAAAATTAACTTAACGGCGTAACAGCGTTAATTATTGAGGCAATAAAACCGTGAAATATAAAAAGGCGCCTTTAAAGAGCGCCTTTTTTGTTTCTGCAGTTCAGAGGTTTTTGCTTTAGACTCTGAAACTCTTAATTGAGTCCTGGAGCTCATCGGCCAGTTTAGCGACTTCGTTAGACGCTTGAGCTGTTTGTTTGGAACCAGAAGCCGTTTGTTCGGCAATGGAAACAATAGACTCAAGACGCTCGCTGATATCCTGCGCAGTACTGCTTTGCTCTTTCGCTGCATTAGCAATATGGTTACTGCTGTCAGACGCCTGATGCACTGACTCAGTAATAGATTGAAGTGCCTGAGCTGCTTCATCGGATTGCTGCACACTGAGTTCAGCTTGCTCGCGGCCTTTATTCATAACGGTAACCGCTCGCTGAGAGTCATTCTGAAGATTCTCAATCATATCCTGAATTTCTTCGGTGGACTCTTGAGTACGGCTTGCCAGAGTGCGAACTTCATCAGCAACAACCGCAAATCCGCGACCTTGCTCACCGGCACGTGCCGCTTCAATGGCCGCGTTCAGTGCAAGCAAGTTGGTCTGGTCGGCAATACCGCGAATAACATCCAGAATGCCACCAATGTTTTTGCTGTTTTCTGACAACTGATCGATAACTTCCGAGGCGCCTTTAATTTCACTAGCCAGGCCTTCGATAGTCGCACGGTTTTTGTCTGAAATTTGACGAACACGTTTGGCTTCATCATCAGAGTGCTGAATTTCGCGTAAGGCCTGTTCTGCACCGTCGGCCATTTCGCTGGCCGTACTGTTCATTTCCTGAGTGGCCGTGGCTACTTGCTCAATCTGACGGCGTTGTTCGTCAATGGCGTTAGTTGTCTCGTCAGAAACATTGGAAGATTGCTCCGCGGCCGTAGCCAGCTGAGTGGCGCGGTTCGCAATACCTTCAATAAGTTTACGTAAATTACCGGTCAGTTTATTGGTGTTTGAGGCGAGCTCACCAAATTCGTCCTGAGCGTTATAGTCAACACGTTCGGTTAAGTTACCATCCGCCATAATGTTCAGCATGTGGTTAACGCGTGACAATGGACGGCTGATGCTACGTACGGTGTACCATGAAATAAGCACAGCCAGAGCAATAGAAATAATGGTGATGATACTATTGAGCCAGCTACTGGTAGAGATAGAGTCTGTTACTGAAACACGAGTACCGTCTGCTATTCCACGAACCGCAGTTTGCAGACGATCAGCCTCAGCCATCAGTTTATTCAGTTGAATTTCTGACTTATCCAGAGAGTCTTCAGAATCTAAACGCAGCTGTTGGCGGCGAATGACATTGTCCGGATAGGAACCTGCGCCCTGAAGGCTGTCGAGTGCGTCACGAACTGTTCCAATCGCGTCATCAACCATGGCTTCTGTGCCACCAGTTGCCTCGTTGTCTAAAGCTTCAAGACGAGGGCGGATACTGTCAATATTAATATCGATTTCACTGCGAATGATTTGAGCGCTGTCTAATTTATTAGCTTTGTTCAAGTCATACATTAAGGTGATAAGGCTGGACAGTGACGACTCAATATTACTGGCTTCACGAGAGATGACTTCGTTGTTAGAGGCATCCATGGTATCCAGTAGCATAATAGCCGCATCATCGATATTGAATGCAATTTCATCTAACTGAGAGGCGGTAACACTTTGTAGTTGCAGATACTCGCTGTGCTGATTGAACAAAAGCTCGATCAGATTGACGTATTGGCGCGAGTCTTTTTCCAAAGCGCTAATTTCGTCGCTTTGACCGTTACCCTGAATAAGTTCTTTAAGTTTATCAAGAGAGGCAAAAAGCAATTTGTTCGATTCATTGAATTCTTTTTTGTGGGCTTCAACCTGTTCTAAACTTTCATCATAAAAAGTTTCTAACTGAACTGTACCCAGCTCGAGAATATCGACTTTAATAGCCGAGACTTGATTCAGTGCCGGAACCGCCTCATCGTTGAGTTTATCAACTGACGAACCTATGCTGTTGATATTAAACAACGAGCTTAAGCTAATGATGAGTAACAGCAAAGTAATGATGGCAAAACCACCGATAACTCGCATGGCAACAGTAATTTTCATGAAACTTTCCTCAGCACTGCATAATTATTATTGTCACTTTCCGGTCAAAGCCGGTTCATGAAAGAAGGTTTTATTCTCAACGCTATATAACGTCATATACTGACCCCAGACACAGCCAGTATCCAGCGCTATCACATCCTGACGCCGGGTTTCGCCCATTAGCGCAGCCCAATGCCCGAATAATACTCGATTCTCGGATTCTGACCAAAAGTTAAACCATGGCTTATACGAATCCTGCGATGAACGTTCATATGGATTATCTTTTTGGGAAAAATCCAGTTCACCTTCCGGATTACAGTAACGCATTCGGGTAAACGCGTTCACTATAAAACGGTATCGGTCAAAACCTTGCAGACTTGAGTCCCATTTTTCCGGCGAGTTGCCAAATAACTGCTGCATAAAGTTTTTAAACTCATTGCCAGTAAGAACTTTTGTCACTTCCTGTGCGTATTGACTGGCTTGTTTGAGTGTCCACCATGGGTAAATACCAGCGTGAGTTATTACCGTATTGTGCTCTTCTAGCTGATGCATCAAAGGTTGGTGACGCAACCACTCTAACCAGTCATAGCGATCACTGTCTTCTAATAACGCATTGAGTTTGTCTTTTGGGTTAGGCTGGCGATAACCCAGCAACACTGCCATTAAGTTTAAATCGTGATTACCTAATACGCTGTGTACCGAGTTACTGTTCTCATAGAAAAAACGCAACGCATCGCGCGAACTGGGGCCGCGCGCGACAATATCACCTACACACCATAAAGAGTCGTTTGCAGGGTTAAAGCTGACTTGGGTAAGCAGAGCTTCAAGTTCACGGAAGCAACCCTGGATATCACCGACAACGTAATTGCTCATAATTAATGAATAATATTAGGGATGGCCAGCCGGAACGAAGGAATAGGTGCTTTAAACTGCGAGCCCTGTTCATCTATCATTAGGTAATGCCCTTCCATAGTGCCTATAGGCGTAGCCAGAACGGTACCGCTGGTATAACTGAATGATTCACCGGCAGCCAGTTTAGGCTGTTGTCCGACTACACCGTCACCGGCTACCCGGGTAATTTTATTGTCTGCGTCGGTAATGCGCCATTCGCGGGCAAGCAACTGCACTAACTGGCTGGACTCATTGGTTATGGTTATGGTGTAAGAAAATACATATTGTCCGGCATCAGGGTTTGACTGCGCCGCTAAATATTGCGTTTTTACATCAATTTCAATTTTACTGACTGTCATTCTTTTCCGCTTGTTTTGTGAGCGAGTGTTCAGTGAGCCAGTCGGATATCCTGCAGTAATCGTCTACAGAGAGCGTCTCCGGCCTTGCGCCCGGGTCAATACCAAGGGCTTCCATCTGCTCTGCAGGAACCAACTGTTTAAGGTTGTTTCTTATTGTTTTACGGCGTTGGTTAAACGCTGTCAAACATAAGCTATGCAGTTGCGCTTTATCTTTAACTGGGTGTGGGCTTTCGGCATAGGGTTCTAACCGAACCACCGATGACTCTACTTTCGGTGGTGGTGTAAATGCCGACGGTGGTACGGCAACCACTGGAGTGACCTTGCAGGCTTGCTGCACACCAACGCTGATTCTGCCATAACTTTTTGAGCCAGGCTCCGCCGCTAAGCGATCAACCACTTCTTTTTGCAGCATAAAGTGCATATCTTTTACATCATCGGCAAACTTCAGCAGATGAAAGATAAGCGGTGTAGAAATGTTATAGGGTAGATTGCCGAATACTCGTGCCGGACCCTCTTCGGCAAACTGGCTAAAATCTATGCTTAGCGCATCGGCTTGAATCACTTCCAGTTTTGAACTTAAAAAAGGGTGATGCTGAAGCCTTTCAACTAAGTCACGGTCAATTTCGATAACTTTTAAATGGCCACTGCGATCTACCGTCGGCTCAGTTAATGCCGCTAAACCCGGGCCAATTTCTATTAGGTTTTCACCGGGCAAAGGGTTAATGGCATCAACAATCTGCTCAATAATATAGTCGTCATTCAGGAAGTTCTGGCCAAACCGTTTACGTGCCCGGTGGCCCAAGTGGGTTTTACTTCCGCCCTGGTGTTTATTCCCACCTTGGTTTTTACTCATAATACGCTGCTCTTGCCATATCTATAGCGGTCTGCATTGCCAGGCGGCAACTACCGTCGCTAATCTTGCCAGACCCGGCCAGCTCAAGTGCTGTACCGTGATCAACAGAAGTCCGGATATAAGGTAACCCGAGTGTAATGTTTACGGCCTGCCCGAAACCTTTATATTTTAGCACCGGAAGACCCTGATCGTGATACATAGCAACTACCGCACTAGCATCTTCAAGGTACTTTGGCTGAAAAATGGTATCTGCGGGATACGGGCCGTGCAAGTTCATGCCTTGCTTTTTAAGTTGTTCCAGAACCGGAATAATAATGTCTATTTCTTCCCTGCCTAAATGTCCCGACTCTCCCGCATGAGGGTTTAATCCGCAAACCAATATTTTGGGCGACGACTCGCCGAATTTCTTAGTCAGATCGTTATGCAGTATGGTAATAATGTTGGTCAGACGCTCCGCGGTAACGGCTTTTGCCACATAGGCCAGTGGAATGTGAGTCGTAACCAGCGCCACACGCAGGCCTTCTGTAGCCAACATCATAACGACATCATTGCAGTTCGCTTCATGAGCTAAAAATTCAGTGTGTCCTGAAAACGCCACGCCGGCTTGATTAATCACACCTTTGTGTACAGGGCCGGTAACAATGGCATCGAACTCGCCTGAGAGATTACCGTCAGAGGCTCTTTTTAAGCAATCAACCACATAATGACCGTTGGCTGTGCATAACTCGCCGGGAATCACGTCTTCGCATACTGGAATATGTTCTACCCAAAGGTGTCCGGGTTCATGTTGCGGCAGTTCTTCACCTTTTCTATACCTATGCAGAGTAATAGGAAGGTTCAATTGCTCGGCGCGTTGCTTCAGTAAATTTTTATCTGCACAGACAACGACAGCAGCCGACCAGGGCTGCTGCGCTATTTTTATAATTAAGTCCGGGCCAATACCTGCGGGCTCACCCGGTGTAAATACAAGAGTTGGTATACTCACTCAGCAACTCTTCTGATAAACGCCTGGTCGCGAATTTCTTGCTGCCAGTTATCAAGCTCTTCGCGGAATTTACGGCTAAACAGCATTTGGTATGCGCGTTCTTGCTTGTTTTCTTCAGTGGCATCCAGAGTTCTGCGGCCGGTAACTTCTACAATGTGCCAGCCAAACTGTGTGCTGAAAGGTTCACTTATTGTGTCTTGTTCAATGCTTTCTACTTTTTGTTTGAATTCCGGTGCGTATTTATTTGGACGAGCCCAGCCCAAATCGCCGCCACGAGAGGCCGAGCCAGGGTCAGCTGAGTGTTCACGTGCAAGTTCAGCAAAAGTCTTTTCGCCACTGGCAATTTGCTCACGGTATTTATTAAGCATCTCTTTCGCTTTGTTGTCTGACAAAATAACGGAAGGCTTAATTAAAATATGACGAGCTTTAACTTCCTGTACTTCGACTGTTTGCTCTCCGCGCTTATCCTGTACTTTCAAAATATGAAAGCCGATACCACTGCGGATTGGGCCGACAACGTCACCTACAGACTTCCCATCTACAGCTTCCGCAAACAAGGTCGGCATGCCATTAACTGTCATCCAGCCCAGGTCACCGCCATCCAATGCCGCAGAACCGGAGGAGGAACGTACCGCCAAATCAGCAAAGTCACTACCTTTGTCCAGTAAATTCAAAACTGTGTTGGCACGCTCTTTGGCTTTTTCAAGTTCGGCTTGTGATGAGTTTGAGTCAGCGGAAATCAGAATTTGAGCCAAACGATACTCTGTCTGAACTTCCTGGTTGCTCTCTATGAGTTTCACCAGGTTATTAATTTCTTGTGGCGTGATAGAAACACGTTGTTGTACAGCTGCTCGTTGAACTTGCTGGATAACCAACTCGTTACGAATGTTTTCGCGGTAGGCCGCCCAGCTCATACCACTACTGACCATGTTTTCCCGAAGCTCAGCTGTTGTAAGGTCTTGGTTATTTGCTATTTCGTTGATGGCTTGCTCTAACTGGTTGTCGTCAATCTCGATACCCATGCGGTTAGCCATTTGCAACTGAATTTCCTGCAGAATCAGGCGTTCTATAGCCTGAGTTTCCAGAACTTCGTCTGAAGGCGCGTTACTCGAGTTGAAGTTCTGACCGTTCTTAACTTGTTGGATAAGTTGGTCAATCTGGCTTTGCAGCACCACGCCGTCATCCACTACGACGACAACGCGATCCAGTATTTGCTGAGCCTGAACGGTGTTATTCAGCAAAAAAGACGATGCAATCAGCACAGCTGCTGAACAAAACGATGCAATTTTTTTCATTATACCTACCACTAGTTACTGAGATAAAAAGGACGGCGGTAACCGTACGTACTTTTCTCAAGCATGTTAATTAGACCACTGCTATCAGAAGCTAAACCGCTGATAATAAATTGTATACTAATGCCATTGTCAAATTGAGTTTCGCCGTTTATCTGAGTCGCACTAAAAGCCGGCTCAAGATCACGGTTTATGCGTCTGTACGCGCTAACCCGTAAGGCCCAGCAGCAACTGCTGTATTGAATGCCCACCATAGCATCATTTAAACGATCATGTGTGAGATCGTAAAAGACATTTGAGGCGACTTGCCAGCGCGAATTTGCTGACCAAACTGCCTGCGTTCCAACTTGTTCAATATCGTTGTTCAGAATGTTGGTCGCGGTGCGATGACTAACCTGTATCAGGTTTGATTCATCTTTACGGAACTCTACCGCGGTCTGACTCTTACGGGTGGTGTTAAGTTCCGTATCGTATTGAATTGAGCTGCGTATTGACCAGTTCTCATCAACAGCCCAGTTAATGTCGGCAACCCACTCACTGTTACTGGAGGTTGTGGTTTCTTCATCGCTGGCAAACAGTTGCGTACGACTGTCATTAATATTGTAAATTTGCCCAATACTGGCTCGCAGCACTTCGCGTTCATTCTGAGTGAATAAGCTGCTGCTGACACCGTACGTTATCTGGTTAGCCTCGGCGATGCGATCCAACCCCGAAAAACGGCGGCTACGGAACAGCCCGTGATAATCGTCCTGCAATAAGGACGTATCGTAAATGCCGATGTTCTGTTGGTTTTCATAGGGCACATACAAATACTGAATTTGCGGCGACAGGGTTTGACGGTATTGGCTGTCACCCAGTTCAATGGCTCGCTCCAGATGCAAACGGGCTCTTACCCGGGCGCGGGGCAGTGTCCGGGTAACTTCTTCGGTAATGTTGGCATCCGGGCTTTCCTGCCAGTAGCGCGTATAGAGGTAAGACAGCTCGGCTTCTGTGTCAAAAGCCGGTTTTTCAAAACGGTACTGAATGCTCGGCTCTATGTGTGCCCGGGTCGCGTATTCGCGTGTCTGATCCTGATTCTGAAAGTAGGTTAGCTCGTTGTATAAGCTGGCGCTGAAGCCAGTGAAGTCGCCGGTATTATAGTCGATACTAAGCTGCGGCAATGTGCGATAAGGACTGCGGTAGTCACCAATAAGCTCGTAGTCTTCGGTGCGTAATTGCGCGGTCCAGTTTTCATTATCGTAATCAAGCTGGGCGACGCGATACAAATGAGTGTCGGCGCGGCCGGCAAAGTCACTGCCAAAGTCATTCAGATAGTTGTCGTCACTAATTTCGGTCGCATCCAGGTAGAAACTCAAGTCCTGGTTTATTTGTGCCGAATGCTGAACGTGCCAAAGGTAACGTTTTTTGTTCGCAATGCGGGTGTCGTCATTGCCTAAATACTCTAAATTGAATTGCCCGGCATTTTGCTCAAACAAATACCGGTACTCGCCTTTCATCATGGTGCCGCGCTCCGACATGTAAACCGGAGCTATGGTCGCATCCATATTGGGCGCAATATTAAAGTAGTAAGGTACTTCTACTTCAAAACCGCTGTTTGATGATGAGTCAAACGTGGGGTAGAGCAAACCGGTTTTACGCGCGTCGCTTAATGGAAAGTTAAAATAGGGCAAGTAGAGTACCGGTACGTCAAATAGCTCAAACCGGGCATGCCAGGCCTCACCGAAGTCGCTGGTTTCATTTATTTCAATGCGCTCTGCGCGTAACTGCCAGGCCGGGGTTTCGCCCGGGCAGGTGGTGAAGCTTGAGTCTTGCAATAGAACTTCCTGCCGGGATAACGAAAGTAACTCTGCATGGCCCCGCGCGTTATGATTTTGCAGGCGGTAATCACTGTTGTAGAGTTTGGCCTGGTCATCGTTTAAGTCCAGCGATAAAGAGTCACCGGTAACGCTTAAATAACCGTCATTAAAAGTAATGCCGTCTGAAGCGAGAATTTCGCCCCGCTGCTGGTCTATAGTGGCTTTTGAAGTTGACAACCACTGCCCGTTACGCTGAATGATGACGTTACCGGTAAAATATGCTTTTTCATTGGCGAGAATTTCGGCACTACGCGACTCAACGCCAATAGTTCCGGCTTCGGTTTTCTGCAACTGGACAGCGCCAATCATACTTTCAGTGGGCTGAGCCACCGTACAAGTCATGTGTTGTGGTGCGTCTTGATTTTGTAAAGCCGCTAGCGCGCTGCCGGGAAAGGGCAGTAGCATTAGCGAAGTAATAAACCGTTGCAGCAATTTAATCTTCCGTCGTTGTTGTTAAATGCATTTATTCTGTTTTGCAGCGCGAGGGTATAATAAAGCAATTTTGTTTGTTTCGCTATTTGGTACACTGCTAGTTTTAAGGCTTTGCGACAAATTTGGTGGAGGATATTTTGGAAGACAAACGAGAAGTGGCTCTGCAGGCTTGGTGTGAAGCCCAGACAGGCGTTTCACAACCAACGTTAGAAGTTGTGTCTGGTGATGCCAGTTTCCGTCGTTATTTTCGGGCAACTAATGGTCAGGAAAGCCTGATAGCGGTCGATTGCCCTCCCGAAAAAGAACCAATGAAGCCTTTTTTGGCTGTTGCACAAGCCTATTCTGAAGCGGGTGTGACGGTACCGGAGATTATTGCGGCAGATTTAGATCAGGGTTTTATGCTGCAATCCGATTTTGGCCAGATATTGTTGCTGAGTAAACTGCATCCGCGTAATGCCAGGCAATACTACCAGCAGGCACTCGCCGCGCTGCCGAATATTATGTCGGTACGCCGGACTGAGCAGGGCGAATTGCCGGCTTTTGATACGGCTTTGCTGGAGCGCGAACTGTCGTTATTTAAAGACTGGTTACTGAAACAGCACCTGAACTTAGACTGGCATGCCGGGGACGATGAAATCTGGAACCAGTTTAGTCAGCAAATGATTGATAACGCATTGCAACAACCGCAGGTGGGAGTTCACCGGGACTTTCATTCACGTAACTTAATGCTGCTGGACGATGATCGTATCGGTATTATCGATTTTCAGGACGCGGTACTGGGACCGGTAACCTATGACGCAGTGTCGTTACTACGCGACTGCTATATTGAGTGGCCGCAAGAGTTGGTTAACGAATTGAGTGAAGGGTTAAGGCAACAACTGATACAGTCTGACTGTTTAGCGGCGCAGGTTGAGCCGCAGCAATGGCAACACTGGTTTGACTGGATGGGGCTGCAGCGTCACACCAAAGCGGCGGGTATTTTTGCCCGGTTGGCGCATCGTGATCACAAGCCCGGCTATTTACAGGACGTGCCAAGAACTCTGGGTTATTTGCAGCAAGTAAGTGCTAACTATTCTCAGCTTTCAAATTACAATCGCTGGTTGCGTGAGCGCATTATCCCAGCCTGGAAGGAGAGTCTATGAGAGCGATGATTTTAGCTGCCGGGCGGGGCAGTCGAATGCGGCCGTTAACGGATAACCAGCCAAAGCCTTTGTTACCCGTGGCGGGAAAACCATTGTTAGGTTACCACCTGGAAAAGCTGGCAAATGCAGGTGTTAATGAGGTGGTTATTAATCACGCCTGGCATGGTGAGCAAATTGAAGATTTTGTTGGTGATGGCAGTCAATGGGGGCTGCAGGTTTCTTTTTCGAAGGAACCGGAAGGCGGACTTGAAACCGCAGGCGGTATTATTAAAGCTTTGCCTTTACTCGGAGATGACCCGTTTTGGGTTATTAATGGCGACATCTGGACAGACTGGGATTACTGGGATTTACCAACGCGCTTAGACGAAGAGCAACTGGGGCATTTAGTTATGGTGGATAACCCAGTTCATCATCAAGACGGTGATTTTGTCATTGAAAATGGGATGTTGGTTAATGACGTCAAAGAAGGCCAACAAACGAAAACTTTTTCCGGTGTGGGCCTGTATCGTAAAGAACTGCTGGCGCCATACCCTGATGGGAAGCAACCATTAAAGCCTTTTTTTGACAGGGCAATAGACAAGAAGCAACTGGCAGCAAGCCATCAGGATGGATTTTGGACAGACGTAGGTACGCCGGAGCGCCTGCATCAACTTAACCAGCGGCTGGAGAAATAACATGGTTTGGGGAAAAGTAGTTGGCGCATTGGCTGGCTTCGCGTTTATGAAATGGCCGGGGGCTATTCTGGGTGCGCTTATTGGTCACTGGTTTGATCGGGGAATGGCTCAGGACTTTTCTCAAAAAGGTGCCTGGGGGCGCTTTTTGTATGGAGCAGAGCAAGCCGCCGGAGACGCCAATTTTATTTACACGCTGTTTGCGGTAATGGGACACGTTGCCAAGGCAAAAGGCAAAGTTACCACTAACGACATCTCTCAGGCGCAGGAGCTAATGCGCCGTTTGAATTTAAATACAGACGCCACCCGCGAAGCCCAGGAAGCGTTTCGCGAGGGCAAAGAACCGACGTTTCCTTTGCAGCAAGTCATGAAGGATTTTAGCGCCTCTTTTTACGGTAACCGCGACGTTCTTCAGTTGTTTATGGAGCAGTTAATTGGCCTGGCGTTAAATGACGGCATTCTGGAAAAGTCAGAGCATGAAGTTTTGGTTAACGTGGCTAAGCACCTTGGCTTTACCCGTTTCCAGCTGGACCAATGGTTGATGATGGAAAAAGCGGCGTTTCGTTTTCACCAGCATCGTCGGCAACAGCATCAGCAACAACGTAAAACCTCCAGCCAGGATGAAATTCAAAACGCTTATGAAGTACTTGGCGTAACGGCGCAAAACAGCAATGCTGAAATTAAGAAGGCGTACCGTAAGTTAATGGCCCGGCACCATCCCGATAAGCTGGCCTCTAAAGGCTTACCTGAAGAGGTAATGAAGCAGGCTCAGCAGCGTGCGCAGGACATTCAGGCGGCTTATGAGAAAATTAAAGAAAAGCGCGACATTCGTTAAAACAGCTAGCGTTAAAACCTAGCGATAAATCTGAAAAGATTAAAAGCCGTGAAACTCCAGCCAACCTTTTATGGTGGAGGTTAGTTCACGTTGCCCAGCGTTACCTGAGTTGACCAGCTGTCGCTGGCGGTACGCCGGGTGCTGATATTTATTCGCCAGCTTTTTACGTAGCGACCAATGTTCACCCACCCAACGATTACCCTCTGCGCTGCGAATATCCAGAACCGGCAACTGTGACTGACTGATGCGGTCGGCAAGAGCGCGGTTATACTGGAACTGCGGTACATAGGCATTAACCAGTACAATGGCATCGGGCATTATCGAGGGCTCACTCTCCAGCAAACGCAGGGCTATGTCTGCGGTAATTCCTTCCACTACCCATACCGAAAAGCCCGGGCGATCCAGGGTTTCGTCCAGCAGCAGAGTCATGCGCTGCTGCAGTGCACTAACCAGCGGGGTAAATACTTCTTCGTCTGCGGCATCAGGAAAATGCGTTGTCGTGGCTGGTGTCTGCAAATTGTCTGTGCGTATGTCGTTGTCGGGCGGGGTTAAAGCCCAGGTTGTCCAGCCAAAATTCGGGGCGTTTTCATAAACCGGACGAATATAAAAAGACTGCAGTGGATGGTAGTGCCAGTCGGGTAAAAGCACAATCTGGCCGCGTTCAAAGGCCTGTAAATATTCCTTTTTCAATGCCAAATAGCGCTCGTCGTCATCTCCGGTCAACCAATGGATCTGGTCTTGCGGCAAATAACGTTCTAGGTCGTCCTGGCTTACTGCGGGGCTGATGAAAACAACCGCCAGCAGAATTATTAGATAGCGCTTCATGCAGCTTTTATCGGCTGAAGCGGCGCTAGCTTGAGTGCAAATTGCTAAAACTGAACGGGGCTGGAGAACTCTATGAGTTGTTCGGTTTGCGGATGGGTTACGCCAAGGTATTCCGCATGCAGTAATAAACGCTCAGCAGCAGCAAAAGCATCGCTGTGTGCATAGAATTTATCTCCAAGTATAGGGCAGCCAATGGCCTGCATATGAACTCTGAGCTGATGAGAACGGCCGGTATGAGGGGTCAGCTCGACGCGGCTGCAGCCCTTGTCAAAAGCCGTTACCCGATAGAGGGTTGTGCTGGGTTTACCGGTGAAAAAATCCATGTGCTGGCGCGGGCGATTGGGCCAGTCGCAGGACAACGGCAACTCTATTTCTCCTTGCAGAGCGGGTGGCTTGCCCCAAACTTGTGCAATATACCTTTTACGGGTTGTGCGGTTCTGAAATTGCCGGTTCAGGTGGCTTTGTGCGGCTTTGGTTTTTGCCAGTAAAAGAACTCCGGAAGTTGCCATATCCAGCCGGTGAACCACCCTTATTTCCGGATGCACGCGCTGTACGCGGGTGTAAACCGAGTCTTTATGCTCTGGACGCTTACCCGGAACACTGAGAAGCCCGCTTTGCTTATCAACCACCAACAACTGGCTGTCCTCATAAATAACCTGAAGAAATGGCGTTGTCGGCGGCTGATAATGGAGCAGAGTCATTAATGGTTATTCACCAGAATACGCACGGCCTGAAGCGATAATTGCGGGCTTTCCAGCGCCGCCGTAATTTGCTCTTCGCGCCAATTTATCGCTTCTATTTCACTGCTGCGTACCGACGGGTTTTTCTTCCGTAATTCAAGCAGTCGTGTGCGCTCGTGTTGCAGTGCGTCCAGCGCATTTTGCTTTACCTTATCCAGTTGCTTTTGCTGCCACTCACGAGCCTGTTGCTGGCCGGACTGAATAATTTTTTGCGCCGGGTCGCGTAACTGACGCAATATCTGTCGTGCGGTTTTCTTATCAATAAAGCTGGATTGTTGGTCCAGCAGCTCGCGTGACACTTTAGCGGACAGCTCTTGTCCCTGACCATTAAACAGCAGGCGTAAACTTTGTAATGGGCAGAACTCCTGCAATGCTGCGGCTTTAGGTGCCGGTACTATGCTGGCGAAGTCCAGTTCCAGGAACCAGGTGCCGGCCGGAATTGCCGGGTTTTTCAGCTCTGCAACGCAGGTGCTGCCAAAGTCATCCGCAGTCAGCAGTTCAAGCGCCGCCTGCACCATAGGGTGATCCCAACTTAAAAAGTCAGTATCTTCAAAGTTCAGCGCGGTGACTCTGTCAAAGGTTATGGTGATGCCGTCATCCGGCAGTCCCGGCAGGCTGCCGACGCGCATATGCTCGCCCGGACGAATAAACCAGCGCTCTTCATCCAGAACTTCGTTATTCACACCAAAGCGATCAAAGAAGGCAATCATAAAGTCGGCCAGGGTGTCGGTATCGCTGTCGCTATGAATTTGCTCTATGATTTTTTCAGCGGTTTCAGGACGACAGGCGTTTAGTGCCTGCAACTTATCCTGCCCTTCACGGTTACGCTCCAGCCAGGTTTCATGCAGTTCTTTCGTCTGCTTCAGCAACTCGTCACTGAGTGGCTCTTGCTCAGCAACAGCCTGCTCAATGTCCGTGCCAAAAGCATCGTACAGTTTACGGCCTATCGCATTACACTGAGAGAAGGCGTTCATACCCTGCTCGTACCAGGGCAACAATATGGCCTCCGCTGAACCTTTGCAGTAAGGCAGATAAATATCAATATTCTGCTGCTGACCAATGCGGTCTAAGCGGCCAATGCGTTGCTCCAGCAAGTCAGGGTTGCTCGGCAAGTCGAATAAAATAAGTTGGTGTACAAACTGAAAATTGCGGCCTTCGCTGCCAATTTCTGAGCACAGCAGAATAGGGCTACCGTCTTCTTCGCTGGCAAAAAAGGCGGCAGAACGGTCTCGTTCGGTCAGCGTCATGCCTTCATGGAAGGTTGCCGCCTGCACACCAGCCAATACCCGCAGGGCTTCGGATAAATCCAGCACCTGCTCTGCCGTTTTGCATATCAGCAGTGCTTTTTCCGAGCGGTTCTGTTTAATGTGATTCAATAACCAGTCAATGCGCGGATCTTCCATCCACCAGGGCATGTCTTCATCGGGTTCGCACTCATCCAGCTCTACCGGATGAAAATGGCGTTCAGGAAAACCGCCAATATCGGCCCGGCGATTACGGAACATAACGCGGCCGGTACCATGTTTATCCAGCAGGTCATCAAGCTCTGCAGGGTCAGTAACAGACTCGGCCTGTTCTGCTAATTCTTTATACTGTGTTTGCTCTTGCTGGAAACTGGCAAAGTCGGAGAACCTGTCAGGGTCCAGTAACTGCAGTCGCTGGAAATGACCTTCTGCACCTTCTTGTTCAGGGGTCGCCGTTAACAGCAACAAGCCGGGCACTGCTTCACAAAGGTTTTTAACCGCGCTAAATTCCGGCGCTTCGGGCTGTAAATGGTGGGCTTCATCGATAACTAATAAGTCGAACTCAGCTTTCAGTAATGACTCACTCCAGCGCGACTCGTGCATAAAGCGGCTACTGATAATAATGTGCTGTTCAGTTAAAAACGGATTTTCACTGTCGGCTTCCGCCTGCTCGCAACGCTCATCATCAAACAGAGTAAAGTTCAGCGCAAAGCGGCGGCGTAACTCAACCAGCCACTGATGCATTAAAGATTCCGGTACCACAATTAAGACCCGCTGCGAGCGGCCGGTATTCAGGCGGCGCTTGATGATCATGCCGGCTTCAATGGTTTTTCCTAAGCCCACTTCATCGGCTAAAAGCACTCGCGGGTGGTAACGGTCGGCAACGGTTTTGGCAATATACAACTGGTGCGGCAGCAAATGGGTACGAACACCTAATAAACCGGCAACCTCACTGGCCTGATGATGCGCCAGGTGTTCACTGGCTTCGCAGCGCAGCTGATACATATCCAGGCGGTCAGCCTGGCCGGCCAGTAAACGGGTTAATGCCGGATTACTGTCCACCTGATGTGATAACTGAGTTTCCGGAACCACAACTGACTCCTGGTTGTCATCGCGTAAACCATGGTAGGTCACAATACCCTGCGATTCTGTCAGTTCCTGAATTGTGAAGCTCCAGCCATCGGCGTGTTTGCCCTGTTGCTGTACTTGCAGTTGATAACGGGCCAGAGGGGCTTCCTGAGCTGAATACAGTCGCACTTCACCGGTTGCGGGGAACATCACGGTTAAGTGACGCCCTTCGGCCTGGGTGATCATGCCTAGCCCTAATTCGGTTTCAGTTTCACTAAGGTAACGCTGTCCAACTCTAAACTCGCTCACTACACACTCCCGCGCGCCATTTACCAAGGCCGCAATGGTACTTAATTCGCTCGCCAATTCCGAGGAAAAATTTATTTCTGTAACCGTTGTGTCACGAATTTTAGGCTAAGCTGTAAGAAAAGAATAATCACATGCAAAGGTACGCGCTAATGACAACAAACGCTGGCAAGTTCTTTATCCTGGATACCAACATTCTTCTGCACGACCCTCTCGCTTTTCTCAACTTCGATGAACACAACGTGGTTATCCCCATGGTGGTTCTGGAAGAGCTCGACAATATAAAAGATCGCAATAGAGATGTGAGCCGCGAAGCACGGGTCGCCATTCGCTCGCTCGAGGAGGTTTTGAAAGAGGCCACACCGGAAGAAATTGTTGCTGGTGTTCCGTTAAACAGGGTGCAAGGCGAGCATACGGCGAACGGAACCCTGGCCATTTTTCCCGACTATCAGCTGGAGCAGACCGAGTCAGTGTTGTCGCTGGCAGAGAACGACCACCGCATTATTCAGGCGGCACTGGAAATTCAACGGGAGCGCTCGCCGGCTGGCGTGGTGCTGGTTACCAAAGACATCAATATGCGCCTGAAAGCCAAAGGCGCAGGTATGAAGTACGTTGATGATTATCGCACCGACCAGCTTATTGACGACATTCGCTTGCTGACCAAAGGGTTTTATAAGTTTGAAGGTGACTTCTGGTCGCAGGTGGGTGAAGTCCAAACGCAGCAGGAAGGCCGCGATGCTTACCACACGGTGAGTCGCGAATTGCTGCCTCAGGTTTTTGCTAATGAATACATTATTGACTCAACCAATAATTTTGCGGCGCGGGTGGAAGAATACGACAGCGAAACTGTAACGCTGATGGATTTAAGCGTAGAAAGGATGATGTCTTATGGAGCCTGGGGTGTTCACCCGAAGAATATTTATCAGGCTATGGCATTGCACGCTTTACTGGATACCAGTATGGATATGGTGACTCTCACCGGCCCGGCCGGTAGTGGTAAAACGTTTCTCGCCCTTTCAGCGGCATTGCAAATGGTGGTGGAGCAGGGTATTTATGAAAAAATTATCGTTACCCGCAATACGCCTGAAATTGCCGAGTCTATTGGTTACTTGCCCGGTACCGAAGAAGAAAAAATGGCACCCTGGCTGTCGGCCATAACCGATTCGCTGGAAGCCCTGCATAAGCAGGATGAAAGCATGGAGTCGAGCCTCAATTACATTATGAAAAAGGCCAATATTCAGTTTAAGTCACTGAACTTTATGCGCGGGCGCAGCATACAGAACGCTATTGTCATTCTGGATGAAGCTCAGAATTTAACCGCGTCTCAGCTAAAAACGCTTATTACCCGCTGTGGCGAGAACACTAAATTAGTGGTGTCGGGTAACCTGGCACAAATTGATAGTTACTATTTAACTGCCGTAACCTCGGGGCTGACTTACATCGTTGAGCGGTTTAAAGACTATCCGGGTAGCGCAACCATCAATTTAAACGGAGTGGTGCGTAGTCCTCTGGCTAAATTTGCGGAAGAGCATCTGTAATTAGTTTAGCGGCACCACCGTGTATTGCTGAGTTTTTACCTGAAATTTAGTCTCTTCACCAACCTGGCCCATCGGCATTGCCGCGGGGCCAGTTACGTCTACCAGCACGTAATTATTGCCTTTGTGTTTAACGGTGGTGTCTCCGGGCTGCCGACTAATGGCAATGCCAAAAACTGCGTGCTCAGGCAAATAAATAATGGCCATTTTGGGCGTTTCGATAATTTGCTTTATCACCGATGTCATTAAGGTGACTTTGCTGTCGCAGTCCCCCTGATTGTAATAAAGCAATTGATTCGGAGGGACAAAGCCATCGCCCCGGCTATCCAGTTTGCTGTTTAAATCGTTGTACGGTATTTGCTGAATAAAGCTGGCAACATAGTTGATGTAATTACGTTGTGTATTCGTACCTAACTGCTCACCAATAGCTTTTATTAACGGCTTCAGCGTTGGAGTTACCTCACTGGCTATAGCCGGATGATCAGGGATAATACCCTGCTCACCCGGAGGCAAACTCAACTGGCGGTAGAAGTTTGCATTAAGATAATCGTCCCAGCGCTCATGGTAATAGTCACGTAAGCGCTTTTTGTAGTCGTTAAGTTGTTGCTGTTTTTGTGCTGTTCTGGCGTTAGCCGTAACCAACTCAACGGACTGCTGGCGCGGGGTTAAACGAGCCTGAATGCCTTGCCACTGTTGTTGCTTAATGTAACGGTTGAGTTGATGTGCCAGTTCGCGTTGACTGCGTTCCCGGTTAAACCCGCGATAACGCTTCAGCGGCTGTAGGAACTCTTTTTTATCGACCTGGAAACTGAATGACTGTTGGCGATCATTGAAATCACGCCACTGGTAAGAAAAAGCGAGTTGATCGTTTTCGGTTTCGTTAAGCTGGAAGAAGTTTTGGCTGTACGCGGCAGAGGGGATGACAAAGAGTAACCAGACAACAGCACAGAGTTTATGTGTCATTCTGGCTACTCCCGTTAATTTCTAGAACTTCATTTCTGTAATAGGGCTGTCTTCAAATTTAAGGTCAACTTGATACTCGACGCCACCGGCACGAACAAAAAAGTAGGTTTTGTCTTTTTTAAAGACTTCCTGCAGAGTCACAATCCGGAAACCCGGGCGTCGCTCAGCCGGCATGTCCGTTAATTCTACAGAGCCGCGCGAAACCAATATGTTTTGGTAACGAGGACCAGTAACTAAAAGTAGTTTTTTATTTTCGTCTTTCAGTAAAATGGTGTTACCTGTTACTGAATAGGGTTCTTCATTACCAAACAAGGCCAGCTCCTATCGCTTTAACTTATTACTGACGACACTATAACGAATTATCGCTTTTTGGCAAATAACCGTTCATAAAATCTTCAACAATAATTAATGCAGCCTGACTATCAACCGCACCTTTTTTCAGTTTACGAAAGCCACCTTCAGCAAACAGGCTTTCTCGTGCCGAGGTCGAAGTCAGGCGTTCGTCCTGAAATGCTACCGGTAAACCGAAGCGCCCATGTAAGCGGTTACCAAACTTTTTGGCCTTTTGGGTTAGTGGCTGTTCGGTGCCATCCATATTTAAGGGCAAGCCCACTACCAACTGTTCGGGTTGCCATTCGGCAAACAGCTTTTCAATCAGTTGCCAGTCGGGAATGCCTTCTTTGGCCGTAATGGCTGCTAAAGGCGATGCAGTTGCTGTTATAGTCTGGCCCACCGCAACGCCAATACTTTTGGTGCCAAAATCAAAGCCTATTACTGTGCTCATGCGTGTCCTACATCCGGCCCCAGTTGCCACACGTCAAACCCCAGTTGCTCGGTGGCTTTTTGCCAACGCTCGGAGGGTGGTGTATTGAACAGCAATTCCGGGTCTGCCGGAATTGCCAGCCAGGAATTTTCCCCTAGCTCCTCTTCCAGTTGTCCGGCTTCCCAGCCTGCGTAACCTAACGTCAGAAGAAACTGTGGTGGCGCAGCAGATGATCCAAGAGCTTCCAGAATATCGCGCGAGGTGGTCACCATAATATCGTCACTCATCTTCTGACTGGCGCGCCAATTGTCCTGCGGAGGGTGGATCACAAAGCCACGCTCACGGCCTACAGGCCCGCCCTGATAAACGCTGCCCTGCAAGTGCTGGTTATTTTCCGGGTAAACAATTTCCAGTTTATCCAGCAGCGAGGTTACGCTTAAATCGGCAGGCTGATTAATAACTAAGCCCATAGCGCCTTCTTCATTGTGCTCGCAGATGTAGGTCACGGTCCGTTTAAACATTGGATCGTTCAGCATAGGTGTTGCTATCAATAAATGGTTCTGCAAACTGTTCATCGATTCACCGACTCCTTAACGATAATCTCTACTTACAACATGGGGGCGCATAGTTGAATTTCAATTCAACTTTTCTTCTATTGCCTTAAAGACCAATTCAGCAATATTGATGTCGTAGGCGTTTTCAATTTCGCGCATGCAAGTCGGGCTGGTCACATTAATTTCTGTAATGCGGTCGCCAATAACGTCCAGTCCAACAATAATGAGCCCACGCTTTTTCAGTTCTGGTGCCACTTTACGAGCCAGAGCCCAGTCACTGTCCGATAAAGGCTGGGCGCGGCCGCTGCCACCAGCGGCAAGGTTTCCGCGAGTTTCTCCGGCACTGGGAATACGGGCTAAAGAATAAGGCACAGGCTCACCATCAATAATTAAAATACGTTTGTCGCCGTCTTTAATTTCTGGCAAGTACTTTTGCACCATGGCGTAGCGCTGACCTTTTTCGGTCAGAGTTTCAATAATAACGCCTAAGTTACTACCATCGGCGCCCACTTTAAAAATTGAAGCGCCGCCCATACCGTCCAGCGGCTTTAAAATCACTTCACCGTGTTTTTTATGGAAAGCTTTAATGACATCCGCTCTGGAACTCACTAGCGTGTCGGCAATAGAGTCTGCGAACCACGAAGTAAAAAGCTTTTCGTTACAGTCGCGCAGGCTTTGCGGTTTATTCACCACCAGGCTACCGCGCTGTTCGGCCAGTTCCAGAATTTGTGTGGCGTATAAAAACTCGCTGTCAAAAGGCGGATCTTTACGCATCATAATGACGTCAAAATCCTCCAGCGGGCGGTATTCATTGTCGCTTAAGCTGTAAAAGTCTGTCTTTTGATCTTGAACACGAACTTCCCGCGCAAAGGCCATTGGCTGGCCGTTATCAATGACTAAGTCGCCCATTTCCAGATAAAAACACTGATAACCACGCGCCTGAGCTTCCAGCAATAAACGAAAACTGGTGTCTTTTTCGGTTTTAACGGTGGCGATAGGGTCCATCACCATAGCTAACTTCTTCATGTAAACTCCTTTAGCTTAAGTCGCCAAACTGATACTGCACGGCGGTTAGCGCTGAAAGCGCGGCGGTTTCTGTTCTTAATATTCTTGGTCCTAAACGCATGGGTTTAAACCCCAGCTGTCCGGCGGCACTGACTTCAGTATCAGTGAACCCGCCCTCAGGACCAATCAATAATTGTATTCCCTTCTCGGCCTGCTGAAATGACGACAACGGCTGGGTGGCGGTTGGGTCTAAGGTCAGGCGCAACCCTTCAAAGCTGCTTGCAATAAAATCAGTGAGTTGCTGTGCTGGCTTCACTTGTGGAACCACGCTACGGCCACATTGCTCGCAGGCAGAATGGACAATTTTCTGCCATTGCAGTTGTTTCTTTTCCAGCCTGTCGCCACTTAATTTCACACCACAGCGCTCACTGAACAGCGGGGTAATTTCGGTTACTCCCAGCTCTACCGACTTTTGCAGTACAAAGTCCATGCGGTCGCCGCGTGAAACAACTTGCGCCAAATGAATATTGACCGGTGACTCAGATGCGTTAGCCTGACTGCTGGTTGCAACAAACTGCGCTGACTTTTTTTGCACTGAGGTAATTTTCGCCTCGTAGTTCTGGCCGTCACCGTTAAATAAAACAATGCTATCACCTACGTTCAAACGCAATACTTTGATCAGGTGCTGGAAAGCATCCGCACTCAATTCGGTTTCATTTTGTAAGCTTATAGAGGCGGGGTGATAAATCCGCGGTACTCGCATGTCGTCAGCCTTATTCGGACTTTTAGACGTCCAGAAGTAGAAAAAAACAGAGTGATCGGTTACATTATGCAACCAGTATTAAACGATTTCATTAAAATTAAGGAATAGTGGGCATATGTCACGTCACCTGTTTACCTCAGAGTCAGTGTCCGAAGGGCATCCGGACAAAATTGCCGACCAGATATCCGATGCAGTTTTAGACGCAATTTTAGCAAAAGATCCTAAAGCCCGTGTTGCTTGTGAAACCTACGTGAAAACCGGCATGGTACTGGTTGGTGGTGAAATTTCGACAAAGGCCTGGGTTGATGTTGAAGACTTGGCGCGTCAAACCGTAAAAGATATTGGTTACCGACACTCTGATATGGGTTTTGATGGTGCTTCGTGTGCTGTCTTAAATGCCATTGGTAAGCAAAGTGGTGATATCAATCAGGGCGTTGACCGTGCTAACCCGGAAGAGCAGGGGGCCGGTGATCAGGGCTTAATGTTTGGTTATGCCTCAAACGAAACCTCAGTTTTAATGCCTGCTCCTATTACTTACGCGCACCGGGTTATGCAGCGCCAGTCGGAAGTACGCAATAACGGCACACTGGACTGGTTGCGTCCGGACGCAAAAAGTCAGCTGACCTTCGTTTATGAAAACGGTAAGCCTGTTGCCATTGATACGGTCGTGCTCTCTACTCAGCACCGAGAAGACATTACTCAGGAAACGTTGCGCGAAGCGGTGATGGAAGAAATTATCAAGCCTGTATTGCCGGAACAGTGGGTTTCAAAAGACACGCAGTTTCACATTAACCCAACCGGTCGCTTTGTGGTTGGCGGCCCTATGGGTGACTGCGGGCTGACCGGACGTAAGATTATTGTCGATACCTATGGCGGTATGGCGCGTCATGGCGGTGGTGCCTTCTCGGGTAAAGACCCGTCAAAAGTTGACCGCAGTGCCGCTTATGCAGCGCGTTATGTTGCTAAGAACCTGGTCGCTGCTGGTCTGGCTGAACGTTGCGAGCTGCAAATTTCTTACGCCATTGGTGTGGCAGAGCCAACTTCAATTAGCATCGATACCTTCGGTACGTCTAAGCACTCAGAAGAGCAATTAATTGCGCTGGTGCGTCGTCATTTTGACTTGCGCCCATACGGATTAATCAAAATGCTTGACCTGGAACGCCCAATCTATAAACAGACAGCGGCATACGGGCATTTTGGCCGGGATAACCTGCCGTGGGAACAAACTGACAAAGCTGCCGATTTACAGGCTGATATTTAAACAAAATATTGCCTATAAATTTGCTTGTACCCCCTGAAATGTGGAGAATACGCGCATCGCAAGTTGCTCTTCATCTTCCAGGGGGTTTTTCATGTCAGAACGTCAATATCTCGCCAATGCCATCCGTGCGCTTAGTATGGATGCGGTTCAGAAAGCCAAATCAGGCCACCCCGGAGCACCCATGGGTATGGCGGATATCGCAGAAGTTCTCTGGCGTGATTATTTAAAACATAACCCTCATAACCCAGGCTGGGCCGATCGCGACCGTTTTGTGTTATCGAACGGACACGGGTCAATGCTAATTTACTCCTTATTGCACCTGTCTGGTTATGATCTGAGCATTGAAGACATTAAACAATTCCGTCAGTTAGACTCAAAAACCCCGGGTCACCCTGAATACGGCTATACCCCTGGTATTGAAACCACTACCGGGCCGCTGGGCCAGGGACTTGCAAATGCCGTGGGTATGGCGCTGGCCGAGAAAGTACTGGCTGCGCAATTTAACCGCGACAACCATGAAATTGTTGATCACCACACCTACACTTTCCTGGGCGACGGCTGTTTGATGGAAGGCATTTCGCACGAAGTTTGCTCTCTGGCCGGCACTTTAGGCTTAGGTAAGCTCATTGCCTTTTACGATGACAACGGCATTTCCATTGACGGCGAAGTAGAAGGTTGGTTTACCGACGATACCGCAAAACGTTTTGAGTCTTACGGCTGGCACGTAATTAATAAAGTTGATGGACACGATTCAGCTGCCATAACCCGTGCGATTGATGAAGCCCGTGCGAATGACGACAAACCGACTCTTATTATCTGCAAAACGGTAATTGGCTATGGCGCACCGAACAAACAAGGTTCTGAAAGCTGCCATGGAGCCCCGCTGGGTGACGACGAAATTGTTGCTGCGCGTAAGCAATTGAACTGGCCGCACCAAGCCTTTGAAGTACCGGCCGATGTTTACCAAAAATGGTCTGCGGTGGATAAAGGCGCAGCAGTTGAGTCCTCCTGGAATAAGCGCTGGGTTGCGTATGAGCAGGAATATCCGCAGCTGGCAAAAGAACTGAAGCGTCGCTTAAACGGCGAACTGCCTGAAGGATTTGAGAATACGGTGCACAATTACGCGAAGCAGTTACAGAGCAGCCCTGAAGCGGTAGCGACTCGTAAAGCCTCACTGAACGTACTGAATGAATTCGGTCCTAAACTACCGGAACTGCTAGGCGGCTCCGCCGACTTAGCTGGCTCAAACTTAACCTTATGGAACGACGCAAAAGGTATTACTGCCGATGACGCCAGTGGTAACTATGTGTTCTACGGAGTCCGCGAGTTTGGCATGTCTGCCATAATGAATGGCGTTACTTTGCACGGCGGCTTTAAAGCCTATGGCGCTACCTTCCTGATGTTTATGGAATACGCGCGCAACGCCGTGCGTATGTCTGCGCTTATGAAGCAGCCCAGTATTTTTGTTTACACTCACGACTCTATAGGCTTGGGTGAAGACGGGCCGACGCACCAGCCGGTCGAGCAACTGGCTAACTTACGTCAAACCCCGAATTTACAGTGCTGGCGTCCGTGCGACCAGGTTGAAACAGCCGTAGCCTGGGGAGCCGCAGTACAAAGCAGTAAAACCCCTTCGGCGTTAGTGTTCAGCCGTCAGGGCATGCAGCAGCAAGAGCGCAATGACGACCAGTTAACGAACATTGCCCGTGGTGGTTATGTGCTGAAAGACAGTGACGGCGAGCCGGACGTTATTTTAATTGCGACAGGTTCTGAAGTTGACTTAGCCGTTAACGCCTTTGAGCAACTGACTGAAGAGGGGCACAAGGTGCGCGTTGTTTCTATGCCGTCGACCAATGTGTTTGATATTCAGGATGCTGAATACAAAGAGTCGGTGTTGCCATCCAGCGTGACTCGCCGCGTTGCCGTTGAAGCCGGTATTGCCGACTTCTGGTACAAATACGTTGGGCTTAATGGTGAAGTCGTTGGCATGACAACCTTTGGTGAATCTGCTCCGGCCGGCGACTTATACAAACACTTTGGCATTACTACAGAAAACACCGTGGCTGCCGCTAAACGTTTGTTGGGAGCTTAAATGAGCGAACCGGCTCGTATTGCGATTAATGGTTTCGGCCGCATTGGCCGGAGCTTTTTGCGTGCGCTATACGAAAACGGCTATCGCGACAGCGTACAGGTAGTGCTTATTAACGAACCTGCGGCGTCGGAAGCGATAGCGCATTTGCTTAAATACGACTCAAGCCACGGTCGTTTTGGAGAAAAGGTAACACAGTCGGGCGATGCGCTGACGGTTGCCGGAGACAATATTGCTTTAACTCATCAGACCGAGATTGAAGCCATTGACTGGCGCGCTCATGAGGTCGATTTTGTTGTTGATTGTACCGGTGTATTTGGCAGTCAGGCCGACGGTCAGCTTTATCTGCAGCAAGGCGTAAAACGAGTGTTGTTTTCTCATCCCGGCAAGCCGGACGTCGATTTCACCGCAATTTATGGCGTGAATGAAAAAGAACTCACCGTTGACCATAAAGTGGTGTCGAATGGCTCCTGCACAACAAACTGCATTGTGCCGGTCATTAAAGTACTGGACGATGCTTTCGGAATAGACTCCGGTGCTATTACAACCATTCACTCGGCTATGCACGACCAGCAGGTTATTGATGCATACCATCCTGACTTGAGACGGACTCGTGCCGCCGGACGTTCTATTATTCCGGTGGATACCCGTTTGGCGCGCGGTATTGAACGAATACTGCCGCACTTAGAAGGGCGGTTCGAGGCCATAGCCGTACGCGTGCCTACGACCAATGTTACAGCTATGGATTTAAGCGTTACGTTAAACAGCGACGCCACTATTGAGCAAATTAATCAGGTTTTACGTGAGCAGAGCGAGCGGCAGCTGGCGGGTATACTGGATTACACCGAAGAGCCTTTAGTCTCAATAGATTTTAACCATGACCCACATTCATCCATTGTTGATGGCACGCAAACCCGTGTTAGTCACAAGCGGCTGGTTAAGCTGCTGTGCTGGTGCGACAACGAATGGGGTTTTGCGAATCGCTTGCTGGACACAGCAAAAACGATGGCTGAACAAACAGAACATTAAGCTTAGAGAGGATATCGCATGTCTGTCATTGCTATGACTGATTTGGATTTAAGTAACAAGCGAGTACTTATTCGGGAAGATTTAAACGTTCCGGTTAAAAACGGAAAAGTCACTTCCGACGCGCGTTTAAAAGCCGCACTGCCCAGCATTCAGCAAGCGTTGAAAGCTGGCGCTAAAGTCATGGTAATGTCTCATCTGGGTCGTCCAACTGAAGGCGAGTACGACGAAGAGTTTTCGCTGCAACCCGTTGTTGATTACTTACAAGAAGTGCTGGATTGCCCGGTACGCTTATGTAAAGACTACCTCGACGGTATTGAACTAAAGGCCGGAGAACTGGTAGTTTTTGAGAATGTCCGCTTTAATGTTGGCGAAAAGAAGAATAATGACGAGCTTGCTAAAAAATTAGCCAGCTTATGTGATGTCTATGTAATGGACGCGTTTGGTACCGCACATCGTGCTCAGGCATCCACTCATGGTGTGGCTAAATACGCCCCCGTTGCCTGCGCAGGGCCTTTGCTGGCCGGCGAATTAGAAGCTTTAGGCAAAGCACTGGAAAATCCGAAGCGCCCGTTAGTGGCTATTGTCGGTGGTTCTAAAGTATCGACAAAACTGACGGTATTAGAGTCCTTGTCCGGTGTTGTTGACCAGTTAATTGTGGGCGGCGGTATTGCGAACACTTTTGTTGCGGCGGCAGGCCATAATGTGGGTAAGTCGCTTTACGAAGCGGACTTAACCGACGAAGCTAACCGTTTAATGGCGCAGGCAAAAGCTAAAGGCGGCGACATTCCATTACCTGTCGATGTAGTAACAGGTAAAGAGTTCAGCGCAGAAGCCAAGGCAGAAACTAAAGCCGTTAATGCTGTTGCTGACGACGATATGATTTTTGATATTGGCCCTGACACCGCAGAGCAATTAGCGGCTATGCTGAAAAACGCAGGAACCATTGTCTGGAACGGGCCGGTAGGTGTTTTTGAATTTGAGCAATTTGGGCATGGTACAAAAACCATAGCCGAAGCGATTGCGCAAAGCGATGCGTTTTCAATTGCCGGAGGTGGCGACACTTTAGCAGCAATTGATCAATACGCTATCGCTGATAAGATTAGTTATATCTCGACAGGTGGTGGGGCATTCCTTGAATTCCTCGAAGGTAAAACATTACCAGCCGTTGCTATTTTACAAGAACGGGCTAACGACGCCTGAACACAAGTTTTTTAATTAAGGAGTATTTTTATGGCCCTGGTGTCATTACGACAGTTACTAGACCATGCCGCAGAACACGATTACGGCGTACCGGCGTTTAACGTCAACAACTTAGAGCAAATGCGCGCAATTATGCAAGCCGCCGATGCCACTGACAGCCCGGTTATCGTGCAGGCCTCAGCTGGTGCTCGTAAGTACGCCGGTGCACCATTCCTGCGCCACTTAATTCAGGCTGCGGTTGAAGAATGGCCCCATATTCCGGTGGTTGTTCACCAGGATCACGGTACTTCTCCGGCGGTATGTCAGCGTTCTATCCAACTGGGCTTTAGCTCGGTAATGATGGATGGCTCATTGCTGGACGATGGCAAAACGCCTGCAGAGTACGATTACAATGTAAAAGTAACCAGACAAACCGTAGGAATGGCACACGCTTGTGGTGTTTCTGTTGAAGGTGAGCTGGGTTGTCTGGGCTCACTGGAAACCGGTGAAGCTGGTGAAGAAGACGGTGTTGGTGCTGAAGGTAAGTTGTCACACGAACAACTGCTGACCGACCCTGAAGAAGCGGCGGAATTTGTTAAAGCCACCAACGTTGACGCGCTGGCAATTGCCTGCGGTACGTCACACGGTGCTTACAAGTTTACTCGTCCACCAACAGGCGATATTTTAGCCATTGACCGCATTAAAGAGATTCATCGTCGCATTCCGGGTACACACTTAGTTATGCATGGCTCATCATCTGTACCGCAGGAATGGCTGAAAATTATTAACGAATTTGGCGGCGAAATTCCGGAAACTTATGGTGTGCCAGTTGAGCAAATTCAGGAAGGTATTAAACACGGCGTGCGCAAAGTGAACATTGATACCGATTTACGCCTGGCTTCAACCGGTGCTATTCGTCGTCATTTGGCGGAGAACCCGTCAAACTTTGATCCGCGCAAATTCTTTACCGCGGCAACCAAAGCGATGGAAGATATTTGTCGCGCGCGCTACGAAGCCTTTGGCTGCGCGGGTATGGCGAGTAAAATAAAGCCAATTAATTTAGAAACAATGTTCCAACGTTACGAAAACGGCGAATTAGACGCCATAGTTAAGTAATTAAGAACTTTATAAAAGATACAGATACGAGGTTAGTGTGCGACTTTCTTTATTATTCGCTAGTTTGTTTTTACCGGTCGCAGCAAGTGCGCAAACGTTTATGTTTGACGATGCTGACGACATTGATACTGAAACCGTAGAAGAGTGGGAAGCCAGTGCCGAATTCGGCCTGCTTTACACCTCAGGTAACACTGAAACAGAAAGTCTTAAAGGCAAGTTTACCGCATCGCGGGACGTGCAGAACTGGCGCCATAAAGGCGTATTCGATTATTACACCTCTGAGCAGAAAGATCAGGATACAGGTGAAATGAACGAAACTGCAGACCGGATATTTATTTCGGCGCAGAGCAACTATAAGTTTGATCCTGACAGTCGCGATTCATTGTTTGTCTTCGGTTCATACGAAGAAGATGAATTCAGTGGCTTTGCTTATCAAGCTACTGTCGCAACGGGTTATGGTGCTCGTTATCGTTACGACGAAGACATTTACGCTGATTACGAAATTGGTCCGGGTTATTCACGCACCAAACCTGTGCAGGTTGAAGGTGAACCACCGGTTGAATCCGATGGCTCAATGATTCTGCGTTTAGCCGGTAGCTTAAACTGGAAAATCAGTGAAAACTCGCGTTTCAGTGCTTTACTGTCGTCTGAAGTTGGTGAAGACAACACGAAGAGCAAAGCCGAACTGTCAGTGTCAGCGAACATTAACAGCGCGTTGGCTATGAAAGTGTCTCTGGGTGCGAATCACAACTCTCATGTTGCTGATGAGAGTATTGAGAAGCTCGATACAGAAACGGCCGTTACACTGGTTTATTCTTTCTAAGAAAACAGCGTTCTATACCTCGAGAAACCTCAGAGCCGCGGCAATTGTCGCGGCTTTTTTCATTAAGCTGTCATAAAAACGTCTTAAGCTGTCCGGGTGATACCAACTGGGCTTATTTATGCGCGTTTCAACCTTTAGTCGTGTTTCGTCGTTTTCTTTGCTGGGCTTATCGTTAGTGTTTTTGTCAGTGCTTATTTGGGCTAATAGTCAATTACAGCACTTTGAACAACAGCAGAATATTTATTCATCGATAAAAGAGAAACTCATGGTTGAAGTGGTAACCGAGCTCAGTGGTTATCTGCAATCGGGGAATGCGCTTTTATTGAATCAAGCCGAGGCCTCGGTCAATGAAGTGAACGCTCAGCTCGATACGCTGAACTTAACCTCCACTTCGGTTATGCAGGAACAGCTGGATAATATCCGTAGCAGAATTTCTGATGACTATCGCGCCATAGGTAAACTCTCCGGCCAGGAGGCTGCTTTGCTGGTTAATGCCGAGCGGTCTTTATTTAACGAATTATCTCGTTTGTTTGACTACGTGCAAAAAGGCAGCAGCAATAACCCTGCAGCTGCCGAAAGTTACCAAAGTATCGGTAGCGACTTAGTATTATTAATTGCCGACCTGGTACATACGCGGGAACGTTTATCTAATGGTGAGGCCGAGGAGCAGGCACTGGAGCAAGTGCTTACCGCTATGCAAAAAGAAATTGCCCGGCTGCAGCAATTACCCAAGCTAGGTGTAAAAGAAGAGCTGCCCGACCAGTCAATGATGCTGGTACCGCGAGAAGCCAAAGAGCTGGGGCCGAAAATCATTTCAGAAATGAACAGCTTAATTCAGCGGTACCCAAAAGAGCTGTCCTCTACATTACAGCTTATTCAGTCGAGACGTGAAGCCTTTGCTTCAATCTCCGATGACATTGCCAACATTCAGTCGCTGGCGGTAAAGGTAGAGCAGAGTCTCTTGAAAGACCAGCAAGCCAGCCTGATGCAGATGAAGCTGAGTCTTGTAGCCTTGGTGGCTGTGCTATTGGTGTTTGCAATACTGAACTTTGTGTTACTTAAACGCATGGTTCTGACTCCTCTGCGAAGCTTACGCGACGCCATGGAAACTTTACTGGTTAAGCAGGAGCTCAATTATTTACCCAACGCCGATCGCGATACCGAGATGGCAGAGATAGCCCGATTCTTTAACGGCATTCTCGAACAGACTCAGCGTAGCGACGAGGAAAAGTCTCAGCAAATGACGGTGGTCAATGAAGCGTTGAAGCGGGTAATACAAGAGTTGCAGCAGATTGTGCAATCCTCTGCCGATACGCAGTCATCCGCTTCGGTCACTATTCACGGTATTACTGAACTGAGCGAGTTGACCGAAGAATTAAACCAGTGCACCAATACCCTGGAAAAGAATGCGCTCGATACCCAGGACTCAATGAAGCAGAGCCGCCAGCATATTCTGAAATTGAGAGACGCCTCAGAGCAAAATGAAAAAGCCATAGAAACGGCCAAGCGCTCGGCAGAAGAGCTGGACCATTCGGTAAAAGAGGTAAAAGACGCGCTGTCCATTATTTCAGGCATTGCCGATCAAACCAATTTACTGGCGCTGAATGCCGCCATTGAAGCTGCCAGAGCGGGCGAGCAAGGGCGCGGTTTTGCAGTGGTGGCTGACGAAGTCCGGCAGCTGGCGCAGAAAACACAGTCCTCTCTTGGTGGTATTAACGACTCTCTGAACCAACTGACGGACGCATCGCTTTCCATTGAAAAAGGCTACCAGGACATTGCCGAGGCAAGTCATTCGCAACAGCAATTCGTTGAACGCTTGGTAGAAACTGCAAATGAGGTTTCTGCTCAGGCGCAGGCTTCAACCGAGGAAGCTAAAACTTCATTTCGGTTGGCGGAACAGCAAACAGACAAAGTTAACGGATTCTCAGTGCAGTTACAGCAATTAGTAAACGAAATGGACAACGCACACCAGTTGTTAAGACAAGTGGAAGCTGAAGTGGATACTCAGCGAACTCAAATAGAACGGGCGTTCAGCGAGTGATGAATTAATCAAATCTTACGGTTCCCTTTACCTTTAGATTTCGCTAACATTCGCCGCAGCTAACATCGGCTGAAAAAAATCGGATAATGTTATGTCAGTGAACTCATTTCTTGGGGTATTTGCAAAGTCCCCTATTAAACCGATGATTGAGCACATGGACGAAGTGCACCGCTGCGCCTATGCGCTTAAAGATTTCTTTAAAGCGGTTTATTCGAAGGATTGGAAGAGCGCAGAAGTGGCTCGTGCAACCATCGTAAAACACGAATCAACCGCGGATGATATGAAGCGTAAAATCCGTCTGAACCTTCCCAGTGGCTTATTTATGCCTGTAGAGCGAGCGGACTTGCTTGAGCTGGTTTCTCAGCAGGACAAAATTGCCAATAAAGCCAAAGACATCTCCGGTCTGGTTACGGGGCGTGAGTTGATTATCCCGGAACCACTGATTAAAGATTTTGATGCTTACTTAAACCGTTGTCTGGATGCGACCGATAAAGCCCGCGAAACCATCGGCGAGTTTGATGACTTGCTGGAAACTGGTTTTAAAGGACGCGAACGAGACCTTGTCGATAACTTCATTATAGAACTTGATGCCATTGAAGCCGACACCGATCAACTTCAAATTAAACTGCGTCAGGATCTACGTAAAATCGAGCTCGATATGAACCCTGTAGATGCGATGTTCTTATACCGTATTCTTGACTGGGTTGGCGACTTAGCTGACCTGGCTGAACGAGTCGGTGCACGTTTCGAACTAATGCTAGCGCGCGTCTAAGCGGAGTCTGATTTATGGATATTATTTCTAGCTATAGCGTCCTGCTTATCGGGATGGCCGCGGTTTTCGGTTTCTTTATGGCCTGGGGTATCGGGGCCAATGACGTTGCCAATGCTATGGGAACGTCGGTTGGTTCTAAAGCACTGACAATAAAACAGGCAATTCTTATTGCCATGATTTTTGAGTTTGCAGGTGCTTACCTGGCTGGTGGTGAAGTTACCTCAACCATTCGAAAAGGCATTATCGATTCCGCTTACTTCGTCGATCAGCCTGAATTGCTTGTGTTCGGCATGATTTCGGCGTTACTAGCTGCCGGGTTCTGGCTCTTAATTGCCTCTTATCTGGGCTGGCCGGTATCAACCACTCACTCCATTATTGGCGCTATTGTTGGTTTCTCCGCCGTTGGCGTTAGCATGGAGTCGGTTCAGTGGATGAAAGTTGGAGGTGTCGTTGGAAGCTGGGTCGTCACTCCGGCTATATCCGGGTTCATCGCCTACCTCATATTTATGAGCGCACAAAAGCTCATTTTTGACCGCTCTAATCCGTTAGCAATGGCTAAGCGTTATGTTCCTTATTATATGGGGTTAGCGGGTTTTGTGTTGTCGCTGGTCACCATCAAAAAAGGTCTTAAGCACGTAGGGTTAAACCTTGGCAGCATTGAAGGTTACCTGTGGGCATTAGGTATTGCGGTACTGGTCTTTGTTATAGGTAAGATGGCAATTGGACGTCTTAAGTTTAACCCTTCAGACGACAAAGACATGCACTACACCAACGTGGAGAAAGTCTTCGCGATATTAATGGTAGTAACCGCCTGTGCTATGGCCTTTGCTCATGGTTCAAACGACGTTGCTAACGCTATCGGGCCACTGGCCGCTGTAGTGAGCGTGGTTACCAGCGGTGGTGATATTGGTAGTAAAGCGACATTAGCCTGGTGGGTATTACCTTTAGGCGCTGTTGGTATTGTGGCTGGTCTTGCCATGCTGGGTAAACGTGTTATTGCCACCATTGGTAATGGTATTACGCACTTAACCCCCAGTCGTGGTTTTGCGGCGGAACTTGCTGCTGCGTCAACCGTGGTTCTTGCCTCAGGTACCGGGTTGCCAATATCAACCACGCAAACTCTGGTAGGTGCTGTTTTAGGTGTCGGCATGGCGCGCGGTATTGCCGCTCTGAATCTTGGTGTTGTTCGCAACATCGTTATTTCGTGGGTCGTTACCTTGCCGGCGGGTGCCATTATGTCGATTATTTTCTTCTACATTTTAAAAGCAATTTTCGGCGTAGCATAAACTTGCGATAAACGGGCAGCCTGCAACAGTGACAGGCTGCCTACTTTCCAGTAAAATCCGCGCTTCACTACATCTCGCAATTACAGCACGGATATGTCAGATACCAATCATTCTACTTTAAAAGTCAGTGACTTTTCATTTGAGCTACCCGATGAGCTTATTGCCCGCTATCCGCAGGAGCAACGTAGTGCCAGTAGGTTGCTCTCGGTAAAAGCCAATGAAAACAGCATTGAGCATAAACACTTTAAAAATATTGTGGATGAGATAAACGCCGGTGACTTGTTGGTGTTTAATGACACCCGGGTTATTCCTGCGCGTTTGCTGGGCGAAAAAGTGTCCGGTGGTAAAGTCGAGGTTCTGGTCGAGCGCCTACTGGATGACCATAGGGTGCTTGCGCATGTCCGTGCTAACCGCGCTCCCAAAGCGGGTGCTGAATTGCTGTTGGAAGGTCACGTAAAGATAACGATGCTGGCGCGCCACGACGCACTCTTTGAACTGAAGTTTGAACACGATGAAACCGTGCTGGAACTGCTTGAGCAATACGGGCATATGCCTTTGCCGCCGTACATTGACCGTCCGGATGAAAGCTCTGATAAAGAGCGTTACCAAACCGTTTATAACCGCGAGCCGGGTGCCGTTGCTGCCCCTACTGCCGGTCTGCATTTTGACGACGAAATACTGCAACAGCTGCGCGATAAAGGCGTGAACTCTGCCTATGTTACCCTGCACGTAGGCGCCGGAACCTTCCAGCCGGTGCGAGTGGAAGACATTAACGACCATGTTATGCACAGCGAATACGCGAAAGTCAGTGCTGAAACCTGCAATGCCATTAAGCAGACCAAAGCCTCGGGTGGCCGGGTTATTGCTGTAGGCACAACCTCGGTTCGTTCGCTGGAATCGGCCGCTCAGGCATCAACTAATGAAAGCATTGAACCGTTTTTTGATGACACCAATATTTTTATTTATCCGGGTTATGAATTTAAAGTGGTCGATAGCATGATAACCAACTTTCACCTGCCCGAGTCCACGCTCATTATGCTGGTTTCGGCATTTGTTGGTCGTGATTTAATTATGAAGGCTTATAATGAAGCCATTAAAGAGCGCTATCGCTTTTTTAGCTACGGCGACGCCATGCTGTTACAGCGCTAAACTTAATACACTGAAGTGAATACTTATGACAATGAAATTTGAATTAGACAAAACCAGTGGTCGCGCGCGTCGTGGGCGCATGGTATTTGAACGTGGAACCGTAGAAACGCCAGCGTTTATGCCGGTAGGTACTCTGGGTACCGTAAAAGGTATGACACCAGAAGAGGTAAAAGACACCGGCGCACAAATCTGCCTGGGTAATACCTTTCACTTAATGCTGCGTCCGGGTACGCAAATTATCCAGCAGCATGGCGACTTGCACGACTTTATGAACTGGGACAAGCCTATTCTGACCGACTCCGGCGGTTTTCAGGTGTTCAGTCTGGGTGAGCTTCGTAAAATTACCGAAGAGGGCGTGACTTTCCGTTCGCCCATTAACGGTGAGAAAATACTGCTGACCCCGGAAAAGTCTATGCAGGTTCAACGCGAGCTGGGTTCAGATATTGTCATGATATTTGATGAATGCACGCCGTTTCCTGCCACGCAGGCAGAAGCGCGCAGTTCAATGGAGCTTTCGCTGCGCTGGGCCGAACGCTCTAAACAAGAGCACGGTGAGAGCAAAGCGGCGTTATTCGGTATTATTCAGGGCGGTATGTACGAAGAGCTGCGCGATATTTCTCTGAAAGGTCTGACCGATATCGGGTTCGACGGTTACGCTATTGGTGGTTTGTCGGTAGGTGAGCCGAAAGAAGATATGATGCGCATTTTAGAGCACACTGCGCCGCAAATGCCCGAGCAAAAACCTCGCTATTTAATGGGTGTGGGCAAGCCGGAAGACTTAGTTGAAGCCGTACGTCGCGGCATTGATATGTTCGACTGCGTTATGCCAACGCGTAACGCGCGTAACGGTCACTTATTTATTAGCACTGGCGTAGTAAAAATCCGTAATGCGGTGCACCGTACAGACACCTCTCCGCTGGATGAAAACTGCGACTGCTATACCTGCAAAAATTATTCGCGGGCGTATTTGCACCATTTGGATCGTACCAATGAGATGTTGGGGTCACGCCTGAATACCATTCATAACCTGCGCTTTTATCAAAAAGTAATGAGTGATATGCGCGACGCACTGGATGCCGGTACTTTTGATGACTATGTAAAAGAGTTTTACCGCTTAAGAGATCAATCCGTCCCGGCACTGGACTGAGACTTATCGATTTCAGTACGTAATTGCTGGTAGCGATCGACATCAGGCTGGTGCTTGATCGCTGCTTCTACTGAACTCAGCGCAGATGCTTTCCATCGTTCAACTAAATGTGGTTGTTCGCTATTAAGTTCAGCGAGACCTAAATACATTTCTGCCCGCAAATAATGGGCAGCCGCTTTTTCTTCATAGATATCCGGGTTACCCAGTTCATTAATGGCATTAAGCAGCATAGTCGTGCGTTGTGAGCGGGTAAAAATATTGTCTGAACTTAGCACAAAATGAGCGCGTTCAGAGTGGTACTTCAGCAGCTCAGGACTGCTTGCTACAGCGTCGTCGAAGTGGGTAAGCGCTAACTCAGCCTGCTCCGCTGCCTGTTGAAGCTGGCCGCCGTTGGCAAGATGTCGTGAATAATGAGCAAAAACAAGCGCATGTGCGTATTGGTTCTGTTCAACCGAGTAACCGTCCAGCAAATGTCGGTTTGTCTGCTCCCGCAAAAAAATGAACAAGACAAAAATAATAACCAAAATGGCAGCACCACCAGCCCCCAGCCAGAAGAAACGTTTTCTTAACTGATAGTTACGGAGCCAGCCATCAAGCTCCTGCTGAAGCTCACGGCAATGCTGAAAACCTTCATTTGGCTCAGCCGAGAGCGCTTTCTTTACTATGCGACTGAGTTCGGCAGGAAGCCGGTTGCGGTGCGTTATTGGGTGCTGAAAAAAATGCTCCGGCTTCATGTTAGTCAGTAACGACAAAAGTAACGCGCCCAGTTGGTATATATCGCGCTTAATGGTTGTGGGTGAACTCGGTGCCGCAATGCTCAAATCAACCAGAACCGCGGAATTATTGCTCTCGCCTTCAGCATTGTCTGCTGAGCGGATCATAATGTTCTGGGCGGTAATATCGTTGTGAGCGTAACCAGCCTCGTGCATACGACAAACCCCGTCAGTAAGAGATTTAACCACTTTGGCGGCGTCATAAACAGACAGGCAGCTGCGTTGCTTGCTTAAAGGTTTGCCTTCAATGTACTCAAGCACCATAAACAGTGAAGAGGAAGAAACTTCCGGTTCGCCAACATCAAACACGCGGCAAAGAGCAGGGTGGTCAACACTGGATAACAAACGCGCTTCATTTACCAGCCTGTGGCGGCTGACAATAGAGGGCGAGCGGGCAAACTTAATCGCAACCGTGCGTTTTAAACGCTGGTCGTAGGCTTTATAGACCAGGCCACTACCACCTTGTCCCAGCAATTTTATTGACTGGTAACGCGCTGGTATTGGATAGGGAAAATTGTTGTCCGGATGCACTTCAGCCAAACTCGTATCCTTACTACTTAAGCTCAAATCCAGTCTAACGATGACAAACACCAAACAACAGGTTTTGAGGAAGAGCTTACAGTGTATGCATTAAATGACGTCAATTGACATCAAACAAAAATAATTAGTCTGTGGCTTAAAAAACCTTAGATATAAGCTATGATGAGTTTCATAAAAATAATAAAGCAGGGGTTAACACTGATGCGGGAGAACAGCGATGTTTTGGCAAACAGTGGATTCAGGCAGTCCGTCGAAGTCCAGATTAAAGATAAGCAGAGCTATAAACGCTTAAATATGACGCTAGTGGGTCAACAGCATCCTGATTATCTTATTCTGGAACTTTCCAGACAGTATTGCTGGCAAGATATCTTGCCAATGCTGGCTACAGAAAAGAATGTTGCAATAAAAACGGTCTCTCCGAAAGGCGAGCAGGTAACCGGCGTGGTCGACATTCTCCACATTACCCAATACCCACAAAAACTTTTGTTTGTCAGTTACCCCAGAAATGCCAGTGTGGAAATTCTGCGGTCGTCACCAAGGGTTGGCGTAAATTGCGATGCAAGACTCCAGCTGCAGCTAAAAGATAAACTCGGTGAGCCTCTTACCGGTAAAATTGTGGATATTTCCAATAAAGGTATCGCATTTAATTACTTTGGCACCTCGCCGGTTAATATCGAGGACAGCAGAGGTTTAGAAGCTGAAGTCAGAGTCAAAACAGACGACGAAACCATTTTGCTTCAGCAACTGATAACCCGAAGTATTCGGTCGGTCGGCCCGCAGTTATGGCAACTCGGTTTGTCGTACAAAGAAAAACCAAATAATTTACAGGATTTAGTCAGTAAGCTTTTCCTTCACTCTACGCCAGTCCGCGAACTGCTTAGCGATAATGACCCTGGATGGGATGCTTCGGATAACACTTTACAAGGCGAATCTGAGTCGGTACAATTCAGCACCAATTGAACCCGTAGTGGTTAATTTTTAACCGAAACAGATAATTTACCCGAGGTGATTTTTTAATGCCAGTCGTTAAAGTGAAAGAAAACGAGCCGTTTGACGTAGCTTTGCGTCGCTTTAAGCGCTCTTGTGAAAAAGCAGGTGTTCTCTCTGAAGTTCGTCGTCGCGAGCACTATGAAAAGCCGACTTCAGAGCGTAAGCGCAAGAAAGCTGCTGCGGTAAAGCGTCACGCGAAAAAACTGTCTCGTGATAACGCTCGTCGTACTCGTCTTTACTAAGACCATACCTACGACAATTTGAGTGTTCACTTTTCCGTAAAGTGCTGAAAGCCGTGACTATATCGTCGCGGCTTTCGTGTTTCTGCTACTTTTTGTTTTCGCAACTTTCTTGTTTTCGCAACTTCGGTATTGAAACAATATGGCAGGCCTGATCCCCAAAAGCTTTATCCATGATTTGCTCGAACGAGCAGACATTGTTGAAATAGTTGATAGCCGCGTACCGTTGAAAAAGGCCGGTAGAAACCATCAGGCCTGTTGCCCGTTCCATAATGAGAAAACGCCGTCGTTTACCGTTAGCCAGGACAAGCAGTTTTACCATTGCTTTGGCTGTGGGGAGCACGGTAACGCTATTGATTTTCTAATGGAATTTGACGGTTTAAACTTCCCCGATGCGGTGGAAGAACTGGCCGGCATTATGGGAGTTGAGGTTCCGCGGGAACAACCGGAGAACCCTCAGTTAGCACAAAAGAAACAGCAACAGATGCAGGACGACTCGGAGCTTATGAGTAAAACAGCTCGTTTTTTCCAGCATCAGTTAAAGCACCATGAAAACTCAAATCGGGTTATAGACTACTTAAAAGGTCGGGGTTTAAGCGGCGAAACGGTAAAACGTTTTCAAATTGGCTATGCACCCGACGCCTGGGACGGCCTGCTAAGCACATTTGGCAGCTCGGCCCCGCAACGCCAGCAGTTACTGGAATTAAAGCTTATTAACCGTAACGAGAAAGGCCGGCATTACGACTTTTTTCGTGACCGGGTCATGTTTCCTATTCATGACCGGCGTGGCCGGGTGGTGGGCTTTGGTGGTCGCATTATTGATGGCGACGGACCTAAGTACTTAAACTCTCCGGAAACCCGCCTGTTTCACAAAGGCAGTGAGCTATACGGTTACTGGCATATGCAACAGGCCGTAAGGAAACCAGAACAGGTTTGTATTGTCGAAGGCTATATGGACGTGGTGGCTTTGTCCGAAGCAGGCATTCACTACGCCGTTGCGTCTTTGGGTACGGCTACTACCAGTGAACAATTACAGCGTTTATTCCGTACTAGTGGCAGAATTGTTTGTTGTTACGACGGTGACCGCGCAGGCCGCGACGCCGCCTGGCGTGCATTAGAAAATGCCTTGCCACTGTTGCGCGATGGCCTGGATATGGCGTTTCTGTTCTTGCCGGAAGGCGAAGACCCAGATTCAGTTGTGCGCGAGCACGGTGCCGAAGCCTTTGAGCGTGAATTAAAAAAGGCGACACCATTCACTGAATATTTCTTCGAGCATTTACAGGCCGATATTGACGTTAGTAGCGACGCCGGACGCTCGCAATTACTGAATATTGCGAAACCCTTAATTGAGAAAGTGGCGAGTGAATATTATCGCGACACCTTAATGCAGCGTTTAGCAGAAAAGCTTCGCCGCGAAACGTCGCAACTGGAACGTCAGTTTGAAAAGCCGCAACGTCAGTCGCGACCAAAAGAAAGCGTAAAAATGACGCCGTTACGCAAGGCCATTGCTTTGTTATTGCAATACCCGCAACTGGCGCAATCGGTTCCGGTTCGTGAAGAACTGCGAGAGCTACAGGTTAGCGGCATTGATTTACTTATTGCTTTGCACAAGCAGTGTGCAGAACGCCAAATGACCACGGCGCAGGTGTTAGAAGGCTGGCGCGATACTGAGTATTACCAGCCTTTGCAGAAACTCGCGTTATGGCAACATCAGCTTGACGAAGACAACGTTGAGCAAGAATTTAACGATATATTTATTTATCTAATTGACCAATATTTTGAGCAGCGCGCGAACGCACTTTTAAAGAAAGAGCAGGAAGGCGCATTAACACGAGTTGAGCGTCAGGAATATCAGACGCTGATTCAGTATTTGAGTAAGGCAAGATAGTACATCTGGGTACGCCTTACGCTAGCTTCAAAATCAGTATTCTGATATACTATTTGGTCATTTTGGATACTCTACATTCACAGTCACAGGTGGAACGTCTGTATGCAGCAGAATCGGCAATCGCAACTTAAGGTCCTTATTGCGAAAGGCAAAGAACAAGGGTTTTTGACATTTGCTGAGGTCAATGACCATTTACCTCAGGAAATTGTTGATTCCGATCAGGTTGAAGACATTATTCGCATGATCAACGACATGGGTATTCGCGTGTTTGAAAGCGCACCCGATGCCGATGATCTGATGATGGCAGAAAGTGCTGCAGATGAAGACGCTGCCGAAGAAGCCGCGCAAGCATTAGCCTCTGTCGATGGCGAAATTGGTCGCACAACTGACCCAGTGCGCATGTACATGCGTGAAATGGGTACCGTTGAGCTACTGACTCGTGAAGGCGAAATTGATATTGCCAAGCGTATTGAAGAAGGCATTAACCAGGTTCAGTGCTCTGTTGCTGAGTACCCGGAAGCCATTAACTTCTTGCTTGAGCAGTGGGACTCCTACGAAGCCGAAGAGCTGCGCTTAACCGACATTATTTCCGGATTCATCGACCCAGACGAAGTAGACGAAGCGCCTGTAGCTGCTACTAACGTTGGTTCTGAACTTCCAAGCGAAGAGCTGGAAAAATCAGACGACGATGATGACGAAGACGAGGAAGAAGCGGATACCGGTATTGATCCGGAATTCGCACGCAGCAAATTTAATGCACTGCGCGAACAATACGAAGCTACACGTCAGGCCATTGCTAAGCATGGTCGTGATGGTGCAGGTGCTCGTGTTGAAATCGACAAGTTAAGCGACTTATTCAAACAGTTCCGTTTGGTTCCTAAGCAATTTGACCGTTTGGTTAAAGACATGCGTGCCATGATGCAGCGTGTCCGTGTGCAGGAACGTATTATTATGAAGATAAGCGTTGAACAGGGCGAAATGCCTAAACGCAACTTCATGAAAGCTTTTGCCACCCATGAAAACAACATGGCCTGGGTTGATAAAGAAATTGACTCTGGTGCAAGCTACTCCGACACATTGAAAGAAGTTCGCGGCGAAATTGAACGCTGCGTAAACAAGCTGGTTGACGTAGAACGCGAAACTGGCTTAACCATTGGTAAAGTTAAAGAAATTAACCGTCGCATGTCCATTGGCGAAGCCAAAGCGCGTCGTGCGAAAAAAGAAATGGTTGAAGCTAACCTGCGTTTGGTTATCTCTATTGCTAAAAAATACACCAACCGTGGTTTACAGTTCCTGGACTTAATTCAGGAAGGTAACATTGGTTTGATGAAAGCCGTGGACAAATTCGAATACCGCCGTGGTTATAAGTTCTCAACTTATGCGACTTGGTGGATCCGTCAGGCAATTACCCGTTCAATTGCGGACCAGGCACGTACTATTCGTATCCCGGTTCATATGATTGAAACCATCAATAAGCTGAACCGTATTTCTCGCCAAATGTTGCAGGAAATGGGTCGCGAGCCACTGCCGGAAGAACTGGCAGAGCGCATGATGATGCCGGAAGACAAAATTCGCAAAGTACTGAAAATAGCGAAAGAACCTATTTCAATGGAAACCCCAATTGGCGACGATGAAGATTCGCATCTGGGTGACTTTATTGAAGACAACACGCTGGACTTGCCAATTGACTCGGCAACATCAGAAAGCCTGCGTAACTCGGTTCGCGATGTACTGGGTGGTTTAACGGCACGTGAAGCGAAAGTATTGCGTATGCGCTTTGGTATTGATATGAATACCGACCATACTTTAGAAGAAGTGGGCAAGCAGTTTGATGTGACGCGTGAACGAATCCGTCAAATTGAAGCCAAAGCATTAAGAAAGCTTCGCCATCCAAGCCGCTCAGAGCAGCTTAAATCGTTCTTGGATGAGTAAGATATTCTCTGACAAAGGAGGCAGCATGGGTAACAACCGTGACAATTGGCCGAAACGTATTATTGACTCGCATTTACACATTTATGATGACGAGTTTCCGCTAATTGAAAACCAAGGTCATATCCCTGAGCCTTTTTACATTGATGACTATCGTAACCTGGTACGTGGCATGCCTATTGAAGGCGGAGTCATTGTGTCAGGTTCGTTCCAGGGTTTTGAACAGCGCTACCTGAAAGCCGCGCTGGAAAACCTGGGCAACAATTTTGTGGGTGTTACCCAGTTGCCGGGAACTGTTAGCGATGAAAAAATTCAGCAGTTGAAAGAGCACGGCATTCGCGGTGTGCGCGTTAATTTAAAGCGCGGTGTACATCGTGATATTGAAGGTATTGTTGATTTTGGTAAGCGCATTTGGGACTTAGCCGGATGGCATTTGGAAATCTATGTTGACAGCCGCGAGCTGGACGACATGGTTCCTACTCTGCTTAAATTGCCGAAACTCAGTGTCGACCACTTAGGTATGGCGAAGTCTGGCCTGTCTCAGGTTCGTCGTTTAGCCGAAGGTGGCGTAAAAATTAAAGCCAGTGGTTTTGGTCGTACTGAAGTGAATATTGAAGAGGCGATTAAAACCCTGAATGAAACGAACCCGGACGCGTTGATGTTTGGCACCGATTTACCAGGCACGCGTAGTAACCGTTCATTCGAGCCTTCAGACATCACTAATATTGTGAATGCTCTGGATAGCGAAGAGGCCGTTGATAAAGTTTTTTATCAAAATGCCCGCAGCTTTTACAATTTACCTTAGAAACAGAGAGTGAGGTAAGTGCAGTCTCTCTCATCTCACACTAAACATAACCGCTGGTTAGCTATTGCCATAATTGCAGTAGCTGTCGGCGGTTTGTTAGTTGCGTTCTGGTTCTCGGCAAGTGAAACTCTGCAGCGCAACCAAAATGCCATGAGTCGTTCCTGCCAGAATGTGCAGTTAGCGGTAAATAGCCTTTTCCCTGCTTCTGAATCACCGCAGCAACAAGTGGCCAACCCCGACTTAATGCATCAGGCACTCAGCGACGCTATAGGCGACACTAAGGGTGTTAAAGGTGGCTTCTGGCACACAGCCCAAGGTTTTATGGGCTTTGCATTCCCTACCAGCGGCAGTAGCGCCTCGGAAATTGGCATTAGTAATGACGATGTTCCTATTGTTCGTTCTGCAGTACAGCGCTCGTTAGAGCAGCAGCGCGAGGTGGTTTCGGTACAGTCGAATGACCGGGTCGCGGCAGTAGTCGCTGCTTGCCCCGAGACAAACCATTACAACCTGGGCATTTGGCTAAAAAAAGAAGTGCAGCTGGTACCGCCCGACTTTTCTATTATTGTAAGCGTACTCTTTGTGTTGCTTGCCATTATTGGCGGCATACTGGTGGTGTGCGAGTCGGTATTTAACCGCAACTGGCACTCTGAACGTGACCGCATTGTGGCGCAGGCTGAAGACAGTTCTCAGGCCGTTACCGTTACCACCGAAATACCAGAAATACAGCCATTATTGCTGTTGCTGTATCAGGCGCGTCAGAAAATTCAGGCCAAAGAGCGTGAGCTTAGCCAGCAGATGAACAAAGTGATTATGGCTAACCAGAAAACCCTGGTGGGGCGCATTGCCCGCTCTATGACAGCGCTGGCATTAGCTGACCTGGAAGACATGCAGCGCAAGCTCTCAAAAATGAGTGAAGACGACATTAAGCACAAGGTTTCGCAGCTAACCGAGCTGTTTAATTCGTTTGAAAAAGTCACCTCAGAAATGGGCAATGGCAAAGCCGTTTCAATGGATGTAGAAGACTTTCTGCATAATCTGGCCGACTACCACGAAGGCCATGGTAACGAAAAAGATATTACGTTAACCGCCATAGCAGAAAAAGGGCTGAAGCTAGAGGCTGACCCCTTACTTGTGCGCTTTGCAATGGACTACTTAATACGCCATATAATGAGCTTTGTGCCGATAAATTCCGAAATTATGCTGCAGGCAACCACCGAAGAAAACTTTATAAAAATTGCCGTTAGCGACGAAAGCACGGGGATAGAAGAGAAAAACAAGCATTTACTCTTCCACGCCGACGAGCTGTCACCAACACAGTATGGCATAGGCCTTAAGGTAGTGCGGGACACGCTGCACAGCCAGGGTGGCGACATCAGTTATGAAAAAGTTGATAAAACTTCACGATTTAACGTGCTGATACCCATGACAAAAGCCTAAAAAGTTCGTATAATTTGCGCCGCTTCACAGCTTCCAATCAAAAATGGCCCCTTAGCTCAGTGGTTAGAGCACCCGACTCATAATCGGTTGGTCCCCAGTTCAAATCTGGGAGGGGCCACCACTTATTTAAAAGATTACCTAGTTAGTATCCGCCAACTTTTTTGAATTTAATGGCGCTTATGTAGCTCTGTTGTAGCTGCTTTATTCGATTTTACGTTGAAAAAATATACAGCACATGTATATTGAAGCTACATCCTCATTATTAAGTCCCAAAGATACTCCTCGTTTTTTCTAAAAATTGAGACGCTTTAGTTAAAGGATTAAAAATGCGCAACAATATCGCCTCAGATAATGGATTGGGTATTGATTACCTGGAAGGACAAGATATAAAGAAGGTTTTAAAATTTAACGACGAGTGGAGTGCTTCTCTAGCATTGTTAATTAACGATGTCTGTGAAAAACATCAGGCCGAGACTGAAGAAGAGATCATTGAATGCTTAATGGATGAGGGCTTTCAGGATTTTCATTGGAATTGGGCTAGTAAAGCGCTAGCCTTCTCTAACGATGAGTATAAATGGTTTTCCGCTGAGAGTGGCGAATCAATTGAAGCGGTAGTCATTACAAAGCACCCAGTTACGTCCGAGATAGATACACAAAATATATTTTATATAGAGTATATCTGTGTAGCGCCTTGGAACAGAGCTAAAGTCTCGCAAACTACAACACCTAAAAAAGGGCTTGGTACGGGGTTAATTAAGGTTACACTTAAATACTTCAACGAAAGCGAGGGGTATCGACAAGGTTGCTCATTGCACTCTCTACCGCAGTCATGCCCGTATTACACCAAAATCGGAATGCAGCGTATTCCTTCGAGTTCAGATAAGCAAGGTTTGACATATTTTGAGATGCCTCAAAATGTTGCTGAGGAGCTTTGTAATGAATGATCTAGACTTTCACTTATCTCAGATTAATGGTCATAGGCCTAGCGAGAACGACTGTTCTATACGAGAATTAGCAAAATTATGGTCTTATGCTAAGAGGCTTAGTAATAAGAGTTTAGTAAAAGATTTAATTAGCACAGGTGTAATAAAAGACAACTCAACGAGAAGTATTGGAGAATTTTTATTACGAAACTCGACCTCGGGCTCCAGACTATTTAGACGAAACCTTGAAGAAGAGAGGGATGAGTCTTTTTTATGGGCAAAGATTGTAGAGGATAAAGCAAATAAAACGTGTATAGAAAAGAGTATTGCTAGATATGATGAGCTCAGTAAGGATACTTTAAATGAGCTTAAAGTTTTAAGTAGAGACCCGGAAAACTACAGTAATGTCATAGATGTATTAGAGAGCGTAGGAATAATATTAATTGTGGAAAAAGCGCTACCAAAATCAAAAACTGATGGGGTGACGGGAAAAACAATAGATGGCAGGCCATATATAGGGCTAAGCCTTAGATATCCAAGAATAGATCATTTTTGGTTTACTTTGTTCCATGAGCTAGGTCATGTTAGCCAACATCTAGAAAATATAAGTGAACCAATACTAGATTCAAAGGATATGGAGTTTGATAATGACTCTAAACTGGAGAGTGAGGCAGATATATTTGCCCAAAATAACCTTATTCCAAGAAGTATCTGGAGAAAGGCTCAAAATATAAGTACCTTCAAACCGTCTATTAAAAATTTACACTTGATAGCGGATAAAGCAGGCGTGCATCCTGCAATTGTGGCTGGCCGAGTGAGAAAGGAAACTAATAACTACACGATATTTTCAGATATAGTAAACAGGATAAATATAAGGGATTATTTTGGATATTAACAACTACGTTTCTTTTCTAAAGTTAAAAAAAAACGAGCTTTCTGCTTTTGTAAAGTTGACGAAAGAAAATGACGGACTTTGCACTCCCTTTTTTGATATCCCGAAATCAGAGGAAGAGACAGAAGAAGCGATTAAAGGCAAAGTTGATCTTTCTTATAGACAAATGAAAGCAGCACAAGATAAGGCCTATTTTCCGTTTGTTATTGATATATACGACTTGGATGAAGATGTGTTAATTGAAAAAACGCATCTTTATGACTATGTACTAGAAACCTTTTCAGATTTAGATTGCTCCCCAGTTATTGGTTTGGACCGTACCGAAAATCATAACAGGGCTGTGATCGATAGAGTTGATAATTTTGATACTATTTTCGTCAGGGTCGACTCAAGCGAATTTAGCGCTCCTAGAACTCTTACAGAGGAGCTGGAGGATTTGGTTTCTGAAATTCCTAGCCATATTGATTTAGCCCTGATTATAGATTTCCGAGTTCAATTAGACCTTGAGAGTTTTGATCAAGAAATAAACCTCGAAGATTTTTTTACTTTAATAAGTGAAAGCAAAATAACTTTTAATTACTTTATATTGACATCGTCCTCAATTCCTAAATCTATATCTGAGCTATTGAAACCTCACTCTGAACTAAGAAAAAAACGAGTTGAGTGGGTTCTTTGGGAAAAATACAGAGAGCTCGGTTTAGTTTATGGAGATTATGGGGTTGTTTCGCCTGAGTATTCGGATGCAGATATCGCTCCGGAAATAATGTATGACGTTCAAACCCCCAAGATAATTTACACTGATGAACGGGAATTATATGTAGTTCGAGGTGGAGGGATGCGTAGGTTCGGAACCGGTCAGTTTTTCGATTTGGCTGAGAAAGTTATAAACGTTGATTTTTTCCGCGCTTACTACTGCGAAGCTGAAGAATATATTGAAAAAGTGGCAAAGCGCGAAAACCTTGTATATAAACCTAGACGCGGAAAAGTTCCCTCCTGCGGTGGGGCGTCAAAATGGGTAGAAGTAACTACATTGGCTCATATTACATATATGGGTAGACTACTTTCTTAAACTACTAGTGAAGTCCCTGGTTGTTAAAGCTTTCTTAAAGGACTGCTTAAGACCTCGTTTTGAGCTAGTGGAAATTTCTTCAATCAACTGTTCTCTGCTTAATGATTTTGTAGGCCCTGTGAGCTTTAGCTCTTCATATATATCGATTAGCTCCGATTTCCAAAGTGTAAAAAGCGCCGTGGCGGGCTCCCAGTGAGGGCTCATTTTTGCGGCTTTAATAGTTTTTATTTTTACACTCCCTTGTCTATTCGGAGAAGCAGAGAGGAGCCCCCAGTGGCTTGGCAAGAGCTCTATTGCCTTCGCTAAGTGCTTGTCTGTAGTGACGATAAAATTTCGTTCAAAAACTCTATCGTAAAAGAACATTTGAGTTGTGAAGCGCGAAAGTGAATCGACGTCACTTTTAATTTCGTAGTTGAAGAGGCTCTTTGCTAAAACGACGACGTCGGCTCTTGCTCTTTTGTCAGAGATGCTGAGCTCCTCAACCAACTTATATTCAGACTTAAACCTAGTAGTTAAATGTTCGATTAGGGATTGTCTAATGTCGATGTCACGTAGCATCTTGCTCATTAATTTACAGCCTTAAAGATGGGCAAAGTTTACCTTGCGTTAAAAAATTAGTACAGTTATTCCCAGTACTCCAAGGAAGGCGGCTATGCCGCCCCAGACTCGGAACACCGATGCCAGCTTTCAGTTCTGGTTAAAAGATGCTTACCATTGGACTGCAAACCAACAACTTTAAATAACGGCTTTCGGTCGTACTGGCCTAACCTTATCTCCCCTGTTTCCATATCAAAGTTAGCGTCGTATAGAAATTTGATAGGATGTTTTCAGGCGGGAATACAAACTTCTCCAATGGCTCTTATGTAGCTCGCACAATCACCTGAGTCAGCAGCCGTATGTGAGAGGTGAAATGGTGAAGATTCGGGGAGTTCCTGTTTGACTTTGCGAAGCTCTCTCGGATTCTCCCCCCCCTTATCTCGTCCGGTTTAAAATCGCACTAAACCGCTACTCGTGTTTTGCCAGTCCACGATGCATTCTTGGATTATGAAACGGTTCAATATCATCAGAGATATCACACCTGCCGAATATAAAAGTAGCCGTTATCGACAATTAGCAGAAGATGAGGCAGCATGATTTAAACAGATACACCTCCGAATTTACCGGTTCGATTCAGTCTCTTTTAACCTTGGTAATTGATATGGTCAATCTTCGCTCTTTGGATCTTAACCTGCTGGTAATTTTGCATGCTTTGCTAGAAGAGCAACATGTAACGCGGGCCGCTCGACGTCTTGCTTTGTCGCAACCAGCAACGAGTAATGCTCTAGACAGGTGTCGACATATTTTTGATGATCCATTATTAGAGCGTGTTGCCGGTGAGATGCGATTAACGGCTAAAGCACAGTCGTTAAAAGAGCCGCTGTCCCAGGCTTTGCTTGCTATAACGGCTATTGTGGAGATACCTAAAGTTGAATTGACGCAAGTTCGGCAAACGGTTCGCTTAATAATGGCGGATCAACCAGGACTTATCGTCATGACCCATCTTTTAACTAAATTAAGTACCAGTGCGCCAAAAGTGAATTTATCGTTATTGCCATGGCGCAGCAGTAAGGACGCACTTCATCGTCTTGAGAATGGCGAGGCCGACATTGCAATTTCAACCTTTCCTGCGTTGCCTCCAAAATTTTATCGGCAACAAATTGCATATGAAAGCTATGTTGTGGCCATGCGGGCCTCGCATCCTGCCGCGCAGAAGTTTAACGCGGACGAATGGTTGGCTTGGCCACATATCGTTGTTTCCGGGGAGGGGAATGCACGCGGGTCCGTGGAAGAAGTACTAGCTCAACAAGGAAAAGTTCGCCATGTTGGTGCTGTTGTACCAAATTTCACTATGATCGACCCCTTGATTAAAGCCACCGATATGATTGCGACCACGCCCATGAATTGTCTTTCTGACCCCCAGGGGCTGGCTATTTTTGAGCCGCCCATCGCGGTGCCAGGCTTCAGTCTGCATTTAGCCTGGCATGCACGAAGAGATAGCGATTTGGTTGTAAAACATGTAATCGAAACGCTACAACATCTCTTCCAAAAAGAGGGTATCGCAACTTCTATTCAATAATATTAAGCCTTCTGCGGCGCGGATGATGAAATCCAGGATTTTAATACCTTTGTGTAGCGGAGTCCTTCCACTTTGAGCTCACTCGGAGATAGCTGATTAGCACGGTACACGATAAAGGGTCTGTGCCAGGTCAGGTTACAGCGATGGGCTGTAGCTCGCATTGGAGCAAGTAGCTCAAGCATGGTGAACATATTACGTCCGCCTTCGCTATAAGCATCAGGCGTATTGCCGGCGGTAACCGAGACCATTATTGGCGTACCTACTAGTCTGCGCCCCTCCGACTCGTAGTTAATGTAGAAAAGTCGTGTTAACACCGCGTCCAGCCATGCTTTTAATATCGGTGGGGTAGCGTACCACTGCATAGGGTACTGCAGGACAATTCGCTCTGCGTTCAACAAGCGATGTACCTCGGCGTCGGTGTCAATTTCGCCATTGGGGTAGGCTCGCTGTACATCGAAGATGTCGAAATCTTCGATTCTTGAAGCGGCAGAGGAAAGGGCTGCATTGGCACTTGAGCGTGCTATATCGGGATGAAAAAGTAAGATAAGCGTTTTTGACATTAGAGCACTCCGGTTGAAACAGTGTTCTTAGTATTGCGCCGGTCGTGCTATTTGTATAATGGATAGTTTGTATTAAGTGTTATTGGTTTTATGAATAGTGGCTAGATATGACAAGCAACAATTCTCACCAGCAACTTTGCTTAACCCATCCGCGCAAAACGCTGCTGTCGCCAATGAGTTAGTCGCGGCAGCAGCAATCCGGAGATGACAATAGCCATACCCAGTAGCTGTAAACTGGCCACGTTCTGGCCAAAAGTTACAGCCGTGAGTGCAGCAAAAATGGGCACGAAGTTGAAAAACAAAGAGGCGTTTGCGGCACCAAGCTGTTTAACGCCGGAAATCCACAGTAAATAACCACCCACGGTGCCAAAAACACCAATGAAGAGTAAGTCGGCTAAGACAATTTGGCTTATTGCCAGGCTTTCCTGGACAGGGTGGGCTTCTGCGCTAAACGCCGCTACTACAGAAATAACGCCAAGGCCGGCTAGCATGCCAATAAAGGTGTAGGGGATCATAGGCATCCAGCGGCTAATGCCTTGCGTTAAGTAGGTATACAGGCTCCAGCACAGCATACCTAAGAAGATGATCTGGTCACCGTGGTTGAATTCGAAACTGAGTAAGCGTTTCAGTTCGCCGTTGGTGAGCACAAGCAATACACCCGACAAGCACACCACCAGGCTGAATACGGCTCCGCGGGTCAGCAGCTTACGTTGTAATAAAGAGCCAATTAGCGATGTGGTTAACGGGCTTAGCGCCATAATCAAAGCGCCATTACTGGCGTTGGTTTGAGCCAGCCCAGTGAATAACCCAAGGTTGAGTCCGCCTACGCCAACAATGGAAACACCAACTACCCACAGCCATTGTTTAGCTTTTAACTCGGGTATGGGTATGCGCTTCCACTTTATAAAGGCAAACAGACACGCGGCGGCTATAGCAAAACGCCAAATAACTAACGTCAGGGCGTGAACTTCTCCCAGAGCGTGTTTGCCTACGGGAAAGGAAGCTCCCCAGAAAAAAGCGCATAATAGTAATAGCAAAACAGCGTTTGTATTGGCTGAACGGTTCATAGGTATCTCCGCAGGAAGAAACTTGAGAAATCATGGCTGACAGTGTATAGATTCTATTTACGGTATAAATAAGAGAAAATGGGAATTAAAATTCCAAATATGAAACCTAATTACTCACTGGATGACATGCGCTGCTTCTGCATGGTGGCGCAGTATGGCAGTTTTAAACAAGCGGCGGTTGCCTTACAAATGCCGCTTTCCACACTCAGTCGCAGAATTGCCAAGCTGGAACAAGACTTAGCGTTGCGGCTTTTTAATAGGGACGCTCACCGTGTGCAACTAACCTTTGCGGGGCAACGGTATTATCGCAGAAGTGCGCCCATTTTCGACGAGCTGGACAATGTGGCTGCATGCCTGCAGCAGGACAGAAACGAGGCCAAGGGTACGATAAGAATTTCTGCCCCAATTAATTTCAGCGTTCAGGTACTGGTTCATCATTTTAATGCGTTTATGAGGCAGTATCCGGACATTGAGCTCGACTTAAAGCTATCCAACCAAACTATAGACATTGATGAAGAAGCCATGGACCTGGCTTTTCGCATTGGTCATCACAGCGCAACTCACTGGATTGGCCGACAGTTAACCAATATTCGTTTTGCTATTTGCGGTCCGGCAAATTTGGATGTATCCCACATAAAGGCTCCCGCCGACTTAGCCGGGTTACCCACGGTGCTGTGTTCGCCTATGCTGACCTGGAGTCTGCAGCATATTCACTCGGGTGAAAAGCAGGCTTATACGGCTACCGACAACATACGCTTAAAAGTGGATGACATGAGTTTACTGACTGAAGTGATAGCGGGTGGCATAGGCGTTGGCTTTATTCCCGACTACCACGCGCAACCTCTGCTCGAGTCAGGCAAAATTCAACACATTTTACCGGCCTGGAGCAACCAGGCTCGCGGGTGTGAAATGCTCTACCGGGACAGAGAAAATATTCCATACAGGGTAAGGCTGTTTATTGATTTTATGCTACAGCGTTTCAAAAGTAATGATGGTGTGATGTAAATAGCAGCAATCAGCCAGCTTACCCACAGAAATTTTACATTTACAGTTTATTTACATTCAGGAATATAATAACCTTAACTTAACGTTATCTGAGTACTGCCCTCAAGTCATTTTATAGGTTCCTACCGTGGATAAAATCAGTTCATCACTCATCAACTTCTTTGCCTATGCGCCTGTGTGTTTTCTGGCGGTGTTGTGCTTGGGCAGTGGTGTGGCTGAAGCTCAGGAGAAAAGCTATTCCGATTGTGCCTACATAGAGTTCGACGACGTCGACCCCAGCACGCTTACTCTGCAAGAACGCATTGCGCTTGAGGAGGCTGCGCTGTTTGCCTCTTTAGATGACTCTGCCGAGTGTATGGAAGAGGCCACTGTGTCGGCTTCCGGCAGCCTTGCTGATGCTGCCAGCGGCAGCGGTTCTGGTGCTGCAGGTGGAGCTTCGGGTTCGGCTGGTAGTTCAGGTAATAGCGGCGCAAACTCCAGTGAGCAACAACAGCAATCTACATCTACGGCATCGGAAAGTTCGGTGGATACAAAAGATCATAAGCGTGGCAACAGCGGTGGCGGCAGTTCTGCCGTATGCGACGCAGTGAAAGAAGGCATGGCTTCGGCAACAACCGAAGCTGAAAAGGAACATTTTAAAGGCTTAATGGCCGAGTACGGATGTTAATAATTAACGGAAGAAGAACATGAATACACTAGCTCAACTAAAAAAACTAAAACGATTTTCAGTCGTTATGACGCTTTCTGCAATGTTTACATTAGCCGGCTGCCAGTCAACCCAAACTAATGTTACCAGCGTTGGCCCAAGCATGAATGGTCCGTCAGACTCTAAAGCCTTGGGCAAAAAAGAGCGTAGCTACAGTTACAACTCTAATGTTTATCTTAATGTGGCTATTCCGGTGTTTGACCCGGGGTTGCCGAAAGACAGTTCCGGCAATATTGATGATGAAGCCATAGTTGAAGAAGACATTTGGCCACAGGTGCGTCGTTTAGAGGCGAACCGTTTTGCGGTAAATACCCGCGAAGCACTTTCTGATACTAAAGCCTTTGGTGCAGTGAATGTGACTCCCGATGCTAACGTCAGTGCCGATGTTTACGTGCTGGGAAAAATTAACTACTCAGACACCGAAACCGTTGAAATTGGTGTTCGTGTTATGGACGCCAGTAACCAAATTTGGGGCGAGGAAGAGTTTGAGTATCAGGTAGGCGCAGGCTTTTACCGTGACGCGTTAAGAAAAGGTGAAAACCCATACGGTCCAATTTTTGAAAGCATTGCGGGTTATGTTTATGACTTGCTAATTAAAAAATCTGAAGAAGAGAAGAAAACCATTCAGGCGGTTTCAGATATGCGCTATGCCGCAATGTACAGTCCTGAAGCCTTTGGTGGTTATCTGGGTGAGTCCAGTAGTATCTTTTCGAGCCGTTCAACTATTACGCTGAACGGCGCTCCGGCTGAATCAGACCCTATGTATCAGCGGGTTAATGTGATTAAAGCGAAAGACCAGCAGTTTGTTGACTCATTGCAGGACAGTTACGACACCTTCTATGCAACGACCCATGATGCATACCGTACTTATCAGGAAGAGACTCTGCCGGTTGCTATTGATATTCGACAGAAGAAAGCAGAGAGAACCCGCGCGCAGGTTGGTGCTGGTATTTTAGCTACGGCCGCTATTTTGCTGGGTAAAAATTCAGGCTCTACCGCTGGCCAGGTGGCTAGTGCGGCGGCAGGTTTAGGTGCGGTTTACAGCTTAAGCGAAGCAATAAAAACCAACCGTGAATTAGGCACTCAACGTGCGCTGCTTGATGAAATGGGACAAAACCTGGACATAAAAGTAACTCCGCAGGTGGTAGAACTTAATGACCAGAACATTGAATTAACCGGTACCGCTGGTGAGCAATACGCGCAATTACGTGAAAAGCTGAAAGAGATTTATGATCTCGAATCAACGCCGTTAACTCAGCTTTAATTCACCTAAGGAAAGGTAACGATGTCGTCTGTTGATCAGCAAATAGCAGAAAACCGTGCTAAAAAGAAAAAAGTCATAATAACCGGTGTAATTGCCTCTGTTTTTGCCTGTTTGCTGATTGGCGTTGTCGTTACTTTGCTCGCTTATTTTCCGGTTTCGGGTAACACGCCGGTAGTCGCGGAAAAACAAGAGAAAAGCGAGCCGCAGATAAGTTCCGCTAACCAGGCAATAGACAGAAAAGCGCTGCAAACGGCCTTAAATGAGACCAATCACCGCGTTTCTGAGCTTGTTGCTACCCCGTATATATCGACGTGGCAGCCCGCCAAAGTTGAGGCTTTTCAGACCGACATAGATCAGGCTTTTAATGACTATGGCGCCAGTAATTACAGCCAGGCGCAAACCACTATTGAGCAACTCAACACAGATATTACAGAGTACCAAAGCGCGTTTGAAAAGGCTTATAGACAACCTTATGCGGACGCAGCAAAAGCCTTTGCTGCCGACGACATTGATGATGCCGCTCAGTTGAATGCTCAGGCGTTAAAGGTAAAAGGCGATTTTAGCGACGCGCTGGCGTTTCAGAAACGTATAGATACCTACCATGAAGTCGCTGATTTGTATGAACAGGCCAGAGTAGGCGGTGTAGAAGGCAATATAGAGAAGCAGCGTGCTGCTTATCAACAAATTCTAAAGCTTGATCCGCAACAGCAGGATGCCAAGGCAGCCTTAGCGAAAGTGGAACAGCAAATTAAACAACAACGTTTTGCCGGTGCTTTGGCAACGGCGGTGAATGCCATTGATAAAAAAGACTTTGATCGCGCCCAGGAGGCATTAACCAAAGCTTCGGCTATAGACAACAACCGGCCGGAACTGGCAACCCTGCAGGCGCAAATTGACGCTGAGTTAAAAAGTCAGGGTGTGAAGTCGTTAGAAAAACGCATTCAGGTCTTTGCCGGTGCCGACGAATGGCAGACGGTACAGATGCTGGCAGAAAAGGGTTTGGTCGATTATCCGGACAGCCGGGTTGTGCAGCAGGCTAAACAAAGCGCGGAAGAAATATTAGCCGCCAGCAGTGCGCTGGATGTTTATATTGAAAGACCGGGCCGGCTTGCTGACAACAACATTCGCCAAAATGCCGTGAATGCGGTGTCCAAATACAGTGGGCTCACGCAATTGAGCGCAAAGCTGGGTGAAAAAATAAACCAGGTTGAGCAGCTTATTGAAAAGGAAAATCAGCCCATAGATGTGACCATTCGCTCCGACAACCGCACTTATATAAAAGTACTGGGCGTTGGTGTTGTGGGTGAGGTAAGAGAGAAAACCATCCAGTTAAAGCCGGGTAAATACCAATTAGAAGGCCGCCGCGATGGCTACCGCTCAATCATTGTCGATGTTGTGGTGGAGAAGTCGGGCACGCCAATTGTTATTAACGTTCAGTGTAACGAACGCGTTTAGCATAATTTAGCGTAGAATAATTAAAAAAACAGGAGAGACTTCGTGGCCACACTTGACGAAGCCATTGAGAAAGGACGACGTAAACGACGGCTAATGGCTATTGGCTTCTCGGTCAGTATTCTTGCACTGCTGGTTATTTACTTTGGCTGGTTGTTTCTAACCAAAGGCTACAGTTTTACCGTAAAGCCAACAGAAGCTGCGCAAACTCAGCGCTTTGCGGTTAATTCCGGTATTGGCTTTTTCATCGACAATAAATATTACGCGGTAGGCTCTGGTGGCCTCGTGGCGGTTTCGGCCGACAAGTACCAAACCAAAGAAGTGCAGGTAAACGACAACAGCCCTTCAACTATTGAAGTTGAGCTGGAGCCTAAACCGGCAAAAGTGACGATAACAACAGAGCCGGGCGCAAATGATATTGTCTGGTCAGTTAACGGTGAGCAGCGAGAAACCGCTTCTACCTTTGAGGATGAATTTGCTCCCGGAACGTATACGGTGTCGGCCTCGCATCCGGCTTACGAGCCTGCTTCAGTGGCAATTGAGGCGTTAATAGACGGTAAAGTTGAATATCAACTTCGGCTAACCCCTATTAGTGGCACTATCTCTATTAACTCCAGCCCGGCTGGCGCGTCGGTTACCCTTGACGGCAAAGAGGTGGGTTCAACGCCGGTAACCGTTGCTAAAGTGGGTGGCGACTACCCTGTGGTGGTGAATTATCCGGGGTATGAACCGGTAACGGACACCGTGTCTTTAACCGTGCGCAATAAAGAACCTAAGCGTAATTATCGACTACAGCCAGTGCAGGCAACCGTTAATGTTTCGGTGAACCCGAAGGGCGGAGCGTTGCTGGTTAACGGCGCGCCGGCAAAAAATCTAGTTAGCGTTGATGCCAATAAAGAACATGTTATTCGTTACGAAAAGGCCGGCTACATTAAGCAAAGCCGGACAATTAAGCTGGGTCCAGCCGAGAATCAGCAGCTGACCTTTAACTTAGACCCGGAAATGGGTGACGTAGCTTTTACCTCCAACGAACCCAGCGACGTTTACATTAACGGACAAAAGCAGGGCGTAACGCCGCTTCGCACCACTTTGCAAGCTTTGCCTTCTAACGTTGAGTTTCGTAAAACCGGTTACCGTACGGTTAAGCAGGAGTTTCAGCCTAGCAGCGAGCGGCTGGTGAACGTAAAAGCCGAGATGCTGCGCGAGTTTGATGCCAGAAGAAAAGAAGGCAGACCGTTGTTTGTCAGTACTTTAGGCATTGAAATGAACCGTCTGTCGCCGAAAAAATTCACTATGGGCTCGCCGGTTAATGAGCCAAACCGCGGACGTAATGAGCATCAGGTGAAAGTGGATTTCTCACGGGACGTATGGATATCGCGCCATGAAATTACCGAGGCGCAGTTTGCCGCGTTTAAAGGCTCGGGTAGTAAAACCAAAATGCCGGTTACGAATGTGTCCTGGGACGAAGCTGCGTTATTTACCAACTGGCTGAGCGAACAGGAAGGCTTGCAGCCTTTTTATAAAGTCAGTAACGGTAAAGTGGTGGGAACCGATGCTAGCTCGCGTGGTTACCGCTTGCCGACTGAAGCCGAGTGGGAATACATTGCCAAAATTAATCGCAGAGCCGACTCCACTATTTACGTGTGGGGCAGCCAGGAACACCTGCGTGACAAGCAGGGCAACTTTGCCGATGAGTCTGCAAAAGGTCAGCAGACTTTCATTTTACGTGGTTACAATGACGGTTTTGCCGGTAAAGCACCGGTAGGCAGTTTTAAAGCAGAGCGTGGCGGCTTTTTTGATTTAGACGGCAACGTCAAAGAGTGGGTACACGACAGTTACACTTTAAACCCGCCTGACCTTGACCGGGTTTACACCGATTACCAGGGTGCGGCTCGTGGTAATGGGAATGTGGTAAAAGGTGCGTCTTATAAAACCGGACGCATGAAGAATATTCGTGCCAGCGTTCGCGACGGCGAAAGCACTTCGGCAGAGGATATCGGCTTTAGAATAGCCCGGTATCATGAGTGATGAGGAGAAACATCATGAAAAAACGCGTGATTTTGGGCGTCATACTGCTGGCTCTGGCCGGCAGCGCGACGGCTTATTTTGTGTCTTTGGATGCACCACAAGACTTCCCCACCAACATTTAACGCCCGGAATGCATAATGTCTAAAAATAATACGCTTTCAATGAGCCCTAACTTTTTTGTCAGTGGTGGTGTGCTACTGGCTATTTTTACCCTGATACATTTGCTGTATGCGGGACTTATTCGCCCGGCGGCCGAAGTGGCAATGGCAGAGAAAGGGACAGAAGCTTTAACTGCATTTTCGGTTATCTTCAAAGATGTTGAACAGCAGGTGTGTATTTCGCTCATGTTGTTCTGTCTGTTCCTTATGTTGTATAAGTTGTGGCGGTTAATTGACGAAGAAGAAATTTATTCGCGCGACTTACTGGAAAGCTACGACAAGTCCGAAGCGCTGGACGTTGATGCCGCATTAAATGACTTAGAAAGCTCGGCTTATAAAGAAACCCCCGCATACAGCACCTGGATTAACTGTATTCGTCGTTTTAAGAACACCAAAAACGTTCAGCACGCAGCTGACACCATCGAGTCGTCGGTAGACAATATTGCCATTCAGTTAGAAAGCGGCAACAACATGATCCGCTACATTATCTGGGCTATTCCGTCTATTGGCTTCGTGGGTACGGTGCGCGGTATTGGCTCGGCGCTGGCGCAGGCCGACAAGGCACTGGATGGTGACATTGCCGGTATGACTGCATCGCTGGGTGTGGCTTTTAACTCAACGCTGGTGGCGCTGTTTATTTCTTTGATTCTGATGTTGTTTATGCACTTGCTGAACAGCCGTCAGGACAAGATGGTTATCCGCACGCAAGAGTCCTGCGAGAAGCACTTGCTGTCTCATTTACACAGTTAATTGAGCGACTCAGATGCGACGACCACGCCAGGCTGGCGACGGCTTTAACTTATCTTTTCTGGATGTCATGGCATGCGGGCTGGGCGCCGTTATCCTTATTTTTATCCTGATAGATTTTAAAGCTTTTACGCCCGACCCTTCAGAAGAGAAAGAAAAGCTTGAGCAGGAGCTGGCGGCATCAATGGACGAGCAGCAGCGTCTGAAAAAGTCCATTGACGAAATTAATGACAAAATTGCGCTGGAGTCGGCTAAGCAGGAAGACTCTAAAGAAGCGAAAAACGACACCACCCAGGATCAAACCAAAGCTTTGCAGGACTTGTCGACTCAGCTGGCCGTAGTTGCCGATTTGGAAAACCAGTTAGCGGCCTTGTCCAAAGAAGTTGAGAAGTCAGCCAACGTTGAGCTTTCGGGTACGGGTGAGCAGAACTTTATCACCGGCATGAAAGTGGAAGGCGAACAAATAGGCATTCTGGTCGATAAAAGCGCCTCTATGATGGGCGATAACTTAATTGACGTGCTGAGCAAACTGGCTTTGAGCGATGGCAAAAAAGTGTCTACCGCTAAGTGGATAAGAACACGGCGGGTTGCTCAGTGGTTACTGGCAAGACTGCCGCAAACCTCAAAAGTGAGTGTGGTGACGTTTTCCAATACGGCAAACCGTTTAGGGCAACGGAACGTTAGCACTGCCTCAGTCAGCGGCTCTATGAATTCTATAGTGAAAGACTTAGGCGCGGTTGTGCCAGAGGGCGGAACCAACCTTCAGCTGGGCATTAGCACGTTATTTGAGACGAATCCGAATATTACCGATGTCTACATTGTAACGGATGGCCTGCCAACATTGGGAGACGGCCTGCCGCTTTCCTGTCGTAATTTTATTTCGACGAAAAAATCTATCTCCTCAGACTGCCGTCAGGCATTGATGGTTGAGACCATCAAGCGCGCTCCTAAAGGTGTTCGTTACAATATTATACTGCTGCCTATAGAAGGTGACCCCTACGCTTCTCCGCTTTACTGGAACTGGTCGCGGGTAAGCGGCGGCACATTCTTATCGCCAGCTCCGGAGTGGCCATAATGAAAAAAATTCAGCGTGCGCCAGTAGAGGTTTTCAACCTGGCCTTTCTGGATATTATTTCCTGTGCTTTTGGTGCGGTGATTATGCTGGTGTTGTTAGCGAAAAACGGTACTGAAGATACCGAGCGTGGGCCAGCTAACCTCAGTACCTTAGTTGCAGAAGTATTGCAGGCGCAGCAGTCGGTTGAGGAATTAAAAGGGGCTTTGTCCGACAAACAGGATGAGCTTAAGGCCGCCGAGCAAAAGACCGCATCAGTCACTGAGCAGGAAAAGAATCTAGAAAGCTCTATTCCGCGGGCACAGAAAACCCTGCAACAATTGCAGGATAAAGCCTCGTCGTTAAGGGCTGAAATACGGCAAGCCACTGCAATGCTAAACACGCCGAACAGCACAGACACACCTGATGATGATGTAGGCGGTATCCCAACTGACGCTGAGTACGTGGTGTTTGTTATTGATAATTCCGGGTCTATGTCGGGAGGCCGCGGCTGGAGCCGGGTTATTAGCGTTGTTAACGACATTATAGAAAGTCACCCGAAAATGAAGGGCTTTCAGATTATGGCCGCCGACGGTGACTTTATGTTCAGCAGTAAAGCGGGTGACTGGTTACCGGACAGCAAACGGTTCAGACAAATGGCCATGCAACAAATGCCAAACTTTACCGGCGGTAAAAGTGCGCCTGAGCTGGGTATTCTGAAAGCCATTAACCTTTATAAAAAAACCAAAGGCACAACCAGCTTGTACGTTTTTGGTGACGACTACCGGGCCAGTGACTTAGACGCCATAGTTCGGCAGATAACCAGTCAGAACCAGGGAGCCGATGGCAAGCCGGTAATGCGTATTCATGGAATAGGCTTTAGCCGCGCGCAAGGCAACGCGGAAACCTTTGCTGCCTTCATGCAGGCTGTTGCTAAACGTAACCGCGGAGCCTTTGTCGGGCTGAACTTTTAGTTTTAAACCTGCCGTTCAGCCCGTGCCGCGTGCAGTTTCTTGTAGCTCTCTATTAAGCGTAAGTGTCTGTCCAGACCTTCCAGTTGCATATTGGTTGGCGTTAGACCGTAGAAGCGTGTAGTACCATTAACAGAGCCTATAACGGCTTCTATGGTCTCTTCGCCATACATGCGGCCTAAGTTGTAGCGGTAGTCATCCAGCTCTAGCTCTTCGTCCAGAGTAATTTCCAGTACGGCTTCAATGGCACGGTAGAATAGCGTGCGCTCAACGGTGTTGTCGTTGAACTGCAGGAACATTTCTACATATTCGAAAGCGTCGTCATGGCGTTGCAGCGCAAGGTAGATAAGCAGTTTTAACTCAAGAATGGTGAGCTGACCCCAAACCGTGTTTTCGTCGAACTCAATACCAATCAGGGTGATAATATCCATGTAGTTATCAAGCTGACTGTCTTCCAGGCGCTCAACTAAGTCTTCTAACTGATCGTCGGTTAAGCGGTGCAGGTTGAGAATGTCTTCACGGTATTGCAGAGCAATATTGGTGTTGTCCCAAATAAGGTCTTCCACGGGGTAAACTTCAGAATAGCCTGGTACCAGAATACGGCATACTGGCGCGCCTAAATCTTCGTGCACGGCTATGTAAGCTTCTTTGCCCATGTCCTGCAAAATACCAAACAGCGTATCGGCTTCTTCCTGGTTAGAGCCGCTGAAGTCCCACTCAACGAATTCAATGTCGGACTTAGCGCTAAAGAAACGCCAGGACACCACACCCGACGAATCAATAAAGTGCTCAACAAAGTTATTTGGCTCGGTTACGGCCATGGAGTTGAAAGTTGGGGCTGGCAGGTCGTTTAAACCTTCAAAGCTGCGCCCTTGCAATAACTCCGTCAGGCTACGTTCCAGCGCCACTTCAAAGCTTGGGTGCGCACCAAAAGAAGCAAAAACACCGCCGGTGCGTGGGTTCATTAAAGTAACACAAGCTACCGGGAACTGACCGCCAAGCGAAGCATCTTTAACTAACACTGGGTAGCCTTGCTCTTCTAAGGCTTTTATTCCTTCCAGAATATTCGGGTACTTGTTAAGCACCTCTTGCGGCACATCGGGCAGAGCAATTTCTTCTTCAATAATGTGCTTTTTAACGGCGCGCTCAAAAATTTCCGATAAGCATTGAACCTGAGCTTCGGGCAAGGTATTACCTGCGCTCATACCGTTACTTAAATACAGGTTTTCAATTAAGTTTGACGGAAAATAAACTGTTTCGCCGTCGGAATGACGCGTGAACGGCAATGAAACGATCCCTCTGTCAGCCCGGCCTGAGTTGGTATCAATTAAGTGTGAACCGCGCAATTCACCTTCAGGGTCATAAAGCTCACGGCAGTATTCGTCCAGAATTTCCGTGGGAAGCTCGTCGTTTGTGCCGGGCTTAAACCACTTTTCGTTGGGGTAGTGCACAAACTCAGCGTTTGCTATTTCTTCACCAAAGTACTGGTCGTTATAGAAGAAATTACAGCTTAAGCGTTCAATAAACTCACCCAGCGCGGAGCATAATGCGCTTTCTTTGGTGGCGCCTTTGCCATTGGTAAAGCACATAGGAGAAGCGGCATCGCGAATGTGCAGCGACCACACATGCGGAACAATATTACGCCAGGAGGATATTTCTATCTTCATGCCTAAGTCCGCCAGTATCGCCGTCATATTGGCTATGGTTTGTTCCAGCGGTAAGTCTTTACCTTCAATATAGGTTCGGCTGTCGCTGTCAGGGCGTATGGTCAGTAACGCCTGAGCGTCTTGAGTGATGCTTTCAACCGCTTCGACGTCAAACTCTAAATCGTTTTCGATAACGCGCTTAACGGCGCAACGCTCGGCTGCCCGGATAATGGCTTTGCGGTCTTTCTCGGAAATATCGGCCGGTAACTCAACCTGAATTTTAAACAGCTGCTTATAGCGGTCTTCCGGGTCGACCACGTTATTTTGCGAGACGCGGATATTCTCGGTTGGAATATCGCGGGCGTCGCAATACAAACGAATAAAGTGCGCCGCGCACATAACGGAAGACGCCAGAAAGTAGTCAAAAGGACCGGGGGCAGAACCATCGCCTTTGTACCGAATAGGCTGATCCGAAATAACTGTGAAGTCATCGAATTTCGCCTCAAGGCGCATATTGTCGAGAAAGTTTACATTGATTTCCATTTAAGGGGCACCGCGGTTGATAAGTTGACTGCTGTCAGCGAGCAATAGGTACCATTATCCCATTTTTTTACTTATTGATCATTATCCGCGTGGGTTTCATTAACCTTCCTTTACACTCAAAAACTTTGCCGTTATTAAAAAGTTTCTGTATCATTTACAACATTATAATTACAATCCAGTCCTATAAATGAAAGGTATATTATGAATAAGAAAGGACTCCTTGGTGGCGTCGGTATCGTCATAGTTGCAGGCGCTCTAATTGGCCCTAAATTCGTTGGCCTTCAAGTTGAGGGTGCGTTAAAGCAACACGTTGAAGTGATAAATCAATTACCCGCTTATAACGCTCGTATGGTCTCGTTTGATAGTGGCTGGTTCGGTTCAACTGCAACAATATCGCTGGGCGTAGATTTCGGTTCTATTTACCCGGAAGGGTCAGCACCTGATGACTTGTCTTTTGAAGTGGTTATTGATGTTCAGCACGGTCCGGTTCTGACTCAATTTTCTCCTGGTCTGGGTATGGCCTCGTTTGAAGCTCATGCCAAGGACGATGGGTTACGTGAGTATATTGAATGGGAAGAGAACACGCCTTTTTATCACCTGACTGGTTCAGCAGGTTTTTTTGGTGGTGTTAGTTATGACGATGAAATTGTCGCGTTCAGTTCTAAACCGAATGATGAGCAAACGTCACTGACCTTTACTGGCTATGAAGGTGAAGGTTCCATTTCTTCGGATGAGTTCAGTTACGAAGGAAAACTGGAAGGCGCAGAAGGTCTTATTGAGGGCCAGGCTATCAGCATTGGTGAGTTTGAAATAAGCACTGAAGCTAAAGGCAACATGCTGGAAATTGTGAAGGGCGAGCTTTATGAAGGCGAAATGTCTATGAAGCTTGATAAAATCATTGTAGGCCAGCCGGATGATGTCGACCTGTTTGAATTGAAAGATCTTGGAATTGAATTCGTTAGTTATTTCAGCGACGACAAAGAAAGCATGAATATTGATATGAACTATTCTGTAGAGTCGCTGAAAGCCGAAGACTTTGACCTTGACGATCTGAAGTTAAAGATGGCTTTTAATAACATCGATTCTGAGTTCTTGCTTGCTTATAACCAAATGATGCAAAAGATTTATGACCAGAACCCCGACGAAATAGAAGTTGCGACGCAAAAGCTGGTAAAGGAAAACCTACCTAAGTTACTGCAGGCAGAGCCTGAGTTCGTTATTAGTGAATTTAGCGGGAAAATGGAGCCGGGCGAATTTAAAGGTGACCTAAGCGCTAAATTGGCGGGTGTAAACCAAATGCCGGACAATATGGAAGACACGCAATTCTGGCTTTCCAGCCTGATTGTTGACTCATCTATTGCTATTGATAAGCCGTTGTTGAAATGGGTCGCTGAACAGCAGATGTTGTCAACAATGCGTATGCAAATGCCTGGTGCCGATGAAGCTGAACTGCAGAAAATGGCTGAACAACAAGCACCAATGATGATTGATATGTACATACAACAAGGTTTGCTGAAGGAAGAAGATGACGAGTACCGCAGCGAATTCCAGATGGAAAACGGTGAAGGTGTACTGAACGGTCAGAAAATTCCAATCGCGAAAATGATGTAATTATTGTTTGGTGATAAAAAGATGGTAATGAAAAGCCTCAGCCGAATACATCGGCTGAGGCTTTTTTGTTTCAGGTTACGGTATTACGACTTTGCCAACGAGAATCGAGATGTTCTTTGGCTTCAATAACTTGCCGCAACTGCTCAACGGCCTTCCAGATATCTTCAAAGCTGTTATAAAGAGGGGTAAACCCAAAGCGGATATAATTAGGGGCACGAAAGTCAGCTATTACGCCTCTTTGAATAAGTGCCTGACATAACCCATAAGCGTGCTCGTAACGATACGACAACTGACTGCCTCGCTGTTCACGTTGCTGTGGAGAAATAAGCTGTAGGCTGCTACCCAGTGCCGCGTCTTCTAATAATTGATGAAAAACCTCAGCCAGCTGTAAAGACTTTTCTCTTAACTTTTCCAGGTCCACATTCTCAAAAGCTTCGAGCGCCGAGTCGATCGCGGCCATAGCGAGAATGGAAGGAGTGCCGGTTAGCATTTGTTGAATGCCGGTAGCGGGCTCGTAGTCTGGTGTGAAATCAAACGGGCGGGCATGTCCGAACCAGCCGCTTAAAGGCTGACTCATATTCTGATGATGGCGTTTTGCGGCATAAATAAAGGCTGGCGCGCCGGGGCCGCCATTTAGGTATTTATAAGTACAGCCAACCGCAAAGTCTGCTTCCCAGTCATCCAGGTGCACGGGCATTGCCCCTGCACTGTGGGCTAAATCCAGAATAACCAGGGCTCCGTGGCTGTGTGCGCTGGTAATAAGTTGTTTAGCGTCAAGCCGTCTTCCGGTTCTGAAATTCACTTCAGTTGCTAAAACTATTGCGGTTTTATCGTCAATCTGTTGCTCCAGCTCGTTTTCATCAACCAGCTTTAGCTGACAACGGTGTTCACCAACAAACTGTGAAATTCCCTGCACCATGTATAAGTCTGTCGGGAAGTTGTCTTTGGTGGATAGCACTATGTTGCGCTCAGAGTCATGGCTTTGAGCCAGTGACAGTGCCGCTGCCAGCGCCTTAAATAAATTCACCGATATTGAGTCACAGCAAATAGTCTGCTCTGGTGCTGCGCCTATCAGGCGGGCAATTTTTTCGCCGACATGTTGCGGCAAATTAATCCAGTTATGCTCGTTCCAGCTACTGATAAGATCCTGCGACCACTGCTGCTGGATAACCTGCTGTAAGCGGGTTGCCGTTGCTTTGGTCATGGCACCCAACGAGTTACCATCCAGATAAACCTTATTAACCGGCAACTGAAATTGTTTACGGTGCCGGGCAAAGGGGTCAATGTTGTCGAGTTCTCTTATGTCAGTGAGGTTCATGGTTTTAGCTCTTTGTTCAGTCGCTGAATAATGGCTTCCCACGCGGAGGAATTCGGGTGTATCAAATCAAAATGACCTGCGCCTTCTAGTTGTTCTTTTTTTACGTTGATATCAGCGGTTTGGCTCATGGGGACAATTTTGTCTTTGGTACCCTGCATCAGCCAAGTGTTGGCGTGGAGCTTTTGTGCTGTTGGGCTGGCAGCACGATAGTCTTCTTCGCTGGTGTAAGCTGTTTTCATTAAGTTGCTGGCGGCGCGGTTACAACTGCCTTGCGCCTGAGTGTAACTGACCATATTAGTAATGGCGGCCAGACCAATAACTGCGTTTATACTTTCAGCCGAGGGCGTATTCCGGGTGGTAGCCAGAAGTGCGAGGTGTCCACCGGCAGAGTGGCCCATAACCGCTACCGGCTGGTTATTGAGCTTTTGCTGTATAAAGCGAATTGCGGTTTTCACGTCATTGAGACTCGCTGGCCACTCTCCGCCTTGCTCGCCCAAACGGCGATATTCAACAGACCAGACATTAAAACCCGCTTTTCTCATTGCGCTGCTTGCCGGGTTGGTGTGAGTAATATCGTATTCTTTTAGCCAGCAACCACCGTGAATAAAAATCACATTTGCGGCCGTGCCTGACTGCTTTGGTGCATTCCAGTACTGAATAAACTGGGAGGGGTGAGACCCGTAACTGTAGCTGTTATCGGAGCTGCCGGAAGGCAGTTCGAGCACTGACTGGAAAGACACTTGCTGCAAAGAGTTGTCACCAGCAGAGGCATGAGAATAAGTCAGGCAGAAAATAATAAGCCCGCAGACTGCCAGTTTTGGAGGAAGCTTTATCAAGTAATACCACCCGCTTTAATGTTTTTAAATATAAAGGACTAGAGACCATACAAGTATTTATAAGGCGGCTCAACAAAATTGACAGATTAGCAACAAATGCGTCATTTATTCGTCATCGTATCGTCAACTGACCTCAGTACATTAGCCCGGCGTTAACGCGTTAACCACTCACATTAAGGTTTTAAGGGTTATGACTACTTATAAGAAAACATCGGCATTACCGTTCCCAATAAATAAAGTATTAAACTCTGTTGTTGCTGCGCTTTGTGCGTTAAGTGCGCCGGTTGCTTTTGCGCAACAGGACACCTCAGATGAACTTGAGCGAATTGAAGTGACTGCACAAAAGCGTGTGCAGTCTATTAATGATGTGCCTGCCAGTATCAGTGCGTTTGAAGGAAGCCGTCTGGACGAGCTGGGCTTAAACGAACTGGATATGATTTCCGATCTGACTCCGGGTTTGGTTATTCAGGAACAAAGCCCGAACAACCCTGGTTTTGTTATTCGTGGCATTACCTCGGACAGCGGTTCGGCTCAGGCATCTCCGCGGGTGTCGGTTTATTACAACGGAGTGGATGTCTCACGCTCACGTGGCTCCTACTTTGAACTGTTTGATATAGAGCGTGTTGAGGTGGTTAAAGGCCCGCAGGCAACGTTATTTGGTACGGCTGCATCGGTTGGCGCCATTAGTGTCATAACTCGTAAGCCAGAGCCTGGCTTCTCCGCCGAGCTAAGCGCTGGTGCAGGAAATGAATCTCAGAAACGACTGGGTGGTTTCATTAATGGTGGTAGCGAGTTAGTCAGTGGACGGCTGGCGTTCAGTTACCGCGAACGCGACGGGTTTATTGAGAACATTGCGCCGGGTCAGGACGACATGAACGGTATTGACAGGCAAGCCTTGCGTGGTTCTCTTCGCTTTCAGCCCAGCGATGCGGTGACCGCTGACTTAATTTACAGCTATGAGAAAAACGAAGATACCGGAACCTCCTTTAAGAATGGCATTTTCGCGCCGACCGGCGGCGACACCAGCCCCTACAGTTTTGTTGAAATGACAGGTAGCCCTTACTCGGCCTCGGTATTAGGCCGTGAAAAGCTGGGTCTGGACAGAACCGTCGATGACATTAATTTAACCGTAGACTGGACTATTAGCCCGCGCTTAAGCTTTACCTCGGTGAGTGGTTATCGCAGCTTCGACTCACTGGAAGTGTTCGACGCAGACGGCACCCAGGCATGGTTCCTGGAGTTTGGGGAAGATGCAGAAGGTGACCAGTTCAGTCAGGAGTTTCGCTTTAATTACGCCGGCGATAACCTCTTAATGCTGTGGGGCATAAATTACTTCACAGAAGACGGCAGCCAACGTGTGCCGTTTAGCACAGAAGAATCTATTTTCCTGAACTGTGCTGGTGCTTTGCCAAGTGGCTTACCTTGTATTAATGCTGATGGTTCGGTTAATCAGTTAACGCCGGTATTAACAGGTGGCGCTTTGCAGGAAATTCCATACGCAGGCGAGTTTACAAACTTTGGTGACAATGAGTCCTGGTCGGCTTTTGTCGATTTTACTTACCAGTTAAACGATAAAACCGAAGTTGCTGCGGGTATCCGCTATGTTTCAGAAGATCGTGAAAGTGGCTTTGCTGCGACCATGCCGAACAGCCAATTGCTGCCTTTGCTGGGCCTTCCAACACAAACCTTGTTGCCGACTGTTTCAACGGATGGAGAAGTGTTCACTGCTAGTAACAGTTCAGACGCATGGTTGCCTCGCTTTAATATTCTTTATAAGTTGAACGACAATAACAATTGGTTCGCTACAATTTCAAAAGGCCGGCGCTCTGAAGTTGTTGATGTGAGCTCGACTCTTGATGCAGATGGTGAAGCGGCGGGAGATTTTGGTTTAATTCCGGCGGAAGTTATCTGGAACTATGAAACCGGCCTTAAAGGAAACTTAACGGAAAACCGTGTACGTTATTCTGCGTCTGTGTTTTATCAGGACTATTCAGACTTTCAGGTAACGCTGCAGGACGATTCGGGCAACTTTTACACCGCAAACGCAGGCTCTGCGACGAACTTTGGTGTCGAAACTGAAATTAATGCGAATTTAGGCGCAGGCATTGAGCTGTTTGGGCACCTGGCGTACCTGGATGCCAAAATTGATGACGACAGCACCAACGGCAGTTTAGCCGGTAACCGCTTCCGTCTTCAGCCTGAATGGACTTCAAGCCTTGGGGTGATATACGAAGCAGCGCTTTCCAGCCAATACGCATTGCGTGGCTCTGTAGTCGGCACCTATCGGTCTGAAGTGTTCTTTGAGCCAGAAAATGCGCCGGTAGCGGGTCTCGATATTAGCCAGGATTCAGTCTCTTTAGTGAATGCGTCGCTGGGTCTTTATAATGACTCTGCCGACTGGAGTCTGGCGTTGAAAGCAACCAACTTATTCGACAAAGAATACCTGGTTGATGCCGGGAATACGGGCGGAAGCTTTGGTAACCCAACCTTTATTTCTGGTCCACCGCGTTTGTTTTATTTAGAGTTTACCAAGAAGTTTGGCATGTAAAACTGTGCTAAAACGAGAAAAGGGAACCTGTGTCATGGTTCCCTTTTTTATTTTACGAGCTAGAAACTAACTTCCCGTATAGCGCGCTCTGTGCTTATTCACTACCCGATAGTCTTTGCTGCGAATCGTGTCCACGAATACCCATTCCGCTTCTACCGCGTCCTCGGATGCAAAGAGGTTCATATAACCGCGCTGATGCAGGTTGGTATATTTTAAGTCTTCTATAAGCGTAGGAAGTGCTTTTGCCAGCTGTTCTGCAGTTTTTGTGTCCAGACTTAGGTAAGTTTCCATTCCCGGAGATGATACCGAAGACGTGGCAAACTCCACCCCAATGTGAGCTCCGTCTGAACTGCGCAGTTCGCTGTGCCACGCGTTATGAGTGTCACCGGCAATAACCACCAGTTGTTTATTGGCTTTTTGCGCCGCCCGGTAGAGCATTTCACGTTCAATGGGGTAACCGTCCCATGCATCAAGGTTATAGGGAGTAACCTGAGTGACCATTGCCTGTTGCTGTGCTGTTAGCTCTTCGCCGTTCTGCAGGCGCTTTTTAAGCTCTGCTATTTGTAACAGCAGTGGTGTGACTTTACTGCGGTCATCTGCCGCGAATGCGGCCGCAGGAAAGTTCATTTTCCCCATAAGCAATTGTTGACCTAAAACTTGCCAGCGCGCTGAGCTGTTATTCAGTTTATTAACCAGCCACTGTAACTGCTTTTTGCCCATGATGCTGCGGTCAGAAGACATGTCCTGCTGGAATTTTTGGGTATTGAACTGACCGCTTTCTGCATCGCGGTAGTCGTCATAATTCAGCTGTTTATCACGTCCGATAACGCGGGTATCCAGTATGATCAAATCAACTAAGTCACCGAATTTGAAATCACGATAAATAGTGAGGTTGGCTTCGCCCTGTGGCGGACGAATAGGCAGCCACTCATAGTACGCCTGAACCGCGGCTGCGCGTCTTTCAATAAAGCTGCCTTCATCTTCCTGGTGGTTTTCTGCACCGTTTTTCCAGGTGTCATTGCTAATTTCATGGTCATCCCACACGGCAATAAAAGGGGCATGTGCGTGCAGTGCCTGTAACCCTTCGTCGGTGCGGTAAAGCGCGTAGCGGCGACGATAATCAGTCAGGGTAAAAAGTTCTGTATTATTGTTGTCGGGTAAGCCGCGGCCAATTTCTTGCGAACCTTGGGTGGCGTAACCGCCTGCGCCATACTCGTAAATGTAGTCACCTAAATGAATGACCGCATCAATAGAATCGTCCTTTGCTGCTTCGGAGTATGGGTTAAAGTAACCGGCGGGGTAGTTAGAGCAGGAGAAAACCGCAAACTTCAGCGGTTTTAAGCCAGATTCAGGAAGCGTTTGCGTTTTGCCAGAGGGGCTTTTGCTGTTCTTACCTAAAAAACGATAGTAGTAACGCTGGTTTGGCGATAATTGAGTAACGTCGACTTTAACTGTGTAGTCTCTGCTGGCGCTTGTTGTGGCTGTTCCAGAACGAATGATACTTGAAAAGTTTTCATCGGCGGCCAGTTCCCAGCCCAGCGTTACTTGTTTTTCTGCGGTATTTTCCGGCACGGCGCGCGTCCACAACAAAATGGCGTTTGAAGTTGGATCGCCACTGGCTACGCCATGGTCAAACTTGACGGAGCTGCGCTCACTGGTTTTGCCAACACTTGCACAGCCCTGTAATGCGGTTGATACGGTGACTGCTGCGCCCGTTGCTGCAAATAGCTTTAAAAAGTCACGTCGGTTAAATTGCTTCACTGTTTTACTCCATGCATTTTTCCCAGAGTAAAAGAAATTACTCCGTAAACATGAAGACTTAATGACAGTAAAGTGTTAGTTCAGTCTTAACTTATTCATCATCACTTTTGGGTTTAAGCTCCAGCGCTTGTACTGCTGAACGAACGTCCTGCCCTGAGGTTTCCTGAAAAACCTGTAAGTCAAATTGTGGCAGTATGGCAAACAAGTGATCAAAAATGTCGGACTGAATACCTTCGTAGATTTCCCACGCGGTATCGTTACTAAAGCAGTACACTTCAATGGGCAAACCCTGAGGCCCCGGGTTTAACTGACGAACCATCAGTGTCATTCCTTCGTGTATGTCGGGTCGCTGCTTGAGGTACTGTTTCACGTAGGCGCGAAAGGTACCAATATTGGTTACCTGACGTCCGTTTATAGGGTCGAAGCCTTTCTTTTCCAGACCCGCGTTCCATTCAGATATATCTTTTTCTTTTTGTTCCAGATAATCGCTAAGTAGCGAGAAACGTTTCAGCTTTTTCTTCTGCTCAGCGGACAAAAAGTGAATACTGTTCTGGTCAATGTATAACGCTCGTTTTATACGGCGTCCACCGCTTTCCTGCATGCCCCGCCAGTTTTTAAACGACTCGGAAATAAGACGTTTGGTGGGAATGTTCGTAATGGTTTTATCCCAGTTTTGAACCCTAACCGTATGCAGTGCCACATCAATGACATCGCCGTCAGCGTTTAACTGGGGCATTTCAATCCAGTCGCCGACACGAAGCATGTCATTAGATGAGAGCTGAATACTGGCAACCAGTGACAGAATGGTGTCCTGAAATACCAGCATGGCAACCGCACCCATGGCACCAATTCCTGATAGCAGAATAACCGGAGAGCGGTCCAGCAATGAGGCAATAATGAGAATAGTCGCCACCACATAGACCACTATCTTCGCAATTTGCAGATAACCCTTTATTGGCTTTGTATGCGCGTCAGGCTGCCGACTGTATATTTCGTTAACGCTAGTCATGGCCGCGCTAAACGAACGCGCCAGAGTCAGGATGAGGTACGCAATACTGATGTTGCGTATGATGGTGGTGGCGGTTTCCGGTAAATCCGGTACCAGATAAATACCGCCGGACAGCACTAACGCAGGAACAACCTGAGCCAGGCGGCTGACAATAACGCGAATGCCTATACCCGGGTCACTGCCTAACTGGGTTTGAGACAGCAGACGGGAAATACCACGCAGTAAAACGTGTTTGGTCACAAGCTGAGACAACCAAACCGCTATAACAAGGAAAAAGCAGGCTCCAATTGTGTAGGCCCAGGGTTGGGTTGCCGCCCAATCATGAAACCACTGCGGGTAATCCAGTTCCATCATAATTTTTGTTCCACCGCTGCTTTTAAGTCCTTTCTAAAGCCCAACATAAATACGACTTCTGCTACGACGAATAAGGGGCCAATGGCTAAGCCCATAATATCATCAACGAAAGCCGGTTTGCGGCCTTCAAAATAATGGCCGATAAATTGAAATACCCAGCCGACAACAAACAGACCAATGCTCCAGCTAAGCCATAAGCTGGTTGGTAATGCGGCTATGTCGCGGCCAACTGACAGCGACAGCCATAGCAAAATGGTCATGAGCAAACCTAACTTGATATCCAGACGGATATAAAAAATAACCGCCGCCAGAACAACTAAGTTGGCGGGGGTAATCAAAAAGTAGTCCAAGGGTAGCGCAGGCCGTGATAATAAACTAATGATGCCGACAACAATCAGCGGAATACCGACAATATGAGTCATTACATTCTTACGGTTCCGATGATAAGCCGCATACTGTGCCAGGTGCTCAACGATGGTTTTCATAGTCTGTGCCGCTTGGTAACAAAATAGAGGCTTAGATTGCTACGCACATGGCTTGATGTCAATGGAGCTCAATGCTTTCAGGCTTTTATTTTTCTATTGCTCAGCAGTTAACTTACCGCTAACCTAAAGCCTTTATTTTTTATAGGCATATAGAGTAGGGGAAGTTCGGTGGCGTTTGATTACGGTTCGATTGATCTTGGATTAAAAAATCCGTTTAAAACAGAGGGCTTGGTAACCAGTATTCGTGGGGTTGTGCAATCGCTGTTTGGTGTATATTTGCTGGTAGCAGGTGCTGGTTCCGTAAAGCAAGATCCGATTATGGGGTGGGTGCTGGCTATTTTCGGTATTTCGCTTCTGGCAGTCGGCATTAAAGTACTGAGCGGCGGCATTATGGCAATGCTGCGTTACTTTGTTGGTCGTAATCACCCTACGTCACTGGCCCCTAACTATAGTAAGTCTGAGCGTAGTACCGCTCAGGAAGAGTCGCGTTATGTTGCTTATAACGATCAGGCTCTGGAAGAAATGCTTATGGGCCGCAAAAACAGCACCTTTATAGAGCCCAAAGGCTTACTGGCGAGAATAGCTCACACGGTATTTCCCAAGTTACTGTTTATGCCTTATCCCATTCGTAATATGGCGCAACGCCTGTTAGGCGCCTGGGTGCGTACTCTTACGGCAATGGTTGCGTTTGGCTTTGCTGCCTTTGTGTCCCTGGCTGGTTTTGCCGGAGATGCAGGCGTGCTGGCTTTCCCTGTCTACACTGTTTTATTGACGCTTTACATCATGCACGTATGGAAGGCCGCTGGTAAGGCGATATCCCGTGGTGCGGAGCAGACTATCGATTCTATGGGCAGCGGCGACCTGGTCAAGATTATTGCTTTCGCCTTGTTATTGCCTGTTGTGGTAGGGCTGGTAGTGAGCTGGTGGATGGCTGCAACAGACGTAACGGCGGCAACGGTTGAGCAGTATTATGCAGCGTTGCCGGACTTTCATGCAGGTTGGTACTTATTTGGTATTTTTGTTGGCGCTTTAGTTTGCACGGCTGTCACTGTGGTGTTGCTAAAAAGACGTTTGGCTCATGCGAATCCGGTTTCTGAAGTCTCTGAATTACGGGAAAACTGGCAGGAGTCGGTGCACCCTAAAGAGATTTTTATCAACCTGGACAATCTGGTCATGGCAAACCGTCGTTATCGCGAAGTGCCAAACCGTGTGTATCGTGAATTGGATCCTAACTTGCAGGAACACGTTGACGGCAAAGGTGCCTTTAGCGGGGAGATGATTCAGGAAATTCAGCCTCAGGTAAAACCTATGGGACTGGGCGGGTTATTTGATAAATCGCGCTTGGTCAGCTTGTTGCTGGGTAATAGCTTGTTCATTATCGGTGTGGTTTTTACGTTTTTCTTAGCCTATGCAGCAGTCGATGTGGTCAAACTTCTTGATAGCATGAACTATAGGCTGACTGAAGAGACTCCCTATAGCGACTTAATGACCTTAGCAGGCGTAGTCATGACTGCCGTTCATTTTTATCTTATTGGCTATGTCCTGCGGGCATTTGCGGGTTTAGCCGCTAATATCGCGCATCTTTTTTATGCGGAAATTCAGTTTGAATCCATGCTTATTTACTTTAAGTGCGAAGGAACCTTTACTGAGTCTAAAATTTCAACCGGTACCGGTATTCACGACAGTACTCGCTCAGAGAATACGCTCGTTCGCAGTAGTATTACTCCCTGGGTTATCGTGTCACGTATTGTGTCGACAACTTTTGCTGCAACCGGAATGAAAAATCTGGAGCATCCGCGACATATTCTGGAAATGCATAAATCGGATGACGAAATGGCGTCTATCCGTAAGGATGTTATCGACTTCCTGAAAGACCGCGAGTCTATTGCTTCTATAACCAGTAATCGCGATTTGGGCAATGCCTCACAGATACATCAGTTAAATGAGCAGACCCGCGCCATTCCAACAGACCAGGACAGACTGCAGCAATCGCAGTCGAAGACTTCTGATGAAGAGGCCGCTGGTTACCTTCGTCAGCAGGAAGAATTGGGCTCAGACAACGACTCTGATACCGACAAAAATCGTTAATTTCCAACCTTAAAAACCGCAGGCGGGTGCGTTGCCCGTCTGCACCTGCTACCAAGGTCGTAGTGCAGCACCATAAAGTTTCATGGAAACTGTTCGATAATTATACATGGTACGTTGCGTTTTTTACGCCTTACGGAAGCAGATAAATGTCCACAGTTGATGTGAAACCTCCTTTATTGATAACGGCTTTGGCAATAGCCGCCGGTGTCCTTGTCCTTGCTTTTGTGCCCTGGTTGTGGCTGCAGTTATGTCTGCAAAGCTTATTATTTATTGCCCTGAGCTGGTTTTATGCCCGTTATTTTAGCGCCGCCGGAATAGCGGATGATGAAGAGCCCTCTGAGGGAGAGGGCACGGATCAGCTGGCCGAAAACTCCGGTAAAAATGCAATAGCAACGGCAGAGCTTAGTTTTGCGATAAGCCGTTTTAAAACCGTTTTGGCGGATATTGTCGAGCGTTTGAAAGAGAGTGTGGATAACTCGTCACGAGTGAGCGAACGGGCGAAGGGAATAGAAAGCTTTTCATCGGAAGTGGCTGTTGCTGCAGAGCAAACCAAGCAGATAAGCCACGAAGGCCGCGAGAGAATAAAGCAACTCACTCAGAAGATAGCTCTGGTAGTGGCGGACAGCCGAGAAAGTGCGGAAGCGGTCAGAGGTCTGCAGGCTAAAGCCGATGATATTCGTAAAGTGACCCAGGTTATTGACAGTATTGCAGAGCAAACCAACTTGCTGGCGCTGAATGCATCGATAGAGTCGGCGCGTGCCGGTGAACATGGTCGTGGCTTTGCGGTTGTAGCCGATGAAGTCAGAACGCTGGCCGGACGAACTTCGGATGCAACCGTAGAAGTGAGTAATTTGGTGGAAGCGATTCATAATGAAACCACGGTTGCGGTCAATAATATTGAGCAACTGTCAAAGCACATTGAACAGCAGTCGGAAACAACCGAGGGCATTGTTGAACAACTGGCCAGCATTGTAGAACAAGCCGAAACCGTGGAGCAGCAACTGCAAAAAATTACCGGATTAATGGGTGAGAACGCAGAGGATCTTTCCCGTAATGGTGAGCTTCTGCATTCTGTAAACTCAGACTTATCTGAACAATACCAGCAACTGGATGACGTAAGCGGGCAGGCCGAGCAACTGGAATTGCAGTCGGAGCAATTGTTCGCGCACCTGGTTGAAAATGATGCCGACGCTGAACATAAAGTGATTTACCAGGCCGCAACGGACGCCGCTGAACAACTAGGCCAACGTTTGGAGCAGGCTGTTGAGCAAGGCGAGCTGACGTCAGCTCAACTGTTTTCCCGTGATTATCAAGCGGTTCCCGGAACCGAGCCGGTAAAATACAAGACACCATACACGGAGTTTTTCGAGAGTATATTACCCGCTATTCAGGAGCCTACTCTGAAACGACATGAACACATTATTTACGCTATAGCCACTGACCCGAAAGGCTATGTAGCGCGGCACAACGACGCGTTTAATAAACCGTTAACAGGTGACCCGAAGAAAGACCTGGTCGGCAACCGCTCGCGTCGGCTATTTAATGACAAAACCGGGGCACGTTGCGGAGCTCACACGCAAACGTTATTGTTACAGACCTATAAGCGCGATACCGGCGAGGTTATGCACGACTTATCGGTACCCGTTTATGTAAATGGAAAACATTGGGGCGGCTTCCGTATCGGCTACAAGCCGCTGTAGCCTGATGAGATGGTCCCCTCCCTCCTAAGCGGCATCGCAATGTGCCAATATAGAGGTTCAAGCTTCTATAGAACAGAGTGGAGAGGACCAATGGCTATTGTAAACAGAATTGCCCTGGATTTGGCAAAGGATTTTATTCAGGTTTTGGCGCTGGATGAAAATGAGCAGGAAGTTTTTAATAAAAAACTGCGCAGCAATAAAGTGTTAGCGAAGCTGGCGACGCTGAGCCGTACGGATGACTGTGAAGTAGCGGTTGAGTCCTGCGGCATGAGTCATTACTGGCGCCGCGAATGTGAAAAGCTGGGTTATAAAACGGTGGCGTTGCCACCGCGTTTCGTCAAAGCGTACCTGCAGGGTGAGAAGAACGATGCGAATGACGCCCGGGCAATAGCCGAGGCGGCATCACGACCCAACCGTCAGACGGTCAGGCTGAAAAGCATTGAGCAGCAGGACTTAGCATTGATGGTCAATCAGCGGGAAGGCTTCGTGCAGACGAGAACGCAGTTCTCGAATAGGTTGCGGGGGCAACTGGCCGAATACGGCATTCTTTTACCGAAGCGAGTCGGTACGATATTACAGAGAGTACCGGAGGTACTGGAAGACGACAGCAATGCGCTGACGCTTCAGTCACGGGACCTCATCAACCGGCTCTATCAGATGCTGCGAGCGGTGGATGAAGAAGTTAAAGCGCTGGATAAGCACTTAGCGACACAGGCCGAAAGGAATGAAGACAGTCAGCGGCTGATGACCCTGCCGGGTATCGGACCGATAACAGCGACCTCGCTGCTGGCACTGATAGGTGATGTGAGTGAATTTAAACGCGGCCGCAACCTGTCGGAATACCTGGGACTGGTACCACGGCAAAACAGCAGTGGCGGTAAAGACCGTTTAGGCGGTATTACCAAAAAAGGGAACACCAAACTCAGGACACTGCTGGTGCATGGCGCCCGCTCGGCACTGCGGGTGGCACAACAGCGCCACGACAGGCTGAGCCTCTGGGCACAGGATGTCGCTAAACGCAGAGGCAACAACGTTGCAGCGGTGGCACTGGCTAACAAGCACGCCCGGATAATCTGGGCGATGTTAAAGAATAAAGAAGATTACCGGATGACTGCTGCTTAACAGCATTCAGTAAAAGAGCACAGCGAAGGTTCATTCCTTCCGGGAGTTGCAAACGTCAACAGGATGGTAAAATAGGGTAAACCGACGACAACTGAGACTGTTGAACGTCCGTACATAAAGTACGTTAGCCTGATAAGCCAGTTGTCGTGCGGAGTTCATCCAGGCCAGGTGCGCAAAGCGCGCACCATAAACAGGCCGTATATATGCGAGCGCCCCGACATTTACCACGAGTTGCCGTTGCAAAACGGGAGGGGACCATATATGACATTCATGTCAGGTGAGATATAGTTCCTGACGTAAACGTCAGGCTACAAAGCACCAAGCGAGAATAGGCAACTGAGCAGTATGTCACACGATACCATTGCAATGAATAAAGAGCGGCAGGACTTAAGTGGCCTGGAGGCTGTCTGGTTATTTGGTTATGGCTCACTGATTTATAAAGTCGACTTTCCGTATCTGGAACGGGCGGCTGCCTCAATACAAGGTTGGTCACGACGTTTTTGGCAAGGGTCGCACGACCATCGAGGCACACCAGAAGCTCCGGGCAGGGTACTGACTTTAACAGAAACTCCGGGTGAAGAATGCACGGGAATGGCCTACAAAGTCTCACCCGATGTGTTCGAGCATTTAGATCATCGTGAGAAAAACGGTTATTTAAGATTTACTACGCCGATGAGTTTTCGTGACGGCAGCCAACAAGAAGGCCTTGTTTATATTGCGACAGAAGACAATGAAGCGTTTCTTGGCGAGGCTACGGCGTCGGAAATTGCCAGCCATATCGCTCGTTCGTCCGGCCCCAGCGGGCCCAATGCCGAATACCTGGTCAAGTTGCAGTTGGCGCTACAGCAACTGGGCGTCAACGATCCTCATATTACTCAGGTTTATGAGGCCTTAATGGCAGACCGGGCTAGTTAGTGTCCTGAGTAAATACGGTGTCGGCGGTTTGCGGTAACATGTAAAGCTTACCCTGCCAGTAGTGGCAACCAAATTCGGCGAGTGTATCTAACTGTGCTTGGTTTTCTACGCCTACCGCTTGTACTTCCAACCCCAGCTCTGAGGTCATGCGAATAACCGCACGCACCAAATTGCGCGAGCGTTCGTTAGTATCAAGATCGCGAATAAACTCTCTTTCTATTTTAATTTTACTCACCGGCATGGTTTTCAAATGCAGCATACTGGCAACACCTTTACCGAACCGGTCAATAACCAGAGTTATACCAAGCTGATGCAACTGTTCAATAATTTCCAGAGTGTGCGGCAGCGGTTCTTGTAAGCTGCTTTCACTTAAATCAAATTCCAGTTTTGCCGCTAGCTTTGGGGTCTTTTTAACAAACTGGCTGACTGTCTGATAAAGCTTCTGTGAAATTTGCTCGGTTGCCAAATTAATACCGATTTTTCCCGGAACGGTGTCTTGCTCCTGCCAGAGATCAATTTGCTCGATAACCTGTTCAACCACCCATACTCCCAGGGTGTCCAGCATGCCATTGGCATCAAATTGTGGCAGGAACTGGTCGGGTTTTAATGAGCCAAGGTCGGGGTGCTCCCAGCGCAGCAGAGCCTCAACGCCGACCACCTGATGCTGCATGTTAAGCACGGGTTGATACACCAACTGCATTTGCCCGGTTTGCAACACACTGCGGACGTCTTCTTCTAATTGAATTTCATCGTAAGAGCGGGTTTCCAGCTCTTGTTTAAAGTAAGTGCTGCTCTCATTGTGCTCGTCTTTAGCAGAGTTCATTGCCAAATTGGCCTGAGCCAGAAGCTTTTCGGCATCGTAGCCGTCGAGTGGGTAAACGCTGGCGCCAATGCTGGCTGCCAGTTGCACCTGCCGCTGGCTGTCCGACAATATGAATGGCGGTTCGTACGCGGCCTGAATTTCCAAAATAATGTTCTGAATATCGATGTATTCAACAATATGATTCAAAACGACGGCAAATTCATCACCACCGAGGTTATAAAGTTTGGTACCGAAGGGAACGGCTTTTTTCAGTCTAAGCGCCAGGCGTTGTAAAATCTTATCGCCAATATGATGGCCATACTGGTCATTCACCTGATGGAAATGATTAACGTTCATTACAATGACGGCAGCCAACCTGTCGCTGGGCAATTCATCTAATAACCGGGTTAAATCCAGTGCCAGCGAGTTGCTGTTAGGTAAACCGGTTAAGTCGTTAAAAAAGGCCAGCTTTTGCAATTGCCGCTGCTGCAATTTCATTCGGGTGACATCGCTTAATGTCGCAATGTAGGCCGCTTCCCCGGGGAAACTAGCCGGGGCTTCACGAACGGTTAAAATGGCAGAGTAACGCTGTTTATCTATATCGCGACCCACTATCAAAATACTCTGGTTACAGGGGAAGCCTCCGTCAATATCATCAATTTCCGTTGCTGATAGGAGTTCCTCGAGTCTTGAATTCAGACAGGCTGATTCGTTCAAGCCAGAAATGTCGGTAAATGGTGTATCAATCGCTATTACCCGACGGCGCCCGTCCAAAAGCGCAATGCCTGACAACACGTCATGCTCTGAGCTTTTCCCGGAATTAATGCTGGTGGTATCATAGTAGTCGGCAGAAATATTCGTCCAGGATCCCTGAAAGCGCAGCGGTTTCTGACTGCTGCGACGTACCTCGTCTCTAACCCAAACGTAATGCCCCTGTTGGTGACGAAAGCGGTATTCACAAACAAATTGTTCTTCTTCAAAGCCGCGTAAAGCTGTTTTCTTTACTGTTTTTACGTCGTTAGGATGAATGTTGTTCAGCCACCAGCCCGGTGCCATTACCTCTTCTGTTGAGTATCCCAGAATGCGTTCGCAGTTTGTGCTTACCCAGTCGACGCAGAAGCCGGAATCGAGAGCCCTAAGCTCATAGTGTACGGTTGGGCTGTTGCCGAGATAGCTATGCAGTAACTCACGAGACTTTTTAAACCGTAAGAACCAAATGCGGCGAATAAAGAAAAACAGAAAAACGACGGATAATGCGACAAATGCCCAGGGTTCCCATTGAATTAAGGTGGTTTTTATGTCGGCTTCTACCGGTAGCTTAGGAATTAGGGCGTTAGTGCTTATTTCCCAGACAATAGCAGCAATAATATAGCTGAGCGCCAAAACAACTTCCGGCCGTTTGAAAAAGCGTTTGTGCGACGCTCTGTGCAGTGTTAACTCTCTTTCATCTCTCATTATCGTATCCGTGCCCAGGGTATCTCTGATTTCTTCAATGACTTACTGAGAATAGAGCCTTGTAATTCCTCACACCCTATTTGCTTTAACAGTAGCAGCTTGGCGCGATCATTGATGCCCGTGGCTATGGTTGTTAAACCTCGGGCTCTGGCCATTTTGATCATAGAGGCTAACTCTCGTTTTTGATCGCTGTGAGACGTGGCTTTTTGCACTAATTCCTCAGACAGTTTTACCGCATCTACAGGCAGCACAAAAAGTGACTGTATAGTGGAGCGGCCTTCCCCAAAATGCGAGGCAATAACATTACAGCCAATGCTGCGTAGACGTTCCAGATAGCGTTTCGATTTGTCTGACAGTGACATTAAGGCTCGTTCACTGACCTCGATATTAATATTTTGTGCTGGAAATTTGGTTTCCTGCAGCTCGTGCGCTAACACATTAAGTACAAGCGGGTCGACAATGTCATTAATGGTCACGTTAATAGCGACGCGTACAGTCACTTTTTGTTTTTGCCATACCCGCAGGTCTTTAAATGTGCGTTGAATAATCCATGACGTAAATTGCTGAGTTAAAGAAGCCTCTTCTATCATTGGCTTAAATTCTTCTAAACTCATACTCCCCCGCTTGGGGTGCACCCACTTGGCTGAAACTTCCAGTACCGAAAAGTAGCCTGAATTGGTGTTCAGGCGTGGCTGATAGTAAAGCTGAATATCATTATTCTTCATTGCCTCGCTAAACTGACGCGAAAAAGTGACCTCTTCAATTTGATCAATGGCCTCATTTTGTTCCAGAAACGAAAACTGTTGTTTCTTTTGAAAGGCATTGAAGGCGTGTGACTGAGCTTCGTCGAAAACTTTCTGGTGGTCTTCTTTAAGTTGTTCTTTTTTCACCCTAAGCACACCAGCGGTGCTGTCCATTTGATAAGAAACACCGTCAATGACTATGGGTTGCTCCAAAAAGCTTTCTATTTTTTGTTGAAGTTCTTTTGAGTTTTCTTCAGCTTCAGAGCGAACCCCAACCAATTCGTTTCTTGATGTCTGACCAACTTGCACCTGGTCTCCAAGGAGTTTTTTCAGTTGAACAGCCATTTGCTTAACAAGTTCGTTGGCTTTTTCAGTTCCTACTTGCTGCTGAATTTTGTCCATATTCTGTAAGCGGAAGTTGAAAATATCGACCAGGTCATCGGGTGAACTGCCTTTTCCATGGCCAATGCTTTCTAACTGTCTTAGCAGGGCGTTGATATTGGGAAGGTCGGTTCCCTGGTATTTGAATTTGGCCGTTTGTTCGGCACCACTTAATTCTTTTATGACTTTGGCAACCATTCCCGCCATAGTGGCCACAAGAGTATAAGCAACCATGCGAAGCATCCAGCCGCCGACAATTTCGTTGCCGCTTATCAGCGACTCGGAAAAAGAAAAGGGGCTGAGTAATAGGCCACACATGAAACCAGCCAGGGCACCAATGCGTGACCCCAGCAGTAAACCGGTAAAAATTAATGGAAAGTAAAGTAGGTGCTCGTAAAGGCTCGGAAGCCCGCCCGTTATCTCAATGACCCTGATAATAGCCGCAATCAGTATCGCCAACACGAAGCCCATGAACACCTGTTTTTCGGCGTTCATCTCGGTGAAGTTGACGACACTTTCTTTGAGCCAGCTGGTAAAGCTGTTTGGGTCTTCCAATTTAGGCATTTATTCTTATCAGTTGTGATAAATTAGGCAGTTAGCTATCTTGAGGTTGTTATCAATCTTAACTTCTGTCAAGTATTTAAGCCGAGAATCATTAACATCAAGGAACCAGCTATGCGGGAATCTTTAGAACGGCGGTCATTTTTACTGACATTGATTTTAGTTAGTATCGCCTTCGCCTGGGTACTTATACCGTTTTGGGGAGCTATTTTTTGGGCTTGTGTGGTGACTGTTATTTTTTACCCGCTACAACAAAAACTGAAAAAGACGTTTGGAGACAAGCCAAACAGAGCGGCTCTTGTAACTTTGCTGATTGCATTGGTTATTGTGGTGATTCCGGCGCTGGGTATTTCATATTCCTTTGTGCAGGAGGGGGTTAGTTTTTATCAGCGGCTGGACGAAGGCAAAATTAACCCCGGTAAGCTCTTTGATGATATTCAAAAGGCGTTTCCGGTTATTAGTGACTTGCTTGCTCAGTTTGATATTAAAGCCAGCGATGTACGGGAGAAAATATCATCAGGAGCCGTTAGTGGTAGTAAGTTTTTGGCAGAAGAAGCGTTAAGCATCGGTCAAAATACATTCTCTTTTATCATTAGCCTCTCGCTAATGATTTATTTGACCTTTTTCCTTTTGCGAGACGGTCACTTGCTGATTGACCTTTTAGTAAAAGCGCTGCCTTTGGGCGATGAACGAGAACGTAAGCTGTTTACTAAATTTGCAGAGGTAACTCGGGCAACAGTGAAAGGAAACATTGTTGTGGCAATAGTTCAGGGCACATTGGGTGGCATAATTTTCGCGTTACTGGGTATTCCCGGAGCCCTGCTGTGGGGTGTCGTCATGGCCTTTTTGTCGTTAATCCCGGCGGTTGGCGCGAGTCTGGTATGGCTACCGGTATCTATTTATTTGTATGCGACAGGTAACTGGATAGCCGGTACCATTCTAGTGGCTTACGGGGCAATAGTCATTGGTTTGGCCGACAACGTACTGCGTCCGGTTTTGGTAGGGCGTGATACGAAATTACCGGATTATCTGGTGCTGTTTTCTACCTTAGGCGGTTTATCGCTGTTTGGTATTACCGGGTTTGTTTTAGGGCCGCTGGTTGCGGCCCTGTTTTTGGTGTTCTGGGATATCTTTATGAACGAGTTTAATAGCGTTTCTTAAAGTTGTGGGCGCGAGTATCCCCCAACACTGCCGTTGGGGGATAACACCCATTGCCACAACTGGATGTCGCGCGCACGGAATGCACCAGCACAGGACAGCAAATAGTATTTCCACATACGGTAAAACTCGTCATCAAACTGCTCTTTAATGGATGGCCAGGCGCTATCGAAGTTTTGAAACCAGGCCATTAAGGTTTTATCGTAATCGGCACCAAAGTTGTGCAGGTCTTCGCAGACAAACTTTTCTTCCAGTGCCGTTCCTATTTGTGAAATAGACGGAATTTCGCCATTCGGGAAAATGTACTTGCTGATCCACGGGTCGGCTGCGGTATCACTGACGTTTTTACCAATAGTGTGCAGCAGGAACAGGCCGTCTTCTTTGGTGCAGCGCAGAGCGACATCCATATAGTCGTCGTAGTTCTTCTGACCGACATGCTCAAACATTCCTAAGCTGATAACGCGGTCAAACTGTTCGTCCAGCTCGCGGTAGTCCTGTAGCCGGAATTCTACCGGAAGGCCTTTGCAGCGTTCTTTGCCAAGGGCTACCTGCTCTTTGGATATAGTGACACCAACACATTCGACACCGTAGTTTTCAGCGGCATACTGCATGAAGCTGCCCCAGCCACAACCAATATCAAGAACGCGCATGCCTGGCTTCAATCCCAGCTTTTTACAGCACAGTTCAAGTTTATGCCGTTGTGCTTCGTCAACGTCTTTGGCTTTTTCCCAGTAACCACAGGTGTAAACCATACGCTCATCGAGCATTGACTGATAAAGGTCATTGCCCATGTCGTAATGATGCTGACCAACCTCCCAGGCTTTGGATTTACTTTGTAAGTTGAAGACTCGGCTTTTTAAGGAATGGAAAATAAGGCGGGCGGGGTTAACTTCATCCTGAATGCCGGAGCGCAGTAGCTGGAAGAAAAACTGGTCAAGCGATTCGGCGTCCCACAAACGAGCCATATAGGATTCACCCAAACCAAGATTACCGCGCGACAGTGCCTGATCAAATACGGTTTCATCGTGAACCTGCATATCCCAGGCTCTGTCACCGTTAATGCGGATATCTGCTTTTGCTAAAAGCTCTTCAACATACTCTCGTGATGTCGACATATTTGTTCGCCCATTCCGGAAAATGATGGTTAAAAACGTTATCAAGAATGGGCGAAACTGGCAATAAAGAGCCTTTTACCCGTCTTTTTTCGACGTAAACTCAGGGTAAGCTTCAACGCCGCAATCGACTTGATCTAAGCCGATATATTCCTGCTCTTTAGTTACACGAATGCCCAATATTAGCTTCAGTATAGCCCAGACAATAAGACTACTGAAAAACACCCAGCAGAAAATGGTACCGACACCGGCTAACTGAATAACAAAGCTGGCACCGTCATCGCTGAGCGGCACCACAAGGGTACCGAAAATACCGACCACACCGTGTACCGAAATAGCACCGACCGGATCGTCAATGTGGAGCTTATCCAGCCCAATAATGGAGAGCACGACAATAAGCCCCGCAATAAAGCCGATAACGCCGGCAAGCCAGGGTTCTGGGGTAACAGGTTGTGCGGTAATGGCAACCAGACCGGCTAAGGCACCGTTTAAAATCATGGTTAAATCGGCTTTTTTCCACAACAGCTTAGTAAATAGCAGCGTGGCGATAGTGCCAGCTGCGGCCGAGGTATTAGTGTTTACCATGGCGCGGGCTATGGCATTGGCATCGTCAACGGTGCTTAGCGCTAACTGTGAACCGCCGTTAAAACCAAACCAGCCAAACCAGAGAATGAAGGTACCCAGCGCGGCCAGTGGCATATTAGAGCCGGGTAAAGCGTTGATACTGCCATCACTCAGGTATTTACCGGAGCGCGGGCCAAGTAAAAGAACCGCAGCAAGTGCCGCTGATGCACCGGTTAAATGTACAATGCTGGAGCCGGCAAAATCGACAAAGCCCCATTCTGTCAGCATTCCACCGCCCCAGGTCCATAAGCCCTGTACCGGATAAATGACCGCACTAAGCACGACACAGAACAGCAGAAAGCTCATTAGCTTCATACGCTCGGCAACGGCACCTGAGACTATCGACATAGCAGTAGCAACGAACACCATCTGAAAAAAGAAATTAGCGTCAGCCGCGTAAGCTGAGGTTGAAGGATCGGGGTACATGACTTTGTAGCCGATAACCAGGTAAACAATACAGGCGATGGCGTAGAGCACGATGTTTTTGGTCAGAATTTCGGTGGTGTTTTTGCTTCTGACCAGACCCGCCTCCAGCATGGAAAAACCAGCCGCCATCCACATAACCAGCGCCCCGGATATGAGTAAGTATAAGGTGTCTACCGCGAAAGTGAGTTGTTGTAAGTTTTGTGCTTCCATGATGGGCTCCTTAAAGGGCGTCTTGGTCGGTTTCGCCAGTGCGTATGCGAACGCATTGCTCCAGCGGCATAACGAATATTTTTCCGTCGCCGATATTGCCGGTATGAGCCGCGGCAATGACTACTTCCAGAGCTCGTTCGACGGTTTCGTCGGGAACCGCCAGTTCAATTTTCATTTTGGGCAGGAAGTCGACTTGATATTCGGCGCCCCGGTACAGTTCGGTATGCCCCTTTTGACGTCCTACTCCCCGGACTTCGGTTACTGTCAGGCCTTTGCAGCCAATTTCAAACAGCGCTTGCTTCACATCCTCCAGCTTGAAGGGTTTGATTAACGCAACGAGCATTTTCATGGTGCTTTCCTTATTAAAATATTGTTAAGCAACCCTTTAACTTCACGAAGCGTGCCAGAATTTAACTAGCTGATATTTATGAATAAATAATATTTACGTAATTTTTCTGCACAAAAAACGTGCGCCCCTTCTGTGCATTGCACCAAAAGTGCTATTGAACCAAAAGGGTACAGGGGAGATACTATTTACCTACAGTAGCGAATGATTAAGGGTGCAGTGGCATGAGAGTTGGCGCGCGGCAGAGCGATCTTATCGGGCAGACGGATTTACTTCGTATACCGTCGCTGTCTGATTTAACCGGATGCGATATCTTTATTAAATGCGAGTTCCAGAATCCGGGCGGCTCCATTAAGGATCGCGCGGCTAAGCAACTGATTGATGACGCTATGGAACGCGGCGAGTTAAAGCCGGGTATGACGGTGGTTGAAGGTACCGCCGGTAATACCGGTATTGGCCTGGCTGTTGTGGCAAAGTCTTACGGCTTGCGTATGTTAGCGGTCATGCCCAATGACCAGACACCGGAGAAAGAGCGCATGATCCGCTTGCATGGCGGTGAACTGATGGCGGTTGATCCGGTTCCTTTTAAGAACGAAAATCACTTCTACCATACGGCGCGCCGTTTAGCGGAAGAACGCGATGATTGCTGGTGGGCTAACCAATTTGAAAACACCAGTAATGCTCGTGCGCATTACCTTCATACTGGCCCGGAAATATGGGAACAAACCGAAGGGAGAATTGACGCTCTGGTGTCTGTGGCTGGAACCGGTGGCACCATTGGTGGTAACTCTCGCTTCTTAAAAGAGCAGAACCCGGAACTGGATGTTTGGGTGGTTGACCCGGATGGTTCCGGTATCTATGAGTTTTTACGCAGCGGCGAATATGTGTCGAATGGCGGCTCTATGACGGAGGGCATTGGTATTATGCGGCTAGTGGATAATTTCCGCCAGGCACGTATTGATCACGCGGTTAATTTGCCCGATCAAGATTTAGTGACTTTGTCACGTTATATCCGAGACGAAGATGGTATTGTTCTGGGGAGTAGCTCGGCGCTAAACGTGGCTGGTGCGTTGGCCGCAGCTTTACGAAAAGGTCCGGGACACCGCATTGTGACCTTTTCCTGTGACTTGGGTGAACGTTCGGTGAGTAAGCTGTACAACCCGGAATATTTGCGCGGACGCGGGTTAAACCCTGACCCGGAACCCATTGACGTATTAATGACGCGTTATCGCGAGCTTGGCGATAAGGTACTAGAGGTTAACTGGAACAATGACTAAACGTATTTTTGGGTGTTTGTTTTTATTGGTATCAGCAACCGCAGTTCAGGCGCAGGACGAGACGCCGGATGCGCCGTTCCATGACCTTCAAGTTCCGCAGTTTCTGGACATTGCGCACCGCGGTGCTTCCGGTTATTTACCCGAGCACACTCAGGCCAGCACCGTTATGGCTCATGGGCTGGGAGCGGACTTCATAGAGCAAGACGTGCAACTGAGCCGTGACAGCGTTCCGGTCGTTCTGCATGATGAAATTCTGGACCATGTCACCAATGTCTCCGAAGTGTTTCCGGAAAAGCATCGTCCCGATGGTAAATACTATGTGGTCGATTTTTCGCTGGAAGAGCTTAAACAGTTAACTATGGTCGCCCGGCATAAAGATTATGAGCTGGTTTACCCTAAGCGATTTTCTCACCCCGATGTTCACTTTCCTATACAAACGCTGGATGAGGAAATCAAACTGATTCAGGAGCTGAATCGCGTTCGGGATATGTCGACAGGCATTTATATCGAGATCAAATCTCCGCGCTGGTATCAGCAGCAAGGGTACGACGCGACGGCGGCAGTGATGTCTGTCCTGGCTCACAACGGATACCACGACAAACGGCCAACACCGGTTTATCTGCAGTCTTTTGACCCGGAAGTGTTACGTCGCTTAAAGCGTGAATTTAACTGGGACTTTCCGTTAATTCAGCTGGTGGGTGACAATGAGTGGGGAGAGACCGATATTGATTACAGCGCCATGCGCACGGGTGCCGGGCTGGAGTCAGTAAAAAGCTACGCTGAAGGTGTCGGCTTGTGGGTAAACCACGTATTGACCGGAGTGAATGAAAACGGTGAGCCTGAATGGGACAGTGTTTTAAAGTCAGCGGAAGAGAAAGGTCTGGATGTTCATGTTTATACCTTGCGGGCCGATGACTTACCCGAAGGCGTGGAGTCTCATGCGCAATTGCGCCAGTGGTTAAAACAAGCTGGCGTAGAGGGCGTGTTTACTGACTTTCCGGACAAAAAGTAAAGCGCATTTTGAAGCCGTCGCTGCCGTCATCGTAGTATTCCGGCAGAATATCGATGGTTTCGAAACCACAGCTTTGATACCAGTGAATAGCGGCCTTGTTGTCGCTTTTCACTTCCAGCGACATGGCATTAGCGCCGGCGGTTTTCGCCGAATTCAGCACTTCATTCATAAGCAGATTACCTACCCCTAAACCGCGAAAGCTCTGAGCTACGGCTATTGAGTACAGGCGCCATACTTTGCTGTTACGCCGGGTAAAGGCAATAGCGTACCCGGCTAAATCGTTACCTGAACGTGCTACCCAGCAATAGTTATGGCTGGATTCAATTACTCGTTTAAAACTGCGACGACTAATGCAACTGTAATTAAAAGTTGCACGTTCTAAAGAAACTAATTGTTCAAGGTCGTTCTTGTCTGCCCGCTCAATGCGAAACTCAGTATTCATCCAGGCGTCGTCCAAAATCAGCCATAATCAGCCGGTACAGCTCATAACCTAAGTGTTTGTCTTCCACACCAGATTCAATTGACGGGTTGTCATTAATTTCAATAACAACAGGGCCTTGCGGTGTTTGTTTAATATCTACACCGTACAGGCCGTCACCTATTAAGCGGGTTGCCTGTAACGCCAGCCGCACCACATCTTTAGGGGCTTGGTGCACGCCTAAAGTGGCAAAAGAACCGCTTTTACCTCGCGAGGACGACTCGCTGTGGTTATAAATTTGCCAGTGGTTACGCGCCATAAAGTACTGGCAAGCGTATATGGGGCGGTTATTCAGCACGCCAATTCGCCAGTCGTAGTCGGTTCTCATATACTCTTGTGCCAGCAGTATAGTGGACTGCTTAAAAAGCTCCGTTGCCACTTGTTTAAACTGGGCTAAGTCTTCTGCTTTTTCCACGCCAATAGAAAATGAACCGTCAGGAATTTTCAGCACAACCGGATAACCCAAACGTTCGCCTATTGCTTCGTAGTCGATATCTGATTGGCTCAACAAGAGTTCTGTTTTTGGTGTCGCTACCTTATGTTTATCCAGTAACTCTTTTAAGAACACTTTATTAGCGCATTTAACAATGGAGTCCGGGTGGTCAATTACTACCATACCGTTGGCTTCGGCTTTTTTCGCAAAGTGGTAGGTATAATGATTAATACGGGTGGTTTCGCGAATGAAAAGCGCATCAAACTCCAACAGACGATTGAAATCGTTTGCCGTAATCAGCTCAGCTTCAATATCGGCCTCTTTGGCGGCTTTTATAAACAATGACAGTGCTTTTTTGTCACTGGTCGGAATGGCCTCGTCCGGATTATACAAAATGGCCAAATCAAAACGGTACTCTTTGCGGGTGCGGGCTTTGCGCCACACACGTTTACTGAAATGATCCAGTGAGTTACCAAAAAAGCTTTGTTGCTCATCAGTTAACTGATTCAACGCACCTGATGTCAGCTTGTTAATATGCCAGCGACCGTTAAATTCCAGTTCAACCTTTAAAATAGGGCATGGGTAGCGCTCAAATATTTGGCGTGCAAAAGAAGCCAGTTCAGGCTGTTCGCATAAGCCAAAACAAATCAGTAGCGACAGCGACTTTTCGTCACGATTCTGCAAATATTTAGTGAGTGATCGGTCGGCGGTATTAATCAGTAACTGATAATGGGAAAAGTTGGTCAGGTCATTAATAGTCGCAACCGACGGCATAACTCTTTGTCCGCGAGCCTCTGCCAGCAGACTAACGTAGTAGCCGGTTGACAGGTAAGATAAGTCGTTACACAAATTTAGAACATGATAACGACTCTGCAAGTGTGCCGATTGTAAGTATTCACTTGCGGTGAGTAAGCTTTGACTAGGGTAATAAGGCTGCCAGTCGGCGGCGTTATCTATGATAAGGTGAACGTGTTGCTGCATGTCGTAAAGTACTCAGAAGTCGTTAAAAATAATGTAAGTTATTTGCTTATTATTTGCGTAATAAATGCAACTCACACTATATTAGAAAGACGACGGATAACAAGCAGATTTGCTGTTTTATCTTTTTCAAAGGAGTCAGGTGAATGCTGACAATTCTGGCAAAGCTGTTAAAAGCTTTGAATTCTGAAACCAGCGCCTGGGCACTGGCGTTAGCTGTAGTACTAGGAATGTTTATGGGGATAACCCCGCTATGGCGAATTCATAACTTAATAATTTTATTGGCGGCATTAATATTCCGCGTAAACCTCAGTCTATTCATTGTGTCTTTTGGTATTTTCTCTGGTATCGCTTACCTGCTGGACCCTTGGTTCCACAGTGTCGGTTTGAGCTTATTAGAAGCGTCAGGCTGGCAGGGCATTTATGAAGCACTGTATGCAACTGCCTTAGGACGCCTGTCTATGTTTAATCACACCATAACTATGGGCAGCTTTGTTATCGCGTTGATTGCCGCGCCGATTGTAGCTGCGTTGAGTTACTGGGTTATTGCCAATTACCGTAAAAGAATTCAGGCTCAAATAATGAAAATGCGCGTGGTGCAGGTTATTCGCGGTAGCCGTTTCTGGCAGATCTATACGGACTTTAGGGGGTGAGTATGAAGCGCAGTATCATTCGCTGGCCGGGACTGGCCGTTTTCGCCGGGTTCGTATTGTTGTTGGTCGCTATTTCCTGGTTGTTTCTGGACGCTATTATAAAAGTTACATTAGAGCACACGCTGGGAAGACTGAACGGCGCTGAAGTTAATATTGAGCGAGTTGAGCATAGCTGGGTACCTTTATCTCTGACTTTGGCCGGTATCCAGGTCACCGACCCTAATGCACCGAAAAATAACCGGGTACAGGTTGGTGAAGCTTCAGCGGACATCAGCCCTACAGAAATTGTGCTTGGCCGAACCTTAATTGAACAGCTGACTATGACCGGAGTTCGTGTTAATCAGCCACGGGAAAGTGAGGGTGACGTTTATGTCATGCCGGATCAGGAAGACGTGCAGAATTGGGCCAGTCAGTCCTGGGATAAACTGACCACGTCTTTACCTTCTGTGGACGATATTGTCAGCCAGGTTGATTTGCGTACAGAAACGGTGATTGATGAAGCCAAAGCTGCCTACGAGCAGCAAGAACAAGAGGTTAAAGCAGCTAGAGAAGCTTTGCCGAGTAAAGACAAAATAAAAGAATACGAAGAGAAAATTAAGCAAATTACCGAAGGCAAAGTAGAAGGCCTGGCTGATATTGCGGCGAGAAAAGAGGCTTTAGATGAATTAAAAGACTCGATTCGGGCAGACAAAGAAGCTGTCAGTAATTTTCGTGATGAAGTGAAGCAGGCGAAAGAGGTGGTGCAACAGCAAATAGCCGAACTTAAGAACGCCCCGGGTAACGACATTGACCGAATTAAGTCGTTTTTCAGTCTGGACGGAAGTGGTTTAGAGAACGTGACTGGTTTGTTATTAGGCGAAAAAGCGCGGGAGTGGAGTAAATACGTACTCCTTGCCTATGAACAGCTGGGTCCTATGCTGGCGCGTTCGGACAACTCTGCAACGGTAGAGCCGGTGCGTGGCGAGGGGCAGAGAATTTCCTTTGCCGATGACAACGCACCACCGGAGTTTTTAATTAAAAAGGCGCGCACCGAATTTATGGTTGGCGGTACGGTTATTGATGTCGACTGGCAAAATATTACCCACCAGCATAATTTACTGGGTCAGCCGACGACGTATCAGGCTCGGGCCGATAACAGCGACTTGTGGAATGCGTTTAACCTAAATGGCGAATTATCGCTGACTGACCTGGGCATTGATGCGAAGCAGCAATGGCAGTTAAAAGGCGCAAAACTGAATAACCTGAAGCTTAGTAATAGCAGCGAACTCAGTGCCAATATTTTATCGTCCATGATGGACAGTGATGGAACCGTGCTAGTTCGTGAGAATAAACTGGACGGGAAAGCCATGGTACGCATGCTGAATCTTGACTTAGAAGCCGAGGGCAGCAGCAAACTGACTTCTGCGGTTGCAGGTGCTTTAAAGCAACTACAGCGGTTAGATATTACCACCAACATTGGCGGCGATATTCAACGGCCATCGCTGAGTTTTGAATCCGATTTAGATGACCAATTAGGCGATGCGTTGGCTCAATCCGCGATGGGCGAGGCCGACGAAAAACTGGCCGAAATAAAAGCTGACCTTACTGCCAAAGTTTCAGAGCAATTAGGTGGTCAGCAAGGCCTGCTGGAAAACCTTACTCAATGGGACAATGAGTCTGGTGAACAGAGCAAACAACTGGAAGAGCTGTTAAAAGCCAAAGTTGGAGACAGTCTTAAAGATAAACTCAAGAGCCGTCTGGGCGGCTCTTGAGTCTCGCTCGGGTTACTCTTTCGTTAAAAATTCGCTGAGTAGCCCGGCTTTTTGTTGAATAGAAAACAATCCATTTAAGTGTCCCCAGGGACCACTAATTTCTTCGTATTGAACCTCTTTACCCATTTCTCTAAGTTGCTCAGCTGTGTTTTCCGCCATATACGGCATTAACAGCAGGTCGTTACTGGATGGCAAAAACAATGTTTTTGCAGAAATGTTTTTTAATCCATCTTTTAAAGTGTTCTGATGACCGGCAACAAACAGTTGGTTTGCGCGGACCAGGTAGAGAATATGGTTCGCATCAGCGAGTGGTGCACGAGCCCGGCTCGCACCAAACAGCCATTCAACTGCCGGAAGCTCAGTGGTGACCGATTCCAGACCTTTGGCTGGTAGCGTTTCCTGTTTAGGTACTGCCTGGTTAATGTATTCCGGATGCATTGCACCCTGAGTGATCATTGCCTGTGCCAGAGTGACACCTTCGAGCGGTGCATCGCCATCGTAATAGTTGCCGCCGTTCCAGTTGGGGTCTAATTTAATGGCCTGTGCCCACTGTTCTAGCCCCATAATGGTCCATGCGTCCAGTGAGCCTGCACCAATGACCGACACCATGCGTTCAACCCAGTCGGGATAAGCTGCTGCCCATTCAATGGCCTGCAGTGATCCCATGGATGCGCCAATCACCGCGTGCAGTTTATTAATGCCTAAATCTTCCAATAATGCCTTTTGTACGTTCACAAAATCTCGAATGGTGACTACCGGGAAGTCCAGCCCGTAAGGTTTTCCCGTGTCCGGGTTGATACTGGCAGGCCCTGTAGTAATAACATTGGGAAGATTAGGGTAGGCGTTGACCAGCGAATCGACGCTGATAACGTAGTATTTATCGGTATCAATTGCCTTACCCGAGCCAATAATGGCATCCCAGTAGCCAGCTTGTGGATCATCTTCGCTGTACTTGCCCGCCGCGTGGCTGTTCCCGGAAAAGAAGTGAGTAATCAGAATAACGTTGTCTTTAGCCTCATTGAGTTTGCCATAGGCTTCCCAACCTACTTTGATGTCTTTAATTGTTTCTCCTCCATGGGTTGTATAGGAGTCTATAGTAAAGCTTTGTTTTTCAACCCATTGGTCTGCGCTTAGGGGCAAGCTGATGAGCAGCACCGTAAGGCTGATAAAAGTTGTCCGTAGCCATTTCATAATTCATTCTCCTGTAAGTAATTCTGGTATTGCTCACGTAATGTATTTTTTATTAGCTTGCCAGTTCCGGTGTGTGGCAGTTCGTCAACGAACACCACGTCGTCCGGCATCCACCAGCGTGCAATTTTTCCATCTAAAAAGTTTTTAATGTCCTCTTTCGATAAACTTTCGCCTTTATTCAGTACAACCAGCAGCAGAGGGCGTTCATCCCACTTAGGGTGTTTTACACCAATAACGCAGGACTCATTAACGGCCTGGTGCTGGCTGACAAAGTTCTCTATATCTAGAGAACTTATCCACTCGCCACCGCTTTTAATCACATCTTTTTTACGGTCGACTACTTTCATAAAGCCTTCTGGGTCGATAACAGCAATGTCACCTGTAGCTAACCAACCGTCGGGAAAGCTACTTAAATCGTCATTACGAAAGTACTGCGAGGCTATCCAGTGTCCACGAACTTGCAGTTCCCCGCGGGTTTCACCGTCGTTTGGCAAAGGGGTGTCTTCGGCATCAACAATGCGGTGTTCGATACCGAAAACTGGACGTCCGGCTGTGGTTTGTAGCTTGTATTGCTCTTCTTTAGGGCGGTGAGTGACGTCGGCCTGCGGTGGCACCGAATGAACCAAAGGCCCGGTTTCCGTCATACCCCAAATGGGTTGCCAGTAAACGTTATATTCCTGGTCGTAGGTTTTTACCAGCCCCATAGGTGAAGCGGCACCACCAACGCAAACACGTTGCAGCGATGGAATATCCAGTGAGTTTTCACTGAGATAATTGTGCAAAGTGAGCCAAATGGTCGGTACACCTAAACCCACAGTGACATTTTCTGTGCGTATCATCTCAGCCATTGCCTCACCCGAGGTACCGTCGCCAGTGAACACTAACTTACAACCGGATAAAGGACCGGCGTAGGGCGCCCCCCAGGCGGCTACGTGATACATAGTAACCATAGGCATCAGTACGGTATCGCTGCGTAGGTCGAGCATGTCGGCACTGACGGTTGCCTGGGCGTGTAGCACCATAGCTCGGTGTGAGGCCAGTACGCCTTTGGGGTTGCCCGTAGTGCCCGAGGTATAACAAAGCAGCGCCGCGCTGTTTTCATCAACGTCTGGCCAGTCATAGTCTTTAGGTTCTGATTCCAGAAGTTCTTCATAACAAAGCACATTCTTAAGCTTGGTATTCGGCATGTGATTTTTGTCGGTCATCACTACAAAGCCTTTTACCCCGGGCAGCTTGTCTTCAATGGACTCGAGTAGCTCGACAAAACTTAGGTCGACAAATACCCAGCCGCTCTCTGCATGGTTCAGAATCCACGCAATTTGCTCGCCGAATAAGCGAGGGTTTACGGTATGCATGACCGCGCCGCTGCCACTTACGGCATAATAAAGCTCCATGTGACGGTAGGTGTTCCAGGCCAGACTGGCAACACGCTCGCCGGGTTGTACCCCCAGCTTTTGTAATGCGTGGGCTAATTGTCCGCTTCGTTGCCAGCATTCGGCATAAGAGTAGCGGTGAATGTCACCCTCCAGCCGTCGGGTGACAATTTCTTGCCGAGGGTGGCGGTTTGCTGCAAATTTCAGTAAATCGATAATTTGCAGTGGCCGCTTCATCATATTTCCTAACATGGTTACCTTCCCTTACTGCTGGGTTACAACATGAATAAGCCAATGGCCACGGCGAGGCCCATTAACGGCACAACAACGGTTACGGCTGCGACAGCCCAATAAGCGGCACTGTGTTTCTCGTTACAAATAGCGCGAATAGTGGTAACTACGTAGCCATTGTGGGGCAGCGAGTCGAGCGCTCCTGAGGAGATCGAGACAATGCGGTGCAGTTGTTCGGGGTTAACGCCTGCGGCCATATAATGCGGACCGACTTCAGGTAAGGCGATTGCCTGACCACCGGATGCCGAACCGGTTAACCCAGCAATAACGCTCACTGCAACCGCTGCGCCGACCAACTCATTGCCTGGCAAGCTGGTCATGGCAGTAACGGCGGCATCAAAGGCAGGCGTAATCTTGGCGATACTGCCAAAGCCAACCACTGCCGCGGTATTACCAATAGCCACTAAAGCCCCTGTGGTAGCTTCATGAATGGCGGTTTGGGGTTTGTGAAAATGCTTAAAGTTAATAACGGCAATAGCAATTACACCGCCCAGCAAAGCGACTATCAGGGCGTTTTGTTGCAAGGTGTCGTGAAAGGTAAAAGAGAGCCCCAGAACAACTAACAGTGGAATTAAGCCACTAATGGGTGAGGGCAATTTCCGCTCCAGCAATATCGGGTCGCCTTCACGTGCTTCAAACTTCTCACCATTAGCTATGGCGCGGTTAATAATCTTTCTTAACCACCAGTAGCCAAAGGTTGCCATTAATACTGCGACCACCAAACTGACTTCCCAGGCCGCATAAGGCGAAGTGCCGAGGTATTTTACGGGGATCCAGTTCTGGATTTCCGGTGAACCGGCTGAAGTCATGGTAAACGTGACGGAGCCAAAAGCCAGCGCCGCCGGAATGAAACGACGAGGTAGGTTAGCGTCTTTAAATAAGCTAAGTGCCATTGGGTAAACCGAAAACGCGACAACGAAAACGCTGACACCACCATAGGTTAAAATGGCGCAAGCAAGAACGACCGCGAGTACTGCCTGTTTACGGCCTAGCTTGTTGATGATCCAACGGGCGACACTGTCGGCAGCGCCGGTATCCTCCATAAATTTGCCAAACATTGAGCCGAGTAAAAACATAAAAAACCAAGCGGCGACAAAGCTGGCAAAGCCGTCCATGTAGGCACTGACAAAATTCACATCACCTGTGAGTAATGGAACGCCGCTGCATAAAGCGACTATAACAGCGCATAGAGGGGCACTGATAAACAGGTTCATCCCTCTTAAAGTGAGTACGATAAGCAACACAAGGCCGCCAACCAAACCAATCATACTTAACATGAGTTACCTCGCAACGAAAAGAAAACGGGCCATGCTCTGAATCGCTGCATGGATGTATTGTGCGTGATAAAGGAATTTGTCCCTATAGTACTATGGTACAGATCACAATCTTAACAATTTGCGCTAGGTTATTAAGCAACCATGACTCTGAACCGTTAAATTGCTGTAAACGGAAATAACAAATACAAATGACATAACTTGTCAGGGGAACAACAATGAAACAACCCAACTTTCAGAAATCACTGATTGCAGTAGCGGTAACCACTTTTCTGGCAACTCCTGCTGCTTTGGCGCAACAAAATGACAACGCGACAGCTGATGATAGTAAGTTAGAACGAATTGAAGTCACTGCACGCCGCACCACCGAAAGTTTGCAGGAAGTGCCGGTTTCAGTCAGTGCTTTTGGCGAAAAAGAGCTGGAACAGGGGGGAATTGAAGACATTACTGAGCTTCAGTTCAAAATGCCGAACACCACTTTTCAGGTAAGCCGGGGTACTAACTCTACGTTAACCGCTTATATTCGCGGTATTGGTCAGCAAGATCCCCTTTGGGGCTTTGAACCGGGCGTTGGCATCTATATCGACGATGTATATGTTGCCCGTCCACAGGGCGCTGTATTAGAAGTTCTGGATGTACAGCGTGTGGAGGTTCTGCGAGGCCCTCAGGGCACCTTATATGGTAAAAATACCATTGGCGGAGCCATGAAGTACGTGACCAGAGAGCTCACGGGCTACAACGAATTTGAGGTTAAAGGCACGGTCGGTACTCATAATCAGCGCGATTTGAAAGTATCGGGGCAAACAGCCTTAGCAGATAACTTCTATATTGGTGGTGCATTTGCGACTCTTAATCGTGATGGTTTTGGTGAGTTCGTTAATACCGGTGCTGAAAACTATAATAAAGAGTTAATGACTGGGCGTATTAATGCTAAATGGCTGGCTTCCAAAGATGTTTCCGTGAAGTTTGCGGCAGACTGGACGCAGGATGATTCGAATGCAAGAGGTGGTCATCGCTTACAACCGAGCCTATTAAGCACAGAGCCTGCATTGGACGATGTGTTTGATTCTTACACTGCAATGCCAACCGACAACAGCGTTGAAACCGAAGGGTACTCAGTAACTGTCGACTGGGATATTGATAATGCCTGGGCATTTAAATCGGTAACGGCGTATCGGGAAGGTAATACCGACACGAATATTGATTTTGATTCTACGGTGAATCCGGTTCTGCTGGTACCTGCTGTTTATGAAGATGAGCAGACCACGCAGGAGTTTCAACTTAACTACAGCAGCGCCCGATTCAACTTTATCAGTGGTCTGTACTTCTATGAAGGCGAAGCTTGCGGAGTTTTTGGTACCGTACTCGGCTTACTGAACTTAACTATTGATAACGGCGGTTGCGTTGATACCTCAAGTGCGGCTTTATTCGGTCAGGGAACTTACCAAATAGATGATCATTGGGCTTTGACCCTGGGCGGACGCTATACTCGAGATGAGAAAGATGCCGATGTTTTCCGTTACACCTATGCAGGGGTTAAATTTTTAGATCGGGGCGATTACTCAGCTGATCCCATTGCCGTGAATTCAGATTTCAGTACAAAAGCCGACTGGAGCAAGTTCTCTCCGCACGCCAGTATCCGTTATCAAATGGATCCAAACTTGATGTTTTATGCAAGTTACAGCAATGGCTTCAAATCGGGTGGAGTCGATATGCGTGCTGATGTATCACTAAACCCGGATGCTGAGAACCCCTATGACCCCGAAGTTGTTGATACCTTCGAGCTTGGAGTCAAAAGTGAATTACTTGATGGGCGTTTAAGGTTAAACGCTTCGACTTTCTATTCCGATTATCAGGATATGCAAGTTACGGTACAGCGCGCGGTTTCTAATGGTGTGGCTTCACAGGTATTGAATGCAGCGGATTCAACTGTGAAAGGGGTTGAGTTTGAAGGTAGTTTTGCTGCAACATCAACGCTGAACTTTACTGGGTCCGTTGGCTACATCAACGCCGAGTTCGATGAAGTGGCATTCTTTAATCCAAACACTCAGCAGGTTGAAGATGTTTCAAACCGTTGGTCATTTCCCAATACTCCGGAGCTAACCGCTAATCTGGGCTTTAATCAGGAATTCATGTTGTCAGGTGGAGCGCTTGTTTGGTCAGGCGCTGTATCCTATCGTGATGAAACTCAAATATTTGAAGAGCCTTCCCCATTAGATGAAGAATCTTATTCATTAGTGAACACCAGTCTAGTGTGGTATTCAAGTTCGTCGAACTGGACGGTTGGTCTCCATGCAAAAAATGTATTTGATAAAGAGTACCGTTTATCAGGGTATAACTTTGGCTCGACCTTTGGAGAAAATATTGTGACGGGGTATTACGGTAATCCGCGTACCGTATCGCTTTCAGTCGGTTATCGTTTCTAACTGCCTTGCCGGCGTTACTAGATTGACCGGTAACGCTGGCTTTTTTTGCTTAAGTCGATAGCATGGTTATGAGACATCAATTAACCGCGGCAGGAAGTATGGCCAGAGCAATTATCGCTGACGACCACCCACTTTTCAGGGCAGCAATGAAACAGGCTCTAAGTGAGAGTTTAGAAAGTGATATTATTGAAGCATCTAGTTTCTCCCAGCTAGAGCAGCAACTGCAACAATTTCCTCAAATTGAATTGGTTTTCCTCGATCTCTCTATGCCTGGCAACCGGGGATTAACTGGCCTTAGCGTTTTACGAAGTCAATTCCCTGATATTCTGGTTGTTATTGTTTCTGCTAACGAAGATACCCGAGTCATACGTCAAGCTATGGCACTGGGAGCCAGCGGCTATATCCCCAAATCGGTTCCATTGCCTGAATGGCAAACGGCAGTGACGACCGTTTTATCGGGAGATAACTGGTTACCGGAATCTATGCGTACCGTAAGTTTAACCGAGCCAGATGTTGAAATGAGCGACTTCGCCAATAAGCTAGAGCAATTGACGCCGCAGCAGTTTAAAGTTTTACAATGTATCGCAGACGGCTTGTTGAACAAGCAAATAGCTTATGAGCTTGGAGTTCAGGAAACGACGATTAAGCAACATGCATCGGCTATCTTACGTAAACTTAAATGCGTTAACCGCACTCAGGCGGGTATTCTTTTTCGTCAAATGCTAGATACGCCGGATACGCTTGAGTAACCGTTTGAGAGCTCCACTTTTCAGGGGTTTGGGAATAAAGTAAGCATTGGCCTCTAATGCTTGCTCCCGTAATAGCTCATCGGGGTCAGCTGAGTTGATGATAGCTGGCGTATTGCTGTTCCATAGTTTTCTGATGCTAACGACTAATTCAATTCCTGTATTACCATTGTCTAAATGATAGTCGGCCAAAATAAGATCGCAGGGTGGGTGCTTCCTGGCTTGATCAAAGCTGCTTGCGGTCATCGTTTCGGCACCCCAGTCGGTCAATAAACCTGCGGTTGCTTTTAATACACCGGGATCGTTATCAATGACTAAAACTCGCATATCTTTCAATAGTTTTTCGTCAACTGAGTCGTTTTTTATAACGACTGGCTGAGGTTCCTTTTGCCAGCCGATTACAGGCAAAGTTAGGCTGAAAGCAGTTCCTTTATCCAGCGTGGAGGACAAACTCAAGTCAATTCTCAACAGCCTGCACATACGCTCAACAATAGAAAGGCCAAGCCCTAGGCCTGGATTGTCTCCGCTGGACTGCAATTGATGAAACTCTCGGAATATTTCTGTTTGCTTATGTTCAGGAATACCTGAACCGGTATCGATAATGCATATTGTTAAGTGTTGCTGGTGTCGGCGGAAGCCCAAGACAATGCGGCCATGCTGAGTATAACGCAAAGCGTTAGAAAGGAGATTTTGAATAATGCGGTTGAGCAGTTTCCTGTCGGTTTTTACTAAAGCGGAACTTTTGTGGTAGTGAAAACGCAGTTGTTTTTCTTTTGCCATAGCCTGATAACGCTCAACCAAGGGTAAGAGCGCCTGATCAATAGAGAATTCCTGATAATCAGGTTTCAGATTTCCCGCATCGAGTTTTGTCATATCGAGCAGCATGGTGAGCAACTCTTCGGCGTGATCAAGAGAACGTTGAATATTGACTGCTAAGGGTAGATATTCGTTAGGTAATCGGGATTGCAGCATTTCACAAAATAGACTGGCGGCATTAAACGGCTGCATTAAGTCGTGACTGACTGCTGCGAAAAAGCGAGATTTACTTTCATGAGCTTTTTCTTCTGCTTCTTTAGCTGACAATAGTTGCTGTGTGCGTTCATCAACTCGTTCTTCAAGCTCCTGATTGATTTTTTGCAACTGCCTTTGTGCTTCCACTCGCTCAGTGATGTCACTGTAGGTTGTAACAAAGCCGCCACCTGGCATTGGACTTCCCTGCAGTTCGACAGTTAACTCACCTTGTTGACGCTGATAATGATAGGTACTGCCAGTACGCAAAAAATTAAGACGCTTTTGAATTTCTGCCTCTACATCAGTATTTTGTGAGTTACTCAGCAGACCGCGGCGGGCGTTATAACGCAATAGTTCTTCAACCGGCATACCGGCACGAACTAAACCATCGGGGTAATCAAATATTTCCAGATACCGTCTATTCCAGGCGACTAATCTGAGCTTTTGATCTACGACGCTGATACCTTGCGGAATGTTTTCTACCGAAGCTTGTAACAGTTCGCGATTAAACTGATAGAGTTTGGAAGCTTCTGTGGCCCAGTCAACCACACGGGATACTGGAAATTCTTGTTGCTCAGATACGGTATCCAGTAACAAGCGGCTGGCCGAAGTTCCGATGACAGCCGATAGTTCGCGTTCGATACGCACTAACATAGGGGCTGGCACCATAGACTGACCTTCCGGAGTTAATAGATCCATTCTTAAACGCCGTTGAATAGCAGCTAATTGCCGGTCGTCATAAAACCTGGACAAGAGTGAGCGTAACCGGGCCCAAGTGAGGCTGGGTTGCTGTTCATAGTCGTCGCTGCTTTGAATGCTTTGTAGGTCAGTCTGAACGTTCTTACTAATTAAAGAAAACAACCAAAAGCAGATGAGGTTTGCGCCCAGGCTTATCAGCACGCCATTGGCAATATCTATATCGGTAACTTGTGGTTGTAGTCCAATAGATGGAACGAGTAATAGTATGACCCAGAGCGCAGTGCCAACTACCAGTCCCACTAATACTCCGGTTTGAGTTGCACTACGCCATAATACGGTGGCGAGTATCGCTGGTGTAAGTTGGGTTAATAAAGCTAGAGATAAAAGACCGGAATTCACTAATGGCATAGATTCAATGGTGGCTTGATAGTATAAGTACGCCATAAACATGACCACAACCATCGTCATCCTTCTAATGGAGAGGATTCGGGTTGGGGTGAAACTGAATTGCCGTAGTTTCTGCCGGGTCATACGCAGCCAAATGGGCATGACAACATCGTTTGAAACCATAATACTCAATGCCAGTAAGGCAATAATAACCATACTAGTGGCGGCTGATAACCCACCAATAAAAGCAATAAGGGTTATATCCGGGCGATCCATCATCAAGGGTATTACCAGCATGAAAGTATCTTGATTTGCTAGCTCCGGAGCCAGATGTAAGGCGCTTAAAGACAAAGGTAATATAAAAAAGTTAATCGCGAAGAGATATAAAGGAAAAGCCCAACGGGCAGTTTTCAATTCATCTGAATGTGTGTTTTCGACATAACCAACGTGAAATTGACGTGGTAGAGAAAACATCGATAGGCCACCCAATAACATGTGCACGGCGAAGACATAACCACCGTATTCTCGTCCTGCTAAAACGTCTTGAGTATGCTGTGTTTCGAAGCTTTTTTGAAAAAGGTCTGCCAGGCCATCAAACACAGTATAGCTGGCGAATAAACCCACAATAATGAAAGCCGCTAGTTTCACCAGAGATTCGAAAGCAATGGCATCCATTAAGCCGGAGTGTTGTTCTGCCAGGCTCAAACGACGTGTACCGAAGAGAAACCCGAAACCAATCATGGTTAAGGCAACCAGAAATGATAAGTCAAATATCCATGAAGGGTTAGTATCAAAGCCCGTAACAGTGGCAAAGCTTGAGGTTACCGCTCGGAGTTGTAGAGAAATATACGGCACCACAGCAATAAAGGCTGTAATAGCGACAACTCCAGCCAACACGGGAGACTTGCCATAGCGTGTTCCAATAAGATCAGCGATTGACGTGATATTCTGGTGTTTACAGTAGTTGAGAAGTTTCAACTGTAAGCTGTGGAGCAGAATAAACACGATAATAGCGCCAACATAAGTCGGCGCAAAAGCCCAGCCATAATAAGCAGACTGAGTGATGGTTCCAAAAAAAGCCCAAGAAGTACAATGCACCCCTTGGGCTAATGAGTAACGATAAGGCCTTACTCGGTTTGATGCGCCGCGGTCACCGCGATAGGCAATGCTGAATAGAATCGTTAAATAAGCAATTGCAGCAAAAACGGTGACTTCAATACTCAACATAACTAATGGTCCTGATGATCCCGGAACACGGGCAGTGACCAGTTAAACTTGATTGCTCCAAGTCTAATGAGCAAAGTTGAGGTCATGCCCGCAGCTAATGCTATTAAAGGTTGATAGGGCACAATCAGGACATAAACGGTAGCGCCGATAATACAGGTGGTGGCGTACAGTTCGCTTTTTAAGACCATTGGAATATCGCGTGCCAGAACATCACGCAACATGCCGCCAAAACAGGCCGATATAGTGCCCATGATGATAGCGATAAAGGGCGGAAACCCCGCTGATAGCGTTTTCTCCGCGCCCATAGTCGCAAAAAACGACAGACCAATAGCATCTGCAACCATTAGTGTGTTCATAGGAATATAGGCTCTGAACCGCAGCCATATAATAGTGAGCAGGGCGGCGACAATTATGGTGTACAGATAGACAGGGTCATGTGTCCAGAAAACCGGTAACCCAAGAATGAGGTCGCGCGTTGTACCGCCGCCAATTGCTGTTGCTGAGGCTAAAACGAGTACACCAAAACCATCCATCTTTTTGCGAAACGCTAATAACGTACCGGCTACCGCAAAAACCGCGACACCGGCATGGTCTGTCCAGTAAAATATTAATTCCATGAGTCATCAAAAAGTAGCAATGGTATGGCTTAGTTTGTCATTAACCTTTATGGATTCCCAGCACAAATTGATTGGCTATTTAGACGTCATAATTTTATGATGGCACCAATTTAAAAGCTGCTGTTGGGCTAAGGAACAGCAAAATGAGTGCAACCGAATACACGACAAAACATGTAGTTGACGATCTCGTTAGTAGCTATCAGCGAGTTCCAATGTTAGTGATCGCAGCGCATCCTGATCGGTCGCGGATTGGTGAACGCGCAGCGTTAATGGATTTGTACAATGAAGGAAGTGACTACCTAAGCAGGATAAAGCCTGAGTTTGCCAAAAATGGTAATGCTGGCAGAGCATTGCTTGATGAATTTATCAGCCGTTCTCCAATCATTTTTCAGCGCGAATCAGGCGGCCGTATTAAGCTAAAGGCGCATAGCACCAAAACAACAGTAACTATTGCCGGACGTGGTGCTCAGGACGAATATATTCTAAAAGAAAGTGACTTGGATAACGGTGTCGTTATTGGCTTAAACCACCGCATCGTTTTACTTTTAAAGTTATTGCCGCTGCAAGACTCCTCGGTAGATGACAACGATGTGCTGTTTGGTATTAGCTCGGATATTCGTGCCATTCGGAATCGCGTTGCTCAACTGGCCGGGATGGACTTGCCTGTTATGATTAGAGGTGCTGCCGGAGTGGGTAAACAACAGGCGGCCTACGCAATTCATCAGGCCAGCGAACGTCGGGAACAACCTTTTATTAGTGTTAATCTGGCTGCCATACATGATGCAGTCGCAGAAGCTGAATTATTTGGTAGCTATCGAGGCGGTAGCCGGCAACCTGGCTATTTTGAGCAAGCCGGTAGCGGTACTATTGTGCTGGAAGACATCGAGGATGCCTCGCCGGGCTTACATCGTTTGCTTTATACCGTTCTACAAAGTAAATCCGTAGTACCTGTTGGTACAGAGGAAACGCTGCCAATTACTTGCCGTATTATGCTGACCAGTCATCAGGACTCTCGTGGCTTTGAAGAGAATTCAACGCTGTCCATGCTAATTGAAAAGCTTTCAGCTTATCAGTTGTTCATCCCGCCATTAACCGAACGTCGCGAAGATATTGGTTTGTTATTCGACTATTTTGTACGTGAGCAGTGGCGTAAGCTTTACGCTGACCGCTCTCATGATGTCAAAATTCCTGGTGAATTGATGAGCCAGCTGCTGACCTTTCATTGGCCGGGTAATGTACGACAGTTGCGCAACGTAGCGCGGCAGGTCGTTATTGATAGCCGTGAGCAAGAGCAACTGCACCTTGACCCGCAACTTTTATCTATGCTTAAGCCGAGCAACCCCGGGCATTGGGAAGATGAAACCAGCGTTCATCGTAAGCCCAACAGTGTTAGTCGAGATGAGTTACTGGAAACCTTGCGTAGCTGCCGGTTTGAGCTACAGGCTACAGCAAAAGCTCTGGGCATCTCACGGGCATCGGTATATCAGCTTATTCAGCGCTTTGAAGGGGTTCGTACAGCGCAGGATTTATCCGAAGAAGAGATTAAAAAGAGTTATGAACAGAACCGTTCCGATACTGAAAAAATGATGTGGGATTTGCAAGTGTCTCAAATAGGTTTACGGCGTCGGCTTAAAAGTTTGGGATATGATATTTGATAATACTGAGCGGCGTTAAACTTTCTGATAGTATAGCCGCCTTAGAAAAATTGAATTGCATTCTGGAGTAACTGTCCCCATATCGTGAGATGGTTATCCGAAATTTAATAATAAATTTAAATTAACTGAGGGAATTTTATGGACTTTTTTATTAGCTCAGCATACGCGCAAGACGCTGGCGGCCAAGGCAGTGGTGGTATGGAACTGATTTTCATGCTGGTCATGTTTGCGTTAATTTTTTACTTCATGATTTATCGTCCACAAGCAAAACGTGTCAAGCAGCATAAAGAGCTGATGGGTGCTTTGAGCAAGGGTGATGAAGTGCTGACTCAAGGTGGTTTGGTCGGCAAAATCACTAAAGTAAGCGAAGACAAAGACTTTCTCGTTATTGCTTTGACTGACGAGCTTGAAGTAACCATTCAGAAAGGTTCTGTGACTTCCGTTCTTCCGAAAGGAACAATGAAGTCTCTCTAATCTCTGACATTAGAAACAGGGGCACGACGTGTTAAATAAATACCCGTTGTGGAAAAACCTGCTGGTTATTTTGGTCGTATTGGTGGCAGCGCTTTATGCGCTGCCAAACATTTACGGCGAAGATCCAGCAGTTCAAATTTCCGCAAACCGAAATGCGACCATCGATACCAGCACCATGGATCGCGTAAAGAGCAGCCTGGAAAACGTTGGCATACAAGCTAAAAGTATAGCTTTAGAAGAAGAGCAGCTTTTAGTTCGACTGAATTCCGATGATGAGCAGTTAAAAGCCCGGGAAAGTATCCTGGAGAGTTTAGGTGATAACTACATAGTCGCTCTGAACCTTGCTCCCGCAACTCCTGAGTGGTTGAAGAGTGTTGGTGCTCAGCCAATGAAACTGGGGCTGGATTTACGTGGCGGTGTACACTTCTTGATGGAAATCGACATGGACGAAGCCGTTCGTAAAATTGTCGATGGTATGAAGGACACGATTCGTGCCGAACTGCGTGAAGAACGTATTCGTTACAGCGCTGTTCGTGTTAATGACACGACGGTTGAAATTGAGCTTCGTAATGAAGAAGCTTATGCAGAAGCTGCCAACTATCTGGATGGTCGTTATCAGGGGTATACGCTTCTGGAAGACGATGAAAACCAACTGCTGCAACTACAGATGAGCGAGCAGAAGCTTGCTGAAACACGCGATTACGCGGTATCTCAAAATATTACCATTATGCGTAACCGGGTTAACGAATTAGGTGTTGCCGAGCCGGTTATCCAGCGTCAGGGCTCAAACCGCATTGTGGTGGAATTACCTGGTGTGCAGGATACAGCAAGAGCGAAAGAGATTTTAGGGGCTACAGCAACGCTGGAGTTCCGTATGGTTGATTCCGAGAACGATGTGCGCGACGCCCAGAACGGTCGGGTACCTTTTGGTAGCGAGTTAATGCCAATGCGCGACGGTCCAGCTCAATTGCTGAAAGAAGACGTTATTCTGACTGGTGACCATATTGTTAACGCAGGTGTTGGTTACGACGAATACAACCGCCCGCAGGTTAATATTACCCTGGATGGTGCTGGTGGTAACAAGATGTCGTTAGCAACTAAAGACAATGTTGGTCAGCCGATGGCAACGGTCTTTATTGAATATAAAGCAACAGATGAGCGCGACGCAGAAGGTAACTTACAGTTCACTAAAAATGCCGAAGTGATTAACGTTGCGACTATTCAATCGCGGTTGGGGAGTAACTTCCGTATTACTGGTGTGGGCGCAAACGAAGCTCAAAATTTGGCGTTACTATTACGCGCTGGCGCATTGATTGCCCCTATTCAAATTGTCGAAGAACGTACCGTCGGGCCAAGCTTAGGTCAGCAGAACATTGATGCTGGTACTCAGGCTATTTTTTGGGGCTTTGTTTTAGTTCTTGCCTTCATGTTGTTGTACTACAAAAAGTTTGGTCTGGTTGCCAACTGTGCTCTGGCAGCAAACCTGGTGCTTATTATTGGCGTGATGTCGATGATTCCGGGAGCAACGCTGACCTTACCGGGTATGGCCGGTATTGTACTGACAGTTGGTATGGCAGTAGATGCTAATGTGCTTATTTTCGAGCGCATACGCGAAGAAATAAAAGCCAAACGAAGCCCTCAACAGGCAATTCATCACGGCTATGACAGTGCCTTGTCGACCATTGCCGATGCGAACGTAACCACGCTGATTGCGGCGCTTATCTTGTTTGCTATTGGTAATGGCCCTATTAAAGGCTTTGCTATCACTCTTGCTATCGGGATTATAACGTCCATGTTTACTGCGATAGTCGGAACCCGTGCCATTGTTAACTCAGTTTGGGGCGGCAAAAAGCTGTCTAAACTGTCTATTTAGGGGGAGCCATGCAAGAGATAATTAAAACCGATGAACGACTTCCCTTCATGCGCTTCCGCGGAATTATGGGCATTATCAGTGCAGTACTGGTAGTGGCTTCCATAGTTTCGTTGTCAGTCAATAAGCTCAACTTTGGGTTGGACTTTACTGGCGGAACCTTACTTGAAGTTGGCTTTGATAGCGCGGCAGATTTAAGTCGTGTTCGTGGTGCATTAGATGAAGAAGGGTTCAGTGACGCAGTAGTTCAAAACTACGGCTCGCAGGAAGAGATACTGATTCGTCTGGAGCCTCGGGAAGGAGTAAAAGCGGAGCAGCTGGGTACCACAATACTTGAATCTCTGCGCACCGAGTTTGACCAAACCGTTGAAATGCGTCGTATAGAATTTGTTGGCCCAAATGTGGGCGACGAATTTATAGAGCAGGGCGGGTTGGCTATGCTAACCGCTTTAATCTGTATTCTACTTTACATTGCGATGCGTTTTGAATGGCGTTTAGCGGTAGGTGCTGTGGCAGCGTTAGCGCACGATGTCATTTTAACCTTAGGGCTGTTCTCCATATTGCAGTTAGAGTTTGACCTAACGGTTTTAGCGGCCTTGCTGGCAGTTATTGGTTACTCAATTAACGATACGGTGGTGGTTTGCGACCGAATTAGGGAAACTTTCCGTAAGTTTGCTAAGTTAACCCCAGTGCAAACTGTTAACCGGGCATTAACCGATACGCTGAGTCGAACGTTAATTACTTCAATAACAACGATACTGGTGTTATTGACCTTGTTCTTCCTGGGTGGGCCATTAATTCATGGTTTTGCTACAGCGTTATTATTTGGTGTGGTTATTGGTACTTATTCATCCATTTATATCGCAAGTTCTGTGGCCCTGAAATTTGGTGTTAGCCGAGACGACTTAATGCCGCCAGAAGTGGAAAAAGAAGGCGCGGATCAAGATCCGCTGGGTTAGTCTTACGGTATAATTTGAATGGAGTGCATAGACATGTTGGCCGTTGTTTCACCTGCTAAAAACCTGGATTACGAAAGTGATTTACCGGAACTGAATGTTACTCAGCCACGGTTGCTGGATAACGCCGAAGAACTGGTTGAGGTTTGTCGGCAATTAAGCCCGCAACAACTCGGGTCGCTAATGAAAATTAGCGACAAGCTGGCGGGTTTGAATGCGGCTCGCTTTGAGGAATGGCAACGGCCTTTTAATGAAAACAATGCACGCCCGGCTATGTATGCATTTAACGGTGATGTTTATACCGGATTAGATGCTGCCAGCCTGAATTCAGAGGCCATAGGTACGGCACAAAAACAATTGCGGATTTTGTCTGGTCTTTATGGTGTTTTACGGCCACTGGATTTGATGCAGCCTTACCGATTAGAAATGGGTACCAAGTTGGATAATCCAAAGGGCAAAAACCTATATGAATACTGGGGCGATAGCATTACGCAGATGCTCAATAAAGACTTAGCTGAGCTGGGTAGCTCAACTTTAGTGAACTTAGCTTCTAATGAGTATTTCTCGGCGGTCAAGCCAAAAGTGCTTAATGCAGATATTATTACTCCAGTGTTTAAAGATGAAAAAAATGGTCAATATAAAGTCATCAGTTTTTATGCCAAGAAGGCGCGGGGACTAATGGCGCGATTTATCCTGAACCAAAAGCCAAAATCCGTGTCTGATCTAAAAGAATTCGATGCAAATGGCTATAGTTTCAATGAAGCTATGTCCAGCGATAAACAATTGGTTTTTTGTCGTGCTGAGCAAAAATAAAGGAGCGCACAATGAGTGACGATCAGGTTGAAACATCAACGGCAACAGAAGAAGCGAGTCGCAAAACGACTTGGGTTGTTGTTACGCTTATTGTGCTGGCGGTTATCGCTGCCATAGTATGGTGGTGGCTGCCGGCTTCTGAAGACAAGAAGCAACAAACCGAAACGGTAGAGGTTGATCAGCAGCAATCAACAGAAGTTCAGGTTGAGGGTTATGAACAAGAGTCTGAAGAACCTGAGCCTGAAATTGAGCCAGAACCGATTCCAACCGAACCAGAATCTGAACCGGAACAAGAGCCTGCTGAACCTGAGCCCGAACCTATTGCCTTGCCAGAGCTGGACAATAGCACACCAACGGTGCTTCAGAATCTTGACTCAACCGACGTTAACATTCGTCCATTAAAAAGCTCTCAGATTATTCGTGACGCAGTTGTGCTGATGGACAATATCAGCAACGGCAGCATTGTTCGTGAACGTACTATTGTTCAGCGTCCCGACGGTCGTTTTAGTGTGCTGGAGGTAGATGGTGAACTCTATATTGATGAAAGCAGCTATCGCCGATACGACGCTTTAGTTGACTGGTTTGTAAGTTTGCAACCTGACGCACTGGCAGAAAACTATGAGTTATTTAAGCCTTTAGTGCAAGAAGCCTACGCAGAAATTGGCTATCCGGAGTCAGACTTTGATGACACCTTGATAGAAGCCATTAATGTTATGCTTGATACTCCGGTTCCGGAGGGATTGGTTCAGGTAAAAGACGACAGCGTTATGTATACTTTTGCTAACGAGTCTTATGAGTCATTGCCTGCAGCGCAGAAACAACTGATTCGCATGGGCCCTGAAAACATTAAGCGAGTGAAAGAAAAATTACGCGAGATAAGACGGGTACTACAGTAATTTTATGACCGATAAACAAGTAATTCCGGAATTTGTTAAAGGCGAATTCCCTGTTAGCCATAACCGGTTTTTGCGCTGGGTAGGTCGTTTGGGCTTACGTGTACTGGGCGGCTGGAAAATTAATGGCGAAATGCCTCACGTGAGAAAGGCGATTCTTCCGGTTGCGCCGCACACATCTAACTGGGACTTCCCGGTTGGAGCCTGCGTCATGCTAGCTATGGGGTTAAAGCTGAATTATTTAGCTAAGAGCAGTCTGTTCCGTTTTCCGCTGAAAGGTTTGTTAACCAAACTGGGCGGTCTCCCCATAGACAGAAGCAGCGCAAATGGTGTTGTTGGAAATATGGTGAGGGAGTTTCGGGAGAAAAATGAACTGATTCTAGTGATAACTCCTGAAGGCACAAGAAAGCGTGTAAAAGAGTGGAAAAAAGGCTTTTTACATATGGCACAGCAAGCTCGTGTACCTGTTGTCCCCATAGCTTTTGACTATGCACGTAAAGCTATCGATATAGGCCCCGCGCTGATGATTGGCGATGAACTGGAAAAAGAGCTCGCCCGGGTTAAATCTTATTTTGAGCATGCGCACGGTAAGCATGGAGAAGCGTGTTGAGAACGCTTTTTCGTAGTTTTCTGCTCCTGTTAATACTGCCGCTATTTAATGTGGCAGTAGCAGCAGACTTCTGGCAAAAAGAATGGGTTGTCCCCGAATATGCCGAAGGTAATAGCTTAATTATTCGTCCTCTTAAAAGCTCCGATGCCGAGCGTTTCTTTCACAGCTATATGACGTCGCAGAAGTGGCTTTATAAGCGACTGGGATGGTCCTGGCCATCTGAAAAAAGCACTCTTCAGCAAAACGAAACCATGGTGAATTACCACTTGGAGCAGGCAAAAGCGCAAACAGCTTTTACTTATTTGGTGATTGATAAGGCAGATAAGTCCATTATTGGAGCCGTTTATATGGTACCGGTGGCTGCCAGTAGACAAGAAAGAAACGGCATTTCACGCAGTGCTTATAATGCTGAGGTCAGTTGGTGGCTTTTAGAATCGGCCATTGACGATAACTTGCATAACGATTTTTTTGTGCTTTTAAAAGACTGGCTGGAAGCAAGTTGGCCCTGGCGGCAAGTGCTGTTTCCGGTATCAGAAAATAACGAAACGGCTTTGCAGCTACTGGAAAGCAGTAGTGCCCGCTCGCTGGGTCGTGACTTAGATGCCCAGGAAAGGTATTTCTCCTACTCAATTTCACGCAAATAGCCCCACATTGTGCTATGATCGCGCGCAATTAACGAACGGTTAATAAGGAAAACTCATGCAGGTAATTGAAGGTGGAATAAACGCGGCTGGTAAAAAGTTTGCCATTATCGTTTCTCGCTTTAACCATTTTATGGTTGAAAGCTTATTAGACGGTGCTGTGCAGACATTAAAGCATTATGGCGAAGTAGCGGACGACGATATAACCGTTGTGCGTGTTCCCGGTGCTTATGAAATGCCGGTAACGGCGAAACGTCTGGCCAGCTCTGGTAAGTATGACGCAATTATTGCGGTCGGTGCGGTTATTCGCGGTGGAACACCACACTTCGAGTTTGTTGCCGGTGAATGTAATAGTGGTTTAGGCCGGGTTGCGACCGAGTTTGATTTACCTGTCGCATTTGGTGTTATCACTACCGATACGCTGGAACAAGCCATTGAGCGCAGTGGTTCTAAAGCCGGAAATAAAGGCTCGGAAGCCGCATTAAGCGCGCTTGAAATGGTCAATGTACTGAAACAACTCTGAGATACTTCAAATGAAACCCGCAGCAAGAAGAAAGGCCCGCAAGTTGGCCGTGCAAGCAATTTACTCATGGCAGCTATCGCAAAACAGCTTTAGCGATATTGAGGCTCAATTTTTAACGGAAAATGACACCAGCAAAGTGGACGTTGACTACTTTTTAGAGTTAGTCCGTGGTGTTGGCGGGCATTACCGGACACTGGATGAAGCGCTGGAACCTTTTTTAGACAGACCGATTAAAGAGCTTGACCCTATTGAACTGGCTGTTCTTCGACTGGCGGCTTATGAGTTGCGTGAACGCGTTGATGTACCCTATAAAGTGGCTATCAACGAAGCAATAGAGCTGGCTAAATCTTTTGGTGCCGATGAAAGCCATCGTTTTGTCAACGGCGTACTCGATAAAGCAGTAGACACTTTCCGCCCAACCAGGCAGTAACTTATGCCCCGCGATGAATTTTCGCTAATTAATGAATACTTCACTCATCGCTCCGCAAAACGGGGCGATGTTGCTATGGGCATTGGAGATGACGGCGCTGTTGTCCGGCCAATGCCTGAGCATGACCTGGTCATTGTTACCGATACTCTGGTTGAAGGTGTGCATTTTGATATGACCACGCCACCCCGTGCTATTGGTCATAAAAGTGTTGCCGTGAACTTAAGCGACTTAGCGGCTATGGGCGCTCAGCCGTGCTGGATCAGTCTGGCTTTGACGCTTCCTCGTATGGACGAAGACTGGCTACAGGAATTTAGTGGTGGCCTGGATGAAATTTGCAGTTATTACGATTGCCAGTTAATTGGCGGCGACACAACCAAAGGCCCGCTGACAATAACTATTACAGCTCATGGACAACTGCCTTCGGGCAGCGCGATACCGCGTTCCGGGGCAAAGGCGGGCGACTGGATTTATGTCAGCGGCTCTTTAGGTGATGCTGGCCTAGGCTTGCAGGTTACGCAAAATAAAGTGAGCACAACCGGACGACATTTGCAGCAGGTGATAGAGCGCCTGCATTACCCCACCCCCAGAGTCGCTTTAGGGCAAAGTCTGCGAGGCGTAGCAAGTTCCTGCATTGATATTTCTGACGGTCTGCTGGCCGATTTACGGCATTTAATGACAGAAGCCGGCACTCAGGCGCAACTGGAACTGGAAAAGCTGCCGCTGTCACTGGCGTTAACCGAAACACTTCAGGTGGATGACGCACTTGCTTTGGCTTTGACCGCCGGAGACGACTACGAGCTTTGCTTTACCTTGCCCGAGGAACATCGGGGGCGTATGGAAACCTTAACCACGCACCTTAAGACCCGACCGGTATGTATTGGTCGCGTAGCGAACGGTGAATCCGGTGACATTCAGTTGCGCTATAATGGCGAAGACTGGTTACTGGCTGAGGGTTATAGTAGCTTTAATCACTTTCCGCAGAACGAAGCCAGTAAATAAGAGATTTAAGGAGCCACTAGTCCATGTCTCATGCGAAACTTTCATGGTTTAACCCCATACATTGGCTTGCGTTGGGTTTTGGCTCCGGTCTTGCTCCTAAAGCGCCGGGTACCTTTGGAACACTTATTGGTATTCCGGCCGTTTTTTTATTAGCTCCACTTAACTGGTGGGAATATTTGCTGGCTCTGGTGGTAATGACGCTGGCCGGTATTTGGATATGCCAGTATACCGCTAAGGCAATGGGGGAACACGACCACCCTTCAATTGTCTGGGATGAAATAGTTGGCTATGCCGTTGCCATGTTCGCACTGCCTGTAGAGCCATTTTGGTTGCTGGCGGCGTTTGTGTTGTTCCGCATTTTTGATATCTGGAAACCAGGTCCAATTGGCTGGGCAGATAAAAAGCTAAGTGGCGGTAACGGTATTATGATGGATGACGTGCTGGCGGGTATTTTCTCGGCAGTATTACTGCATTTAGGTTGGTGGTTGTCAGGTCTGCTGGGCTAAAGCAAACCTGACCTTGCCATATACTTCAGCTTTTTTTTATAAAGTCATTCACCTGCCGCTCAATACCTGCGGCATCCAGACCCAGTTCGGCACGAACTTCACCTTGCGAACCATGTTTAATAAACTCGTCCGGTAAGCCTATTGTTAACACTTGCGGGCTTGCTTTGTGTTGGGCTACGTATTCGCTCACGGCACCGCCTGCGCCGCCTGCTATGACATTTTCCTCTACAGTTACCAGCACTGAATGGGTTGTCATTAACTGGTCCAGACAAGCTGTGTCCAGAGGTTTTATGAAACGCATATCGACAACGGTGGCATTAAATTTGGCTGCCGCTGCTTCCACTTCCGGCAGCAGGGTACCAAAATTAAGGAAAGCAATATTCTGCCCCTCAGTAAGGGTTTGAGCTTTTCCTATATCAATAACTTTACCCTTACGAAGCTCCAGACCAACACCGGCTCCACGGGGATAACGAACTGCTGCCGGACCTTTGTACTGATACCCGGTGGTTAGCATGTCCAGACACTCTTGTTCATTACTGGGAGCCATTACCACCATATTAGGTATGCAACGAAGGTAACTTAAGTCAAATGCGCCCTGGTGAGTGGGGCCATCGGCACCGACAATACCGGCACGGTCAATGGCGAAGAGCACATCAAGGTTTTGCAGAGCGACATCGTGAATGAGCTGATCATAACCGCGCTGTAAAAAGGTGGAGTAAATGGCGACAACCGGTTTCAGTCCTGAAATAGCCAGGCCCGCTGCGTAAGTCACACTGTGCTGTTCAGCTATAGCCACGTCAAAGTACTGTTGTGGATATTGCTGTGAAAACGTCACCATACCGGAACCTTCACGCATCGCCGGTGTTATTGCCATTAGCGACTTGTCATTACTTGCGGTATCGCACAGCCATTGGCCAAAAATTTCAGAATAGCTGGGAATACCCGGTGCTTTCTCAGGCAGGCTGGACTCTTTGGGATCAAACTTTGGCACGCCATGGTAACCAATAGGATCTCTCTCTGCAGGTCGGTAACCTTTGCCTTTTTGCGTCACAATGTGCAGCAACTGCGGACCGCCTAAACTGCGCATGTTCGATAACGTATCAACCAGAGTATCAACATCATGGCCGTCTATCGGGCCTATGTAATTGAATCCCAGCTCTTCAAAAATAGTGCCCGGTGCCATCATGCCCTTCATGTGCTCTTCGGCACGGCTGGCAAAATGACGAATATGAGGCAGCGGGCTGAGTAATTTTTTGCTGCCTTCCCGCAGCGAGGTATAAAAACGACCAGATAAAAGGCGGGCGAAATGATGGTTCAGAGCACCAACGTTTTCTGAAATAGACATGTCATTGTCGTTCAGCACCACCAACATATCTGGTTTTATATCACCAGCATGATTCATGGCTTCAAATGCCATACCGGCGGTCATTGCACCGTCGCCGATAATAGAGACGACTTTTTGTCGTAGACTTTGCCTTTGCGCTGCTACCGCCATGCCTAACGCTGCTGATATAGACGTACTTGAATGCCCGACTGAGAGCACATCGTATTCACTCTCTTCGCGCCAGGGAAAAGGGTGAAGCCCGTCTTTTTGACGAATAGAGTGCAACCGTTGTTTACGCCCGGTCAGAATTTTATGTGGGTAAGCCTGATGGCCAACGTCCCAAACCAGCTTATCTTCTGGTGTGTGATACACATAATGCAGGGCAACCGTAAGCTCTACGGTGCCTAAACCTGACGCGAGGTGGCCGCTGCTTTGGCTCACTGAGGTTAATAAAAACTGTCTAATTTCTGCGCACAGTTCCGGCAATTGCGTCCGCGGTAAACGGCGCAGGTCAGCGGGGGAGTTAATTTTATCAAGTAACGGATATTGTTGAGTCATTCAGTTAGTGGTCCCGCTTTAACAGCAAGTCGGAAAATTGTTCAAGTCTGTCTGTATTGTAAGGGATATCGCTTAACGACTGTAGTGCTTTATGGTGTAAGTTTTGCAGGCGTTGCTGAGCACCTTCAATACCGAGCAAACGCACGTAAGTTGATTTTTCAGACGCGGTATCTGACCCCTGAGGTTTGCCCAGAGCTTCAGTATTACCTGTTACGTCGAGGATATCATCCTGTACTTGAAATGCCAGCCCCAGATAATGAGCGAACTGCTCAAACTTTTCCCGCCATTGTTGCGCATTGTCATTACCACACAATACACCCATAGTGGCGGCGGCGGTTATCAACGCGCCGGTTTTACTTAAATGCATTTGCTCTAGTGCGTCTTCAGTGACGATTTTAGCTGTTGCCTGTAAGTCTATTGCCTGACCTGCACACATGCCGCGGGCACCGCTGGCTTTAGCCAGTACCTGAACTAATTGCAGCTGTCGTTCACTGGGTAATTGTTCCATACGGTTTTCGGTTAAGACTTCGAAAGCCAGTGTCTGTAGCGCATCTCCGGCTAAAATCGCTGTCGCCTCGTCGTAAGCAATGTGGCAAGTCGGCTGACCACGGCGTAAATCGTCATCATCCATTGCTGGCAAGTCGTCATGAATTAAAGAATAAGCATGTATCAACTCAACAGCGGCAGCGGCTTGCAGAGCGTCATTCTTATTGGCGCCACAAATATCGGCAACGGTCACCAGCAGATAGGGGCGAATACGTTTTCCGCCCATTAACACTCCGTGCTGCATGGCCTGGTTCAGACGCGGGTTCAGGGTTAACTGCGCGAGCGCTTGCTTTAAGAATGAATCGACTTGTTCTCGTGTTGCTGCTGTTAACGAGTTAATCGTCACATCAGTTCTCCATTGCTTTCATCATTTCCAGATTGCTGTTCAGCCAACAAAGTTGTCACTTTTTGCTCAGCCTGCTGCAATTGTTGCTGGCTGGAACGTGACAAGGCAATGGCTTGTTCGAATTTTTTCAGCGATTGCTCAAGCGGTAAGTCGCCTTGTTCCAGTTCATTAACCAGTTGCTCTAGCTGCTCCAGAGCCTGTTCGAAAGATTGCTGTTTCTGTTCGTCTGCCATAGCTAAGTCTGCCTTAAAATCTGTTATGAGCCGCATTGCTAATAGAATGAAAGTTAATTATCCGATAAAGAATCCTGAATGTCAGCCGATGATCTCATTATTCCTGTGTAAGATGAACAGATGTCGCTTGTAAGCGCGACGCGATTGTTTAAGAATGAGCACAACAGCATAAATGAAAACTCAAATCGGGGAGGAAGGCTGAGTGGATATAGCAACGCTCTTAGGAATTATAGGGGCCATCGGCTTTGTCGTCGTTGCTATGGTTCTGGGTGGGGACATAACCCTGTTTTTAGATACCCAATCGTTCTTTATCGTCTTCGGCGGTTCATTATTTATAACCTTAGCGAACTTTTCTCTGGGCCAGTTTCTGGGCACGGGGAAAGTGGTCGTTAAGGCGTTTTTCTTTAAAATTGAACATCCACAAGAGCTTATCGATACGGCTGTTGAGATGGCTGACTCGGCGCGTAAAGGTGGCTTTCTGGCGCTTGAAGAAGCGGAAATTCCGAACAAATTCTTTCGTAAAGGCGTAGACATGCTGGTTGACGGTCACGATGCCGAAGTTGTCCGCCAAACCTTGTCGAAAGATATAAAAATGAGCTTTGCCCGCCATGAAGAGGGCGCCCGGGTATTCAAAATACTGAGCGATGTATCACCGGCTATGGGTATGATTGGTACCCTGATTGGTCTGGTTGCGATGCTGTCTAATATGGATGACCCCAAAGCGATAGGCCCAGCCATGGCCGTTGCTTTGTTAACCACCCTTTATGGTGCCTTTTTAGCCAACGTTATTGCCATTCCTATCGCGAATAAGTTATTGCTACGGGCCGAACAGGAAAAGCTGAACCGGCAACTGATACTGGACGCCATTTTAGGTATTCAGGACGGTCAGAACCCTCGTGTCATTGAAGGTATTTTACGTAATTACTTAGCTGAATCTAAGCGTATTGGTAACGAGGATGAGGACGAGTAGTTATGGCCTCAGAGAAAGTCAGAGACGAAGAACAAGAGGACTGCAATTGCCCGCCCCCGGGATTGCCTATGTGGATGGCAACCTTTGCCGATCTCATGACCTTGCTCATGTGCTTCTTCGTGCTGTTATTGGCTTTCTCCGAAATGGACGTGCTGAAGTTTAAGCAAATAGCCGGTTCAATGAAGTACGCTTTAGGTGTGCAAAATAAAATTGAAGTGAAAGACATTCCTAAGGGTACCAGTGTTATCGCTCAGGAGTTCCGTCCCGGGCGGCCAGAGCCAACGCCCATTGAAACTATCCAGCAGCAGACCGTAGAAATGACGCAGCAGATGCTGGAATTTCAGGAAGGTGAGTCCGACTTTGCCGGTGGTCAGCAAACCGAGCGGGGCGGTCAGGAGTCCGACAGCGCGGATGACCAAAAAGAGGCAGAAGCGGAAAATACTGAAGCTATGACGCAGGTATCTAAGGAGCTTATGCGTCGTATCGAGCGGCAGCTTGAGAATGAGATTAAAGCTGGCACTATTGAGCTTGAGCAGCACGGTCAGCAAATTATTATTCGCATACGTGAACAAGGCTCATTTCCTGAAGGTTCGGCATTTTTACAGCCGCAGTTCCGGCCTATTATTCAGCAGGTTGCCGGGGCATTGAAAGATATTCCGGGTGAGGTCACTATTTCTGGCCACAGTGATAATGAAAAACTGGTATCGGAAATCTACTCATCGGACTGGGATCTCTCCAGTAAGCGAGCGGTTGCGGTTGCAGAAGAAATGCTGAAAGTGGATGACTTTAGCGAAGATCGTCTGGTGGTTATGGGTTACTCGGATACTAAGCCATTGGTGCCGAATAACTCGGAAGAAAACCGCAAGCGAAACCGTCGTGTTGAAATATCGATAATGCAAGGTAAAGCGGCAGAATCTGACCCGGTTGATGTAATAGACTGAGCGCTGGTTTCTGCCGGGCAGGACACGTATAATTGCCCACTTTCCTAAAGACTTGACGATTTAGCTATGAAGTTTGTTGTTCGCCTGCACGCTGAAATTACCATTAAAAGCCGTTCTGTTCGTAAGCGTTACGGTAAAGTACTGACCAATAACCTGCGTAAAATTCTGGCTCCGGTCGATGACTCGATATACGTCAAATGGCTGTGGGATCGCATCGAAGTTTCTGCTGATGGCGACGACTCTCAGGTGCGTAGTGAAATCAAAGAGATTCTGCAAAACACCCCCGGTATTTCCTGGTTTGCCGAAGTTATAGAGCGGTCGCTAACCGATTTTGATGCTATTGCCGAGTTAGTTGGTGAGCACTGGTTAAAGCGTTTACCGGGAAAAAGTTTTGCTATGCGGGTTAAACGTAAAGGTAACCACGAGTTTAATTCACAGCAGTTAGAACGCTATGTTGGTGGCTATTTGCTGGAGCGTGTTCCGGATACTTCTGTAAACCTTTCTAATCCGGACCTGGACATTGCGCTGCAAATTACTAATCAGATTGTTCACTTGGTTGGGGAGCGAGTGAATGGCTTAGGTGGTTTTCCTATTCCTACTCAGGAAACCGTACTGTCATTGTTAAGTGGTGGTTTTGATTCTGGCGTTGCAACCTATGATTTTATCCGGCGCGGCGCGCGGACTCACTTTTGCTTTTTTAATTTAGGCGGCGACGCCCATGAAGTGGCGGTGCGTCAAATAGCCTATTATTTGTGGAAGCGCTACAGCTCCTCGCACCCCATTAAGTTTATTAGTGTTGATTTTGCCCCTATTGTTGATGACATTCTGACAAATGTCGATAACGGCCAGATGGGTGTTGTGCTAAAACGGCAAATGCTGCGGGCTGCGGATAAAGTCGCTCGTTATGTGAAAGCGCAGGCGCTGGTAACGGGTGAAGCTATGGGGCAGGTATCCAGTCAGACCCTGTCTAATCTGAGGGTGATCGATCAAGCTACATCGGCATTAGTTTTACGCCCGCTAATAACCAAAGACAAACAGGAAATTGTGGACGAGGCAAAGCGTATTGGCACCGAACCATTGGCTAAATCCATTCCTGAATATTGTGGCGTTATTTCTAATAAGCCCACGGTTAAAGCCATTCCGGCGGTTATCGAAGCCGAAGAAGCGAAGCTTAACAAAGATTTACTCGATCAGGTGGTACGGGCGTCAAACGTACTGAGCATGCAGGATATAGCGACGCAAACAGACGCAGAACTGGCGCTGCCGGATACCACAACGGAACTCAGTACCGACACAACCATCATAGATATTCGAAACGATGAAGAAATTGAAGCAGCACCCTTGTCAGTAGAAGTTGAGGTTATTGAAATTCCATTTTTCAAGTTAGCCTCTCAGTTTGCTGAACTGGATCAAAGCCGGGAATACTTGCTGTACTGTGATCAAGGAATTATGAGCCGGATGCAGGCTTTGTTATTGCACGAAAATGGTTATAACAACGTATCGGTTTATAAGCCCTAATTTAGAGAGAAGTAAACTATGCTGGCAAGAGCCCTATTTTTTGTTGTGTTATCGACAGCCACCTTTCTGTTTTTGTGGCAGTTTCCAAGTACCGGAGCTCAGAGCATTCCGCATCTGGATAAGTTGGTTCACTTTGGAATCTTTTTTGTCTTAGCACTGACGTTTCACAGAGCTTTTGCGTTGTCGGCTAAACTGTCGTTACTGATTTTAGTTTGCTACGGCTTTTTAATAGAAATAGCCCAGTCTTATGCGCCTGGCCGTAGTGCCGATGTTTACGATTGGTTAGCGGATGCCAGTGGCGTTGTAGCTTATTTTATTTTGCACCATTTACTAAGCAAGAAGTCGCGTTAACGCGACTTCTTCTTTTTATCCGTTTTCTTCTTCACTTTTTTCTTCGAGCGGGACTTTTCTGTCGACGGAAACTTATATTGAGGTTTTAACCCTTCAATAGTTCGTCTGTCTAGTTTGGCGTCCAGGTAACGCTCGACACGGCCCAGTAGTAAAGCATCATGTGCTTCTACCAGCGATACGGCCGTTCCTTTTTGTCCGCCGCGGGCTGTGCGCCCAATTCGGTGCAGATAAACATCAGCTTGCTTAGGAAGGTCATAATTAACCACCAAAGTGATGTCGTCTACATCCAGCCCTCGCGCTGCAATATCAGTAGCAACTAAGGTAATTTCCGTCGTTTGTTTAAGCTCGTTCATAATGCGCTGACGATCACTTTGCGGCATATCGCCCCGCAGTGTCACAATTTTACGGCCGGTACCAAACTGGCTGCGCAGAAAGTTTGCAATAAGCTCTACGCGTTCACGTGTTCTGACAAAGACAAACTGCCGCCCGGGGTGCGCCTGAAGCACGCTCATTAACAGTTTACGCTTATGTTCGTCGGTATCCGCTAAATGAACCCACTGAAGAATTTTACCGCGCTCACGTTTGGGAGGCTGCACATCAATGTACTCGGGTTCGGTTAATAACTCGCGGGAAAACTTAATCACGCCGGAGCTATTCAGCGTTGCTGACAGTAGCAAGGACTGCTGACGATGACGTGCCTGCAGAGCCATTTCTTTTACCGTTGCGGCAAAACCCATATCCAGCATTCGGTCGGCTTCATCAATAATCAGCCACTCAATGCCTTCCAGGTTGTACTGTTCGGCTTCAAGTAAGTCCATTAGTCGACCCGGTGTCGCAACCAGTATGTCGTGTGTCTTCTCTAATACCGACAGCTGCGAACCATAGTTGATGCCTCCGGTGACAACCACAGAGGTTAACCCGGTTTTGGCCTCAAACTGTTTAGCCTGTTCATGGATTTGTTCAGCCAGTTCGCGGGTTGGAGCCAACACCAGTATACGAGCTGGTCCCGGTTGTTGACGCGGGAAATCCAGCAAATGTTGCAGTGCCGGCAGCAGGAAAGCCAAAGTTTTACCTGTTCCGGTCGGTGCACTAATAAGTAAGTCGCGACCATCCAGGGCGGCAGGAATACTCTGTTGTTGTACTTTTGCTGGTTTGTTCAGTTCAGCATCGCGAAGAACCGCAATTAAGCGGTCATCGAGATCAAACTCTTCCCAGTCTGGCGTCATGTTATTTTCCTTGAAATCGTCTTGTTTGCTGCAATTAACGTAGCAGCAATAAAGCGGAGTTAGTTGTCTGTAGCAGGCTAGTTGTGGTGCTGCCTACTAAAAACTGACGAATACGCGAGTGACCATAAGCTCCCATCACCAGAAGGTCAATATTGTGCTCTTCCTGGTACGCATGAAGTGCAGGCTCAACTTCGCCTGAGCGTATTTCAAATCGCGCATTATGTCCCAGCTCCCGCAAGTGGTTAGATGCTGCTTCGATGGACGCGCGACTGTCGTTGGTATCAGCTCCGACCATAACCAAATGTAACGGAAGGCCTCTGAAAATAGGGCTTTCCGCAAGCATGCGAATACCTTTACGGGAAGAATCACTGCCGTCGAATGCTAACATCACATTTTTAGGTTCTGTAAACTCTTCAGGCGCAATCAGAATAGGTCTGTGCATTGTTCTTACAACGGTTTCCAGTTGGCTGCCAACGCGGTTCGTACGGGTCGTCTCTTCGCCGTGGAGACCCATAACAAGCAGTCTCATTGAATCCTCAACTTCTAATAAGGATTCTGCCAGGTCGCCGTGTCGTTGGCGTAAGTTGATATGTTCGACGCCACTTTGTGTCGCGCGTAATTTGGCACTTTCCAGCATGTGGTGGCCTTGCTCTAAGGCTAACTTGCTGCGCTGCTGATCAAGCTCGGCTAACTGCTCGAGCAGAGCCTCTCTGCTACCTAAGCCGATGTTACCTGTCATATTAGTCTCGGTGGGGTAACGCGCTTCGTCCAGAACATGAAAAAGCGTTAATGGCGTTTGTAAGCGTAATGCTGCCCAACTGGCGTAATCACAGACAGATTGAGTTGACGCAGAACCATCAATACAAGCAACAACATGTTTCATTATTAAATCCTTTTCCATTAGTGCCCGCCCATCAGCTTATCGACAGCGTCGGGTTTGTCATGTACGCCAAAGCGATCAACGATGGTCGCGCTGGCTTCATTAAGCCCTATAACTTCCACTTCAGCACCTTCACGGCGGAATTTTACTACAGCACGGTCAAGTGCATCGACGGCGGTGATATCCCAGAAATGGGCCTGACTGAGGTCGATGACAACCTGCTCAACCCCTTCTTTGAAATCAAATGCGCCAAGAAACTTTTCAGATGAGCTGAAAAATACCTGACCAATGACCCGATAAGTGCGTTTTATGCCGTCAGAGTCAATCTCTGACTTAATGTACAGGTAATGCCCAATTTTGTTCGCAAAGAACATAGCGGCCAACAGCACACCAACCAATACACCATAAGCCAGGTTATGTGTTGCGACAACGACCGCAACTGTTGCAACCATGACAATATTGGTGGACAGCGGATGTTTCTTTAAGTTCTTAATGGAACTCCAACTGAAGGTACCAATAGAGACCATGATCATTACGGCAACCAGTGCGGCCATAGGAATTTGCACCAGCAGTTTGTCCAGAACCAGAACCATAATCAGCAGGAAGATACCGGCAGTTAATGTAGACAACCGTGTACGACCGCCCGATTTCACATTAATAATAGACTGACCAATCATGGCGCAACCAGCCATTCCGCCTAACAGACCTGCGCCGATATTCGCAACGCCCTGACCTTTACATTCGCGGTTTTTATCGCTGGGGGTATCGGTTAGGTCGTCAACGATAGTCGCTGTCATTAATGACTCCAGAATGCCCACAACCGCAAGTGCCGCCGAGTAAGGGAAGATAATAGCTAAGGTTTCGAAGTTTAACGGAACGTCAGGCCATAGGAAAATAGGCAAGGTGTCCGGCAATTTACCCATATCACCAACGGTGCGAATGTCCATTTCTAAGAAAACCGCAACAACGGTCAAAGTGACAATACAGATGAGCGGCGACGGCAGTATTCTTCCAATGAAAGGTATGTAAGGAAAGCCATAAATAATGGTTAAGCCAGCAGCTGTCATTGCGTAGACATGCCAGGTGACGTTTGTCAGCTCCGGCAGCTGTGCCATAAAAATGAGAATGGCCAGCGCGTTCACAAAACCGGTGACCACCGAGCGCGACACAAAGCGCATCAGCTCGTCCAGTTTAAGGTAGCCGGCAGCAATTTGCAGCAACCCGGTCAGTAAGGTGGCCGCTAACAAGTACTCAAGCCCATGCTCTTTGACCAGCGACGCCATAAGCAAGGCCATGGCGGCGGTTGCGGCAGATATCATCCCCGGACGACCGCCGGTAAAAGCAATAACAACGGCAATACAGAAAGAGGCATACAGGCCCACTTTAGGGTCAACGCCGGCGATGATAGAGAATGCGATGGCTTCAGGAATAAGCGCTAAAGCGACCACAATACCTGACAACAAATCACCACGTATATTAGAAAACCAGTTCTGCTGGATAGACTTCAACATAGATAGATAACACCAAATTTTAATCGTAAATATAAAGCGGCCGGAATGGCCAGAAAAGCAGAGAACAGCCTACTGCGCACCTGTGACAGGAAAGTGACGGCTAGGGTGGCGTAATACGCGTCAGCACGTAGGTGGCTCCTTATGGTTTGAGGCTGGTCAAAAAAAGAGCGCGAATTTTAGCATAAAATGTGCCAACTACAACCGAAAAATTATTTTCGGTCGCTGTCTGGCGCATTGCGTTGTGACGGGTCACTTTTAAAGTCGCTGACCAGCTTGTGCGGGTTCAGTGCTTCGCGTTGCTTTTGTGCCGCCTCGGCCCACCAGCATAGCTGATTCAGAGTGCGCCCGAAATACTGGATCCAGCGCTCAGTGTCCTCAACCTCCTGAGTGAATTTGCCGTTTTCCTCAAATACTGTTTGCGCTTTAGGCACGTGGATCATAGCGGATACCGGCAGGCAGCCTAATTCAGACAGGAAGGTGCGCATGTTAACCGCAGCGCGAACGCCACCCCACTGACCAGCCGAATAAGTCACAATGGCACTGGGTTTATAGGAGTACAACGACGCACCGAAGTGGTTCAGTAAATTTGCTAAAGCCGGACTCATGGAGTGGTTGTACTCAGGGCTTACCATAACGTAAGCATCGGCGGCTTCAATCTTTTTAGCCAGAGCGTCTAACTGTTCGGGAACGTCTTTTTCATGGTATGAAAAATGTGGCTTAAAAACATCCTCAAATGGGTAATCTAAAGGGTCAATAAGTTCTACTTCTGCGTTATCGAAGCTTTGTTCCAGGTAATTAACGCAGGCCTTTGCCACACGTTCGCCCAATCTGGCTGGCTTGGGTGGCGTACTGTCACGTACCGTACCTAAAAACACTAAATATTTCATTGTGGTTCCTTAATAGTAGCCTGACATTTACGTCAGGTCAGATATCGCACCTGACATGAATGTCAGACTACGACTTATCAGACGCGATGCTGTTCCCGCTCGGGCAAAAAGCTAATTGCAGCCGTGGATAATAGCAATAACAGTGTTGATATCATTAGGCAAGCGACCAGCCCCCATTGCTGATACACCCAGCCGGATAAAACGGTACCCATTAGACGCCCGGCTGCGTTGGCCATGTAGTAAAAACCAACGTCCAAAGATACCCCGTCGGCGCGTGAGTAAGAGACAATAAGGTAACTGTGCAGCGACGAATTAATGGCAAACAGAATGCCGAACAGCCCTAAGCCAATAATAATGCTCTGGGTAACGGGTAAGCCCTGCCAAAGCGCCAGAGCAAGTGCTAGAGGGCTAAGAGTCAGTAGCGCATTCCATACAACAGTCTGAGTTTTCGGTACATCATTGCCCGTTTTTGTGAATTTAGGCGCAACACTTTGTACAAAGCCATAGCCAATAACCCAAAGTGCGAGAAAACAGCCGACTTGCCAGTGGTTCCAGTTAAGCTGGCTGGCTAAGAACACCGGCAAGGCCACCACAAACCAGACGTCGCGGGCACCAAAGAGCAGAAAACGGGCACCCGATAAAATATTGATAGGCCGGCTTTTGGATAAAATGTCTTTAAACTTGGGTTTGAACTTAGCTTTGCCCGACTCTTTTTTCAGGAAAATAAGACTGCCTGTCCACACAACCGCCAGCACTATTGCCATAGCCAGTACCGCGCCCTGAAAACCCATTAAGGTAAGCAGGAGTCCACCAAGGAAAAAGCCAACGCCTTTTAAGGTGTTTTTTGAGCCGGTGAGTATCGCGACCCATTTATACAGCTGACCTTGTTTGTCGTCAGGCACCAGTAGCTTAATGGTGCTTTTGGCGCTCATTTTATTGAGATCTTTGGCAATGCCAGACAACGCCTGGGCGGCCATCACCCAAATGACGGTGAGCATAGAACCCGGTACCAGCAGCATGGCAAGCGCCACAATCTGTATGCCAAGCCCAATATTCATGGTTCTGTTGAGCCCCCAACGAGCGCCCAGCCAGCCACCAAATAAGTTAGTGACTATGCCGAAAAACTCGTAGAACAGAAACAGCATAGCCACTTCCAGCGCACTGTAACCCAACTGGTGGAAGTGCAGCACCACCAGCATGCGCAGCGCGCCATCAGTCAGGGTAAAAGCCCAGTAGTTACCCGTAACAATTAAGTATTGGCGTATAGCCGGCGACAGCTGACTGAGCATTAGCCGACTTTTTCCACCAGTTCAACTGCGCGGTTGGCATAACCCCATTCATTGTCGTACCAGGCATAAATTTTCACGTGCGTGCCGTTAATAACCTTAGTCGACAGAGCATCGACTATGCTTGAGCGAGGGTCGGTTTTGTAATCTATTGATACTAACGGACGCTCTTCATATCCCAGAATGCCTTTGAGTTCGCCTTCGGCGGCCTCTTTCATCCAGCCATTAATTTCCTCCACGCTGGTGGATTTCTTCACTTCGAACACGCAGTCGGTTAATGACGCGTTTGCTAAAGGTACACGTACTGCGTGGCCGTCGATTTTATCCTTCAGCTCCGGGAAAATTTCCACAATGGCCGTTGCTGAACCGGTAGATGTAGGAATTAAGCTCATGCCGCAGGCACGGGCACGGCGTAAGTCTTTGTGTGGTGCATCCAGAATGGTCTGGGTGTTGGTTAAATCGTGAATGGTGGTAATTGACGCGTGCTTAATACCAATTTTGTCCTGCAGTACTTTGACCACAGGTGCCAGACAGTTGGTGGTGCAGGACGCGGCGGTGAGTATCTGATGCTTTTCCGGATCGTAAAGGTGGTCGTTAACGCCCAAAACAATGTTCAGCGCGCCGGGTTCTTTGACCGGAGCTGATACCACCACACGTTTAACGCCCTGCGACAGGTAGTCGTTAAGCACCTTCACGGTTTTCATCTTGCCGGAGGCTTCTAAAACCACATCACAACCACTCCAGTCGTTCTCGGCAATGGTTTTGTGTTGAGTGAAAGCTATGCGTTCATCACCAATTTGAATGGCGTTGTCCTGAGCTTCGGCTTCATAACCCCAGCGACCATGCACCGAGTCAAAATTCAGCAAGTGTGCAAAAGTAGCCGCATCAGCACCCGGGTCATTCACCTGAACAATTTCCAGGTCAGGGTTTTCCCATGCCACGCGAAGCGCCAAACGACCAATACGACCCAAACCGTTAATTCCAACCTTAATCGTCATAAAAGACTCCTTTTGTGTATCTCTTACCTGCCTGCTTTTGGGCTTGGGGGGGAGTTTGCTGTCTTGTTTCGCTTGAGCATTGCGCCCCCTATGGCGGAGACGCTACAAGCTCATCCATGAGGGCTTGACGAAGGCCATCCTTGGCCTTCGACACTCCACCATAGGGGGCGCAACACTCATAACGCTTACAAGACAACAAACTCCCCCTCCCATATCTAAAGGTTTTTTGCGCTCATCACTCCACGCCTTAACTTGATGCAAACCAGTGTTTGGTTTTATTCGCGAACCAGACTAATGAGAGCATTACCGGTACTTCTACCAGCACGCCAACAACCGTGGCTAGCGCTGCGCCGGACTGCAAACCAAATAGTGAAATAGCTACGGCTACTGCTAACTCGAAAAAGTTTGAGGTACCAATTAAGCAGGCCGGAGCCGCAATGCGGTAAGGCAGCTTAATTAATAACGCAATAATAAAGGTAATAGCAAAAATGCCGTACGTCTGTACCAATAATGGCGTAGCAATCATGGCGATATCCAGCGGACGGGTCAGCAAAACCTCAGCCTGAAAACCAAATAACAGCACTACAGTAAGAAGCAGGCCCACAATTGACCAGGGTTTCATAGTCTGGTCGAAATTGGTCAGCGCTTTATTGTTGTCATTATCGCTGTCTGAATTTGAGCGGGTGATGTACCGGCGCGTTATAAACCCGGCAATAAGCGGAGCAATAACGTAAAGGCCAACGCTTAATAGCAGGGTTTGCCAGGGCACAATGATATCGGTAACACCAAGTAACAAGGCTGCAATGGGCGCGAACGCGAAAATCATAATAATATCGTTAACCGACACCTGTACCAGCGTGTAGTTAGCATCGCCTTTGGTCAGCTGGCTCCAGATAAAAACCATGGCAGTACAGGGTGCAACGCCTAATAGAATGACTCCGGCCAGGTATTCGTTTGCGGTTTCGGGTTCAATAAAGTCGGCAAATATACCTTTGAAGAATAACCAGCCTACCAACGCCATGGTAAAAGGTTTCACCAGCCAGTTAATAACAACCGTCAGAATTAAACCTTTGGGCTCTTTCGCTATTTGTGTGATAGCAGCAAAGTTAACCTGCACCATGACGGGGTAAATCATCAGCCAGATAAGTACCGCAATAATTAAATTAACCTGAGCAAACTCAAAAGCTGAAAGCCATTCGAAAGCGCTTGGAAATAAGCTCCCCAGGGCCGTTCCTGCAATAATAGCTAAGGCTACCCAGGCAGAGAGAAAACGTTCAAACACACCCATTATCGATATCCTTTATCAGTTGGGGGTTATAGTCGGCGGTGGTAATAATGATTTTACGCATCCAGTCAGGTAGTGCCGGATTCAGCTGGTAGTAAACCCAGCGCTGGTCTTTGCGGTCAATCAGCAGCCCATATTCGCGCAGTTGAGCCAGGTGGCGCGACACTTTAGGCTGCGACATGGCGGTAGCATCAACAAACTCGCACACACACAGCTCTTTGTGCTTGGCTAACAGGCTTATCATGGTTAAGCGTAGCGGGTCTGCCATGATCTTGAAGAAGTCTTCCGGTGCATTAAATAAATGTGGCTTGTCACTGTTCTTGCGCAAAATGAGCAAAAACATCTTAATGCGGTCACTTAACTCATGAGCGGTCTTCTTAAAGGCATTGGTTTTTTTGCTGCTTACCGGGTCGGGAAAGTCCCAGGCTATAAAGTGGTTCTCTTTGTATTGTAGCTGGCATTCAGAGCGGGCGCGGTCGCATAAGCTGATAACGTAATCAAATTCATCGATGCTTAAATCTGAAACGGCCTTTGAGCTTAACCCTTCGGTACTAACCCCGAGGGCTTGCAGCGCTTCAAGAGCTTTAGGTTCAGGCTGGGTTGGTTCAGTGCCTGCACTGTAAACTTCCAGCTCATCATTACCAAACTGTCGCAAAATGGCTTCGGCCATTAAAGAGCGAGCCGAGTTGGCGGTACAGAGAAACAGAACCTTCTTGGTCATGGGCATCATCACATATTCGATATTTCATATATATGGTAGATCGAATATGTAGAAGGTGCAACAGTGAGAAGGGGCCGGTTGTCACTTGTTTCGCTTGAGCATTGAACCTCCTGTGGCGGAGACGCTACGAGTTCATCCATGAACGCTTGACGAAGGCCATCCTTGGCCTTCGACACTCCGCCACAGGAGATTCAACACTCAAGCGAAACAAGTGAGCAACCGGCCCTATCTGCCACTGGTGTTGGGTGGGATGTTAAGCCACGAGCGCGCCCGACGGCTACGGGAGCTACTGTGGAGGTGTGCAGCGCCATGGATGGCGCTGCCCAAGCCCTACAGGGATGTATTCACGGGCGTCCTCCACAGTAGCTCCTGTAGCCTCAGCGCTCTTGGTTCAACATCCCACCTGACATAAATGTCAGGCTACGTATCGCGATGCCAGTTAAAGCCCAAGCACCTCTTTGCCCTGGTCAAAGGTGACGTCAACCGGTATGCCGGCGTCGGTTAGTTTGTCCAGGTCGGCTTTTAGTTGCGGGCTGACAACGCCTAGCGTTGCAACCAGTTCAGCTACGCCGTTGTAGTCGCCGTCGCCCTGCAGTGTCAGTATTTTTTCTGACAGGCTGTTCATGGCTTCGCGCATTTTGTCCATATTAATGGCGTATTGACCGCTGGCGTTACGATCGAAAGCGCCTGCGTCGGCGAAGTAATTAAAGCGGATCATGTTGGCTTTGCCGTGTGCACTTGAGGCACCAAAACGAACTGAGCGGAAAATACTGGCCATAAAGGTGGTGTAGTAGTCTTTCAGTTCGCCTTCGGCTAAAACGCCTTGCTCAAATAACTGAGTCACCATGTACAGGCCCAGAATATCCGCTTTTCCTTCTTCTAAAGCAGAAGCGTGCTCTTTTAATGCTGAACGTACGGTGCCTTTGTCATTCAGGGTATTTTTAATGCCTAAGCCGTGAGCCACTTCGTGGAACATGGTGTTAGCGAAAAAGGCGTTAAAGGTAATGTCTTCACGTTGCTCTGGCACAATGAGCTGCGCGGCAATTGGTACTAGTATTTTATCGAACTTAGCTTGCATGGCATTTTTAAGCTGCAAACGACGTGTGCCTTTTTCTAACTGAACTTCTTCGTCATTAGGCAGGTTAATGGCAATGGTTTTGCTGCCAGCATTTGAATGGCCTGCGTAGTAAACAACATCGTATGCGTTTAGCTGAGCGTTAGCGCCGGGTTTTTCTGCTTTGTAAGCGGGCTCAACCGGTAAACCTTCCTGTAACTGCGGCAGATACTCCGCATACTTTTCCAGACGCTGGCTCCAGGCCTTATCTTTTATTAACACGTAAGACTCAAAAGCGGTTTTGTAACCAAATAAATGGTCCTCATAATTTTCAATAGGACCGATAACCACATCAATATCGTTACCTGTCATGTCCATCCAGGCCATATCGGAAGGTTGGTATTCATTGCTTAAAAAAGCATCGGCGCGCAAACGCAGGTACTCTGAAAAATCTTTGTTTTCTGCTAAATCGGCAGCCTGGCGGAGTAAATCAGCGGCTTTAGTTAAAGACTCTTTATAAGCCTCTGAGTAGGCTACTGTTTTCAATTCGCCTTCATCGTTGCGACGCAACAACGTATATAAACTGTCTTTGTTCGCAAGCTCGGCGTTTTCAAATTCCGTTTTGGTCATGTCGGCAGGGTAAAAGTTGGCGCCTGCAGGTTTGTCTTCGAAACCGGTTAAGAAGGGCTGGTTATTGTTTAGCCTATCCCATGGTCCGTAGTTAATAACAGTAAACTCACGGGCTTTTTCTTCCACTTGGTTTAAAAGTTTTTGTTTATCACCCGGAAACGCTTGTTGCCAAAATAGGTTGTCCATAATTTTTGACGCGTCTATGAGTAAACCGACCATTTTTTTCTGCTCGTTTGATAAATGCGACAGGTCCGTTTTTAGTTGGTAGGGTGTGTAGATATCAAGTCTTTGTTCTGCCCCCTCAACTAATTCGTAGTTATTTTGTTGTCCGCTATCAGGGTTTTGTGTGGTGGTTTGTGGCTCGCTGCAACCCATTAAAACCAGTGCTAGTGGTGCTAAGCTAAAAAGTGTTTTTTTCATAATATGACGTTTCTAGAAATTGAGTTGTTGTAAAGTTCTGTTAATCTACTTCCAAGCTTTTTCAGAAGCAAGAAAACCATAATAATAAGGAAATAAAATGTCATCGCAAAATGCACTATACATGCTAATTGACGAGCGACTCAGACGTGATGAATTAAAACTTCCCGGCTTACCTGAAACGGCAGAGCAAGTGCGCAACGCAGCCATGGATCCGGACTGCAACCTGCACGATCTCTGTCATATTATTCAGCAAGATACCGCGTTGACAGCACGGCTTATTCGCCTGGCGAATAGTGCGTACCTTGGCGGCAGAAACAAAGCCGAGAGCTTAATGCAGGCGTTAACTCGTATTGGTATGCGGCGCATTCGGACACTGGCATTGGCAATGGCAATGGAGCAGGTGTTTAAGCCGGACAATGACATAGTACAGATGTTTTCTCAGCAGTTTATTGTTGAAAGCAGAGAAATTGCGGCGGCAGCCGTTGTTATAACCGAAGACTTACAACACAGAGGAATTGGGCACCGGCTGCATCAGGACGTTGCATTGTTAGCTGGTATGGTGTCGCGCATTGGCGTTGCCCCAATTTTGCATATGGCGAATGAATTTGAAGACAGTTTCGCCAACCCTTCTTTTATTAAAGAGTGTATTACCCAGTTTAGCTCGACTTTAGGCAGTAATATTCTCAGCTACTGGCAATTTACGCCAAATCTGGTGCAGGTACCGCTGTGCTATTACAACGGCAGAATGACCTTAAACGATGCGATAACCGTGAACTATTGTGACATTGTGCATTTGGCTGGCTTGTTAACCGGAAACGTGAAACCTAATAAGGACAGTGTGACTTTGGTTGAGTATCAAATGCTGGGGGTAATTAAGACCGACGATTTTTGGCAGCAGGAGTCTGTGCAGAAATCCTACCGCCAAATGCTGGACTTGCTCTCTTAGCCAAAAGCTCTCTTTAAATCGTCAAATAGAAGCCCGACTTCGGCACTAACCAGTGCAAAGTCGGCGTCGATTTTTTCTTCCGGACTAGGGTCAACCAAATCATCTTTGGCGTCGAGCAGACGGTCTGTCGGCTTAACTCGTTTCAACGCCATATCCGACTCAATAATGAATTCTAAATTTTCCTGCCATACCAGACCTAAACGAGTGACTTGCTTGCCACCGGCTAAGTGTGCCTGAATGTCCTCACGGGTTAAGTCTTCCTGCTTGCAACGAATAATGCCACCGTCAGCTTGTGGCGAACGCAGTTCGGCTTCATCGCCAAACTCGAATGGGTTTGGTAATTCAGCACTTTGTAACCAGGCCGTCAGGTAAGTTTCAACTGCGTCACTAGGGCTTACCGGGCGCACAGGTAACGAGCCGACCGAACCACGCAACAAACCTAAAAAGTCTTCGGCTTTATTGGCTGCTGATTCATCAATAGCAATAATTTGGCGGTCGAGGTCGATGTAACCCCAGCTTTGGCGAAAACGGCTGAATGCCTGTGGCAGAAGCTGGTGTATTAAATCTTCTTTTAAGTTTTGTTTTTCTTTGCGCGGCACCGAACGGCCTTCAGCTTCACTGATCTGGCGTACCTTTTCATCTAGCTGGGCGTTAACAACCGTGCTGGGAAGTACTTTTTCTTCTCGTTTGGCACACAGCAACCAGCAATTACCCAGGCTGTGAGTCAGTACTTCATTGTCTGCGCCAAAAGGCGAAGACCAGCCAAATGAGCTTTGGTCCGAGCGCGAACAGGGGTGAAAGCTGTGCTCAGATAATTGCTCAGAGAAATCATCAGGCAGGGAAAAGGTTTCGCTGAATTGATAAAAACGAAGATTTTTAAACCACATAGGTAAGCTGTTCCTGTCGCAACAAATAAAACAAAAATAAGGGCAGAGATTGTAGCCCGTTAGGGCTGAGCTGTCAGTTTAAAACCTGTACAGAAAATGAAAAGAAATAGCTTAAACCTTTACCGGGTTCGCTCTCAGCGCTGATTTCACCAGACAGTGTCTGAGTGACCAGGTTTCTGACAATATGCGTACCCAGGCCGCTGCCACCCTGGTCTCTTTTCGTGGTAAAGAAGGGGTCGAATAACCGCTTAAGTTGAGCTTCGGATAAACCATTACCATTGTCAGAATAGTGCACCTGAAGAGTTTCGCCATCAAGCCGGATAGAAATGATCATAAGGCCTTCACTAATCCCGTCAAAGGCGTGGCGTAGCGAGTTAAGAATCAGATTCGTGAAAATTTGCGATAAAGCGCCGGCCGGGCAGCGTATGAAAATGTCATCGGCACATTCAAGACGCACCTGGTGGTTGGTCTTTTTAAGATGAGGCTGCAAAGACTGAACTAAGTCTTCGATATAACTTTTCAGGTTAATGTCGCGGATAGCGTCCGACGCCTGGTCGACAGCCACTTGTTTAAAGCTGCTAATAAGATCGGACGCGCGGTGCAGGTTGCTGTCCAGTAAGTTAAGGCTTTCGCGGCCTTCTTCTATAAACTTCTTCAGTTGCGTTTGCGTCAGTTCTTTATTAAGCAGCGACTGATCCAGAGTGTCGAGTTTTTCGCGTAAGTAAGAAGACGCCGTAACGCTAATACCTATGGGCGTATTCACGTCGTGCGTAATACCGGCAACCAGCCCACCCAACGACGCCATTTTTTCCGATTCAATAAGTTGTTGCTGAGTTTCCCGCAGGTTATTAAGGGAGGACTCCAGCCGCTGGTTAGACTGGCGCAATGTGTTTTCAATTGCACGGCGCTGGCCAACTTCGCGCTCCAGTTTTTCCTGGCGCATTTCCAGCTCGTTCTTGCGTTGCTCAAGGTCAAGCATAACCTGACTTAAACTGGATGTTTTGCGCGCCACTTCCTGTTCAAGTATGGCATTTTGTTCATCCAGCTGGCGGTTAGCGGCTTTAAGTTTCTTTTGGGTACGGTCCAGATCCGACTGATATTCTTCAATATTGTCCAGCAGCTGGTTATAGGCCTGCTCGACCAGCACCAGTTCATTGTTGTGCTGGTCGTCTAAGCGAATTCTGGAGCGCTCTAAGTTATCCAGCCGGAACCCTTTAATTTGCTGAGTTAAGTCACTTAGTGGCCGGTTCAGCATGCGGTTAAAGGCAATAGTGAAAAGCACAATAAGGAAGATACTTTTAATAATGGCGTTACCGATAATAAAGCCAAGGCTCACTTTAATACGGTCAATGGCAATGTCGCGGGTCGAAAACAGGCTGACATCACCCACTTTGGTGGAGTGGCCCGAAAATTCAAATATGAGTGAATCGTAGTAGCCAAAAATACCGTTACGTTCAGGTAGCAACGCTCCTTCGCTATTGTCGTCGGGCAAGTCGCTCATTTCTGTGGTTTCGCCCAGCTGCACCAAAATATTACCGGCATCGTCGCGGATAAGAACACCGGCAATAGCGGGAATACTAATAAGGCCGTCGGCAATGGTATCAATCTGGTTGCTGTTGAACTCCCAAAGCGAACGCGTCAGGGAGCCATTAAATGTGCTTTGCTGGTTCTGTAGTTCGGCAATCAGTACTCGTTTGGTATCAAAATATTCAGCTCCAATTTGTATCGCGGTCACAATTAACGTCAACAAAAAGTAGACGGAAAGCACGCGAGTTAATAAGGAGGATGAAATACTTTTGATTGCCATAGACTGAGGTCAACGAGTTGTACAGATAGGGATAAACTAATTCATTGACTGAAATAACGCAATAAAGCAATCCCGCCAATAAAAAGCACTGACACAAAAATGACATATTACAGTCATTAAGCTGTCACGAAAAGTGACTAAAGTCGCCACAAATTAATTCACAAAGGTCATAATTTATGAAGTTAATTACTTCTGCTGGCGCTTTAGCTGTTGCAGCCTTAGTTGCGGCTCCGGCTTATTCGCAACAGGACACACTGGAACCTGTGGTTGAGCAGGCATCCTCTATTAATGAATCTGCCCGTCAGTCGCAACTGACTATAGACCAGATTTCCGATGATATGCAGGAACGACTGCAACAGTATAAACGCATCATGAAAGAAATTGATGGATTAAAGGTTTATACCGCGCAAGTCGAGCAGCAAATCGATAGCCAGGAAAGTGAAAAAAGCGACATTAATAACTCTATTGATCAGGTCAGTTATGTCGAACGCCAAATTACTCCACTAATGTTGCGGATGATTGACTCGCTTGAGTCTTTTGTTGAATTAGACGCCCCGTTTCTGCAGACCGAGCGAAGTGAACGCTTACAGCAGCTGAATGACTTGATGGAAAGAGCCAACGTCGATGTCTCTGAGAAGTTCCGTCGGGTTATGGAAGCTTACCAGATAGAAGCTGACTACGGCCGCAACATTGAAGCTTATACCGCTGAACACGAAATTGATGGTCAGCAACAAGACGTCACCTTCCTGCGTGTTGGCCGTGTCGCTTTGATTTACAAAACCCGCGACGGTCAGCATCTGGGATTATGGAACCAGCAAACGCGCAGCTGGGAAGAGCTTGATAGTAAGCACTTACCAGAAATTGACGAAGCCATTCGTATTGCCAGAAAACAACTGGCGCCAGATTTACTGATGATGCCGCTGTTCGCGAATAAATCGACCAGTTCTTCTAACAACGGCAGCGGCCAATAAGGAATGATAGCCATGAGATTAAGTAAGCAGATTGCAAAATGGTTCTCAGTAACGCTACTGGCCATCACTTCTTCCGCAGCTTTGGCGGCACCGGTTCCGCAGGAACCCATTAATTTAGATGAGCTTCTGCAGCAGTTGCAGCAGGGCAAGTTCTCGCAGTCAGAGAACAACAAAGAACGTGAACAGCGTTTTCGTGAAAGAGAGCAAGAACAAAAAGCTATGCTGGAAGACGCCATTGCCGAGCGCAATCGTCTGGAGCAGCGCGCAGAGCAACTGGAAACTCAGTTCGAGCAGAATGAAGTTGATTTGGGTAACTTGAGCGATACTTTAACGCAGCGCATGGGCTCACTGAAAGAGCTGTTCGGTGTTTTGCAGCAGGTGGCTAACGACGCCTCAAGTAACTTTGATAACTCGGTTATTTCTGCTCAGTATCCCGGGCGTGCCGAGAATTTATCGGAACTGGCTGAACGTATGGGCTCGTCGTCTAAGCTGGCCTCTATTGAAGACATAGAAAGCGTCTGGTTTGCCTTGCAACAGGAAATGACGGAATCCGGTAAAGTTGCTGAATTTACCACTCAGGTTACCGCGGCAAACGGCGACAAGTCAGAAAAAGAAGTGGTTCGTGTCGGTGCATTCAACCTGGTTGCAGACGGTAAATATCTGGAACGAGTGGGTGAAACCGGTTCGGTTGCCGAACTGGTACGTCAGCCAGCAGGCCGCTACCTGAGTACCGCAGAAGAGATTCAGCAAACCGACAGCGGCATTGTGACTTTTGGTCTTGACCCCACTGGTGGTTCAATTCTGAGTCTGTTAGTTCAGGCGCCAAGCCTGAGTGAGCGTATTGATCAGGGCGGAACCGTTGGTTACATCATTTTAGCACTGGGTGCTATTGGCCTGCTGTTTGCACTGGAACGCTTTGTTTCGCTGATGCTGCTGGGCAATAAAGTGAAGCGTCAGCTGAAAAAAGATAAGCCGAGCGATGATAACCCGCTGGGCCGAGTGATGTTGCTGAAAGACAAGTATCCGCAGGCTGACACTGAAACCCTGGAATTGAAGCTGAGTGAAGGGATTTTGCGTGAAGTGCCGAAGATTACCCGCAACCTGACGTTCATTAAAATTATTTCAGTGGTCGCACCGCTAATGGGTCTGCTGGGAACGGTCACTGGTATGATCAACACCTTCCAGGCAATTACCTTGTTTGGTACGGGTGACCCGAAACTGATGGCAGGTGGTATTTCACAAGCCCTGGTAACGACGGTACTGGGCCTGGTGGTTGCGATTCCCATGACGTTACTGTTCGCGACGTTACACACGCGTAGTAAAAACCTGATTCATATACTGCAGGAACAAGCATCCGGCATTATCGCGGAGCGGTCTGAGCGAGGAGAGTAACCGTGTTATTCCTCATTGAATTCAGTAATGCGATTAGAGATTTCATCGAGTCCGGCGGACACGTTCTGCTGGTCATCGGAATCCTCATTTTTACCATGTGGCTGATGATTCTTGAACGCATTTTTTATTACTTCAACGGGCACCGTAAAAATGTGAAAGAAACGCGGCAACGTTGGCAGCAGCGGGAAGATAAATCGTCGTGGAATGCAGAGCAAATTCGGCAGGCGATGATTTCGCGGGTCAGTTTGGCGTTAGGCGGAAACTTACCGATTATTAAGGCGCTGGTGGCCTTGTGTCCGCTGCTGGGGCTGATGGGTACCGTAACCGGCATGATTGAAGTGTTCGATGTCATGGCGGTAACCGGAACCGGTAGTGCGCGCTCAATGGCGTCGGGTGTCTCTAAAGCCACTATTCCGACCATGGCGGGTATGGTTGGCGCCTTGTCAGGTGTATTTGCCGCAACCTGGCTGCAACGTACGACTCGCCGTGAGCGCATGAAGCTGGAAGATAAAATTTTATTGGAGCGTCACTAAGGTGATGTCGAGGACAGGATTATGAAGCAGCATTTTGCCAATTTAATTGAAGAAGAAGAAAGTGCTATCGATATGACACCCATGCTGGACGTGGTGTTCATTATGTTGATTTTCTTCATTGTCACGGCGTCTTTCGTGAAGGAAGCCGGTATTGATGTGAACCGCCCGGATGCGGCCACCGCAGTGCAAAAAGACCGTGCCAACATCTTAATTGCGATAAGTGAAAGCAACGAAATCTGGATTGATAAGCGCCAGGTGGATGTGCGGGCAGTGCAAGCTAACATCGAACGTTTGTACGCGGAAAATCCGCAAGGGTCTGTGGTGATTCAGGCGGACCAGGAGTCAAACACCCGGGTGTTAATTAAGGTAATGGATGCAGCCCGCTCAGCGGGGGTTTACGACGTTTCTGTAGCAACGGATGAAGAGTAAATGATGAGATTCCTGGCAGCATTACTGGTTGCAGCTTTTGTCACCATTGGTTTGTTTTACCTGATGCAGTCCTTGATCAGTGGTGGCGAGGGCGCAATGAGCGAACCGCCCCGGGGCAGCGTGCTGGACTTTGTGCGCACGCCTGAGCCTGAAGAAGTTCAGGAGAAGGAGCGCAAGCCTGAACGCCCCCCAGAGCCTGAGCAGCCACCTGAAGATTTGCCCCAGCCGCAAATGAATAATGATATTGCGGATACTGACGGCGGATCAGGTTATGACTTTTCGGCCAATATGGACAGCGGTGCAGACATTGGCAGTGGTATGTCACTGCAGGCAAGCGACGGCGAGTATCTGCCTATTGTGAAGGTTCAGGCTGCATATCCGCGCCGGGCTTTGCAGCGCGGCATAGAAGGTTACGTGGTGGTGGAGTTTACGGTGACAAAACAAGGGTCGGTGCGAGATCCGGTGGTTGTCCAGGCAGAACCGGAAGGTATTTTTGATCAGGCCGCAATGGATGCCGTACTGAAGTTTAAATACAAACCTCGGGTTATTGATGGCGAAGCGGTGGAAGTGGATGGTGTCCGCAACCGCATGACCTTTGAAATGAACTGATTGGGTGACTTATGAAATTTAAATTCATTACTTTTGCGGCTTGTAGTTGCTGGCTGGCCTTTGCCCACCCGGTGTTGGCACAACAGACTGAACGAGTGCCGGCGTTACGGGAAAAAGTTTACGGACAACTGGCGCGGGCGCAGGAACAAGCCGATAACGGTAACCTCGCCGAGGGCATTTCGATACTGGGCGAAGTGGCGGAAAAAGCGGATAGCATGAACAGCTACGAGCGCGCCATGATGTGGAACTTTTACGGTTTCATGTATTACGAGCAGGGCAATACCAAAGAGGCTATTAACTACTTTGAAAAGGTTGTAAAAGAGTCGCCTATTCCTGAATCTTTGGAAAAAAGCACGCTGTACAGCCTGGCTCAACTTGCCTTAAGTGATGGCCAGTTCCAGCGCGCAATTAGCTTTTTAGACCAATGGGAAGGCCTTGCGGAAGAAGGTGAGATGGGTAAAGCCTGGGTGTTAAAAGCACAGGCTTATTACCAGGCTGATAAATACCAGGAAGCTTTGTCTCTAATTGATAAAGCCATTGCAGCTGTCGATGCAGAAAACAAAATACCAGATGAAAACTGGTTGATTTTAAAACGTGCATTGCACTACGAGCTGGAGCAGCCAGAGCAGGTTGCCAAAGTCATGGAGCGTTTAGTGACCAGTTACAGCAAGCCGGAGTATTGGGTACAACTGGCTGGTGTTTACGCGCAGTTGGAACAGGACGAGAAACAGCTGGCGGTACTGGAAGCCGCGCATCAACAGGGGTATATCGAAACAGGCAGTGAGTGGAGGCAGTTAGCTCAGGCTTATTACTTTAATGAATTGCCGTACAAAGCGGCAGAAACCATGCAGGAAGCCATGTCTAAAGGCAAAGTTGATGCCTCTGTCGATAACCTGAAATTTGTTGCTCAGGCCTATACTCAGGCAAAAGAAAATGAAAAAGCCATTAGTGCCTATATGAAAGCGTCAGAAAAGGTTGAGCACGGAAACTTTGCGGCGCAAATAGCTCAGCTGTATCTGGCACTGGATAATAATGAAAAGGCAGTAGAATACGCGAAACAGGCCTTTAGCAAAGGTGAGCTGGACAACGAGGGTAATTTGTATCTGGCTGAAGGAATGGCGTTACTGAACTTGAAACGTTATGAGCAGGCTATTGAGTCTTTTGAGCAGGCTGCAGAAATTGAAGGGGCGGAACGCTCTGCAAAACAATGGCTTAAATACGCGAAAAGTCAGTATAAGCAGCAACAGCAAATGGCAAACTTATAATAAGCGAGTATTTATAACTGTATCCTAACAATAATGTCATGTGATTGACTAAAAAACGAAAAAAAACTGTAATAATTTTTTCATTCATTATAATGTGCGCGAAATTTATACAGGTTTTGTTTTTTTGTGAGGATAATGATGACAAAGTACTCGGTTCCGTTAATGATTGCTGCCACTGCAGCCAGCTTTTCGGCTTTCGCTAATAATGATGACAGTTTAACGGTTTACGGCCGGGCAAATGTTTCGTTTCAAAGTAATGACTATGGTTTTGGTTCAGAAACTGAGGTGGTAAGTAATTCATCACGTTTCGGTTTTAAAGGTGCCAGCGAACTGGAGTCCGATTTAGAAGTCTTTTATCAAATAGAGTTTGGCGTTGATTTAGCCGACTCTGATGATGAAGAAGACGCCGTAACGAATCGAAACCAAGTTGTCGGCCTGCGCGGCAATTTTGGCGAAGTGATGATTGGCCGTTATGATACTTTTTTAAAGGATTCTCAAGGCTCGGTTGATGAGTTTAAAGACTTTGAAGCCGACTTGAAAAGTTTATTCAAGGGTGAAAACCGTCCAGACAACACCTTGACCTATTACTCACCTTCTTATAAAGGCTTTAGTTTCGGGGTTACTTATATAGCGTCAGAAAATGACAATGTTGACGACGGTCTTTCCTTTGGTCTGTTGTACGGTGACAGTAAGCTGAAGAAAACCAATTATTATGCTGCGTTAGCTTTTGATCGTGATGTGAATGGTTATGACGTAACCCAATTAACCGGCGCTACTAAGTTTGGCAAAACCCGAGTCGGTGTGGTTTTGCAGCAATTTGAAACTATTAATGGCTCAAATGATTCTGACGGTTACTTAATCAGCGCTGCTCATCCTTATGCAAACTGGGTTTTTAAAGCACAGTATCAGGCAATAGATGATGACACCGATAACGACGCTTCATTATCTGTCGGTGCCGATTACTTCTTCAGTGGCGATACTCGTGTTTATGCCTGGTACACGGGTCGTGAGTGCGACATCAGCTTGTACTCAACCAAGGGTTGCGGCGCAACGCCAGGTATTGAGCAGGACTTTGTTGCAGTCGGCATTCGCCACGACTTTTCCTGGTAAGCGTTTCCTCTGCAGAAAAACACAAAAGTAGCCTGACACTCTTTGTCAGGCTACACTATAGCGGTCACTCTCAACCTATCTGTACGCTATGATCAACCTCGCCGTATTGGGGCTCTATTTACTTATTGGTTTTATCCTCAAGCGTACCGGCAAGTGCCCGGAAAACAGCGCGCAAGTTCTTAATCTCTATGTTATTTACGCTGCCTTACCTGGCGTTATTTTCAGTAAAGTTCCGGCTCTGGAGTTTTCCACTGATCTGCTAATTCCGGTTGTTATTCCCTGGGTTCTCTTAGCCTTTAGTGCTGTTTTCATATGGTTGTTAGGGCGAGCTTTTAAATGGCCCCGGGAAGTGGTTGGCGCGTTACTTATCTGTGTGCCACTGGGCAATACTTCGTTCTTTGGCTTTCCGATGATAGAAGCCTTTTATGGCAGTGACGCTATTGTCTATGGCCTGTTATACGATCAGTTCGGTTCCTTTTTTGGTCTGGCAATTTACTCGACCATTGTTATCGCCCTGTATCGCGAGCAGGACAATAAACCCACAGTGGCCAGTGTTACCCGTCAAATTGTGACATTCCCGCCTTTTATCGCGCTCATTATTGCGTTGTTAACGAAATCTCTGGTTTATCCGGAAGTTTTTCAGCGGCTTATTGACTCGTTGGCGGTGACTTTAGTGCCGGTTATTATGATAGCCGTGGGTTTTCAGTTGAAATTTCGCCTGCCTAAGGGCAGTAAAACACCATTAACGATAGGTTTATTGACGAAACTGGTTCTAATGCCCCTGATTACCGTTGGCTTATTGTATGGTTTCGGTTTTGACAGCACCCTGGTTCAGGTGACTATTTTTGAAAGTGCTATGCCGCCTATGATCACAGCAGGAGCAGTGGCTATTATGGCTGGGCTGGCGCCGCGTTTGTCGGCGGCTATGGTCGGTTACGGTATCTTGTTTGCCTTTGTTTCCTTGCCCATTGTTTACCAATTATTGCAGTTGCTCTCTGCGCATTGATATAAGAAATTTGACAGAGATGTGTCTAGATTCATAAAAGTGTCATATTCTTTAGTAATAATTGAACCATCAGTTCATATTAGGGAAACAATGCATGTCACGTAGAATTCTAATTGTTGAAGATGAAGCGCCTATTCGTGAGATGTTGAGCTTTGTTATGGAACAACACGGTTATCAAGCTGTGGAAGCCAACGACTTTGACGCTGCTGTCGATAAAATTGCCGAACCCTATCCGGATATGGTGTTACTGGACTGGATGCTTCCGGGCGGCTCAGGTCTGCAGCTGGCTAAAAAAATTAAAGGCGATGATTTTACCCGTAATATTCCTATCATCATGCTCACCGCAAGAGGCGAAGAAGAAGATAAAGTTAAAGGCCTGGAAGTGGGTGCTGATGACTATATTACCAAACCTTTTTCCCCAAAAGAGCTTATGGCCCGCATGCGCGCCGTTTTTCGCCGCGTTGCGCCAACCGTGCTCGACGAACCGCTGGAAGTTGAAGGCTTAAAACTTGATCCGGTATCGCACCGTATTTCGGTCGATGACAAAGGCATTGATATGGGCCCGACAGAGTTCAAACTACTGCACTTTTTTATGACACACCCGGAGCGGGTATACAGTCGTGAACAGCTGCTGGACCACGTTTGGGGCACCAACGTGTATGTGGAAGACCGAACTGTTGATGTTCATATTCGCCGTTTGCGTAAAGCCCTGACCGAACATGGTTATGACCGTTTGATTCAAACGGTTCGGGGAGTTGGCTATCGTTTTTCAAGTCGCTAAGCGCAGGCTGATTTAGTATGGACAGGAACTACTCCAACTGGCAGTCACTGACCAGTCTTGCCTTATTCCTGCTGCCGTTTTTATTTATTGGCTGGCTGTTTGACCTGTTCTGGCCGGTAACGGCTCTGGCCCTATTAGGACTGGTTTGCTGGCACTATTACTACCAGCAAAAGCTTATTAAGTGGTTATGGCAAAGCCGTACCTTAATGCCGCCTTCCGCGCCGGGCAGTTGGTCGTATATTTACGACGGTATTTATCGCTCGCAGCGGCGCAGCCAAAAACGTCGTAAGGCTTTAGCGCGCTTATTACGCCGTTTTCGTGAAGCGGCTGAAGCTTTGCCTGACGCTGCTATTGTGTTCCGTGCTGACGGCGCGTTGTTGTGGAGTAACAAGCTGGCGCAGTTCTATTTTGGTTTGCGTTGGCCGGACGATGCCGGACAGCGGTTATCGAACCTGATTCGGCATCCTGAATTCTATGCCTACCTGAACGCCGGTAATTTTGACGAAGAACTGACGATTCCTTCACCCATTCGCGAAAGCCTGGACATTGAAATTCGCATTATGCCTTACAGCGAAGACCAGTTTCTTCTGGTTGCCCGTGACGTCACTCAGGTAAAACGCCTTGAGAACTTACGTCGTGAGTTTGTGGCTAACGTGTCTCATGAACTGAAAACGCCGCTGACAGTATTACAGGGTTATCTGGAAATGATGGATGAGCCGCAGCAGACGCCACCGGCTATGCTGAAAAAAGCGGTCGAGAACATGAATGCGCAAAGCACTCGTATGGCTAATCTGGTAGATCAGTTACTCACCCTGTCGCGCATGGAAACGCCAAGTAATGATGTCTTTGATCACGAAGTGGATATGCCAGCTTTGCTGGAACAGTTAGAGTCTGAAGCGAAGCGTTTAAATGAAGTGAAACAACATAAAATTGAGTTTGACGTTGCGCCCGTGCGAATTTACGGCAAGGAAAACCTGCTGCGCAGTGCGATGCAGAATTTAATAACCAATGCTATTAATTACACACCCGACGGCGGTGAAATAAAAGTCACCTGGAAAACCGTAGCCGGTGGTGTTGAGTTCAGTGTTAAAGATAACGGTAAAGGTATTGCTGCAGAACACTTGCCGCGCCTTACCGAACGTTTCTACCGGGTTGAGGATGATCGCAACAGTGCCAGTGGTGGCACCGGGTTGGGGCTGTCGATAGTGAAGCACGCAATAGAACATCACAACTCGCAACTAGACATTAATAGCTCGCTGGAAAAGGGCAGCCGTTTCTCATTTCGTATACCGAGCGGGCTATTAGTCAGTTAGTCATAAAATTTTCATATTGTCATAAAGTTGTCACATAACCGTCTTAAACTGACCACAATTCGAAAACAGTTCAATAACCCTTAGAGGTGAATACACTATGTTTCAATCAACTTTGAACAAAACATTAACCGGTTTGGTTGTTGCAGGTTCGCTGGCGTTTAGTTCGTTAGCTGCGGCAACTGACGATTTACCAGAATACGAAAAAGTCAGCGGTTTATCAGGCAATTTATCTTCAGTTGGTTCTGATACCTTAGCTAATATGGTGACCTTCTGGAGTGAAGAGTTTAAGCGCAACTATCCAAGTGTGAACATTCAGGTGCAGGCGGCAGGTTCTTCAACCGCGCCTCCAGCTTTAACCGAAGGTACCTCAAACTTCGGTCCTATGAGTCGCGCAATGAAATCAAAAGAAATTGAATCTTTTGAAAAGCGTCACGGTTACAAGCCGACTCCGGTTCGCGTTGCCATTGATGCATTGGCGGTATTCGTACACAAAGATAATCCAATTGAAGGTCTGACAATTCCTGAAGTTGATGCAATATTTTCATCAACTCGTAAATGTGGCCTGAACGAGCAAGTGAACCGCTGGGGCGACCTGGATATGGATGGTGAATGGAGCAACCGCGACTTACAGCTTTATGGCCGTAACTCGGTATCCGGCACTTACGGTTACTTTAAAGAAGTGGCGTTATGTGATGGCGACTTCCGTTCGAACGTGAATGAGCAGCCAGGTTCAGCGTCTGTTGTGCAGTCAGTCTCTACCTCAATTAATGCGATTGGTTATTCCGGTATTGGTTATGTAACGTCAGGCGTTAAAGCGGTACCTATCGCCAAAGCCGAAGGCCAGGAATTTATTGGCGCGACAGCTGAGAATGCGTTGGCAGGTCAGTATCCATTAGCGCGCTTCCTGTACATCTACGTGAACAAGCACCCGACTAAACCTTTGGGCAAAGCGGAAGGTGAATTCCTGCGCATGATTTTGTCAAAAACAGGTCAGGATATCGTCAATAAAGACGGTTATATCGGCTTACCAAAAGCGGTAGTTGAAGCTGAACTGAAGAAGCTTGGTTTAGATTAATTTAACCTTCTAAAGGAATAGCCGGTAGCTTGCTGCCGGCTTTTTTTATAACTATTACGGCATTATTAAGAAATTATGACAGCGGTGTAACAATACTGTCATATTATTCAACTAAACTGTCTGCAGACTTTTAGTAACGCGTATTCAAACTTGAGGTTTCTGATGGCATCACTGTCAGCTCAACAACTAGCCGCTAATCGGGGCCGATTATTTAAAGATCGTGCCGCACGCTATGGTGTCACCTTAGGTGGTATTATGGTTCTGGTAGCACTGTTGCTTATCTTTTTCTACCTACTCTATGTTGTCCAGCCAATTTTTCGCTCAGTTGACTTAACTGAGCAACAAAGCTTCTCTTTGCCAAACAGTGCCGGTGTTAATGCTGTGGGTATGGAAGAGCAGGCCGAAATTGGTTATCGCCTGATGGACACCGGCGAGTTTCAGTTTTTTGCTTTACAGGATAAAGCGGCTGCTGAGCGCAAAGCCGGTGATATTATTAGCTGGGAGCAGGTTGCCGATAGCGACAAAATTACCAGTTTTGCCAGTAGCCTTCCGGTAAACAAGCAATATGCCTACGGCTTAAATGACGGTTCCGCGGTTGTTCTGCAACCTAAATTCGGGGTCACTTTCGCGGAAACCCCGGAAACCGGTCTAACCGAGCGCACCATTACGCCACGCATTGAGACCCTGAATGATGGCGAACCACTGGTGGTTGATGAGAATGGCGAGGCGCTGGAAAAACTGGCTTACGATACCGATGGCGAAGCAATGCTGTTTGCGGCTGTTCAGGGCGGCAATAACTTATTGATTACTAAGTACGCCGCTGAAGAAAACTTCATGACCGGCGAGGTAACCTTAAAGCCCGTTTTTCATCGCGTCAGCCTCAACGGCAATATTGATGATTTGATTGTCACCCCGGATTTGCGTCAGGTTATGGCTCGTCGTGGTAACCGGGTACACGTCTTTGATGTGGACTTAGCCGGGAACGTAAAAGAGCGCGAACTGATCATTATTGATTCTCGCGAGCAAGGCAATGCAACGGGTATGTACTTGTTGGCCGGCGCCAGTTCGGTGCTCTTAACTCACGACTCCGGGCTTATTTCTCAGTGGTTCCAGGTATCGACCGACGAGGGGCGTGAATACCAGTACATCCGCTCTTTTGACGCAGGCTCTCCGGTTGAGAACATTGAAGTTGAATACTATCGCCGGACCTTTTACACGGTTTCTGAAAATGGCGATTTGGGTATTTTCCACACCACCTCTGAAGCCGATTTATACCGGGGCAAACCGTTAGAAGACAAGCTACAGAATGTCATGGTAGATCCGCGGGCAAATTATCTGATTATGCAAAGCGGCGATCGCTTTAGTGTCTTCGATGTTGATAATGAGCACCCTGAGGTAACCTGGAGCGCTATGTGGCAGGAAGTCTGGTACGAAGGTTACCCGGAGCCTGACTACACCTGGCAGTCGACCTCCGGCTCCGATGACTTTGAATCTAAATTCAGTTTGGTGCCTATTTCTTTCGGTACTATAAAAGCTGCCGCCTACGCGATGCTGTTCGCAGTACCCATTGGTTTAGCGGCTGCGGTTTATACCGCCTATTTCATGTCGCCTTCGGTGCGTAAATACGTAAAACCGACGGTAGAAATCATGGAAGCTCTGCCTACCGTTATCCTTGGTTTCTTAGCGGGTCTTTGGCTTGCACCTGTCATAGAGAGGTACCTGCCCGGGCTGATAGCGGTGCTGTTGCTGGTGCCGGCAACCATCATACTAACGGCATTTTTATGGTCAAAGCTACCGCCGAATATTCGTAACACCGTAACTGACGGTCGCGCTGCATTGCTGCTTATTCCTGTGGTTCTGCTGGTTGGCTGGTTCTCGTTTGGTCTGAGCCCCTGGGTTGAGGAAGTCCTGTTTGACGGTAATGTGCGTGGCTATTTAACCAATGAACTAGGCATAACCTTTGACCAACGTAACTCGCTGGTTGTGGGTATCGCCATGGGCTTTGCGGTTATTCCAACCATCTTCTCTATTGCCGAAGATGCGGTATTCAGTGTGCCTAAGCATTTATCTAATGGCTCTCTGGCATTGGGTGCTACCCCATGGCAGACACTGACTAAAGTCATTTTGTTAACTGCAAGTCCGGGAATTTTCTCGGCGGTTATGATGGGTCTGGGGCGCGCTGTGGGCGAAACCATGATTGTTCTGATGGCTACCGGTAATACGCCAATTATGGACTGGAACATCTTCGAAGGTATGCGCACCTTATCTGCCAACATTGCGGTCGAGATGCCGGAATCTGAGGTTGGTAGCTCGCACTACCGAATCTTGTTCCTGGCAGCTTTTGTGCTGTTCATATTTACCTTCTTCTTTAACACCATTGCTGAATTTGTCCGTCAACGCTTGCGTGACAAATACAGCTCGATGTAATTCCGGAACAGAGGTTTATAGCAATGAATACATGGTTTAAATCCGGAAAGCCCTGGATCTGGTTAACCGCCGGTTCAGTTAGTATCAGTCTGATAGCCGTTATCGGGCTGGTGCTTATGATTGGCTGGCGCGGGCTGTCTTTTTTCTGGCCTTCAGCTATTCACGAAATGTCTATTGAACAGGCTGACGGTTCAACGCGCACGTTAATTGGTGAAATTTATGAAAGCGAGTCGGTGCCAACGTCACGAGTGAGTGACGCAGGCACTATCATGGACGGCTATGAAGAAGAGGAAGTGACTCGTTACCTAATGAAAATTGGTAACCGTGAGTATGTGCCTCTCGATTTTGCCTGGGTGTTAGGGCCTGCGATTCGTGCGGACGAAACGCCAGCTGATCTGGCCGTTATTGAACGAACCAAAGACGGTAACTTTTATGGTTATCCAGTTGCGATTGAGCAGCAGGGGGAGCGAGTTGCGACACAAGGCAACTTGCGTGAAGAGCTGTTTCAACGCATGGAACGAGCGGTAGAGCTTAATGAAGAAGCCATGGCGCTGCAGGAAGGCGAAATAGGTGCGGTTAATTACAAGCTAAACCAGCTCAATCTTGAGAGCCGCAGTCTTGAGCTTGAGGGGAACTTAACTCAGGAAGCCATGGACGACATTGAACGTCGTCGCGAAGAGCTGCATAACGAGTATCTTGAGTATGAAAAAGAGCTGTTTGCACTGCGCGATAAAGCGGGTCGCGATTCACTGATTATGCGCGACATGCGTGGTGAGGAAATAAAAGTACCTATGTATCAGGTGCTGGATGTGAACTTCCCTAACGACATGGGTTTTTTCTCAAAAATAGGGCATTTCTTCCAGCAAATTGGTAAGTTTGTATCTGAACCTCCGCGTGAAGCCAATACCGAGGGCGGTGTATTCCCGGCAATTTTCGGTACCGTTTTTATGGTGCTGTTAATGTCGATTATTGTGACGCCCTTTGGTGTTATTGCGGCTGTTTACTTGCACGAGTACGCGGGTAAAAACGCCGTGACCAAGCTGATTCGTATAGCGGTTATCAACCTCGCGGGTGTGCCATCTATTGTTTATGGTGTGTTTGGTTTAGGTTTCTTTGTTTACATGGTGGGCGGTAGTCTCGACCAGGTGTTTTATCCGGAAGCCTTGCCCAGCCCGACCTTTGGTACGCCAGGCGTTCTGTGGTCTGCGGTAACTCTGGCTATTCTGACTCTACCGGTGGTGATTGTATCGACCGAAGAAGGTTTGTCCCGTATTCCACCCTCGTTGCGCGAAGGTAGTTTGTCTTTGGGGGCTACTAAGTGGGAAACCATTTGGCGCATTGTTCTGCCTATGGCGTCACCGGCTATTATGACCGGTTTGATCCTGGCCGTTGCCCGTGCTGCAGGTGAAGTTGCACCATTGATGCTGGTGGGTGTGGTTAAGTCGGCGCCTATGTTGCCGCTGGACGGAAACTTTCCTTACTTCCATCTGGACAGAAAATTTATGCATCTGGGCTTTCATATTTACGACGTAGGCTTCCAGAGCCCGAACGTCGAGGCTGCCCGGCCGCTGGTTTACGCTACGTCTTTCTTGTTGATAACCGTTATTGTCGGTTTGAACTTAACAGCCATTGGCGTACGTAACCACTTACGTGAAAAATACCGCTCACTTGAGCATTAAAGTTGAGCACGAAAGTTTTGATGAATTAGCGAAAAGGTCTGAACTTATGATTTCGGTAAATCCGAGTACAAGCAACTTAGAAAAGCTGGACTTACACAACTTGCCAGCAGAACAGACTGCTTTAGATATTAAAAACCTGGATCTTTACTACGGTGAAGATCAGGCGTTGTATGATATTTCTATGCGCATTCCGAACAACCGCGTAACGGCGTTTATCGGACCATCGGGCTGTGGTAAGTCAACGCTTCTGCGCTGCATTAACCGCATGAACGACTTGGTTGAAATTTGTCGTATTGAGGGGCAAATTGATATGCACGGCCACAATATTTACGGCAAGAATGTCGATGTTGCGTCACTGCGTCGTCGTGTCGGTATGGTGTTTCAGCGCCCTAACCCGTTCCCTAAGTCTATTTATGAGAACGTGGTTTATGGTCTACGCTTACAGGGTGTAAAAGACAAACGAGTGCTGGATGAAGCGGTAGAAACGTCATTGCGTGGCGCAGCCTTATGGGATGAAGTAAAAGACCGCCTAAACGCCAGTGCTTTCAGTTTGTCGGGTGGTCAGCAGCAACGTCTGGTTATTGCGCGTTCTATTGCCATTGAGCCGGAAATTCTGTTGCTGGACGAACCAACGTCTGCTTTGGATCCTATTTCGACTTTGACCATTGAAGAGCTGATCACCGATTTGAAAGACAAATATACCGTGGTTATTGTCACGCACAACATGCAGCAGGCCGCGCGCGTTTCAGACCAGACAGCGTTTTTGTATATGGGTAAACTGATTGAGTACGCCGATACTGATACTCTGTTTACGACCCCGTCTGAGAAGCAAACAGAAGATTATATTACCGGTCGTTACGGTTAAGGAGAGTGTCATGGATAAGATGAATATGAACAAGCACATTTCCGGCAAGTTCAACGAGGAACTTGAGGCTGTGCGTAACCGTGTATTGAGTATGGGCGGTTTGGTTGAAAAGCAATTGCAGGATGCGTTGCTGGCAATTCAGAAAGGCGACGCCGATCTGGCCGAAAAAGTGCTGAGCAGTGACCACAAAGTCAATAAGCTGGAAGTGCAGATTGACGAAGAGTGCGTACACATTATTGCTAAACGTCAGCCCGCTGCCAGTGACTTGCGTCTGGTTATTGCTATTATCAAAACCATTGCTGATTTAGAGCGTATTGGCGACGAAGCCGAGCGCATTGCTAAGGTTGCGAAAGAAAGCTTTAACAACGACCAGCAACAGCTGTTGGTGAGTCTGGAAAACCTTGGGCAACAAGTATTAAGCATGTTGCATAAAGTTCTGGATGCTTTCGCGCGCATGGATCTTGAATCGGCTTATGACGTGCATCAGCAGGACGAACAGGCTGACCGTCAATATGAAGCGCTGACACGCCAGCTTATGACTTACATGATGGAAGACTCTCGTTCTATTCCAAAAATCATGAATGTTCTATGGTCTGCACGTTCTTTAGAGCGTATTGGTGACCGTTGTCAGAACATTGCCGAGTACATTATCTTCTTTGTGAAAGGCAAAGACGTGCGCCATGTCTCGCCAGAGAGCATGGAACGCACGGTTATGGGTAAAAAAGACTAGAATAAGCGCCGGGCACGAATTGTGCCCGGAATGTCTTTCAGTTGCTGCAATACATCGGCACCGTTATCGCTGTCGATATCCATCACTACGTAACCAACGTTCTCATCCGTTTGTAAGTACTGACCTACCACGTTAATTTCATTGTCACTAATAATGCGGTTAATGGCGTTTAGCATACCCGGCTGGTTTTTATGAATATGCAGCAGGCGCTGCGCTGTTGCGTGTGTCGGCAGGCTAACTTCAGGGAAGTTCACCGCAGACAGGGTTGAGCCGTTATCGGAATAACGCACCAGTTTTCCGGCCACTTCAACGCCAATATTTTCCTGAGCTTCTAAGGTTGAGCCGCCAATGTGGGGGGTTAACAGGCAGTTTTTCAGGCCGCGCAAAGGCGACAGAAATTCATCGCTGTTGCCTTTGGGTTCAACCGGAAACACATCAATAGCAGCGCCGGCTAGATGCCGTGAAGACAAGGCTTCAGCAAGAGCGTCTATATCCACAACCGTTCCGCGCGACGCGTTAATCAGCAGGCTGCCGGGCTTCATGCGCTCAATTTGGCGGCGGCCTATCATCCACTGAGTTTGCTCATTTTCCGGCACGTGCAAAGTGATGATATCGGATTGTGCCAGTAAGTCATCCAACGTGGCTACCGACTGAGCATTGCCCATAGGCAGTTTGTCTTCAATATCAAAGTAACGAATGTGCATGCCCAGCTGCTCGGCCAGAACACTGAGCTGACTGCCTATGTGGCCATAGCCGACGATGCCGAGTATTTTTCCGCGTGCCTCGTAAGACTGCTTGGCTGATTTAAGCCAGCCGCCTTCGTGGGCTACGGCATTTTTTTCCGGAATGCCGCGCAACAACATAATAATTTCGGCTAAAACCAGCTCAGCAACACTGCGGGTATTTGAAAATGGCGCATTAAAAACAATAACACCGTGCTTTTTCGCTGCTTCTAAATCAACCTGATTGGTACCAATGCAGAAGCAACCTACGGCAATGAGCTTTTCGGCAGCGGCAAACACACGGTCGTTTAACTGGCTGCGCGAGCGTATACCAAGAATATGGGCGTCTTTAATTTTTTCGCACAGCTCGTCTTCGCTTAGCGAAGTCTGCAGTATTTCCAGATTATGATAGCCATGATGCCGAAATAGCTGAATGGCGCTTTCATGAACGCCTTCCAGCAGCAAAACTTTGATTTTGTCTTTTGCCAGGGATATCTGCATTAGCCACTTACCTTCAGGGTTTGTACTCCGTCTTCACGAGCAATTAAAGCGATATCAGCGCCGCGCTGGGCAAACAGCCCGTTAGTGACCACGCCGACAATATTATTCAGCTCAGCTTCAAGTTTCATTGGCTCCATAATATCGAAGTTATGCACATCGAGGATCCAGTTGCCGTTGTCGGTAGTAAAACCCTGACGCCACACCGGGTCTCCGCCCAGCTTCACAATTTCTCGGGCCACGTACGAACGCGCCATGGGAATAACTTCAACCGGCACCGGGAATTGACCCAGGCGGCCAACCATTTTGCTTTCATCTGCAACGCAAACAAACTTCCTGGCTACTGCGGCAATAATTTTCTCGCGCGTTAATGCGCCACCGCCGCCTTTAACCATTTGACCGTGCTCAGTAATTTCGTCAGCCCCGTCTACGTAAATGGGTACCTCCACAACCGAGTTAAGCTCAAACACTTCAATGCCGTGCGATTTCAGGCGCTCGGTTGAGGCTTCAGAGCTGGATACCGCACCCTCTATGTCATGCTTTCGTTCGGCCAGGGCATCGATAAAAAAGTTTACCGTTGAGCCGGTGCCGACTCCGACCACAGTGCCGTCTTCAATGTATTGCATAGCAGCTTCTGCTGCCGCTTTTTTGAGTGCATCAGCGTTGCCTGACATGAGCGTTTTTCTCCGTTTGTTTTTTATACGCCAGTATAAGGAATTTGTTGGTTTTTATCGACGTTTCTTTGCTTCAGAAACGCCAGTGTTTTGCCGGTGTTATCACTTCCGGCAATGGAATGTCCCAGCTCTCGACAGGAATGTGCTCAACCTGTTGCTGGTTATAACTTAACCCGATAGGAAATAAATTCGGTCTGTTGCCATTATGCCATTGAGCCAGAGTGCGATCATAATAGCCGCCGCCCATACCCAGCCGGTTTCCGTTTTGATCGAATCCGACAAGCGGCATCAGTAGTATCTGAATGTTCGATAGCGGCACCATGTTCTGTACGTTTAATTCAGGTTCCTGAATACCGTACTTGTTGAGCGTCATTGGGGTATCAGGAGTATAGCGTAAAAACAGCAAATGACCTTTAGCAAAAGGGTGAAGCACCGGCAAAACGGTGTTAAACCCTAGTTGCCACAGTGTTTCAATAACGGGAAAGGTCGGCAGTTCACCGTCAAAACTTTTATATACGGCTACTGTGGTTTGTTCTGGTTGCAGATGACTTAAACGCTGTTGCAGTCTGTTGGCAACCTCGCGCGCCGCCGTCTGTTGCTGTTCGGCGGGTAAATTGCGGCGAATCTGCTGTAACTTGCGTCGGAGATTGTGTCGGGTCATGCTAGAGTCTGCTTTTAGAAAAACGCTGAAGAATGGTCTGAGGATAACCGATGAAAACAATAAAAACGATAGCTTTAGCCATGGTTGCCATGGCTTTTACGGTTGCAGCCTATGCTGTGCAAGCGCCACCTAAAGCCCCGGAACGTGACCGTGGCGAAGGTCCATACGAACGCCTTGTTTTACGTGGCGGCACATTAATTAACGGTGAAGGTGCGCCGCCATTTGGCCCGGTGGATATTGTCATTGAGAACGACCGTATTGTGAATATTGTCAGCGTGGGTAACCCAGGCGTGCCAATTAAGCCGGAAGGGCGGCCCGAAGCGGGCGCTAACGACAAAGAACTGGATGTCAGCGGCAAATACATTCTGCCCGGCTTTGTCGATATGCACGGGCACATTGGCGGCTCGGCAAAAGGCATTCCGGCGGAATACGTGCTGAAGCTATGGTTAGGACATGGTATTACCACCATTCGAGAGCCGGGCAGTTTTAATGGCCTGGACTGGGTTCAGTGGCATGAGAAACGCGCTGCGGACAACCGCATTACGTCGCCGCGAATTATTCCCTACGTTGGTTTTGGACAAGGCTGGGATAAGCCCATTTATAATGGCGAACAGGCACGCGAGTGGGTTCGTTATATAAAAGACCAGGGCGCAAAAGGCATTAAGTTTTTCGGTGCTTCGCGTAAGGTTATGGAAGCGGCGCTGGACGAAGCCAACAAGCAGGGCTTAGGCACTATGATGCATCATGCGCAGCTTAATGTGATGTCAATGAACGCATTAGATTCAGCACGTTCAGGCTTAACCTCAATGGAGCATTGGTATGGTTTGCCGGAAGCCTTGTTTGAAGAGCAGCGCGTGCAGGACTACCCGGCAGATTATAATTACAACAACGAACAAAACCGTTTTGAAGAAGCCGGGCGCTTATGGAAGCAGGCGGCAGAGCCGGGCTCTGAAAAATGGAACGCGGTGCGTGACGAACTCATTGAACTCGACTTTACCATTAACCCCACCTTAACCATTTACGAAGCCTCGCGTGACCTAATGCGTGAGCGTCAGGCCATTTGGCATGACGAATATACTCTGCCCCGGTTATGGGACTTTTTTGAACCCAGCCGCTATGCGCATGGTTCGTACTGGTTTGACTGGACCACGGACAACGAAATTGCCTGGAAAAAGAACTATCAGAAATGGATGACGTTTTTGAAGGACTTCCATGAAAACGGTGGCCGTATTACCACCGGCTCGGATTCAGGCTACATCTACAAAATTTATGGCTTTGGTTACATCCGTGAACTGGAATTACTGCGTGAAGCGGGTTTAAACGCGTTAGAGGTTATTCATGCTGCCAGCCTGGCAGGTGCCGAAGCACTGAATATGGAAGACGACATTGGTTCAGTGGCCATTGGTAAAAAAGCCGATATGGTCATTGTGAACGAAAACCCGATGGACAACTTTAAAGTGCTGTATGGCACCGGGCATTTTAAACTGGATGATAATAATCAGCCAATGCGTACCGAAGGTATTCAGTATACCATTAAAGACGGTATTATTTTCGATGCTCAGCAACTGTTGCAGGACGTTAAAGCCATTGTTGCTGAAGAAAAGGCGGATCGCCAAAAATGAGGGTGGCTTCCCAAGGTGCCGCTGCTGGCTGTAGCCCTTGAACCCATTGGTTCAAGGCGGGGAGCAAATGGTATCTGCCGTAGGCTTCCCGGTTCAAGCCGGGCTTGCTCATGGCAGGCCAGTGATCCCCTTTTAATACAAGCATCGGCTCAGGGACATAAGCCTGCTGGCAAACACCCCAGGAAACCGCAAAAGGGTTTACATTGTTGCTTTAGGTTAACCGTTAACGATTACGTTGTGAGCGTTGCTCACTCATAGCCTGTTCAATGGTTGCCTGAAGCAACTGAATTTTCTCTTCCAGTTTAGCAGTTTTTGCAGACTGTTCATTTTGATCCTGAATCCATTCATGACACAAATTCAGGGCTGTCATTACTGCTATCTGTTCCACATTGGTCAGTTGGGTCCGTTCTTTGGTTTCTTCAAGCCTTTCATTAAGCGCATCCGCCGCTTGCTGTAACGCACTCTCCTGCCCAATGGGGCAAGCGACCTTGTAATTACGTTCCAGCAATTTTATATCCATGGTTTTTGCGGTCATTCAAAGACTCCTTGCAACTGACTCAACAGCGTTGATAACGGCATTATGGCATGAGCTACCGGTGTTTGTCAGCTAGCGATTACGTAAAGCCAGTGTTAGGATTAGGGCAAGATTAACCAAAGGCAGAATGTGAATGTCGACTCGTTTTAATTATGACCGTTTAGTTGAGCTTTACGCACAATACGATATGACGCCAAGTGCGTCGGAAGTGCAGGGCATGTTAACCGGGCTAATAGCCACCGGTAGTGACGCCAAAAGCAATGAATTAATGATATTAATGTCAGACCTGGCATACGACGGCCAGGGCTTGCCCGTCGAGCTGGAGAACTTGCTGCAACAGCAGGCCGAAGAAATTGAACACTCGCTGGGCGATGAAGATTTAGGCTACCGCTTGTTGTTACCTGAAGACACCACACCGTTGTCTGACCGCTTAAGCGCACTGGCTGGCTGGGTTAACGCCTTTTTAGTGGGCTATGGTGTTAATCAGGAAAATATGACCAACTTAAGTGGTGACTTAAAAGAAGCCATTGAAGACATGGTCGAGCTGGCAAAAATAGAATTTACCGATGACGGTGATGAGGAAGAAGAACGAGCCTACACCGAAATTGTCGAGTATCTGCGTATTTCAGCCATGATGTGTTACACCGAGTTAGGCCGAAAAGAACAGCCCGCGAACCAGCCGCCTAAAACTTTACATTAATTACTGACGGAGTTGAGGTCGTTGATGAAAGACGTTATTCCGCAGGACGAATTTAACCAGCGCCGGCAGCAGTTATTGCAATTGTTGCCGCCAAACTCACTGGCACTGGTTGCAGCCAGCAGTGAAGTTACCCGTAGCAACGATACCGAGTTTCCGTTCCGGCAAAACAGCGACTTTTTCTATTTAACCGGTTTTAACGAACCGGACGCTGTATTGCTGCTGATCAACGACAGCAACCCACGCAGTGTTTTATTCTGTCAGGACAAGGACCCGAAGCACGAAGTCTGGCATGGCTTGCGTCTGGGTTATGAAAATGCCGTTGAAGCCTTAGCTGTCGACAGCGCAGAAGACCTAGATACCTTGCCCGAGCGCTTACCCGAATTGTTGCAGGGCATTGAATCGGTTTTTTACCCCATGGGCGAAGACTCAATGCTGGCCGAGTTAGTCAGCGAGGCTCGTGACGAAGTGAGTGTTAAAGCCAGACGAAGCGGTAAGCTGGCGCCTCAAAGCTTGTCTGATTTACGGCCTGACCTGGACGCCATGCGTTTAATTAAGTCAGCCGCAGAAATAGCGGTAATGAAAGAAGCGGCACGTATTAGCACGCAGGCGTTTCGTCGCATTATGCGTTTTGTCGAAGACGGTAAACACGAGTATCAGGTAGCGGCGGAGTTGCATCACGAGTTTGCTATGAACGGCGCTTTGCATCCGGCGTATGGCATTATTAGCGGCGGCGGTGCAAACGCCTGCATTTTGCATTACACCGACAACCGAGACGTTCTGCATGACGGCGATTTACTGCTGGTGGATGCCGGTGCGGAATATCAGGGCTATGCCGCCGATATTACCCGCACCTTCCCGGTGAATGGAAAGTTCAGTGAGCCACAGAGCATACTTTACAATTTAGTGCTGAAAGCCCAGCAGGCCGCCTTTGCTGAAATAAAACCCGGCAGTAACCTGGTTAATGCGAGCGAAGCCGCAGCGCGGGTCATTAGCGACGGTCTGACGGAGCTTGGTATTTTAACCGGTGACGCTGAAGAGAACTTCAAAGAGCAGCGCTGGAAAACCTATTTTATTCACGGGTTAGGCCACTGGCTGGGTCTGGACGTTCACGATGTGGGGCGTTATCGCAACAGTGAAGGCGAGCCGGTTTCCTTTAAGCCCGGCATGGTGCTGACGGTAGAGCCGGGCATTTATATTCCGGAAGACGCCGAGGTTGATGAAAAGTGGCGCGGCATTGGCATTCGTATAGAAGATGACCTGGTAGTAACAGCCGATGGCTTTGACAACATGACCGCGGGCGTACCAAAAACCATTGAAGAGATTGAAGAATGGATGAAAAGCCAGTAACTCAGGCTGATGTGGTTATAGCCGGGGGCAGCTTAGTGGGTGCCTTAACCGGCTTAATGCTGGCGCAGCAGCGGCCGGACTGGCGTATTGTGGTGTGTGAACCGCGAGCCGAAGGTCCGCCTGCCGACAAACGCATTATTGCGCTGGCAGCTGCCTCAGCAAAGCGGTTACAAAGCCTTGGCGCGCTCGATGGCATTGACAGCACGCCAATAAAACACATTCACATTTCGGATCGCGGTTTTGCGGGAGCCGCCGAATTGCATGCGGAGTATGAAAAGGTTGAAGCCTTAGGCCGAGTTGTTTCGGCTTCAGAGCTGGTGAATAACTTGTACCTCAGTTGCCAGCAGCAGCCTAATTTAAACTGGTTGTCCGGTGTGCGACTGGAGTCACTGCAACAGCAGCAGGATTACGTGGAACTCACTCTGGATAACGCACAGAAATTGCAGGCCAAATTGCTGATTGGCGCCGACGGCCAGAACTCGTTAGTGCGCGAACAGCTAGAATTAAAATCCGATACCTACGACTACGGTCAGTTTGGCTGCATTGCCACCTTAGACATGAAACAGCCCTTAGATGGCTGGGCTTTTGAGCGTTTTACCGAAGCCGGACCCATTGCTTTGTTGCCTATGCAGAATTCGCAGGCCTCATTGGTGTGGAGCTTTACCGAAAAGCAGCGTGAAGCCGCCGAACAATGGTCAGATACCGAATTTTTACACCGTTGTCAGCAGGCCTTTGGCTACCGCGCCGGTTTATTCTCTGGTGTGTCAAAACGCGTTTTTTATCCGCTTATTTTACGCCGGGCTAAACGCTCAACCCATCACCGCAGTGTTATTATTGGTAACGCCTCGCATGCCTTACACCCCATTGCCGGGCAGGGGTTTAATCTGGGCCTGCGGGACACCGAAGTTTTATGTGAAGTACTGGCAACAACCGATGACCCCGGTAATTTCCGCGTTTTACAAGGCTACGAGCAGAACCGCGAACGCGACTATCAGGCCATTATTAAGCTGACCGACGGCCTGGTGCGTGGTTTCTCCAACCATTATTTACCCACCGTTGTGGGTCGCAATAGTGCGCTGATGTTACTGCAGCATTGTTCGCCGCTGAAATCCGCCTTTGCACGCTTAACCATGGGGATGAAACCATGACCATGAAACGCAAAAAGTTAGATGTTGTGATTGTTGGTGGCGGCATGATTGGTCTGAGCCTGGCGATACGCCTGGCTCAACAGAACCGGCGAGTGATGGTGCTGGAAAGACATTCGCAGCCTGAACTTTCTGAAGAGCTGGCTTTACGGGTGAGCGCATTGAATGATCGCAGTCGCAGCGTATTAAAAGACTGCGGAGCCTGGCCTTTAGTGCAGGAACACCGAAGCGGCCCCTACCAGAGCATGCAAGTGTGGGACAAAGACAGCCCGGCACACATTGAGTTTTCAGCAAAGGAAATTAACGCCGAAGATCTAGGCGCTATAGTTGAAAACAACGTGGTGGAGCATTTTCTGTGGCAACGTGCCGAGCAGGCAGGTGTTGAGATATTGCAGACGCAGCAGTGGACAATGGTTCACGGCGGCGATGAGTCTCACCCCGCAGAAATAGAAGTTGGTGAGTGGTTACTGTCAGCTGATCTTATAATTGGAGCTGACGGTGGCCGTTCGAAAGTGCGCCAGTATGCTGAATTACCAATTTCCTTCTGGGACTACGGGCAGCAAGGCATTGTGGCCAACATTCGCACCGAACAACCGCACAATGGCGTGGCTCGTCAGGTGTTTTTACCTACCGGGCCGCTGGCGCTTTTGCCAACGCCTGACTCCCATACGGTTTCCATTGTCTGGTCTGCCGATGAAGCTCTCGCCAGAAACTTGCTTAATGAGCCCGCTGAGCGCTTTGCTAAACAGGTGGAAACAGAGTCAGGGCGGGTATTAGGCGGTTGCGAGTGTGTTTCTGATATAAAAGCCTTCCCGCTTAGAATGCAGTACGCTCGCCAATGGTATCAGCATCGTATTGTTTTGGCTGGCGACGCGGCTCACACCATTCATCCGCTGGCCGGGCAGGGCGCAAACTTAGGTTTTGGTGACGTGAAAGCCTTAACCGAGAAACTTGAGGGTGTGGATTTATCCTCGCTGGCGCAATTGCACCGCTCGCTGAGTACGTATCAGCGCGAGCGCAAAGCCGACACTCAGTTAATGATAGCCGCAATGGAAACGTTCAAACGCGGTTTCGGCACAGCAAACCCAGTAGTAAAAGGCCTACGAGCCCTGGCTTTCGCACTGCCAAACAAACTCACCTTTTTAAAACGCAAGCTAGCCGAAGTGGCTCTGGGCTAGGTGGCGGTGGTTGCTACATACTGGTCTGGGAGCCGCCCGTGAACCCATCCCTGGGGGGCTTGGGCAGCGCCATCCATGGCGCTGCACACTCCCTGACCAGTACGTACCAACCATAGGCGCCACCTATTCCGTAGCTCAGCTCTCGTAGCCTGACGTTCACGTCAGGTGAGATGTTCAAATCCGCGCTTTCAGGTAGTCGGCTAATTGAGAGGCAGCGCTTGAGGCACCGCCGGCCAGACGCATAATGACGTTTACAGAGCCGGGGTTGGGTAAGGGTTTGTTATCAGAAAAACTTTCCAATATGGGAATATCCTTCGGTACCGTACTTTTAGCCAGAACGGTAATGCCTAGTCCGCTGTTCAATGCTGCAGTCAGTCCCGAGAAGTCTGTATTGGTATAAGTGATACGATAAGGCTGATGCGCCCTTTGTAAGCTTTGTTCTGCCCTGCGACGATAAATACAGCCTTCAGGAGCAACTACCATAGGCCAGCCGGGTTGCTCTAATAAGCCAGGTAAGCCCACCCAAACCAACTCTTCGCGCTGAATCAAAACGTCACTTTTATTGGTCTGTTCGCGCAGTGCCAGAATAATATCAAACTGTTGCCCTAGTCCGGACAGTAAGTCTTTACTCAACGCCGAAGTCACCTGCAGCGTCACCTGTGGGTAAACCTGAGCAAACTGACCCAGCACTTTGGGCAACAGACTGGACGCGAATTCACTGGTAATACCCAGCCTAACTTTACCGCTAACCTGTTGCGGTTCGAACTGCGCCCAGGCCTGATCATTCAGCGCCAACATTCGCTGCGCGTAGTCAAACAGCACGTCACCGTCGGCGGTAAGAGCAAAGCCGCTGCCCTGGCGCGTTAGTAGTTCAACGCCCAGTTGCTGCTCCAGCTTTTTAAGCTGCAGACTAATAGCAGGCTGAGAGCGCCCCATGCGTTCGCCGGCAAGTGTCATACTGCCCAGCTCAATCACTGCACTAAAACTGCGTAAGGCTTCTAAGGATAAATGTTTCATTGGTTCGCTTTATAAAGTCATTGCTGGGTATTTGAAAAATTAATACCATTATAAGCATTATTGATTTTAAGTTTAAACGAATCACGCCTATAATTTGCGCCCATACACACGCACATAAAGTGAACAGAAAAGGAACACGGTATGGGTAGCAGAACGCCACTGTACGAAGCACACGTAAAAGCGGGTGCAAAGATGGTTGATTTTCACGGCTGGGACATGCCGCTGAACTACGGTTCACAAATTGAAGAGCACCATGCTGTACGCCGTGACTGCGGTGTTTTCGATGTGTCGCACATGACCATTGTTGACGTAGAAGGCTCTCAGGCTCAGGCGTTTTTGCGTTACCTGCTGGCTAACGACGTTGCCAAGCTAAAAACCGAAGGCAAAGCACAATACACCAGTATGTTGAATGAAAACGGCGGTGTTATTGATGACCTTATTGTGTATTTCTTCTCAGAAAATGCCTACCGCATGGTCGTTAACTCAGCAACCCGTGACCGCGATCTGGCATGGATTGAAAAAGTTGCGGCCGATTTTGATGTCACCACCAAAGAGCGTGACGACATGGGTATGCTGGCTTTGCAGGGCCCTAAAGCCGCTGACAAAATCCAGGGTGTATTAACCGCAGAGCAGTACGCAGAAATTGACGGCATGAAGCCTTTTGTCGGGAAAGACGTTGGTGATTACTTTATTGCGACCACAGGTTACACCGGCGAAAAAGGCTACGAAATTGTGGTTCCGGCTGAGCAGCTTGAAGCCCTGTGGAATGACTTGCTAAAAGCCGATGTTGCTCCATGTGGACTGGGTGCTCGTGATACACTGCGCTTAGAAGCTGGCATGAACCTGTATGGTCAGGACATGGATGAGAACATCACGCCGCTGGAAGCCAATATGGGCTGGAGCGTAGCGTTTGAACCGGCTGATCGCGACTTTATTGGTCGTAAAGCATTAGAGCAGAAAAAAGCTGAAGGTCACGACAAGTTAGTCGGCCTTGTGATGGAAGAGAAAGGTGTACTGCGTCACGGTCAAAAAGTAACCGTTGAGGGTGGCGAAGGTATCATCACTTCTGGTACATTCTCGCCTACACTTGGTTTCTCAGTTGCAATGGCTCGCGTTCCATCAAGTGTTGGTGATACAGCGGAAGTGGAAATGCGTAAAAAACAAATGCCGGTGAAGGTAGTTAAGCCAGGTTTCGTCAGAAACGGTCAATCTGTTTTATAATCGAACAAGATTCAATACATTCCGGGTACGCCGGTTAGAAGGAAAGTAAAATGAGCAATATTCCAGCAGATTTGAAATACGCATCAACTCACGAGTGGGTTCGTGACGAGGGCGACGGTACCTTTACAGTAGGTATCTCTGAGCACGCGCAGGAACTTCTTGGCGATATGGTGTTTGTTGAGTTACCTGACGTAGGTGACAAAGTGGCAACAGGCGACGACATTGCTGTAGCTGAATCTGTAAAAGCAGCATCCGACATCTACGCACCAATGACAGGTGAAGTGGTTGCGATTAACGAAGACCTGGAAGATGCCCCTGAAACCGTTAACAACGACCCTTACGGTGACGGCTGGTTATTCCGTATAAAAGCAGATGACAGCAGCGAGCTGGACAACTTGCTGGACGCCAACACTTACGAGGCTTCAATCGACGAAGACTGAGGCCATTGGCGCATAGCACCAATGACACAGAGCGTCCTGAGCCCCGGAAATTAGCCGGGGTTCATTGTTTTTTGTATCCGATAAGTTTTCGATAAATTTCCGATAAATGTACGAGGCTGAGTTAAATGAGCAGTACTACCCTGACGCAATTAGAGCACCACGATGAATTCATTAGCCGCCATATTGGCCCAAGTGCTGATGAGCAAAAAGCCATGCTGGCTGAGCTGGGTGTAGATTCTTTAGAAGCATTAACCAAAGACACTGTGCCTGGTGCGATTCTGCGTGAACCGTTCCTGCAGACAGGGGAGCCGCAAACTGAACGCGAAGCTCTGGCTCGTCTTAAAAACATCGCGAAAAAGAACCAAATTTGTACCTCGTACATTGGTATGGGCTACTACGACACCGTAGTGCCGAACGTTATTTTGCGTAACGTGCTGGAAAACCCGGGTTGGTATACCGCGTACACGCCGTATCAGCCGGAAATTGCTCAGGGCCGTTTAGAAGCACTGCTTAACTTCCAGCAAATGACCATGGACTTAACCGGCTTAGATTTAGCCAGCGCCTCATTGCTGGACGAAGCGACTGCCGCTGCCGAAGCTATGGCCATGGCGAAGCGGGTTTCTAAAAACAAAAAATCCAACGCGTTTTTCATTGCTGACAACGTTTACACGCAAACCATCGACGTGGTGAAAACCCGTGCCGAGTACTTTGGTTTCGACATTATTGTCGGACCGGCGCGTGAAGCTTCCGATCATGACGTGTTTGGTGCGTTATTACAGTACCCGGACAAACAAGGCCAGCTGCACAACATTGAACAGTTAATCGGCGAGTTGCAGGAGAAGAAGGCCATTGTTGCCGTTGCTTCTGACTTAATGAGCCTGTTAATGGTGAAGTCACCGGGCGAAATGGGCGCGGACATGGTGTTCGGTAACGCGCAACGCTTTGGTGTGCCAATGGGCTATGGTGGTCCTCACGCCGCGTTCTTCGCTACCCGTGACAAATTTAAGCGCTCTTTGCCTGGCCGTATTATTGGTGTTTCTAAAGACTCGCGCGGACGCCCTGCATTGCGTATGGCCATGCAGACCCGTGAGCAGCACATACGCCGTGAAAAAGCGAACTCGAACATTTGTACCGCGCAGGTTCTGCTGGCGAACATGGCGTCGTTTTACGCTGTGTACCATGGCCCTGACGGCTTGCGTCGTATTGCCAACCGCATTCACCGTTTAACCGACATTGTCGCCTTAGGCATGCAGGACAAAGGCGTGAAGCTGGTGAACAGCCACTGGTTTGACACCCTAACCTTTGAAATGAAAGAAAACGCCGCAGACGTATTGGCGCGCAGCAAAGCGCTGGGTCTTAACCTACGCGTTGACGGCGAAGGCATGTTCGGTATCAGCCTGGACGAAGCCAAAACGCGTGACGACGTTGAAAGCTTATTTGCCGCGCTGTTTGGCGACAACCACGGTTTAGATATCGACGTATTAGACAGCCGTGTTGCCGGTGGTGACGTAGAATCTATTCCAGCTGACTTAGTTCGTCAGTCTCAGTATTTACAGCATCCGGTGTTTAACGAGTACCATTCAGAAACCGAAATGCTGCGTTATATTAAAAAGCTGGAAAACAAAGACTTAGCCCTGAACCACTCAATGATTTCTCTGGGCTCGTGCACCATGAAGCTTAACGCCACCGCCGAGATGATTCCGGTGACATGGCCTGAGTTTGGTCAGTTGCACCCGTTCTGCCCGGCAGAGCAGGCGCAGGGTTATTACGAGTTAGTTTCCACTTTGTCGGAATGGTTAATTGACGTAACCGGTTACGACGCTATGTCTATGCAACCGAACTCTGGTGCGCAGGGTGAGTACGCAGGCCTGTTGGCTATTCAGAAGTATCATGAAAGCCGCGGCGATGGGCACCGCAACATTTGCCTTATTCCAAGCTCTGCCCACGGTACCAACCCAGCTTCAGCTCAGATGATGAACATGAAAGTAGTGGTGGTTGACTGTGACAAGCACGGCAACGTGGATATGGACGACTTAAAAGCCAAAGCAGAAGAAGCTGGCGAAAACCTGTCGTGCATTATGGTGACTTACCCTTCAACGCACGGCGTTTACGAAGAAGGCATTAAAGACATTTGTGACCTGGTTCATAACTACGGTGGTCAGGTTTACATGGACGGCGCCAACATGAACGCACAGGTTGGCGTAACCTCACCGGGTTACATTGGCTCGGACGTATCGCACCTGAACCTGCACAAAACCTTCTGTATTCCGCACGGTGGCGGCGGCCCTGGCATGGGTCCTATTGGTGTGAAGCAGCACCTGGCTGAATTCCTGCCAAACCACTCCATTGTGAATATAGACGGGCCTAAAGCCGGTAACGGCGCGGTATCTGCAGCGCAGTTTGGTAGTGCCAGCATTCTGACCATCTCGTGGATGTACATTGCCATGATGGGCGGCCGCGGCTTACGTGAAGCGTCAGAAACCGCTATTTTGAATGCCAACTACCTGGCTGAGAAGCTGAGTAAGCACTTCAAAATTCTGTATCGTGGTCGCAACAACCGTGTCGCGCACGAATGCATTATCGACTTGCGCCCAATGAAAGACGCCGCCGGCATTGCTGAAATTGATGTGGCTAAGCGCCTGCAGGACTACGGCTTCCACTCGCCAACCATGAGCTTCCCGGTAGCGGGTACTATTATGGTTGAGCCGACCGAGTCTGAGTCTAAAGCTGAGCTGGACCGCTTTATTGAAGCTTTGGTTAGTATTAAAGCCGAAGCCGAGAAAGTAGCCGCCGGTGAATGGCCAAAAGACAACAACCCGCTGGTAAATGCACCGCATACACTGGCCGATATTACCGACGCAGAATGGGACCGCCCATACGACAGAAAAACGGCAACCTACCCGGTTGAAGCCGTTGGTTACGACAAGTTCTGGCCAACAGTAAACCGTATAGATGACGTATTCGGCGACCGTAACCTGATGTGCTCATGCCCGAGCATTGAAGAGTATCGGTAGCCTGACGTTGTCAGGTTCGATGCCTCACTGACATGATTCTGGAGCCCGCTTTTAGCGGGCTTTTTTTATTACTAGTTTTACAGAATTGTGCGCTACCTTGGAATTGAAGTGGATGACGCACTTGATATTTCGGAGTCGATTGAGGTTTGATTGTTAGTGGGCTGCTACGGCAGCCCTGTGCTAGGAGCGGACGCTGACCCTTAAATCAGCCGCGGCCGTCAGCGGTTGGCTGCACTTTCTTGTTATGTGAATTGCGATAAACCCAATACGCGATAAACAAACTTGGAATACTCGCTTGAACAATAAGATTGAAAATCGTGCTAGAGCTAACAAAAACCAAGAACACTGACAAAAGCATTGATGCTGCCACTAGAGACGCGACGACCTTAATCGATGGTTTTTCAGTGTAACTTATCAAATATCCCGCTACTGCCACTAACAATATCGCAAGTTGAGCTCCCAGCGACACAAATGCTATTGGGTCTTTTAACCTCAAATAGTTAAACGAAGCAAAACTATCTTTTATTTTTTGTAGCTCATATAACTTTTCTTTCAATTTGCTTAATGCACTTAACCAGTCAAAAAGTACATATTTTTTCACTAATTCTGGGTCGCTATCCCATGCATTGTCCTGAGGCCTATATTCTAGAGTCATCTTGGTTGGAGGGTTCTTCGAAAGCTCTGCTATCTCTCGCTGAAGTTTAAAGTACTTTGTTAACTTACTTTGTAGTTGTAGTGCCCCGCTCGCATTTTGCAACGCCACTAGCTCTGCCTCTATTGCTTTTCTTACGGGATTTACATTATTGATCTCATAAGATCTATAAAGGTGTAGTCCAAGATCATTTACGAGCGAAGTTTTTAAGTCTAGCTCGTATTGAATAGCATCTGCTAAAAATGAGAAAGCTAGTATTCCATCGACGTCACTAGAGTCCGATTGGTTTCGTATGTACTCAGCAGTCTTTTTTAATTCATCCAGTTTATTGGAGTAATCCATGACTTCTTCAAAGTCTCTATGTTTCCACTCTCTTTTTTCATCTTCAGGTAATAACTCCAGCAACGACTCGAACTGTTTTTCTGCGGCGTTCAAGTACGCTTCACTACCGTAAGAGAAGCATGGAATTAAGCAAAGAACAACGATGAAAGTGCGAAAAATCAAGAAAGTTTCCTTATCACTTAACGCCAAAGCGCACCACCGGCGCACTTTTAGTGCGTCCGAGTGGCGCGACTTGTTATGGGCGAATGGTAGAAAAAACATAGAATAGCCCGCCAACCACCATCGAGACCACTAAAGCAGTTACAGCCAACGCCGTTTTTTCTATATTTCTCTCCATCTCTGCGTCATCGCCTAGCTTTGTTCCGGATATCTCGTCAATCTTCCTAAAGAACCTGCGGCTTCCTTTATTTTCGTTAAATATACTATGGAAAATATGGTTTCCGACCAGCACATAGACCAAAACACCTAGCAGGAGCAATGCTGACGCTTTATATTTATCATTATGTAAGGCTACGATTGCGATGACCCCCGATGCACCTAGGGCAGTGTCAGAAAACAACTTAGAGACACTATGCGCCTTTTCGAAAAACCGATCTTTAACCCACGAGCAAGGAAGAAGAATACAGCTCAAAAACATAATCACCGTACATATTACAGTTCCATAAACGACGTTAAGGTAAGTCGCGTTGCCAATAACGAAATCTAATGGCATCCCAAAAATTGACGCCCCCCAAAGCAAAGCACTTACCAAAAACCAAGCGACAAATGGTTTTGGGCTAACACGATCTAAATGACTATCTATAAATTCCATGATTCTACTCAAGCTTATTTAGCGTATAACATTAGTATATTGTGCGCGCACAATTTGTCACTCCTTAAACTGCTAGTTACCTAGCTTTAAGTTACTGAGCTAAAAAGATTTCAACCTTGAAACGCTCTGAATAAGCGAAAGTAAATGGAGTATGCTTAATTAGATCCTAACGGGCGCACAATATCCAACTTTGATTTCTTGTTATGTAATTGACAATAAACGACTTAAATACACAACACAATAACAAAACGCGCACTATTCTAAGTGTAGTGGTCAACAAAACCCGGACACCTTTTTAGCTAATTTCTCTGCTTTAGCCGGTGGTAGGCCATTATTAAATTGATGTGGTCGCTCCCAGTTGTAATAATTCATAAGGAATTAACTTAACTCCATATGCTTCTAATAGCTTAGTCATTGATTAAATTTAACTAATAATACAAAGTAGTCGTTTAGAGCTTTTCGTTTTAACGTGGGCAACTATAGTGTAATAACCACGTTTTACGCTGAGGGCACTACAGCTTGCTCTGGATCTAATTGAATTTAAAGGATTAATTTATGACACCAATTGAACATATTTCTCAATGGATAGAGGACAAGCCAATATGGTGGAAGCATACAGTTAGGTTAACTCTAAAACATGGCGAGTTGACACAGGAACACTTGGATGAAGTATATGACGTTGCTTTAGAAGAACATCAAATAGAACCCACCCACCTTAACGTCAACACCGCTGAAGAGCCCCTTAACTTCTCGGGGCTCACGCATGAACAACAGACAGTCAATCTAGCTCAGCTATCCGAAGTAAAAGGAGTTGGAATATTAGCTGAAAATCAGTGTCTAACCTTCTCAAAATCTGGATTGTTTATCGTTTACGGTGATAATGGTGCGGGAAAGTCTAGCTATACAAACATATTAAAGGACGCTTGTTTGACTCGGGGCGATAGCCCTCAAATTATCGGAAATGTTTTTGAGGCTCAAAACCCTCAACCTGAGGCAGGCATAACCGTAGAAGTAAACGCTAATAATTATACCTTCCGCTGGACCCCCGGTGCTATTGGTAATGATGCCTTGAAAGCTATTCGAGTATTCGATAGCTCCTCTGCTTACCATTATGTCAACAAAGAAGATGAATTGGGCTTTAAACCCACAGGACTTAACCTTCTTGCCGAGTTAACAAAAGCGATTAACCAAGTGAAGGCAAGAGTTGACGAGGATATTATGCCGGGAAATGGCCTAGTAACAATTCCAACTCTTAACTCGACAACTTCTGCAGCCCGATTTTTAAACAATCTATCTTCCAAAAGCGAAGAAAGTGAACTTGAGCAATATACTGTGTCATCTAAAGAGGTTGAATCTATTGAGGCTCTTCGCTCAGCGATAATTAGAGATAAAATGCAGACAGCAGAGTCTAAAAAGTCGTCTCTCAATCAACAGAAAGAACTTTTAACTCCGCTTCTCAATATGTCTAAAGACATCTTACGGTACTTGGGAGACAAAGCTGCCGGAAAACTCAGGCTGTTGCAATCAGATTATATTAAAAAACAAAAGAAAGCTGATGAACTAAAGGTGGCTATTTTGAAGGACTTGCCTTTAGATACGGTTGCAGGTGTCAGTTGGCAAGCGATGTGGAATGCGGCGAAAAGTTTTATTGAGCAAGAGGAAAAAAGCCATAGTTTTCCACCATTAGAAGGAGATACATGCCCCTTTTGCCTACAGAGAGTATCCGATACGAGTGCCGAAAGGCTTAAGTCTCTCAGTAAGTTCTTAGCGGATAATGCTGCAACAGAAGCAACTGACGCACTAAAACTAGTTACTCATGCGGTTAATTTAATTTCATCCCAATCCCCTTCTCTAAAAGAGCACAGGGCAGCGCTAATTGAGTTTGAGAAGTTACGGCCCGGAACAGAAAAACGTTTTGAGTTATTATTTCAACAACTAAACTCGCGCAAGCCCCTATTCATTGATCCTTCGCGTCTCCCTGAGTCGATAGATGCTCTTGACATATCTGTACTGGAAGAACTCAAGCAATTGATTGAATCAATTGTTTCAGAGCATGAAAACATCAAGTCGAACGCCGACTTACAAAAGTTAATTCAAAAGAAAGAAACAGAGCTACAGCAGATCGAGGATAAAAAGTTTGTCACTGAAAATCGTGAAGCAATAATAAGTAACATTCGAAGGCACAAAGTTATCACTAGAATGAAGGCTTTGGGCCGAGAATGTAGTACAAGGCCTGTCTCGACTCTAGCATCTCAAATCTACCAGAATGGTGTGGTCACTCCACTATTGGAGGCTTTTTCTGAAGAGCTAAAACAATTCGGATTTATCCGTTTTTCTGTAAAAGCCCAAACAAGAAACAGAAGTGGCACGCAACAACTAAAGCTTGTGATTGAAGAGGGTGGCGAACCTTTGGTATCAAAAATTGCCAGTGAGGGAGAACAGCGCTGTATAGCGATAGCTGCTTTTCTGGCAGAGATGAAAGCTGATCATAGAAAATCGGCAGTAATCTTTGATGATCCTGTTAACTCGCTTAGCCATCAGTGGAGAAGTCGTGTAGCAGAAAGACTCGTTAAAGAGTCTCTTTTACGACAAGTTATTGTTTTCACTCATGACATTGTTTTTTATAAACTATTGCTTGAAGCTGCTGAAGAACAGAATGCTCCTCATGGTAGCTGTGCGTTAGAACGCTCCAGAAGAGGTTTCGCAGGTATAGTAAGAGATAGCGCTCCATGGGAAGCATTAACGACCAGCAAGCGTGTGAAACAACTTAACGCAGAGTTACAAGCAGTAAGAAGGATTGATCAAAATGGAACTGATAGTGAGTTCAGACGAGTGTCGCGCGAATTCTACGGTCTACTGAGGGAGAGCTGGGAGCGACTGATTGAAGAAAAGCTATTGAACAAGGTTGTTAATAGATTCGAGCGTGCGATTCAAACAAAGCGCTTGGGGCAATTAACAGACATTAGTGATATAGATGTCTCAAAAATTAATGCAGCGATGGCTAAATGCAGTAAATACTTTACTGGGCATGATAGTGCCCCCTCTGTAGGCGACCCTTATCCTACCATCGGAGAAATGGCAGAAGATCTGAAACAAATAAGTGAATATTTAAGTGAACTTCAGGGTAAAGATAGAAAAAGGACCTAATAGCGATCCAAGATATAGGAGCGCGAAATTTCAAACTTATGAGTCCAAACTCTTACTAGCCAACTTGAGTGAAAAGTTAGAGATACGAAGTGTCCGTTGTTCGCTCTTAGCGGACATAAGCAAAAGGTTATTCAGAGGTCGAGGTAAAAGCTATTGAATGCAAGAGTGAAAACTGGTTAAGTACGTTAACCATTCTGAGCGTCTTGCTCAAGCTGATAGGAAATCAATAATGAAGTTAGTTTGGGTGCTCATCCTATTCATCTTCTGCCCAGTAACCTTCGCCAATGACGCCGTAGAAATCCCCAGAAGCAAGACAGTTGAGTTAACTGACCCCGCGAGTAAACTCGTCTATCCAGTCTTCATTAAGACGCCGCGCTCATATAGGTCTAGTACTGATAAGGTCTACCCCGTTATTTACCTGACCGATGGTATGTATAGCTTTCAAATAGCCTCTGGTGCCACAAGATTCCCGATGAATAGTCGAGCAATGGAGGAAGCCTTTATTGTCAGCTTGTCATACTCCAAAGGGTCGAAAGGTGCATCGAGCCGTATTCGTGACTACACCCCAAGCCGTGCAGATGATTGGAAGTTGCCAACTGGCAATGCTGAGGGGCACGCGCTTTTCATACGAGAAGTGGTTTTTCCATATATGGCGGCTAATTATCGAGTAAGCGCAACTGAGCGCACCTACGTGGGAAACTCGTTGGGCGGGTTGTTCGGTGCTTATATACTGTTTAAACACCCAACTATGTTTAGTAGTTATGTGCTTGGTAGTCCGTCAATTTGGTTCAACAACCATCATTTGTTGAGCTTAAAACCGAATGAATCACGCAGCCCCATTAAAGTCTATATATCAGTTGGAAGCCTTGAGCGTCCGCAGTTTGGAGAAAAGCAGGATATGGTTGCCGGAGCCAACAAACTGAAGGAAAAAATTGTTACCGAAGCCGGTGAATCTGTCACGCTCAAGTTCAATATCGTCGAGGATGCAAAGCATGCCACCGCATTTCCAACGACCTTAACGCAAGGTTTAGATTGGATTTATGGAAAACCCAAGGTAGAGCAGCGCTGAAACTTCTCACTAGTCATCTATGAGTCCACCTTTGGTATTTTTAAAGTTCTTTGTCTACTTCAATTAATGATTAGTCATCCTGTTATTAATAATAGTGGATGACGCTAACCGTGCACTGCACGCTTATCTCAACAATATTGCGCGTTTTGTTATTGTGCTGTGCATTTAAGTCGTTTATTGTCAGTCACATAAAGAAAAATTAAATTTAGACATGTGCGCCCATTAAAGTGTAACTGAGTATGCTCAAATTGCCTTTTCTTGTTCAGAGGGCTTCAAGATCAGAATTTTCATTTTATCAGTAAGTTAAGAACCAATAACTATCAATTGAACGAGTTACAAAGTGTGCAAGCACAATATATAAATATTAAGTTTAAAGGAGAAGCAATTGGCTATCCCAAAAGTTTTTATCAGCTCTACGTGTTTTGATTTATCTGAAGTAAGAGAGCAACTGAACAAATTCGTTAGATCGTTTGGTTTCGATCCAATTCTTAGTGAACATGGAGATGTATTCTATCATCCTGACCTTCATACTCATGATGCTTGCGTACATGAAGTATCAAATTGCCAACTTTTTATTTTAATAATTGGAGGTCGATTTGGTGGTGGGTATGTTAAAGATAAGTCGAAATCTATTACTAATGCTGAATATGAAGCAGCTAAAGCTGCAAATGTTCCTGTTTTCACATATATAAGAAATTCAGTTCTTAATAATCATCACATATATAGAGAAAATAGAAATCAAAAATTCATTGATAAAATAAATTTCCCTGCGGTAGAAAAACAGGATGATGCAGAAAATATATTTAAGTTTATTGATGACGTTCGTCGCTCTCCGGTGAATAATGCTTTTGAAGGTTTCTCTAATTTCAATGATATAGAAGTTCATTTACGTAAACAATGGGCTGGACTTTTCTTTGAGTTTTTGAGAACTAGAGAAGTAAAAACTCAAATCGACGCTACGAATCATTTATTGAGTAACTTGAAAGATTCTAATGGTAAATTAGAAGCTCTTGTTAAGAGTTTATATCGTTCATCTAGCGCTGACGAAGCTAAAGTAGAGGAATCTATAAGCGAGATAGAGACTTATGCAAATACTAAAAAGTTTTTTGCTGAAATATTTAACTTGGACGACGAGATGCCAATCACTATAGAACTTGATGCATTTATTGGAGATACAGAGATCAATAAAATCGCCTCTGTTACTCCAGAGAATAAATCGTGGGTAGATTACTTATTAGAAACAGGCCTTTTCTACGAAAGTGATTTTGGTGTAGAAGAAAACGAACCACACCTTATGTTCACCACTGGAAAATATTGCTTTGGAGTAGAAGGTTACGTGAAAAATAAACGTCCACTATATGTGAACTACGAGAAAGGTGTTTTAAAGTCTACAAAGGAGCAGCGAGTAAAAATATTGAATGAGTTGCTAAAGTAAGCTTAGCAAAGCGTTAGATGCTTCAAGAACTGTCGGTGGACAGGAGGGGTTTAATATGAAATTTACAAACTTGATCATTACGGTGTTTTTTGTCGCGTTCGCAGTTTCGCCAGCTAATTCTGCTGAACTCAAACAGTACGACTCGATACGTGCGATGATTAGTGACAAAAGTGATTACAGTCAAGAAAATGGTACCTTCAAGGTTCTCGATTTAGGCACCCTACCGACAATCCAGCTTTCGACTCAGATATTTCCTGGTGATTTACCAGATGTGATCCGAGCCAGTACCCGCCGGGACATTCTGTATGGTGTCTATAAAACGTTTTTACATACCTCGTATGAGGAAATTGTCGTAGTTGGTGTTCCTGTCAAATTCAAAAGTAAGATTTACGTGACAAAGTATCGGGAACAAATTCATATTACGAAATCTGCTGCGACTGAATTAGCTAAAAAGATGCTTGGTGCAAATTCACTTAGGGATTTGGTTGAAGAAAAAAACTATGGTGGGTATGTCATTCATACATGGTCAAATCTTATGAATAAAGCTCTGTATAACGACCAGGGTGCGCCGGAACAAGATGCATTCTTCAAGGCACTTAAATCTGCAGCCAAGTAATGGCACTTGTACTTGTCGTGCTGATGCGCTAGGCGTTATAGATGCCAGTCCTATAGCCTCCAACCACTGCAAAAAGGAGATTCAGCATTGGAAGAAAACAAATACGATGTTAGATATTACAAACAAGTAGTGGTAGAACAAAAAAGAGAAATTGCTCGACTTCAGAAACTTCTTGCGAAAGTTGAAGTTAAGCTTCAGTCTGAGGTTGCCAAAGTCAAAGCTCAAGCATTTGAAAAATATGCTAAAAAGTTTCTACAAATAACTCCAGACATAAGCGAAGAAGAGGCTAGTCGTAGATATCAAGAGTATATGAAGGGCAGCGAAGAGTAGCTTTGTGGAAAGCTCGATATCTCTAACAAGGCCAGTCAAATAGGACTATCGATTCATACCGAAACCAAGTGCTATTAACAACCCTCTTTCAAGTGTTTTTTATAGCCCTTTAAAAGGCTTATAAAATGAATTAACTAATTTATAGTCCATTTAAAGCCTTTTGTATAAAAATAATTACGTTCCTTAAATAGTCTGCTATACTCTAATTATCAGTTTAAAACCTATTTAAGGTTCGTTATATGGATTCTGATCGTGTTTCATCAATCATTGGTCAGCGAGTCAGGCAGTATCGGCTGAACCAGGATTTAACTCAGGAGGACTTGGCTACCTTAGCTAATGTCTCACTGAATGCCGTTAAATCCGCGGAGGGTGGTAAAAGCACCTTACCGACGTATGTCGCAATTCTTCAGGCTTTGGGTCATATCGACAATTTACTGGCTGCGTTCCCGGACGAGGGCGTTTCTCCTGTGCAACTACTCAAAAGCAGCACCAAGCAGAAGAAGCGGGCGAGCGGTAAAACGCGTGTGAAACCTGCTGACAATGAGGAGCTGGACTGGTGATTAATACCATTGAAGTTCGCTACAAAGGCGAGCCTGTCGGTGCCTTAAGTTATAACAAAGGCGACACGGCTGCGCGGTTCGAGTACTTATCTGAATTTGTCGAAAAAAACATTCCGTTGGCGCCTTTAACTATGCCTGCCGAGAAGGGACGAATTTACTCTTTTCCGGGGTTAAATTGGGATACCTTCAGAGGTCTGCCGGGTATGTTGGCAGACTCTTTGCCTGACGACTTTGGTAATGCGGTACTGAACCAATGGGTTGCGCAACAGCCCGATCGTACCGAACCCCTGAGCCCGCTTGAACGACTTCAGTATACCGGCGAGCGGGGCATGGGCGCTCTTGAGTATCACCCCGCGCGTAAGAATCAAACCAACGCCAAAAACAAAGACATTGAGCTTGAGAGCTTAATGAGATTAGCGCAGGAAGTGCTCGATGCGCGAAAGGGCTTTCGTCAGCGCACGCACTTTGACGACGCGGCAGACAAAGAAATGATGCAGGCGTTATTAGCGGTTGGGACCAGCGCCGGTGGCGCAAGACCAAAAGCGGTACTGGCGTTTAATAAGGACTTCAGCCAGGTGCGTTCAGGGCAGGGGCTTGTGCCCGAGGGCTTTGAGCATTACTTGCTGAAGTTTGACGGAGTAAAAGAGCGCGACCCATCTCAGCAAACCTTTGGCGACCCGCTCGGTTACGGTGCTATGGAGTATGTGTATTACTTAATGGCCACAAAAGCGGGCATTCATATGATGCCATGCCATTTGCTGGATGAAGGCAACCGCCGCCATTTTGTGACCAAGCGCTTTGACAGAATAGGCAATGAGAAAAAGCACATTCAAACGCTTACCGCTATTAAGCACGTGAACTATCACGACATTGGCGCGTTTTCTTATGAAGAGCTGTTTCAGGTTGCCCGCCAGCTGCGGTTGCCACGGGCGGACGCTGTAGACTTATTTCGCCGTATGGTGTTTAACCACGTAGCAACCAACCACGATGATCACTCCAAGAACTTTGGTTTTATGCTGGAAGACAAGGAGTGGCGGTTGAGCCCGGCTTACGACGTTGCCTTTAGCTACAAACCCGGAAACCCCTGGGTAGAGCAGCACTGGATGTCGTTGAATGGCAAGCGCAGTGGCCATACTCGCGCCGACTTTTACGCGCTGGCAGACGTTCAGTTACCCAAGGTAGAGCGCAAAGAAATTGATGCCATTATTGATGATGTGGTTAACGCGGTGTCTCAGTGGCGGGAGTTAGCCACTGAACATGAGGTGCCAAAAGCGCTTACCGATTCAATAGAGGGGCATCTCAGGCTGAAAGACTTTGCCTGAGAGGCGTTTAGGCGTTATCTGATTTCACTTTATGAATGAGCTCGCGCATAACGTTATTGTTGTAAGCATGGACAATTTGTTGTGACTTAAACAGCTGTGGCAGCTCCACAATAACAATACCGAGCAGAACGATAATTCCGACAATAGGGAAAAAGGGCAATAGAACCAGCCCGAGCAGCATGACGCAAAGGTTGATAAGACCGCGCTGCGTGTTGCCTAAATAAAAATGATGTAGGCCCGCCATAATGAACCAGTTCAGTACCGCGTAGGTATCGGGGTCTTTTATCTGCTCACCTTCAAGGCGGAAATATTCTTTTCGCTGCTCAGGCGTTAGCTCGCGTATTTGCTTGCGCAGAGCTTCTTCTTCATCACGTAACTGTTCAGAAGACATAAGAGTACCTCATTTAAGGACCTTTTCAGGAACCGGGTCGTGCTTTTTGTTGACGCAGTCAGGGTCGTTACAACGCTTCATGCGCGCGACACCAAGCTTTATACCGCGCCAGCTGCCGTATTGGCTAATGGCCTGATAAGTATACTGCGAACAGGACGGCTCAAAATTGCATTCGGTATTAAAGAAGTGGCGCGAACCGCCACGACGCTGATACCAACGAATTGAGGCTAAAATGAGCCGCTTTACCATGGCGGGTTTTATCGACCCAGAGTGACAATGGCCGCTTCACGTGTCCAGAACAGCCAAAAGCGTTTTTGTTCCAGTACCTGAAACACCATTTGCCAACCGTCGGCAGCTTCCTGGTTCAAAGTAGATTCAATTTTCTTTAACGGCAGACCACTTGAGCCTAACAGTAAAGTACCACAGCCGCCTTCAGCTATATGAATGACTTTGTATTCCGTAAACTTAGACATGCTTTCTTCCTTGTTTTATTTGAGATTTACGTAATTTACGTAAAAAGTTATATAGCGTCAATTTTTATGAAATTATGAATGGCACCTAATGAGCAATAGCCCAGGGATTGATAAAGAGGCTCTCCCATAGCCGATGCCTGCAGTTGAAGGGTATTGATGCCAGCGTCCAGTGCGTATTGCTCAAGTAACAGCATGGCGTCTCTGGCCAACCCTTTGCCTCGATAGCTGTCCAGTACACCCACCTGATGAATACCCATTTGTTGTTCCTGGATGAAGGTCATGGCGGTACCGGCTACTTGCCCCTGATATTTTATAAAGTACAAGCAGGCGCCGCCAAGTAACAGGTTTTGAACAGACGACGACTCAACCTCGTAACCAAAACATGCGCCGGTGGTATTCGCCCATTGTTGAGCATGGTTATGTTCTATTGGCTCTAACGTTAGCCTGGGCGCGGGGTCTGAAAGTGCCGACGCACTCAGAGTTTTCACCATCATTTGCTGACTAAAACTGGGTGTTAACTCCGACGGTAGCAGGAGTAACCCCGTTCCGGCTTTTGGTAACAGCATTTCGGGCATGGATAAGATATGAGAGTCAGAGGCTTTTGCACTTAGCTCTGCCACCAACTGCTCCTTTTCCGCTTCTGAGTAACTGCCCGGTTCGCACCATATTCTGCGCGGCCATTGCTCTAGCTTGTAAATTTTAGCGCCAGGGTTGGTTGTAAATTCCTGATAAGGCTGCATGCGCCAAAGCTGGTGTAAGTTATAAAGGTTTTGCTGTTGCTCGGTTGTCATTGCCGTGCCCCCATATTAATTAAAAATACCCCGGCGATAAGAAAACAAGCGCCAATTAAGCGATAGCTGTTAAGCGCAATTGCGGTATTCCCTAAAAAGCCAAAATGATTGATGATCATGGCACCAATGAGCTGGCCTGCGAGGGCGTAAGCCATGACTTGTCCCACGCCCAGTTTCGGTATGAGAAAGTACATGGTGCCGACACCAAAGCAGGTAAAAATGGCGGCAACTAACCAGAAGTACCAGGGTAGGCTAAAAAACGTAATGCTGGTGCGCTCGCTAAAGCCCCACAGAGCCAGTGCGGAGAACAGCGCGCTAATAGTAAAGGCTATTGTCAGCGACAAGAACGTATTGTGTGCTAGTTGCCCCATCATGGCGTTAATACTGGCCTGAATGGATATTGACATGCCCGCTGCAATAGCCAATATCACAAGTATTGTCTGGGTCATAAAACAACCTTAAACCGTGATAGTGGCTGACGGACTTTTTTCTGAAACTGGGTTGTATCTGCCTCGCTTCGATAGCCTACAGGGCAGGCGAATACGGTGCTAAGGCCGAGATCTTTCAGCGAGAGAATATTGTCATAGGCGTCATGCTCAATGCCTTCCATTGGACAGCTGTCGACCTCGAGTTCAGCGGCGGCCAGCAAAAACGTACCCAAGCCAATATAGGCCTGACGCACTGCCCACTCTTTACGCGTTGCGGCCGACATGGCCTGTAGCTTTTGTGTGAAATAGTTTCGGGTATTCTCCGCCTCTTCGTTGGTGAGCTGGCGCTGTTGGCTTAATTCCGAAATATAAGGGTCGACAATGTCTGCAACCGCCCCTGTTTTTGCGGCAAATATGACCAGCGCTGAGCTGTCCGCGACTTTCTGTTGCCCAAAAGAGTGATTAACTAGCTGCTCACGTAGGCCTTTGTTGCGAATAACTAGTGTGCAGTAGGGTTGTAAACCATAAGACGAGGCCGTTAAACGGGTGGTGTTTAAGAGTTTATCCAAAACGTCGTCAGTGATGTGGGCACCAGAGAAGTCGGCGGTGGCATAACGCCATTGTTGTAATTTTTCCAAGTACATTTAGAGCTCCTGTTAGCTTCTATTGCTGCAAGTGAGCTCTATTATTCAGATGCCCGGGCAGGGCCGCATTAACATAGTTTAATAAGTGGAAAATTACTTAGGGTTTTGTAACTGCTTGCGTAATCGTGACAGTTGCACCGGCGTTATACCCAGGTGAGAGGCAATGTGGTATTGAGGCACCCGGCTAACAAGATGTGGAAGTTGTTCTACAAAAGTTTGGTAACGCTGGCCAGCTGTTGTTTGACCAAAGGCATTGTCGCGCTCGTCTTTTTCCAGCAGCCAGTTTTTTTCTAAATAGAGGATGTGATAACGCATTAAGTCAGGGCTTTGCTCCAGCAACTGCCGATAACCACGAAAGTCAATTTTCAGCACAGCCGAGTTTTCTAAGCACTCAACACTTAATGCCGAAGGCGTAGTCGTTAATAGCGAGCTCATGCAGGCGGGAAACTCGCCCTCACTAAAGAACCGCTTATTGTACTCCTGACCGTTTTCATCCAAATGAAACACCCGCGCCAAGCCTTTATGGATAAAACTAAAGCTGTCGGGATGCTCACCGACAGAATAAATTAAGTCACCACGAGCGTATTCGCGATAACTCAGAAGGCTCTGAAATTTCTGCCAACAGCTTTCCGTAATGACATGATAGCTGTCCATGCGGGCACGCAGGTGCTTGAGGGCATCGTTTGGTATGGCTGAAGTTATATTGCCGACTATGGTGTTCTGGATGGTCATGCTTTTTAGTCTTTTGGTTTAGCGGCCTTTTGGCAACTTAAGTTTAAAGTAACTTTTGCCGCTTTAGGTGTAAAGATAGAAGTAGCCGGGGCAACTTCATTCGAGAGCCGAATAGTGGAAAGTTGGTTCATTTTCAATTACTCTAAATTAATCTCATTACCCCCGAAGGAGTCTACGCCAAAATGAACAACTAATACCTGTCATCCATCTTCATTTCTTTAATTTGGATCCGCAGGGTTAGTAGGCGTAGTGCTATTGGCTTGTTCAAGTCTCATATCAGTTTTGTAAAAACACCAGCCGTTTATCGGGTTCACTGCGTTTAATGCCCCTGCTTTCGGGAGGCAATACATGCCAGTTTTACAAGCAATTAATCTGCATTATCAATTTGAAAATGGCGAAACGCTGTTCAGAAACCTTTCTGTGTCAATGACGCAAAAGCGTGTTGGACTTGTCGGGCGCAATGGCGTGGGTAAGTCTGTTTTAGCTTCATTGCTTACAAAACAATTAGAACCTACGGGTGGAAGTGTGCAATTAAATACTTCTGTAGCCATGTATCAGCAAATCAACCAAGAACATATGTTGCAGCAAACCGTAGCAGACTTTCTGGACGTGAAAGACACGCTTTATGCTATTGAACAAATAGAGCAGGGTGACTGCGACCCTAAATGGTTTGAGTTTGTTGGTGACCGCTGGGATTTGAGGGCCGAACTATCCTACCTTTTGCAGCAATTACAGTTGCCTGACTCTATAAACCTGGAGTGTAAACAGTTAAGCGGAGGTCAGCTTTCGAGACTTCAGTTGTGGAAACTGTTTAACAGCGGCGCTGGTTTACTTGTGCTGGACGAACCCTCTAACCATTTGGACAGCAATGGCAAACAATGGCTTATAGAGCAGATTAAGAGCTTTTCAGGTCATATTTTGCTTATTAGCCATGACCGCTTATTGCTGCGGGAGGTTGAGCAAATATGGGAGCTGAGTAGTTTAGGTTTGACGCAGTACGGAGGGAACTACGATTTTTACACAGAAGAAAAGCGCAAAGAGTCAGATGCGGTGGCACGCCAATTAAGCAGTGTAAAGCAACAGCAGAAGCATTTGGATAAGCAGACGCAAAAGAACAAAGAACGAGCTGAGCAGCGAGCGGCGGCGGGCAAAAAGCTGCGTAAAGAAGGAAGTCAGGCAAAGATCTTAATGGATGCCATGAGTAACCGTGCTTCCGCTTCAGCCTCGGGACGAGCGAAGAATGAAGCGCATCGGCAGCAACAATTACAACAAAAGTCGCGGCAACTTGAGTCAAGGCAGGAGCAGTTAAAAGCACAAAAGTTAAAATTAAGTTCTGAAGCTAAGGGTAACCAGACTCTGGTTTCGTTAACTAATGCGGAACTTCCTTATGGTTCAATGAAGTCCATTAACTTAACCGTAAAGGGAAATAGCAAACTGCATTTAGTCGGACCCAATGGCAGTGGTAAGTCTACGCTACTGCAAGTGCTTCGCGGCGACCTGGCACTTAAAGCCGGTGAGGTTCGTATTAACACTGCCGTGTTTTATTTAGACCAGCACTTTAATGTGCTGCAAGCTCACTTTTCGGTACTCGATAATATACTGAATTTATGTCGGGGAATGAATGAAACTAAGGCCAGAACGCTATTGGCGGGTATAGGCCTTAGGAAAGATAAAGTTCACCAACTGGTAAACCGATTAAGTGGGGGAGAGAAAATGAAGCTAGCGATGCTGATTGCGAGTAACCAGCCGCAACAGCCGCTATTACTGCTTGATGAGCCCGACAACCATCTTGATATCGATTCCAAAGACATGCTTTCCGACGCTCTGCTCAATTACGATGGCGCACTTATTCTGGTGAGCCATGATGAGAGCTTTGTAAAAAGGTGTGGACTGACTACTCTGACCATACCGCATACTCGTTGCCGCTAGGGCAAGTAAATTGAAAACGCCGGCCACCGGGAAAATCAAATATAGGCTTAATGATTTTACCCCCTGCGTCCTCAACGCTTTTCAGGCTTTGCTCAAGGTTTTTGCTGTATAACACCACCAGCGCACTGCCGCTCGACGTTTGAGCAACTAAGTCTGATTGGTAAAAGCCGCCGTCAATTCCGGCATTTTGAATAGCCGCGTATTCTGGACCATAGTCTACAAACTCCCAGCCAAAAGCTTGTTGAAAGAAGCGCTTGGTTGCTTCAAGGCTCCGCGCCGGAAGTTCAATGTAATTAATCTTAGTTGAGTTCATGGTGTGCCTCGCATAGGGCTTTTTGAGAAACGATTTTACCTTTAGTTCTAGTTTAACCTAACGCTCATTTTTATCAGTATTATTGCTCATTTATTGTTGTATCGGCTAATTAACTCGTTTAATGTCAGATACATAATTGAAATTCAACGTTGGGTATTGTGCACCCGTTAGAGTAGAAATGAGCATGCTTAAATTGCTTTCGTTTTTTAGTTGGTTACTTGATGAAAATATTTTCTGTATCAGTAGCTTAAAGACTGAGAATTAGAAATTGAGTGAGTTACAAAGTGCGCATGCACAATATACAAAGGTTAACTTCCTGTTCGAACTGAGGGAACAATGAATAAAAAATATCAAGTATTTATTAGCTCAACTTACGATGATTTGAAAGAAGAACGAGAGCAGGTCATTAAAGCGGTACTCGAAATGGGGCATATTCCTGTTGGAATGGAAATGTTTAGTGCTGGAGATGAAGAACAATGGAAGCTTATCGCTAGACAAATAGAACAAACAGATTATTACGTAATAATTGTTGGGCACAGATACGGTTCTGAGACTGAAGATGGCATTAGCTATACTGAAAAAGAATATGATTATGCTTCCTCTTTAGGAGTGCCTACACTAGGGTTTGTTATATCCGATGATGCCTCCTGGCCATCAAGTAGAATTGACAAGTCAGATAAAAAACTTAAAAAACTTGAAGCCTTTAAATCTAAGGTGAAATCTAAATTGGTTCATTTTTGGGAATCTAAAGATGACCTTCATGGGAAAGTTTCCATTTCTTTAATGAAAACTATGAACCTAAATCCAAGAATTGGCTGGGTGAGAGCAACCGACGCCCCGACAACTGAAGCAACTCAAGAATTGGTTAGATTGAGTGCTGAGAATTCGACACTTAGAAAAAAAATTGAAGGGTTTAAAACTATTGAGCAACCAGACGAAGAAAAGAGATTGGTTCACATCCTTGATGACAATACCAGAAAATTCAAGGTAAGAAGAAAATCTGATAAAGGACGCTGGGATGATGCTGAGAAAGTAAGAAACACGTTACTCGAAATATTCTTAATGATCGCCCCAACTTTAGTCAATGAAAGTTCCAGCAAAACCATTGCTAAAGAAATTGCGTTTGAGCACGTTGGTAATAATTGGTTTCGTACTTGGCCCATAGGAGATAACAAGATAAAAGGAATGATAGCTGATTTGGTCGCTTTAGATTTGGTGCAACCCTCTAAGAAAAAGCATTCAGTAAATGATAAAGAAGAATATTGGAGTCTTACTAAACTAGGAAATTCAATATTGAAGCGAGCTCGGAGAATTCAACTAGAGGAAGGTATAGATACGTTAGAGGACAAATCTGAAGAGGATTTTTAGAAGTTAACAAGCGCATGTTGTCGGATTGGTTTTCCGCTTCGCTTCAAACCAACCGCAAATGCGGGCGTTATGTATCCGGGAGAATTCTGTAGTTGGAAATAATCATATTCATAGGCGCAGTAGCTTTACTGGCATGTCTTTCGGCTGGGCCATGTTTGCTGGTTTGGTCACTATCAGCTAAATGGCTTCCTGAGAAGTATTACTTTCCACCTATTAAAATGACTTTTTTATGCGTGGTTTTATCTGTGATAACAGCATACGCCATTAATTTCGAGCTGGAGGGAGGCGGTATATCCATCCTCATGGCTATCTTGTTTTTATCAACTATTTGGTCAGCTATTTTGCTGCCGCTATTTTTCGCGTTCAAATTTTTTGTGCAAGGTTCTGGTTGTGAGAAAAATACATAACAAGCCGGTCTCATCCATTCCACAATCAAAAGAAGAGTTGGAACTTGCTATCAACTCAATATTTGACAAGCTTATGGCAGATTATCGGACAATACCTGTCGAATTGACACGAGAACGTAATGTTGAGGGAAACATAAAAGGCACGCAAGTAAGCGTCTGTGACACGGTTGCTTACCTTATTGGTTGGGGTAAGTTGGTATTGAAATGGCATAGGTTGAAGGCTCAAGGGCTGCCAGTTGAATTTCCAGAATCAGGTTTTAAATGGAATCAGTTGGGTTTGCTTGCAGAGCATTTCCATGAACAATATGCTGATTGGAAATATGAAGCCCTGCTAAAGGAGCTTGAATCGACAGTTAATGAACTGCTTTCACTGATTTCAAGCTTAAGTAACTATGATCTCTACGAAACTACTTGGTACGATAAATGGACGTTGGGCCGCATGATTCAGTTCAATACATCATCACCAATGAAAAACATGCGTAGTAAGGTTAGGCGGTTTAAGAAAAATAAAGGGTTACTGTGAAGTCTCACATAACCATGCTGTGGGCGTTATATTTCACCAGGAGTCAGCGTTAATGGGTAATTGGGATGGGGCAATATTCCGCAGTATTGGGTGGGTTCTACTTCTCGGAGTGGGCTACTCTTTTTATGAAATTGGTATTCCAGTTTTTATGTATCCAATACAAGATTTCCTGGCATTATTTGGGTGGGTTGCTTCAGTTTACCTTGCTTTATCTGTTGTGGGTTGGCTTACTATTGGTCTCCCGTTTCATTGGGCAATATGTAAGTGGTCAAAGCCAAAATACCTATACTATTTGTTGCCCGGCGCATTGATAGTATTCGCTATAGCAACATTTGGTGGCTTAGAGACGGGTATCGTTTTCGGTGTGGCAGCTACGCTTCAGGCTCTAATATTTAGGTTCTATGTATTTAAATCAAAAAAATATAACAATAGACTGGAATGAATAGCAAAATAGCTCGCGCCAACAAAGCGATAGAAGAATCGGGAGTTCTGATCAAACTCGACGCATATTCGCCGGAAGTTGTTAGTACGATATTTGTTTCTCTGGATACGAAGGAAAGCGACATCGATATCGTTTGTACGTACCAGGAGCAGGAAGCGTTTATCGAGGCATTTGAGTCGGCATATTCCGGCTATGAAGCATACAGCATGCGCCCACGCAAAGATCACGCTTTAGGTCGTTTTCACTGTAACCAATTTTTAATTGAAGTCTATGCGTCAGAAACGCCAGTGGAGTTGCAGACTGCATATCGCCATTATCAGGTGATGAAACGCCTTGTAAAAATCGGGGACAATGAGTTTATCGACAGAATACGGCAGCTTAAAGAAAGCGGTCTCAAAACAGAACCTGCTATTTGTCGGGTTATGGGAATTTCTGGAGACCCCTACGCTGCCGTTCTTGAACTGGAGAACTGGTCCGAAAAGGAGCTTACGAAGTTGCTTAATTTCGCTCAGGCATCTCTTTAGCAGAGCGCTGGTTTTTCCTACAGATACCTTGCTTGCTTCCAAGCCCTATTGTACTCTTTGATGTACATTAAAAAGTACTGAGGTGATTTCCATGTCAAGGGTTAGAGTAGATGAAGATATCCGCCCTCTGTCTGAATTTCGTGCAGGGGTAGCCACATTCGTAAAGCAGCTCCATGAAACCCGTCGTCCTATAGTGCTGACACAAAGAGGTCGAGGCGTTGCAGTACTGGTGGATGTTCACGAATATGAGAAGATGCAACAACGTCTGGAAATACTAGAAGAGGTGTACAAGGCGGAAGAACAGATTGCTTCCGGGAACGGTATTTCGCATGAAGATGCGAAGGCTCGGGTTTTGAGTAGGCTTGCTCAATGAAGATTATCTGATCCCCGCTTGCGCTGGATCGTATCGGGTTATTTACAGCATCAAAGATCAGGTTGATATTCTGACTGTGCGTCGCAGTAGTCAGCTATTGCGGATGTCCGAGCTTGGTGAGGAGTAAGTGGGATGAAAACCGATGATATTGGCTCTAACTCCGATTACGCGGAAGAAGCGTTTACCTTTGAACAAACTGGCGAGTTATCCGGTAACGTTGTACTTGAGTTTGGCGCGCCCTGGTGTGGACATTGTCAGGCGGCAAATCCCGCGATAAAAGAAGCAATAACTGAACGTGCAGGGCTACGTCATATTAAAATATACGACGGCAAAGGCAAACCGCTGGGGCGCGCGTTCAAGGTAAAGCTTTGGCCGACTCTGATACTCTTGCACAATGGCAATGAAGTGGCTCGTCTAGTGAGGCCATTACGTTCTGACGAGGTTCGCGAATTCATTTCGGAAGTCGATTAGAATCTGCTAACAAGTGAAGGCATCGGACGCTGTAAACTGAGCCGCTGTTTAAAGAGCATTACATGTATATAGGATAAAAAGTGGGCTGGATACATTTTCTTGAAGCATATTTCTCAGTCACTTATGTTGGGATGGCGGTGGGTGTATTGTATTCAATTTACACAGCCTATTTTAGCGCGAATTCTCGGACAGGAAGCCTTCTATTAAAAGCAAAGCCACCGCTGTCCGTAGTTTACGAATGCATTTTGAACGCCTTTCGATTCGGGTTCTACACCTTATTAGGGCTCGTGGCCCTGGGCTTTATTGTCAGCATAGTCTTTTCCTTGTGGGCAATAGTAAAAGAGATAAGCATTTAGCAAACATGGCATCAAATGACATGAATTATGATTAGAACGGAAAGACTGATACTTCGGCAATGGGATGACGAAGATCTCCTGCTCTTTTCGCAGATGTGTAGCGATAAGGACGTGATGGAGTTTTTTCCGAAGCTTCTGACAGCGGAAGAAAGTTTTAGTGGAGCGAGACGAATTCAGTCTCTCATTGCTGATCGAGGTTGGGGCTTCTGGGCTGTAGAGCTTCCTGAACAGAGTCAATTTATCGGATTTGTCGGGCTGCACACCCCCAAAGAAAATATGCCGTTCTCACCATGTGTTGAAGTTGGCTGGCGCCTGGCGAAACCATATTGGGGAAAGGGTTATGCGACTGAAGCTGCTAAAGCGTCACTGCACTATGCTTTTACTCACTTGGGTTTAGAAGAGGTGGTCTCTTTTACAACAGCGCAAAACATACGTTCTCAAGCCGTCATGAAAAAAATTGGAATGTCCTATGCCTGTAATTTTAAGCACCCAGACTTAGAACCTTCTCACCCGCTTTGTGAGCACGTTTTGTATAAGATAAACAGAGAGCAGTGGGAGCAACACTCCTTATAATTTAGCCTGTACGGTGACGTTTATTTTCGTCTCCACTTCGCCGATGCGTTTTTAAAAGTAGCAGTAAGGAGGATAATAAATTGGAAGTCATTAGAAGTAAGCAATTCACAGCAGATAAGGCATGGGGTGCAAAAGATATTGCCAACATGAACGGCGTTACCACTCGGTTGCACTGGACAGATCAACCTTATAAGTGGCACGTAAATGACGGCGAAGAGGTTTTCGCTGTAATGGATGGCACTGTAGAAATGCTGTACAAAGAAAATAACGAAGTGAAATCTGCGACACTAAACGCCGGGGACATTTTCTTTGCTTCAATTGGTACCGAGCATGTTGCTCACCCCAAAGGCTCGGCTCGAATTCTGGTGGTAGAACGTGAAGGCAGCGTATAACCAAGCGTTTACTAAGTATGCCGGGGCGCTATACATTTAATGAAACCCAAATATTGGAGTAACAATACTACTACTGTTTTCGTATGGAACACTTCAGCAAAAAGAAGAAGGCATAATAAGCGCTAACATTGCAAGACTCCCATTTTGAATATATGATTCGTATACAAATCATATATTCAGGGGCTGCTATGGGAATTGTCAAAATTGATGACGAACTGCATGGGGAAATTCGCAAGGCGAGTGCAGTTATGGTTCGCTCTATTAATGCTCAGGCCGAGTATTGGATAAAAGTAGGTATGCTTGCTGAGGCGAACCCCAACATGTCTTTTTCGGATATCATGCGCGACCAAATGAAGTTGGCCGACGTAGACATAAGGAAGGCTGTTGGTGGCTAGTGTAAAGCTGAAAAGTACTGACGAATTAAATGTCATGCGTGAGTCAGGCCGTCTTCTTGCAATGGTTTTTGACCATCACTGGCACTGTTAAACTTCGAAGAGACATAAATTTGGATTCCTTAACTAACCAACAATTGCAGGCGGGTATTGCAGAACTTGACCATGCGATTTATCTCCATGATCAGTGGTACAAAAATTTGCTGCGTGTATTGGTTTCTCGGGTATCACCCGAGCAATCAGATTTGATGCCAGATGCACATCTAAAATGCGCTTTCGGGAAATGGTATGAAGACCACTCTGAAAGTTTTTTTATTGAAAGTCAGCAGCTTAAATCACTTTTTGAAGCACATAAAAAAGTACATAGTGGTGCGCGACATTTATTTCAGCGGATTTCGAATGGTTTAGTTATTCCTGTTGATGACTGGGACAATTTCGAAAGTGGTCGAGAAAGAATGCGGCGAGAAATTTGGGCGGCACGACATGAGTTTGCTGAAACCCTTAAAAATAGAGACTCACTGACCGAAGCTCAAACCCGAACCGGCCTGCTTGCAGACCTTCGAAAACAGCACTCTCTTGTTCTTAGGGGAAAGCAAACGTATGCACTGGCTATGTTGGATTTTGATCATTTCAAGAGGATCAACGATTCATACGGCCATGCTGCTGGTGATACGGTGCTAGCCTCAACCGTACAATGCGTAAAGTCCCACCTTCGGCCATACGACAGAATTTATAGATATGGCGGTGAGGAGTTTATTATCTGCATGCCCAGCACAACCCTAGAGCAAGCCGGTGAGATGATGGAGCGACTGCGCTTGGCTATCTCAGAACAGCATTTTGAATTTGGTGATATTCAGGTGACGGCATCCTTTGGGGTCACAGTTCTGAGGGAATCTCAAACCGTTAAAGAGTCAATAAACTGTGCTGATAAAGCGATGTATGAAGCAAAGAGCGCCGGCCGAGATCGTGTGGTGCTCGATGTTTAACATCGCTGTCATGACTTAATCAGGCATTACTATAATTCATTGGCAAAGCGTTCTACAGCGTTGACCACCTGCTTAGCTCCTTCCCGAATCTCGACAATGACGGCTCCCGACTGGTTGGCTAATTCCAGGCCTTGTTCTGCCTCCTCTCGGGTACTGGACATTTGACGCATCACCTCATCAGAGAGAGTTTGGTTTTTCTCGACTACTCTTACAATCTCTTCTGTGGCTTTACTGGTGCGGGCAGCCAGATTCCGAACCTCGTCGGCAACCACGGCAAACCCGCGCCCTTGTTCACCGGCTCTGGCGGCCTCAATAGCGGCGTTTAGTGCCAGCAGGTTTGTCTGCTCTGCGATGCCACCGATGGTTTGTACTATGGCGTTTATCTGCAGGGACTGTTTACCCAGCGCTTCAATGCTTTCGCTCGTCCCTTGCATTTGTCTGGCTATCTGCTGCATGGTTTCGACCGTCTTCTGAACCACAGCGGAGCCTTTTTGAGCGCTTACATCAGTTTGTTGTGAAACGTCGTAGGCGACGCTTGCACCTTCTCTTACCTGAGCTTCCCGTTCCACTTGGTCGGTGACCACGCTGGCAAATTTCACAACCTTAGATAAGTTGTCCTCGGCGTCGTACACCGGGTTATAAGTTGCTTCAAGCCAGACTTCTTGACCTCGGCTGTCGACTCGCTTGAAGCGGTCCGCTACGTACTCACCGTTGTTTAGTTTTTTCCAGAAGGCGGCGTATTCGGGCGACTGAACCTCTTCTGGTGTACAGAATATACGGTGGTGTTTGCCTGCAATTTGTTCGAGCCGATAGCCCATGGCCTGCTGAAACTGTTCGTTTGCGGTAATTACGGTGCCATCAAGGTTGAACTGAATAACCGCAGTGGAGAGGATCAGTGCATCAATGAATGCTTCACTCTCTTTTTTGCCTTCAATTGTTTTGGTTACATCGCGGCCATATCCCTGCACATGGGATAGTTTGCCGTCCGGGTTCTGTATCGGAAGCCAACTGATACGAAGCCAGGCAAGGGAGTCATCAGCGCGCAAGTAGCGGTAGTCATCGCTTATTGGTGCGAGCTTTGCAACGGCCTGATTAAAGTCTCGAAAACAAGCTAGTTTCGGGACGTAAGCTGGTACAATCTCTGACATGGGTCGCCCTAACAGCTGTTCGCGCTGGTAGCCTAGAACATCGGCAAAGCTTTGGTTTACGGCAGATATGCAGAAGTCGGAGTTCAGTGTGATGGACAGCATGCCACGATCCATCTGGCTAGCCAGTTGGCGGAGCATTGCTAATTCTTTACGCTGATCTTCGAGTTCATTTTTGAGGCGGCGATTAAACATCTGGATATTCCAGTCAACAATAATCCATCTTTATCGGCAGGTCTAACCAGCTCTTGAGCTTACGGGCAAGAAAACGCATGAGTATGTAGCCTTTATTGTAAAAGATGTTGCTACTGCGCAGATGACTGCGTACTTTAAAATATTTGAAAATCGGCTACACGGTGTCGAGACCTTATTATGAAACGACTGACAATTTTGACAGCTCTGGCCTCTTTATTGCTCGCTGGTTGCGGGCATTACAACTATGCCGTAAAGCGGGATGGGTCACCTGTTCCCTATAAAAATAAGTATGCTGACAATGATGACAACCCGTACGAGTTTTACAGCACTCTTTATAAAGTAAACGCAGACAGTCGGTTTAGCGATTTGGTCGAGATTACGCATTTGAACGATGTGTACAATAGTCATCAAGGAACGCCAGAGTCGACCCGGAGAAAGTCATTTTTAAGCTTCAACTTGAGTGATGAGTCCGGCGTAGAGCTTATACCCGAGTCGGTGGTTCTGGAGCACTATTCTGAATCGGGTGAACGCATCATACCGTCAAAGGTTGAGTCCACTGTATCTAAATGCGCGGGTAAGGTGGGTTGCCGGGAGTCTGTTGTTATGCACTACGAAAAAGGTATGCCTGAAAAGCTCCTGGAAAAAGTCAGTTTTAAGCTCATTGTTAATGGAAAAGAAAAAACCGTTTCTTATACGCTTCCACTGGAGTACAAATATCAATATTCGTTTTGGGACGTTATGATGGGAGTTTAAGCAACAGCTTAACCTCAAGCCCTCTCGGTTGATTACGTAAGTTAATGCTACCTCCGTGGGCTTCAACAATATCGCGACACAGTGTTAAGCCAATACCTGAGCCTCTGACTTTAGTGCTGTAAAAGGGGATAAGCGCGTGTTCAAGTTGCTGTTCGCTCATACCGCTACCGCCATCTTGTAAAGTAATTTCCAGTTGCTGGCTGTGTTCGATGATTTGAAGGCGGATATGCTCTGGTTGTGAACCGCTTTCATGGGCATTTTTTAGCAAGTTCAACAGTACCTGATGCAGCTGGCCGGGGTCTGCTTGCCAGAGGCGTTTCGGCAAATCGCCAACCAGTTCGAAATCGTATAAGTTCTGCAATTGATTGATTAATCGGGGCCAGTTAACCGTAGTCATTTGTGGTGGTGGCAGTTTGGCAAAGTGGATATATGCCTGCACAAACTGGTTGATATCGGCGGCGCGTGCACTGATGGTTTCAAACAGGCCGGCCAGTTCCGTCTGCTGTAATTGCTGGGCTCGCTGCTGACCTGAGTAGGCTAATGATGATAAAGGTGCCAACGAATTATTCAACTCGTGACCTATTACCCGTAGTAACTTCTTCCAGGCCGTCAACTCTTCTCGTTGTATCTCGCGAGTTAGGGGTTTAAGTAGATATAACCAGTGCTGGTTTTGATTGAGATTAAATTGATTAACCGATAGATGCCACACACTGTGGTCTGGTAAACGCAGTAAACCTTGTAGCTTTCTCTCTATTGCATCAGCCAGAACTGAAACCTGTGCTGCGGCGTCAGTCAGTTTGCTGCCATTAATTGCGTTGCCTGCGCTCAATAGCTGGCGTGCCGCCGGATTGCTCATAACGACGGTGTCACTGGCATCTGTTAATAGTAAAGCCAGCGGACTATTTTGTAATACCGTATCCAGTAACAATTCTCGCTGGTACAAACTCGCGCGTTCAGCCCGTAACTGGGACGACATGTTTTGTAAGCTCTCGGCAAGGCTACTAAGCTCGCGTATTTTTAATTGATTGGCGCTGGTATTAAAGCTGCCGTCCTGTAGGTTCTGAGCGTGCAGGTTGAGAGCTTGTATTTCTGTCATCAAAGGCCTTAGCATCCATCGCAGCAATCCTGCGAATAACAACCCTGCGACACAAATGGCACCGCTGATGAGCGGCGCATAGCCCCAATAAGCAAACTGAACGACTAACGCCAGTAAGGTTAGTAATATGCACACCAGAATGAGTCGATGACTCGTACCTAATCTAAATTGAGAAGGTCTTAATTTAAGGCGTTTCAATACCGTAAAACTCCATGCGTCGATACAGTGCCTGACGGCTTATACCGAGTTGTTTAGCTGCGCGTGAAATGACGCCACCAGCTTGCAGTAAGGCCTGGTCGATAGCGCTTCGGTCAATATCATCCAATGCGCGTTTACCGGCACTTGATGTATCGGGAAGTCCTAAGTTGGCGCTGTTAATAGTGCTGTTGTTACTTAGCAAAAGCGCCCGTTGGCAGGCATTCTGCAGTTCCCGCACGTTGCCCGGCCAGTGGTAGCTTAACAAGAGTTGCTCGGCATCGTGGGAGAGGTTTTTCTCGCCGCCGAGAAAGTAACGTGCCAGTGGCAGAATGTCGTCCGGGCGTTCGGCTAATGCGGGGAGGGCAAGTTGCACCACATTAACCCGATAGTATAAGTCCTGACGAAACTCTCCCTGCGCAATAGCGGTAGTTAAATCGGTATTGGTAGCACTAATTAGGCGGACATCAACGCGGCGAGTGACGCTGGAGCCTAGGCGTTCATATTCACCGGTTTGCAGTACCCGCAGTAGCTTGGCCTGGCCGGATAATGACAAATTACCAATCTCGTCCAGGAATAGACTGCCACCATCGGCGGCTTCAAAACGTCCAATACGAGTTTTGTTCGCACCACTATAGGCACCGGCCTCCGCACCAAAGAGTTCAGCTTCCATTAAGTCGGCAGGCAGAGCCCCCATGTTGACCTTAACAAACGGCTTGTCTTTACGTGGCGAGTTAGCGTGCAACACGTTGGCAATGCCTTCTTTACCGGCTCCATTGGGGCCGGTTATAAGCACTGCTGCATTAGCCGGGGCGAGCTGCAATGTCATTTGCACTAATTGCTGCATCTTATTGCTGGCGAAGACTAGCCCACAGAGATCTTTGTCGGCAAAAGCTGCCTGTCGCTCTTCGTCTCTACGCGCTTGTTGCTCGCTTAGCTGCTTTAACTTGAGCGCATTGGCCACAGTGAGCAATAAACGCTGATCGTCCCAGGGTTTGGCAATGTAGTCGGTGGCTCCAGCTTTCACCAACTCGACTACCATATCCAACTGAGTCCAGGCCGTCATCAACACAATAGGCAAGCCAGGATATTGCTGGCGCAATTGGTAGAACAAGGCTTTTCCTTGATCCCCCTGCATTTCACCCACGGAAAAATTCATGTCCTGCAGAATCAAATCGATAGGTTGTTCACCTAACACCTGCCACGCCTGTTCAGGCGTTGTTGCGCAGCACACTTGGTAGCCCTGCAGAGAAAACAGCGTCTGCAGAGCCTGGCAAATGGATGAACTGTCATCAATAACCAATATATTAAGCATTGTTATAAAGCTTTGGTAGCAGTGGCGGGAGACACCCGGGTAGCAATGGTTGCAGGATACCATATGGCCAGGGTGACAGAGAATAACAAAATAGCGCCGGTCAACAACGGCAGCCACCAGTTGAGTGATGGCAAGCTGATAACCTGTGATAAACCATGGTTGAGAAGCAGCGCGCAACCGATGCCAAGCAGTGTACCGATTAAGGTACATAACCAACCTTCACTTAATAGCTCAATAAAAATCAGCCGCTTACTGGCACCCAAAGCGCGCTTGATGCCAATTTCCTGCTGGCGTTTTAATACCTGAAAGTGGGTACTGCTGTAGCTCGAAATCATGGTGACGACTAGCATTAAAGCACTGAGAATAGTGAGCAGAGTAGCCAGGCCATATTCATTGCGATAGAGCTGTTGCTGCTGCTCGGCAAGGCTCCGAATATGGAAAATTTCGATGTTGGGTTCGACCTGCTGTAATACGGTGGTTAATTGTTGGCGAACAGCTGAGGTTTGACCGGGCGATGTTCTCAGCAACAATGTGTACCCCCAGTCTACGCTGAAGGGACGGGTAACCTGAATGCTGTTATACATTACGTTCTCACCATTACGTTGACCATAAAAATCACTTATTACCGCACTTACCGAACCGCGGTTAAGCTGGCGGCCCACAGCTGACTGCTCTGGAAACAGATGTTCAGCGAGACTTTGAGTGAGGACCACGCTGGGGAAACTCTCTTTAGTAAAAAGGCTGGACTGCTGTGGAAGTCTACCCTGCAACACATCGACGCCCAGAACCTTAAAATAGTCGGCTGAGACGAAGTAGATTGGCACACTTGAGGTGTTGCTTCGCTCTTCGTCATCGACATTATAGACGTTGCCATTATTTCCTCCCTGGAGCAGCATGCCCTGATTGCTATAGGCTGCTGCGACAACACCGGGAATATTCCGCAGTGCATTGAGCTGACGTTCCAGCAGATCTTCTAATAGCGGGTACGCCCGAAGTTGCGGTGTGGTAGGTTTTATTTGTACCAACAGGGTCTCTTCCAAATCGAGGCCGGTTGGCTGATTCAGTTGTTGGTGCGTTTGCTGTGCCAGCAGCACACTGTTGAGTAAGAGTGCCAGAGTAATAGCCAGCTGTAACAGCAATAAAATGGTAACCACTTTACGGGTCAGCAATACTTTGAAAAGTAGTGGTAATGACATGGTGTTTATTCCTTTAACTGCTGATTCAATGAACCAAACGAGGCACGAATTGACGGGTACAGAGTGACTAGGTAACTACAGAAAAACGCAGTCAACATTAGCCCTGCCATTAAGGTAAGGTTCCAGTCAGAGAACAGGCTATTGCGGGGTAGTAGCGTATTCATTAATGAAACGCCTGCGTAGCCAATAATTAATGCGCCGGTAATGGAAAGGAATGTCATCAAAAGCACATCAGCAAGCATTTGCAACTGTAACTGGCTACGGCTGGCCCCCAACGCCCGGCGCAGGCTAAATTCATATTGATTACTCAAATAACGGTTGAGCGCTAAATGACTGGCATTAAACAAACACACCACCAGGAACAGCAAAGTGACCAGAGCAAAGGCTTTGATATCGCCGGGGTCGTCCCCAAAGTAGTCGACAATATTACGCATGGGTACAAGCTGATTATTGATCGGAGCCGGGTGGCGACCCGCTGCTTTTTCGTCTTCGGCCAGGCTTTGCATAAATTGTTTGTAAGCTTGCTGTTGTTCTTCAGTATCCAGTTGCACCCAGTATTGCAACTGGTGCAAGGCACCTGTTCGACCTTCCGTGGCTAATTGACGATAGTCTGTATCGTCAAAGGTTTGTGAGTTGGTTCTAGACAGATAATTTAGGTCGTAACCCGTTTCCAGAGGGAGAAAAATGTCTTCGCCAGCACTTAAATGATTACGTCCATTCGCATCATATAGGCGCGGTAACATCTGCCAGTCATCCAGAACCCCGATGACACTGACATTGCGGTCATCCAGCAGTATTGATTCGCCCACCACGTCGGTACGACCGAGTAGTTTTAATGCCATGGCGCGGGTAAGCAAAACTTCATTGTGGGCTTCATCGTCGGCCCACATCGAACCGTGTAATAGCGGCACCTCAAACATTTTGAAGAAGTCACGTTGGGTAATACGTATAGAAACTGGGGTTGGTGGCTGGTCAACGCTTAACCGGGCGTAACCATCGCTGCTATACATAGCCGCCTGAGCGGAAGGTATATCACTTGCTGACAGTTTCTGGACATTGCTGTAACTAAGCACTCGGGGAGGGCGACAGTTATTGCAGTCGTTTGGTGTTATCAATGTCATGGGAAAAAACAGCTTGTCGCTTTTGTGCGGCAATGGGTCAGAGTTCAACTGGTAATAGAAAGTGGCATTAGCGAAAAATACGCCCAGGCCGACACTCAGAATAAAAACGGTTAAGGCGTAAGGTAGTGGTGCTCGCTTAATGCTGAGTAGACTCACTTTAAGGTAATAAATAAACTGTTCCATAGTCTTTCCTTTAAGCGCTGTGAGCTGCCAGTGGCTCGTACAGCGTGCTGTCATGCAGTTGGCCATCGACAATTTGAATATTGCGGGCAGCACGGCGAGCCTGATCCGGATCGTGGGTAACCATTAAAATGGTACAGCCTTGCTGATTAATTTTTTCTAACAGTTCCATAACCTGACGAGCCATTAACGAGTCGAGGTTACCGGTGGGCTCATCGGCAAGCAGAATGCGGGGTTGACCGGCAATTGCGCGAGCGATGGCGACACGCTGCTGCTGACCACCGGACAACTGAGCAGGCAGATAGTCACGTCGTGCGTGGAGGCCGACGAGCTCTAATGCTTGTTCGATACGCTGTTTGCGTTCCGCTGCTTTTAAGCCACGATAACGTAAAGGCAGCTCGATGTTGTCGTAGATACTGAAGTCTTTAATTAAGTTAAAACTTTGAAAGATAAAACCAATTTTTTCGTTGCGTAACTGTGACAGCGCTGAGTCCGACAAGCCTTTTACGGATTGCCCATCAAGTAAGTAGTCACCGCTATCAAAGCCCTCAAGGGTGCCTAGAATATTCAACAGCGTTGACTTGCCTGAACCGGAAGGGCCGGTGAGAGCGACAAATTCGCCCTCGTTGACCTGCAAATTCACCTCGCGCAACGCATGGGTTTCAATGAGCTCAGTGCGGAAGATCTTGCTTAAATTTGTTAGCGTTATCATTGGTTGTTCCTTGTGTTAAGTCATAAAATTTGTCGTGTTATTAATTTAGATTGACCCTGTCCTGGCCTTTAAACTCACTCAGATTTGAAATCACCCATTGCTCGCCTTCGGTGCCACCCTCAAGTATTTCTACCCACTGCACCGACAGTGCTCCGAGTTGTACCGGTTTACGCACGGCCTGATCATCGATAACCTGGTAGGCTTCTCGACCACCTCCTGAGCTGACAAAATCACCGCGGGCAATCATCAGTACATCTTCCTTATGTTCCAGAACCACGCGGGCGGTCACGCGCTGGCTTTGGCGTAACTGGCTGCTGTCCGCTTCGCTGAAGCGCACCCGGGCGCTAACTTGGTTGTCACGTACTTCCGGCGCTATGTAACTGATGGCTCCGCGCAACTGCTGTCGACCTAATTGCACTTCCACTGCTTGCCCGGCTAGCAAATCGCGTGCGTAGCTTTCCGGGATCGAGAGTTCTGCTTCATACTGGCTTAAATCAATTACGGTCAACAGCGCTTGTCCCGGTAGTACGTGGCTTTGTTGCTCAACCAGCCAGTTACCCAGCTGACCCGTGACAGGAGCGGTAATATTGAGAGCCCTCACTTTGCGTTGTAGCTCGTCGACTACCAGTTGCTGGCGGTGAATTGACTGGACGCGGGAACTCTGTTCAAAGCTCAGCTTATCGCGAGCCAGTTCGACTTTGCGTTTGGCATGCTCGAATTCAAGCTCGGAGGTTGCCAGGTTGTCTTCAGCAATGTTGAAATCCAGTTGTCGGATAACACCGAATTCAATGGCTTGGTGGGCTCGTTGCAGCTCACGCTGTGCAGCCAACAAGTTGACCTGAGCTGTATTCATGACCTGTTCAGTATCTAATTGCTGCTCGCGTGCGGCCAACTCAGCGCGCTCGGCTTCGCTTTGCATTCCGGCGAGCACGGCTTCTTGCTGCTGTAAATCATTCTGTAGCGCCGGGCTGGTGATAGTCGCGAGTAAATCGCCCTGTTTTACAGCTTCACCGGGCTGTTTAAACAGCTGCACCTGACCGATTTCTTGGCTGTACAGCGTAGGAGCGTTGGCAGCCACAATTTTACCTTGCACTGAAATGTCGCGTACTAAATCGCCACGTTGTACGGTGGCGAATTGCATCTGGTTACGCGGTAAAGTCAAACTGGCGCTTTGTCCAAACGACTGAAAAATAGCCACTGCCAACACAAGCAGAAGACTGACAGCGGCGACGCTAGGGAGAAATCGGCGTAGCGTGCTTTTCGCTGGACGCTGAATAATATGGTCTTGTTGGCTGGTTCCTTCAATCATGCGTTGTTATCCTGGCGATGCGATATGTTTAAGTCTTATATCTCCATTGCATTTTCGGTGCCAGAATTTAACCTTTTGATTTTAAAGGATTTAGTTATTTTTTGAGTTTTTAATCAAGTGTCCGCGGACAGTCACACTGTCCGTTATGATCTCGCGGACAATGGTCTGCTGTTTTGTATTCTTAATCAGCTTGGCTTTTTGCCATGCAAACGCGCTTTAACTTGATCTTTTGTATTGCGCTCATCGAATGTAGGTATTTGAGCGTTTACGCGAGTCAACGCTGGATATAGCAGCGAGCCTGTTAGGCATTTATCATGCGATCGTAAGATCAAGCTTCTGAACCTTATCTAAACTTAAGTTTTTTCCAGCATGCCATAAATCGTATGCATCCTGCATCGCTAGCCAACTCTCCGGACTTCTGCCCAAAGCTTTGGATAAACGCAACGCCATTTCAGGGCTTATACCACTTTGGCATTTCAAAACTCTGTTTAAAGTGGATGGAGAAACATTTAACTTTGTAGCTAAATACCGGCAACTCAAGCCAAAAGGCTGCATATAAGTTGCTAGAATAAATTCGCCTGGGTGGGCTGGGTTAAACATAATAGACATCAGTGATAATCCTCGTAATTAAGTAGATATACATGACCATCACGAAACTCGAAGGTTAAACGCCAGTTGCCACTAACCGCTATCGACCAAATATTTTTTCGACTACCTTTTAACGGGTGCAGTTTGTATCCCGGAATGTCGAGATCTGAAACTTTCATAGCTGTATTTAATGCCACTAACTGCATACGTAACCTTGCTGCATGGTTCGCTTGAATTCCACGAGTACTTCCAATTTCGAAGTAAAGCCTCAGTCCTTTGTGCTTGAAAGTTTTGATCATGAGCTCTTAGTGTAGCGTGTTGCGCAACGTTGTCAATTCGTGGTTTCTTTGTATTTTTTGCATACGCACCGTGTCTAAAAGCTTATTCACCCTCTACAACCTCCCTAATTCGTAAAAAGCTGGCAAAGCGTGGCACGCCATTACTGGTGTAGCCGTGATACTTGTAGGTAATGATACTGCCGACAGGCGGAGGGTTAGCGCGTTCCGCGTCGGTGAATCCGGTGCCAACAGAAAATTCAATGCCTTGCTGATTGCGCACGCGCAGCGCACCGAGCATGTCGGTGTATTTACCTTTGCCGGGTAAATGCGCGATGACCTCGGCCTCTTCATCGAAATAGGGCTTTAGCTTCAATAAAGCGTCGCTTCTACCCGACTGATGAAGCGCTGTAGCTAAGTGCAACATCAGGCCTTCTGCGCCTTGATCAACCATGGCTTGCAGGTGCTCGCTTAATTCATGATTGGAATGAAACCGCTGTTGTTGTACTGCTTTAATATGTTCAGCGTTTACTTGCTCAATTAACTTTGAGTAGTTTTTGTATCGTTCCTCAAAAGGTAGCTGTGCGTCAGGCATATCAAACACCATATACTTCACTTTCCGCCAACGGTTGTCCTTTGGTGTTTGGGTGCGCACAATAGAGCTTAGCGCCTCAAAGTTCTGACGTTTTGTCCACAGTTCACCGTCAAGCCAAACGGCGGGTAGCGGTGCAGTAAACCATTCCGGAGCTGATATCAGGTTGCCTTGTCGGGTCAGTAGTTGCGATCCTGTCCAAATGGCCCGGATACCATCGTATTTTTCACTTACTAAGTAGTTGCTAATGGGGATGGTATTGTCCTGTTCATACACTTTTGCGAGCTGGGTTTGCGTTGAGTTCTGCCATGCGGCTGCAGGCAAGGTACAAAAGGCAGCGATAAAAAATGCCACTAAATAAACAAGATGAATTCTAGAGAGTTTTGGCATCCTTGCCTCTTATTTTGGAGCGAGTTGCAGCGCGTCTGCGCCAAGTATCATAAAGAGACTAGCACTGCTTATTAAGTCTGGCTGCGTGGCAATGTCGTATTGTGAGATAAGCAGACCGATTTTCGCATTACATTATGAGTCAAATACGCAAAAACAGCGTATAAGAAGGTGTAATTCGCAAAACGGTGGTTCTAATGTCAGAGCAAAGTTCGAAACTTGTTATCTTCTTCGACGGTGGATGTCCGTTATGCGTGAAAGAGATGCGTCATTTAAGGAAGCTGGATGAACAAAGAAAGATCCAATTTGAGAATATTAACGAGTCGGATTTTAATCAGCGCTATCCTGCAGTAGACGTTGCTAAGGCTAACCAGTATTTACACGGACAGACCCGTTCAGGTGAAATGATTTATGGTCTGGATGTCACCTATGCGGCCTGGTCGCTGGTGGGGAAAGGCTGGATGATTGCCCCTTTACGCTGGCCTGTGATTCGATGGTTTGCCGATAAAGCGTACTTATTTTTCGCGCGTTACCGCAACCGCATTTCCAAGCTATTAACAGGTAAAGAACGCTGCTCGCAGTGCTCGATTGACTGATATACTCTAACCGAAAGAATGATAACAAGAGTACTTTCGACATGAAAAAACAATATCTGGCATTATTGTTGGCGCCAATAATGAGCGTGGCAGCCGATGATCCCCCCAAAGTTAGTGCGCAAGAGTTTGTGAATTTACAGCAGGGAGAAACCGCCCATGAAGGCTTTCGGCGTGCTCACGCAAAAGGCATTTGCGTTAGTGGTGAGTTTCGTTCAAACGGGCAGTTAGCCAGCTATTCAAAAACGGCACTATTTGAAACGGGATCCATGTCTTTTATCGGCCGATTTTCGGTAGCCGGTAATAATCCAACAGCGCCTGACTTAAAAGCACCGGTACGCAGTTTAGCTCTGAGCTTTGCCATGAATTCGACCGAGCAATGGCGTATTGCAATGAATACGCCGCCAGTTATGGCGGTTAAAGATCCGCATACTTTTTATCAGCAAATTCAGGCGATTCAGGCAGGCCCCAAAGCAATACAAACGTTTTTTGCCGAACACCCGGAGAGCAGTGACTTTTTAAGCTGGAAAGCGCAATATCAACCCGGCGGAAGCTTTGCTGCCGAGACTTATAACAGTATTAACGCGTTTTATCTGGTGAATTCAAACGGTGAAAAGCAAGCCGTGCGCTGGACTATGCAGCCGACGGTTTCAGTTTCTGCTGACAACTTAGAGGGTGTGGATGCTCTGCACCAGGAAATTACCAACCGGGTAGCGAAAGAAAATATCATTTTCGACTGGGTTTTTACTTTGGCAAATGAGAAAGATGATGAGAACAATCCAGCAAAAGCATGGCCGGACAGCCGTGAGAAGATTACAGCGGGACAAATTGTTATTACCGGGGTAACGCCGCAGTTACAGGGTGAATGCCACGGTATAAATTACGATCCTCTGGTGTTACCAACCGGTATTGAGGCAACCCGAGATCCCATACTACGGGCTCGTTCCGCGGCTTATGCTGAGTCTTATAGGCGCAGAGCAAAAGAAGCGTTAATGGGCGAGCGGGAGGACCAGGGTAATGAATAACACACAACAGTTTTCCTTGTCGATGCGCTTGTTCCACTGGGCTATGGCGGCTTTGGTTATTTCGATGCTGGCGGCTGGTCTATTGATGGTTCGTTCTTTAGAACCTTGGCAGTTAAGCATTTTAACCGTGCACAAAGCCTTTGGTGTTGTGGCGGCCGCACTGGTTATTGCACGTTTAATGAATCGTTTGTTCCATCAAATTCCGGCATTACCCGGAGACTTATCAAGCTTGCAGACATTTGTCGCCAAGGCTTCTCACTGGCTGCTTTATTTGCTGTTGTTCGCCATGCCAATTTCAGGGTACTTAATGCAGTACTTTGCCGGGCGGCCAATTGACGTATTTGGCTGGTTCCGCTTACCGTCGGCACTTACTGTCAATATTGAGAACTATGCCATATTCCGGGAACTGCACGGCTGGCTGGCAATAGCTCTTATGGCACTGGTTGCTTTGCATGTTGCAGCTGCCTTGCATCATCACTTTATTCGCAAGGACACGGTTCTGAAAAGTATGCTTTAGTAGGTTATTGCCTAACGCTGTTTATATTGTGTTGGGCAGTAGCCGCGCGACACTTCCGCGGGGCGCAGTTTACGATGTTTAGTATTGCGCCCCGATACACGTTCCCGCCACAAGCGGAAGCTGCCCGGCTTAAGTTGCGAACGCATAAACTTAATAACCTGCTTTTCCTGCAGGCCAAATTGTTCTTCAATAGCTTCAAATGGCGTGCGGTCTTCCCACGCCATTTCAATAACGCGTGATACTTCAGATTCAGTCAGGTTCATAAACAGGCTACTTAATGTCTTTTACTGAATTACGTTAGCCTTTGTGGATCAGATCTTTACGGCTACACCGACTCTATTCTACAAACCGTAAAGATGCCCCGCGTATCTTTATTTTAAGATGTGCTGTACTACACTTGATAATGAAGAAGTTGAGAAAACGCACTGACATTTTAACGATTAAGGAGGCTTTATGACTGGGCCAATGAATCCGAAAATTAAAAAAGACGAGCAAGATCTTAGCGAAGAAGAAAAGCGGAAGCTGCAATCACAGCAGGACAAAGAAAACCAGAGCCGTGAAGACCACCGTCGGCCAAATTCAACTCATGACACTCACTCGCAGAAAGATAAGCAGATAGCCCCAGAGCAACGTGGCCGGGACTCTCAGTAATTAACGACTGACTGAGAAAGGAGGCAACCATGCCAGACGTTTGGCGCGACAAAGACGAGCGTATGTATCAGCATATTAAGCAGTCTCAGCTGGATGACGGAAAAAGTGAAGATGAAGCAGAGGAAATTGCCAGCCGCACTGTGAATAAGCAGCGACGCGAAGAGGGGCTTACCGATAACACCACTACTCAGGGGACAGGTAACCCCAATACCCGGCTGGAAGAGCGCACCAAAGATGAGTTATACAATAGGGCGCAACAGCTTGATATTGCTAACCGCAGCGAAATGACAAAAGACGAACTGATTGAGGCAATAAGGCAAAAGCAGTAAGGGATTAAAGCTGACGAATGACGGCTTTGGTGGTTTAATGAAATCATTGTGGCCGAAAGAAGAAATGCTGACTATGCTGGAACGTTTAGTGAAAACATCAAGCTCAAGGATGAGAAACGAAGCATGAACAACAAGCAAGTTCAGATATTTGAGAGTCAGGATGGGCAGGCACAACTGGAAGTGGCTTTGGAACAGGATACGGTTTGGCTGAACCAGACTCAGATGTCATTACTATTCAATACCTCGACTGATAACATTGGTTTGCACCTGAAGAATATTTATAGGGAAGGTGAATTGGAAGCAATGGCAACTACCGAGGATTTCTCGGTAGTTCGGCAAGAAGGTAAACGACAAGTCCGCCGTCGCGTAAAACATTACAACCTTGATGCCATTATTTCTGTGGGCTACCGCGTGAGCTCTAAACGCGCGACACAGTTCCGCCAATGGGCAACGCGAATATTAAAAGAGCACCTGGTTGAAGGCTACACTCTAAACCAACGTCGGCTGCAAGAGCGGGGCGTTGAGTTTGAGCAGGCTCTAAATCTACTCAGTCGTACACTGAGTAACCAAGGCTTGGTATCTGAAGCTGGTGAAGCCGTTGCTCAGGTTATAAGTGAGTACGCTCGTTCCTGGTCACTGCTGCAAGGTTATGACGAGCAAGTTTTAGCGGAAATAGGTACCAGACAAAATGGTATGCAGGCTCTGGATCCGGATAACGCAACCGATGCCATTCAACAGCTTAGAAAAACACTTATAACTAAAGGCGAAGCCACTGAGTTATTCGGACAGGTTCGTGGCAACGGGCTTTCTTCGGCATTGGCTACAATAGAGCAAGGTTTTGCGGGTGAGTTGTTTTACCCCAACATAGCAAGCCGAGCTGCCCATCTGTTGTACTTTGTTATCAAGAATCACCCCTTAGCAGACGGTAATAAACGCTCGGGCTCTTTCCTATTTTTGTGGTATTTGCGATTAAATCAGCACTTGTTAGCTAAGCCCGTTGAAAAATTGATTAACGACAACACGCTAGTGGCTTTGGCACTATTAGTAGCCGAGAGCTTACCAAACCAAAAAGAGTTGATGATTCGTTTGGTAGAACATTTTATTCTCCTTAAGGAGCCTGCCGATAACTAAGAATTGAAGCTGACGAATGACGGCTTTGGTGGTTTAATATATCCCCTAATTCGCAAGGAAAAGCAGTCAAATTGTCATGGCCGACACGCAGTACATAACCAAAAATCGTCTTTCGCAAGAAGTGAATAAAGCCCGCGTATGGGTCGCTATTATTGGCGCACCTATTGCGGGCTTTTTAATGTACAAATTACCAAACTTCTGGTGGATTGTCGGGCTAATTTACCTCTTCAGTATTATTGGGGCGGCATCTACTAGGCGTTCGGGTGCCAGAGGCGAATTAAAAACACTGCAGCTTTTAGAGAAGCTCCCTGATAGCTATATTTTGTTTAACCAGGTTGACGTACCCAACCCACGAGCAAAACGAGGCTTTACTGAGCTGGATTTAATCGTGGTGGGCCCTAACGGTGTGTTTGTTGTGGAAGTGAAAAACAACAACTCAAAAGTAACGGGAGATGAGCAATCTCCTAATTGGATAGCCCATAAAGTGGGCCGCAAAGGTGGCCGGTATACAGCCAAAGTTCGGAATCCAATAAAGCAGTTAAAAAAGCAAATACATGTATTGGCAGAGCATTTGAAGAAAAACCGCGCATCTATATGGATAGACGGCGTTGTGTTTTTCTCACACCGCAGCGCACGGGTTAAGCTGTCTTCACCTCCCAGCGTTCCCGTTCTTGAACGTAAAGGATTGGTCGAGTATATTTTGAATTATCAGCCCAAACGGGCACCGTCAAATGTTGAGAAAGTCGTTCAACAATTAATAGAACTTAAACAAATGACGAGCTGAAAGATGTATAAAGAACAAACCGTTAGGGCGAGGCTGGCCCGGAAAACCAAAGGCATTCCTGCTTGGCTCTGGTTATTAACCATTTACCTTAGTTACTTTATGGTCTTGCACTTTATCGGCCAGGGATTTGCAGTTTTGTTCGTAGCCGTAATCGTTGCCTCTGCGTCGCTCATTAGCCCCAGAGATCGAGAGCAGAACAAAGTTAAAAATATCATGACTTTGTTGGATGTTAATGGTGAAAAGTTACGTGTTGGGTTGGAACAAGTCCCCAATAAAAAGCTGAAACGCGTAGCGGTGGGCGAATACGACGAGGAATACGCTATTTTACAGTTCCCTTTTAATTATCAAGTCTCGAGTGACCATCTATTCCCCATTCAGCAGCTCGGTTCAGTCCGCGAATTTTTCAAAACGCATTATCCGCAAGTTGAATTGCTCACCTAATTCTTCACACCTTCGCCATCATTTGTTAACAAAAGCGTAACAAAGTTCTTTTAATGTGGCCTGGTGTGTGGTACTTATGAGTTGTGGTTTTTTTGTTAACAAACAGATTAACTGCAGCGCTAAATACCATAATTAAAAAAGTTGTATCAAAAAAGCAGAGGGTCATAACATGGATCATTCAGAAGAACTGCAAAAGGTTAATGACAAGTCTGGTAAGGGTCGCGCGGCAAAACGTAAATGGCGTGAAATAGAACAACTAAAAGAGAAGTACCGGTTGCGGGAAGAACTCTCTGATATGGATTACTCGCTTGAACTCGATTTAGAAGAAATCGAACTATAAAAAAGAACGCCGTCTGGGTTAGCTCAGACGGCGTTTTGCTTTTGGGCTTACTGCTCTTGTTTTTAGAAAGAGCTTAGCGAATTTGTGCCAGCATTTGTTTTAATGCTTTTGGCGCACCGGCTGCTATATTGCCCGACTGAATGTAGTTGTGGCCACCCTGAAAGTCACTGACTATGCCACCGGCTTCGCGAACCAATAATTCGCCAGCCAACATATCCCAGGGCTTAAGACCCATTTCCCAGAATGCATCGTGGCGTGCTGCCGCAACATAAGCTAAATCTAGTGCTGCTGCGCCTGCGCGACGAACGTCGGCACAGTGCTCAAACAACTTGCTGAACATTTCCAGGTATTCCGGTAAACGGTTTTTCATTTTGAACGGGAAACCCGTTGCTAAAATAGCGCCTTTTAATTCCACTTTAGGTGAAATACGTAAACGACGACCATTTAGCTGCGCACCGGCGCCGCGGGTAGCGGTAAATAATTCTTCGCGCATAGGATCATAAACAACGGCCTGTTGAACAGAGCCTTTGTGAAGCAACGCTATAGAGATACAAAAATGGGGGATACCGCGCATGTAATTGGTCGTGCCGTCTAGCGGATCAATAACCCACTGGAAGTCGTTTTCTTTTCCAGCCTGAGTACCGCTTTCTTCTGCGATGATGCCGTGATCAGGGTAAGACTTTTTGATGGTGTTGATAATAGCCTGCTCTGCGGCTTTATCCATATCAGTAACCCAGTCGTTCAAACCTTTTGATTCGGCTTCAACAGGACTGCCCTGGTCGAAATTTTTAACTAAAATTTTGCCGGCCGCACGCGCTGCGCGCACCGCAATATTTAACATCGGATGCATACCAATTACCTGTGCTGTAAAAGAACAATTTTCGGTCGCGGATCATACCAGTGTTACGGTATCATGCCAAACTTTTCCATAAGCCGAGAAAAACTCAAGGGAAACGCCATGCTTGATAACATTCGTATTGTTCTGGTGAATACGTCTCATACCGGAAACATAGGCTCTGTCGCCCGTGCCATGAAGACTATGGGGTTGTCTAAACTAACCTTAGTCGACCCTGTGCAGGAGCCTGACAGTCACGCATCGGCGTTGGCCGCTGGCGCAACCGATATTCTGGCGTCGGCGACTATTGTGGATACTTTGCAGGAGGCGATTGCCGACTGTGGTCTGGTTATTGCCACCAGTGCCCGGAATCGAACTTTAGACTGGCCGCTGCTAGGCCCGCGAGAGTGTGCGGCAAAAGTATTGGAGGAGACCAGCCAGCATCAGGTTGCTCTGGTATTTGGCCGTGAAAACAGTGGATTAACCAACGAAGAGCTACAGCAAAGTCAGTTTCACTTACACATACCAACTAACCCCGATTACAGTTCACTGAATCTGGCTATGGCGGTGCAGACTGTGAGTTATGAATTACGCATGCAGTGGCTTGAATCGAAACAACGCGCTCCGGAAAATTTACCGGAGTACCCGCGCGCTGAAGATTTAGAACGGTTTTATGAGCATCTTGAAAAGACTCTGGGTCAGACTGGGTTCATTGTTCCTCAGCACCCCGGACAAGTCATGACGAAATTGCGTCGTTTATTTAACCGAGCCCGCCCGGAAGAAAATGAAATTAATATTTTACGTGGCATCTTAGCCTCTGTGGACAAATCAACGGGTAATACTTGACTAAAATAGTCGGGAATGTAGAATCTCAATACATTAACGATGAATTAAACAGCAGAGGAAACCACCATGCGCCTGACGTCAAAAGGTCGATACGCAGTAACAGCTATGCTGGACGTTGCGCTTTTTACGGCAAATGGTCCCGTGCCGTTAGCGGATATTTCTGAGCGTCAGGGAATATCTCTGTCGTATTTAGAGCAGTTGTTTTCGCGCTTACGTAAGCATGGGTTGGTGGACAGTGTGCGAGGTCCCGGTGGTGGTTATCGTCTGGGCTGTGCCGCAAACGATATTTCTGTTGGTGCCGTTATTCACGCGGTAGACGAGTCAATTGATGCAACACGTTGTCAGGGTAAAGCTAACTGTCAGGGCGGCGAACGTTGTTTGACCCACTCTTTGTGGGAAGGGTTAAGCGACAGAATATCCGACTTTCTCGACGGTATTACGCTGGCCGAGTTGATGAAGAAAGAGGACGTCGGTGACGTTCTGAATAGGCAGAATGCGTTGCATAACCACAGTGAAGAAGAGATTAAGTTAAACTCTCACCTATAATATTGCCTTTAAGTTGTCAGGAGCAAGCAAGTGTCTAAGTTACCTCTTTATTTTGATTATGCTGCAACCACGCCGGTAGACCCTGTTGTAGCAGAAAAAATGATGGGATGTTTAACGCAGGATGGCTTGTTTGGTAACCCGGCATCGCGTTCGCATAAGTACGGCTGGCAGGCAGAAGAAGCTGTCGATATTGCCCGGAATCAGGTTGCTGACCTTATTAATGCCGACGCGCGCGAAATTGTTTTTACCTCAGGTGCGACTGAGTCAGATAACCTCGCCATAAAAGGCGCAGCTCAGTATTACTCAGATAAAGGCAAACACGTTATTACACTTAAAACCGAGCACAAAGCGGTTTTAGATACCTGTGCGCAGCTGGAAAAAGAAGGCTTTGAAGTGACGTATCTGGATGTCGGAACAGACGGCTTGCTGGATATGGATTTGTTCCGCTCAGCCTTGCGCGAAGATACGGTGTTAGTGAGCGTAATGCTGGTTAATAACGAAATAGGTGTGCTTCAGGATATAACCACTATAGGTCAATTGTGCCGTGAAAATGGCACAATATTTCATGTTGATGCTGCACAGGCCGCCGGAAAACTTCCGATGAATATGGTCACGTTACCTGTTGATTTAATGTCACTTTCTGCGCACAAGATGTATGGCCCTAAAGGTATTGGCGCATTGTATGTACGCCGCACTCCGCGAGTTCGGCTGCTGGCGCAAATGCATGGCGGGGGTCATGAGCGTGGCATGCGCTCAGGCACGTTACCAACTCACCAAATTGTCGGTATGGGTGTAGCGGCGGAACTGGCTCTTAACGAGCTGGAACTGGAGCCCGCACGAATTGAAAACTTGCGTCAGCGACTATGGAAAGGGGTTAGCCAGTTAGAAGGTGTAACTTTGAATGGCTCTGACCAGCAACGGGTTCCGCATATTACTAACATCAGTTTTGCCGGAGTTGATGGTGAACTGTTGCTAATGGCGTTAAAAGATCTTGCGCTCTCATCGGGCTCGGCCTGTACGTCGGCCAGTGTTGAACCCTCGTATGTGTTAAGAGCATTAGGCGTTGAACATGAGCTGGCAATGAGTTCATTGCGCTTTAGTATTGGGCGTTACACGTCCGAAGCAGATATCGATAGTGCGGTAGAGCTTATCCACCGCACTATCGGAACCTTAAGAGGCGCTGCTTAGTCCTTAAGCAGGCCAGCAAAGGTTTTACGGAACTTAGCCAGCTTCGGTGAAATTACCGCCTGACAATACGGGTTTTCCGGGTTTCTGGCGTAGTAGTTTTCGTGGTAATTCTCTGCCGGGTAAAAAGTCCCTAACTCAGTCACTTCCGTTACGATAGGAGCTGCAAATGCTGCATCGGCTTCAAGTTCCGCAATAATACTTTCCGCTTCACGTTTTTGCGCGTCGTTATGATAAAAAATTGATGTGCGATATTGAGTACCCACATCGTTACCCTGACGATTCACCTGAGTTGGATCGTGCAAAGTGAAAAAGATTTCTAAGATTTGACGGTAAGAGATCTGCTCTGGATCGTACTGGAGTTGTGCAACTTCGGCATGTCCTGTTTCGCCACTGCAAACCTGCTCGTAAGTTGGATCGATGGTATGCCCGCCAGTGTAGCCCGATTTAACCGACTGAATGCCTTTTACCTGAAGGAAGGCTGACTCAACACACCAGAAGCAACCCCCACCAAGAGTGGCTTGTTCATATTCATTGTTCGCCATGTCAGAACTCCTTATCGTCAAATAGACGTCTATATGGCTATATAAGTTCTCTCATCCTAGCTGAGAATGAATGAAAAAACAATCACTGGGTATTCGATTTCTGCGCCGATCTCACGTATAATCCGCGCGACTGATTTATCCCTTAATTTTATTGGAGTTTATAACCATGGCTTTAGAGCGCACTCTATCAATTATCAAGCCTGATGCAGTTGCAAAAAACTTAATCGGCGCTATCTATAACCGTTTTGAATCTGCTGGTCTTCGCATTGTTGGTGCTAAAATGATGCACTTAAGCAAAGAACAGGCAGAAGGTTTCTACGCAGAACACAAAGAACGTCCTTTCTTTGGCGCTTTGGTTGAATTCATGACTTCAGGCCCTATCGTTGTTCAGGTTCTTGAAGGTGAAGACGCTGTACGTAAGAACCGCGACATCATGGGTGCTACGAATCCTGCAGAAGCACTGGCAGGAACTATTCGTGCCGACTATGCTGAAACTATAGACGAAAATGCGGTACATGGTTCAGATGCAACTGAATCTGCTGCACGTGAAATCTCTTACTTCTTCAGCGACGAAGAAGTTTGCCAGCGCACTCGCTAAGACTGTATTCGAATGTAGCCTGATGCTATTGCATCAGGTGAGAGCCTGACGGAAACGTCAGGCTGCATCAGAAAACCGGAGCTTTATGACCAACGCAATAGATAAAAAAGTGAACTTACTCGACCTGAATCGTGAGGGAATTAAAGAGTTCTTTCGTGAAATGGGTGAGAAACCATTTCGTGCTGAACAAGTAATGAAGTGGCTGTATCACTTTTGTGTCGATGACTTTGATGAGATGACCAATCTTAATAAAGCCTTGCGTGAAAAGCTCAAGCAAGTCGCTGAAATACGCGCGCCTGAAGTTCGCGAACAGCAGCAGTCATCGGACGGTACGATTAAGTTCGCCATGACCCTGTTTGACGGTCAGGACGTGGAAACAGTATGGATACCCGAGGGTGATCGCGCTACTTTGTGCGTGTCTTCTCAGGTTGGTTGTGCATTAGAATGCACTTTCTGCTCAACCGGGGCTCAAGGCTTTAACCGTAACCTCAGTGTGGCAGAAATCATCGGTCAGGTATGGCGGGTGAATCAGCTGTTAGGGGCTTATGGCAAGACCGGAATTAAACCCGTAACGAACGTGGTTATGATGGGCATGGGGGAACCTTTGCTTAACTTAAACAATGTAGTTCCGGCAATGGAGCTAATGTTAGATGACCTGGGTTTCGGTTTATCCAAACGCCGCGTTACGTTAAGTACTTCAGGTGTTGTTCCTGCGTTGGAAAAACTGCGTGAACGCATTGATGTGATGTTGGCTATTTCGTTGCACGCGCCAGACGATGAGTTGCGCAACGAGATTGTACCTATTAATAAGAAGTACAATATTGAAGAATTTCTGGCATCCAGCCGTCGTTATGTTGAGCAGTCAAAAGCTCAGCGTAAAGTAACGGTAGAGTATGTCATGCTGGACCATGTGAACGATTCAACCGATCAGGCACATGCGCTGGCAAAAACCTTAAAAGATACCCCGAGTAAAATTAATCTTATTCCATTTAATCCTTTCCCGGGTTCGGACTACGGACGCTCCAGTAACTCGCGAATTGACCGTTTTGCCAAAGTGCTTATGGAGTACGGTTTGACGGTAATGGTACGGAAGACTCGTGGGGATGATATCGATGCAGCTTGCGGGCAATTAGTGGGCGATGTCATCGATCGTACAAAACGTATACTGAAACGTCAGCAGAAACAGCGTGGTGGGGAAGCAATAGCTGTAAAGACCACGTAAATTAACAGAATCGCAGGCACAAGGAGTGTGATAATGCGAACCGCTTTATTATTGATAGCCGCAGCGCTATATGGTTGTACCGCTAACCCTGAACAGTCGGTATCTGTGGGTAATGATGTACGGTTGCAGCTTGGACTTGCTTATTTGGCGCAAGGGAAATTGAAGCTTGCGCATCCGCATTTGCAAACCGCATTGACGAACAATCCCCGGTCTCTGGATGCCAATCTTGCCTTAGGGCAATGGTATTTAGCGACAAATGACGTTGATTCTGCTTTGTCACTTTACCAACAGACATTATCATGGCAACCTATGAGCGGTGCATTGTACAATAACTATGCGGTTGCACTGTGTGTGGCTGGTGACTGGGAAAAAGCACTCAGGTATTTTGATAAAGTGACATTGGATCCAGTGTATCCACATCATGCCAGAGCTGAGGCCAATAAAGCCGAATGTCTGGCTCGGGTAGGTCACGACGCAGCTCAACCATAACAGGGAAACCCCTTACAATCATGACTGCTGAAAACGAATCAACACAAGATAACAAAAAGCCAGAATCGGAAGCGGCACAAGAAACAGAGCAAAAGCCGAGTAAAGGTCCTGGTGAAATTCTGAGAGAAGCCCGTGAAGCTAAAGGTTTAGAGCAACGCGAGGTTGCAGACCAGTTGCGTTTGCGAAAGCAGATTATTGAATTACTGGAAGCCGATGATTATTCAACTTTCTCTACGGCAACCTTTATTAAAGGTTATTTACGCTCTTACGCCAAACTGCTTGATTTAGACGATACCGAGCTGTTTGAGGCTTATAAAGCCAGAGGCTATAAAGAAGTTGAAAGCAGCCAGATGCAGAGCTTCTCAAGACGTAAAAAGCATGAAGAAAGCGACAACCGCTTAATGTTAATTACTTATGTGGTTATCATTATTGTTGTGGCCTTGGTTATTTGGTGGTGGCAAGAGCCGGATCTTGGTTTTAGTGAAGGCGAAACTGGCACGCAGGAAAGTTCAGAAGTTTCTCCGGTAAATACTGATGATGAAGCTGATAACGTCGGTGATATTGAAATTTCAAACCAGCCGACAGAGCCACAAATTGCGCCGAATGAAGATGAAGCTATATTAGAGTCAGAAGTTGAAGCTGATGACACGAATGTTGCGGTCGAGTCGGTACAAGAACCCGTTAGTGAAAGCGGCGAGAATGACAACGAGAATAACGACGAATCGCAGGCCGCTAACACTGATTCGGCGGCTAATGATGTTAACGATACCCAAGAGTTACCAACTGAAACTGCCGAGCAGACAGATAACCAAGCTGAAACTTCGGTCGAGTCAGAAGCTGTTGAGCCGTCGCCGCAACCAGAAGCGGTTTCAGCCAGCCTGGTGTTAGAGTTTAATGAAGAATGCTGGGTTAAAATTGATGATGCTTCCGGTGAAACTCAGGCTGTTGGTGTAAAAGCTGCAGGCTACCGTATGCCAGTCCCTGGCGAAGCGCCTTTTTCAGTAACACTGTGTAAACCTGAAGCTGTTAATGTCAGCTTTAACGGTAATGCCTTTAATATGGACCAGTTCCGGACTGGTCGTGTCGCGCGCTTTACCGTACCGTCAGAAGAGCAGTAGAGGTCAATTTAAGGTTATGATGCACGAAAATCCAATTAAACGCCGTCCTTCACGCCGCTTGTATGTAGGTAATGTGCCTATTGGCGATGGCGCACCGATTGCTGTGCAGTCCATGACAAATACTGAAACAACCGATGTTGATGCGACCGTAGCGCAAATCGAAGCGCTGGCTCAAGCTGGTGCCGATATTGTTCGTGTGTCTGTACCAACAATGGAAGCCGCCGAAGCTTTTAAGCAAATAAAGCAGCGCAGCCCAGTGCCTTTAGTTACTGACATTCATTTTGATTACCGTATTGCGCTTAAAGTTGCCGAATATGGCGCGGATTGCCTACGTATTAATCCGGGCAATATTGGTCACGAAGACAGAATTAAAGCCGTAGTCGATGCAGCACGTGAACGTAACATTCCAATTCGTATTGGGGTTAATGGCGGTTCACTAGAAAAAGATCTGCAAGAAAAATACGGAGAACCGACAGCTGAGGCGTTAGTTGAATCCGCAATGCGGCATGTCAATATTCTCTATAAGCTGGACTTTTACGATTTTAAAGTCAGCGTTAAAGCTTCCGATGTATTTTTAGCCGTTGAATCGTATCGCTTACTGGCACAAAAAATTGATCAGCCTTTGCACTTAGGCATTACAGAAGCCGGTGGTAAGCGCAGCGGTGCGGTGAAGTCGTCAGTTGGTTTAGGCATGTTGCTGGCTGAAGGTATTGGCGACACGTTGCGGGTGTCCCTTGCTGCCGATCCGGTTGAAGAAATTAAAGTGGGTTTTGATATATTAAAGTCACTGCGTATTCGCGCGCGGGGTATCAACTTTATTGCCTGCCCAAGTTGTTCCAGACAAGAATTCGATGTTATTAACACTGTTAATGCTTTAGAGGAGCGCCTGGAAGATATTACTATTCCAATGGATGTTTCAATAATAGGCTGTGTGGTGAATGGTCCGGGCGAAGCTCTGGTATCGCATGTCGGTCTTGCCGGCGCAAAAAACAAAAGTGGTTTGTACATTGGCGGAGCACGTCAAAAACTCCGACTGGATAACCAGAATTTAGTGGATGAACTGGAAGCCCAAATTCGCGAGCAGGTTAAGTTCATTGAAGCTAATAAAATTGATGTAAAAGAAATTAACGGTTGATTTTACCCGCATCGACAAAGTCCCTATAATACCCGCTTATTTTCTGTATCGATAACCAGACGAGAAGGTTCCGTGGCGAATACAATCCAAGCAATTCGTGGCATGAATGATTTGTTGCCAGAGCAGAGTCCGGCCTGGCAACAGGTTGAAGCAGTAATACGACGCGTTGCTGCAAGCTACGGGTATAGCGAAATCCGTATGCCGGTGCTGGAAAGCACACAACTGTTTAAACGCTCTATTGGTGAAGTTACCGATATTGTCGAAAAAGAAATGTATACCTTTGATGACCGCAATGGCGAAAGCGTAACCTTGCGTCCGGAAGGGACAGCAAGCTGCGTGCGCGCGGGTAATCAGCACGGTTTGTTGTACAACCAAATTCAGCGTTTGTGGTATATGGGGCCTATGTTCCGTTACGAACGCCCACAAAAGGGGCGTTATCGTCAGTTCCATCAATTTGGCATTGAAACCTTTGGTTTAGAAAGTGCCGATGCCGATGCGGAAGTCATTCTGCTTTCAGCCAGATTATGGCGCGAGTTTGGTCTTGCCGATCAGGTCGAGCTGCAACTGAACTCTCTGGGATCTAATGAAGCTCGGGCGAATTACCGTGATGCGTTAAAAGCTTACTTGTCTGACTATGAAAGCGAGCTGGATGACGACAGTAAACGCCGGCTTGAAAGCAATCCGTTGCGTATTCTGGATAGTAAAGACGAAAAGACTCAGAAGATTCTGGAAGGTGCGCCTAGTCTATCCGAATACTGGGACGCTGAATCGAAAGAGCACTTTGAGCAATTAACGGCTCGTCTGGAAGCGGCTGGTATTTCATATACTTTAAACGAACGTTTGGTTCGTGGTCTGGATTATTACAACCGTACCGTGTTTGAATGGGTCACCACGGCTCTGGGCGCTCAGGGTACCGTTTGTGCCGGTGGTCGTTATGACGGTCTGGTTGAACAATTAGGCGGTAAGGCTACGCCTGCAGTCGGTTTTGCCATGGGCATGGAACGTTTGGTGCTGTTGCTACAGGAACAAGGTAAGCTCACCCCAAGACGAGTGGTTGATGCTTACTTAATGCCGCTAGGCGAAGAAGCGGAACTAAATGCCCCGCGAATTGCCGAACAGCTGAGAAATGAATTACCGGAACTGCGACTGGTAAGCCACTGTGGTGGCGGTTCTATGAAGAAACAAATGAAAAAAGCCGATAAGTCGGGTGCACAAGTGGCACTCATTATCGGTGCAGATGAAATCGCTCAGCAGCTGGTAACCGTAAAACCGTTACGCACTGCTGAAGAACAACAAACTCTGGGCTGGCAGGCACTTATTGAGTTTCTGCAGCCGCTGACAAGAGGGTAGTCAGGTGGATAATACCGAAGAACAACAAGTAGAACGTTTAAAAGAGTTTTGGAAAGAACACGGTAAAGGTATTGTTGCCGGCGTGGTTATTGGCTTTGGTTTGTTTTATGGCTGGCGTTATTATGACCAGCATACGCTGGAAACTCAGCAGCGTGCTTCAGCAAATTACGAGCAATTGACGGCCGAACTCTCTGAAGGTAGCGAGAACGCGGTACTGGAAGCGCAAGAGTTTGTCAGCGAGAACCCCAAAAATGTTTACGCGCAGTTGGTGGCTTTGCAGTTGGCTCAGCACTCGGTGGAGCGCGCTGACTTAGCAACAGCGGTTACTGCGTTACAGTCGGTAGTCGACAGCGCTGAAGACGAAAACATGTCGGCCTTAGCCAGTATCCGGTTAGCTCGGGTATTAATTGCTCAGGAACAGCTTGACGCTGCTTTAAGTCTGGTTAAGAAACCGTTGCCAGAAGCTTATGCGGGCTTTGCCGCAGAGCTTGAAGGCGACATTTTGGCTGAGCAGGGTAATACCGAAGAAGCTCGTGCCGCATACGAACGCGCATTGCAGGCTGGTGAGTCATTGACTCCGGCGCTGCAAATGAAACTCAACAGCCTGGTTAAGTCATAATGCAATTGATTAAACGCTTTACCAAAGGCAGTTTGTTATTGACTGCTGCAGTTCTTGTTAGTGGTTGCTCTATATTCGGCGACGATGATGAAGAGCCTAAGTTTGCTGTACTTCAGCCTATTTCCGAGCAAGTACAAGCAAAAGTTTTATGGGACGCCTCAGTTGGAAGCGGTATAGGTGAGCACTTCTCCCGACTGAATCCTGTGGTTGAATATGGCAAGGTTTTCGCCGCCGACCGAAATGGCATCGTCAGCGCATTTGATAAGTCCACAGGTGAACGCCTTTGGCGAATTGATTTGCGTCAGCGTATTACATTTGATGAAGCTACGGATGAAGGTTGGTTCAGCGGCTTATTTGCTAGCCCTTTCCCGGCGCGCATATCTGGTGGCTTAGTTGCTCAGTATGATCGTGTCTTTTTGGGCACTGAAAATGGTGATGTTGTTGCTCTGGATGCTGAAACTGGCGATCTTGTTTGGCATACCGAGGTGAACAACGAGGTCATGTCAGACCCAGCCGTCGGCGAAGGCCGTGTCGTCGTTCACACTGGTGGTGGGAAAGTTATTAGTCTGGACGCCGAAACCGGTGAAGAGCAATGGGAATATGAATATCAGACACCCATGCTGACTGTTCGTGGTGCCTCCGCTCCGGCGATTATTAGTGGTGGTGTTGTCGTTGGTGATAGCAACGGTTCTGGTATGGTACTAATTGCAGACAGTGGGCAGCAAGCCTGGAGTCAGCCTATTGGTAAGCCCAGTGGAAGTACAGAACTGGAACGTTTAGCCGACGTTGACGCAAAACCCGCTACGCAGGGAACTACCCTGTATATGGTTGCGTTTAACGGAGAGCTGGTCGCGCTTGAACTCATGAGTGGCGAAGTACGCTGGAAACGCGACTACAAAGCATTTGAAAACATGTTGGTGACTAGTGGCCGAATTTTCTTAACCGATGTGAACAGCCACGTTTACTCACTTGACCAGAGCGGTGGTATTGAGCGTTGGAGTAACACCGAGCTGTTTGGGCGTAAGCTAAGCGCGCCCGCATGGCATCGCGGTAATATTGTTGTTGGTGACTTTGATGGCTACTTGCATTGGCTGGACAGTGAAACCGGCAACATTGTTGGTCGTTACGACGTTGGCGGCGATGGAGTCTATGTTGCTCCTGTCGTGGATAACAACATTATGTATGTACAAACTCGGGACGGTGATATCATCGCGCTCGATACTCAATCAGGAAATGAATAAGAGATGTTACCTGTTGTCGCGCTCGTCGGGCGCCCAAATGTGGGGAAATCCACGCTTTTTAATCGTTTAACGCGAACTCGCGACGCACTGGTAGCGGACTTTCCCGGGTTAACCCGGGATCGTAAATACGGTCAGGCAAATTACGACGGTTATCAATTTATTGTTATTGATACCGGTGGTATTCATGGTGATGAAGAAGGCATTGACGAAGAAATGGCAAAGCAGTCGCTGCTTGCTGTTGACGAAGCCGATGTGGTTCTTTTCATGGTGGACGCGCGTGACGGTGTTACCGTTGGTGATCAAGCCATTGCTGACCATTTGCGTAAGCAGAATAAGAAAGTTTACCTGGTCTGTAACAAAATTGACGGTATTGATGCCCATTCGGCAATGGCCGACTTCTATTCGTTATCTTTAGGCGAACTTTACGGTATTGCGGCGGCTCATGGCCGTGGTGTTGAGCAGTTACTGGAAATTTGCTTTAAGCCAATAGCGGAAGAATACCCCGATGTTATCGTGCCCAAGGACGTTGCCTCTGAAGAGCTGGAGCATGATGAAATTGACTACGATAAGCTGCCACTTAAACTGGCTATTGTTGGTCGTCCGAACGTCGGTAAATCAACTTTAATCAATCGCATATTAGGTGAAGAGCGGGTTGTCGTTTATGACATGCCAGGCACTACTCGCGATTCCGTGTATATTCCTATGCAGCGGAACGAGCGGGAATATGTTCTGATTGATACCGCAGGAGTCCGTCGTCGTGGGCGTATTGGTGAGGCTATCGAGAAGTTTTCGGTGGTTAAGACCCTGCAGGCAATTGAGGACGCAAACGTTGTCCTTATTGTGGTTGATGCACGTGAAACCATTAGTGATCAGGATCTCAACTTAATTGGCTTTGCATTAAATGCCGGTCGTTCAATTGTTATTGCGGTGAATAAGTGGGATGGTTTGCAAAACGACCACAAAGAAGAGATAAAGCGCGAGCTGGATAGACGCTTAGGCTTCGTTGACTTCGCCCGTTTGCATTTTATTTCAGCGCTGCACGGTACAGGTGTTGGTCATTTATTTGAGTCGGTTGAAGAGGCTTATGCCAGCGCAACGCAACGCATTAGTACCTCTAAGCTGACGAAAATAATGGAAATGGCGCAGGAAGAGCATCAGCCGCCACTGGTAAGCGGTCGCCGGGTGAAACTTAAATATGCGCACGCAGGTGGCTATAATCCACCACGTATTATTATTCACGGCAACCAGGTAAAGGATTTACCGGGGGCTTATCAGCGCTATTTAATTAACTACTTCCGGAAATCTCTGGGCGTTATGGGTACGCCAATAAAAGTAGAATTCCGTGAACCGGTTAACCCTTATGAAGGTAAGAAAAACCAACTTACTTTGTCGCAGCAGCGAAAACGCAGACGCTTGATGAAGTTTCTGAAGAAGAAAAAATAGTTTTAAACGAGAAAGCCTGCTAATTGAGCAGGCTTTTCTTTATCTATTAATTAAAGTCTGAGGGGCTAAAACGGTACTCGGTCAGGCAGTAATCACAGGTCATCATAATTTCGCCTTCCTCGGCTAAAATTTCCTGAATTTCTTCCGGGCTTACTGAGGCCAGTGCCTCCAGCGTGCGCTCACGTGAACAGCCGCAAACAAAAGTGACTTCCTGTGACGGATACAGATGCACTTGCTCTTCATGATAAAGACGATGCAATAGCTCTTCAGCCGGTAGTGTGAAAATTTCTTTGGCTGTAATGGTGTTGGTTAAAGTGGCCAGATGTTCGAACCCGGTTAAGTCCATGCCGGTTGCAGGCAGGCGCTGTAACAGCATTCCTGCTGCATGTTCGCCGTCGGCGTGCAGCCAGACCCGAGTGTGTAGCTGTTCTGACTGTTCAAAATAGTCTTCCAGCATGGCTGCAATTGAATCGGCGCTGGCACTGACAACGCCCTGATAACGCTCACCGGTATCGGGAGTCAGGGTTATAATGAGTTGGCCTTTGCCTATCATTGATTGCAAATCAGCGCTGTCAATTTCGGCTCTTAACCGGGCTATACCCCGAAGTTCCTGATTATGGTTGCCATTAACTGCTATAAAGTTAAGTGGTCCATCGCCCTGAAGTTGCACTGCAATATGACCTTCAAATTTTAAAGTGGCAGTTAATAATGATACTGCAGCCATCATTTGCCCAAGCAACTCCTGAACTGGCGCAGGATAGTCATGGCCACGGAGCAAAGTTTGGTAGCTGCTGGTCAATTGAACGAGCTCACCCCGCACATCGTGCTCTTCAAAGGTGTAGCGTGACAATTGATCAGTTGGGTATTCCATGGGCACTCCTGTTTATCGACAACAAGCGGTTTACTCACCGCTGTCTTTCATTCTGATAAGTTGACGGCGCTGCTTTTTGTCTGGCCGTCCATCCGGGTGCGGATTATACAACGCATTAAGCTTTCTTGCTTCCGCATTTTTTTCGCGCTTTTCTATGCTCTCAGGGGTTTCCCTATAGAGTAATTGCGCCTCGCTGGCACCGCGGCGTTGTTCACTTAATTCCATGACTTCAACTTCTTTTGTATCGAAGCCCTGACGCAAAGTGATAATAGCGCCAAGCTGAACAACCTTAGAAGGCTTGCTACGCTGCCCATCATAATGTACTTTGCCTGACTGAATCATTTGTCGGGCAAGTGCTCTGGTTTTGTAGAATCTTGCAGCCCACAGCCATTTATCCAGACGAATGGGACTTTCTTTTCGAGTTTTTGTCATAAAACCGCAACGAATTCGTTATAAACTTTGTGTTAACCGATTGTTGACTCATGTCGCCTGCGCTAGAATGCATGAATCGCCTTTTGTCAGTGTAACAAGAATAAGAATAAAGTGACTGCCCGACTCCAACAAATATTTAAAGATACTCAAATGTGGCGCCGCTTAATGCAAGCGCTAACGGCTTTCGCATGGTTTTTGGTTGCGGTATTGCTGGCTCGGTTTACCTGGTCACTGATTAACCCTGCAGAGCCCGACGACAGCGCGGTGTTACCTATAGTTACGGTTGATTCTACTGCAACTGGCTCGATGAATTTAGAGACTTTAACGACGCTGAATCTTTTCGGAGCAGCAGAGCGGGGGAACCGTCCTAAAAGCGTTCAAAATGCGCCGAAAACATCATTAAACGTCCGTCTGATAGGCGTCTCTGCCAGCTCTAACCCTGAACGTTCAGCAGCTATTATTCAGCAAGGCAGCAAGCAACAAACCTACATTATTGGTGAGAGCCTGGGCAGTTCATCGGTGACTGTAGAAGAGATTCATGCCGATCGCGTTATTCTTGATAATAACGGCCGATTAGAAACGTTGAAAATGGAAGACATTGGTGAGGACAGGCCTGCACTGTCTTTAATTGTAGGTGACTCAGATAACTCTGGTGCGCTGGTACCTGTCGATAGTGATGACAGCAATCCGGTTAATGATGATGCGACTGTTGAACAACAGTTGGCCCAGGTTGCTGATAATCCTTCGTCGTTACTCGATTACGTGAATATTTCGCCAGTACAAATTAATGGCGAGTTAAAAGGATACAAACTGAATTCAGGCAAGAACCCCGAGTTATTTCGGGATGCTGGATTCCAGAATGGTGATCTTGCAGTGGCTATTAACGGCTACGATTTGACCGACATGGAGCAGGCCATGCTTGCTAGTCAGGAACTGTCGGAACAAGAGCGAGTCACCATAGAAATTGAGCGCGGCGGTGAAAGGATGGAACTGTCGTTTGAGCTACCGGTAAAACAGGATAATTGATATGACAGTGGCAAAGAGTGGCTTAAAAGCATGGTTGGGAGCTCTCGGTTTGGCATTAACACTGATGAGTTCACCATTAAGCAGCGAAGAATATGCCGCCAGTTTTAAAAATACTGATATTAACGAGTTTATTCAGGTTGTCGGCCGAAACTTAGGTAAAACCATCATTATCGACCCTAACGTGCGGGGCAAAATAGATGTGCGCAGCTATGATGTGATGGATGAAGAGCAGTACTATCAGTTTTTTCTTAATGTTCTTGAGGTCTACGGATTTGCCACTGTTGAAATGGAGTCCGGTGTCCTGAAAGTCATTCGTGATAAAGACGCAAAAACCTCTTCGTTGCCTGTTATTGGTAGTGACACAAAAATGCTGGGCGACACAATGGTGACCCGGGTTGTGCCGGTAGAGAATGTCTCCGTAAGGGAGCTTGCTCCTTTATTGCGTCAGCTAAATGACCAAAGCGGTGGCGGTATGGTCGTCAGTTATGACCCATCAAATGTGATCATGATGACCGGGCGCGCTGAAACCGTGCAGCGTTTAGTAGAGATTATTGAGCGGGTGGATCGGGCTGGCGATCAAGATGTTGATATGATTAGTCTGGAGTATGCGTCAGCCAGTGAAATTGTTCGTATAGCTCAGTCGCTGTTCGAGAAAAATAATGAAGGCGTACCGGCGTTACTTATTCCTAAAATTGTTGCTGATGAGCGCAGTAATAGCGTTATTGTTAGCGGTGAGCCCCGTGCCCGTGCCCGCGTCGTTAAGTTGATTAAACAGCTTGATCAGGACTTAAAAACCGAAGGTAACACTCGTGTTTTCTACTTAAAATATGCGAAAGCACCTGAAGTAGTTGAGGTGTTGAAAGATGTCAGCCGTTCTATTCAGGCCGAAGTCGAGCAACAGTCCGGTACCGGTAATGCAACTCAGCGCCGTCGTACCGGAGGTGATGAAACGGTCAGTATCAGCCCGCATGAGCCGACAAACTCGGTGGTCATTACCGCTCAAAAAGACATGCTGGCGTCGCTGGAAAAAGTGATTAGGGACTTAGACATTCGCCGTGCTCAGGTTCAGGTTGAAGCTATTATTGTCGAAATTATGGAAGGCGATAACGTTGACTTTGGCGTGCAGTGGATCAGTGAAGACGGCGGTATGGTTCAATATAATAATGGTAATCAGGTACCTATCGGGAGTTTGGCCGCGGGTGCTTATCAAGCACGTGAAAGGGAAGGTACAACGACGACCCGGATAACAGATGGAGGAGTCGAGGTGACGACGACAGAACCGGATGAGCCTGGTGATGTCTCGTTGCTGGCGAATTTACTGGGCTCGGTAAACGGCATGATGTTCGGCACCATTCAGAACGACTGGGCAGCGGTGGTTCAGGCCGTTACTCAGGATACTCGCTCAAATATTCTGGCCACGCCAAGTATTGTTACCGTCGACAACGAAGAAGCGAGCTTCCTGGTCGGTCAGGAAGTCCCTACGATTAGTGGCTCTACTACGGGGGATAACAATGACAACCCTTTTCAGACGGTTGATCGCACCGAGATAGGTATTAAGTTAAAGGTAACGCCTCAAATTAACGAGGGGGACGCCGTGCAAATGACGATAGAACAGGAAGTGTCCAGTTTAAGCGGTGCCACTGCGGTTGACGTGATTATTAATAAGCGGGAACTGAAAACCACGGTTATGGCTGACGACGGCGAGACCATTGTACTGGGCGGTCTAATTGACGAAGACGTGCAGGAGTCGGTCTCTAAAGTTCCTTTATTAGGCGACATACCAATTTTAGGTAAATTATTCAGCTCTACGTCAACCTCTAAACAAAAGCGCAACCTGATGGTTTTTATCCGTCCAACCATAGTCCGTGACGGTAACCGTATGCGTGAGTTAAGTTCGGCAAAGTACAATTATATGCGGGCACTGCAATTGGATGAACGTTCGCGCGGTATCTCTCTAATGCCTTCTGAGGATTCACCGTTGCTTAACGACTGGGACAGTGAACTGACGTTACCGCCGGGCTTTGACGAATATCTGAAAAAACAAGGTAGCGAGAAGAGCGACAAGAAGAATAGCGAAGAAAGCGATAAAGAAATCGGCGAACAAAATGAAGAGCAGCAAAATGACTGAAGCCAGTGCCATTGCAACAGCTCGCCTTCCTTTCAGCTTTGCTAAACGCTTTGGCGTGGTGGTTGAGCAGGGTGAGCCGTTAATTTTGCATTGCCGTGCAGGTATTTCGGCTGCTGCGTTAAAAGAAGTTAGGCGCGCGTTGGGTCAACCTGTCACTCTTCAGGAGCATGCCGCAAGCGACTTTGAAAGCCTGTTAACTCGTGCTTATCAACGAGACTCATCGGAAGCCCAGCAGTTAATGGAAGACATTGGCAATGAGTCCGATTTATTCTCTCTTGCTGATGAGCTGCCGCAGACCGAAGATTTGCTCGAAAGCGAAGACGACGCGCCTATTATTAAGCTAATTAATGCGATGTTGAGTGAAGCGATAAAAGAAGGCGCCTCAGATATTCATATTGAGACTTTTGAGAAAGCTTTGCTTATACGTTTTCGCATAGATGGTGTTTTACGTGAAGTGTTACGACCAAACCGTAAGTTGTCATCGCTGCTGGTGTCGCGCATAAAAGTAATGGCGCAGCTGGATATCGCCGAAAAGCGTGTTCCACAGGATGGTCGTATTTCTTTGTTGATTGCCGGTCGGGCAGTGGATGTACGGGTTTCTACCATGCCGTCTAATCATGGCGAGCGGGTGGTACTGCGTTTGCTGGATAAGAACAACGCAAGGCTTAACTTGACTGAACTGGGAATGACTGACGGGAACCGAAAAATTTTCCAGGAACTGATTTACAAACCCCACGGCATTATTTTGGTAACCGGCCCGACGGGCTCAGGTAAAAGTACGACGTTGTATGCCGGGCTTAGCGAAATTAATTCTAAAGACCGTAATATTCTGACCGTCGAAGACCCTATAGAATACGCCATTGATGGCATTGGGCAGACTCAGGTTAACCCTCGGGTGGATATGACCTTCGCCCGCGGCTTACGCGCTATTTTGCGCCAGGACCCGGACGTAGTGATGGTTGGTGAGATACGTGATGTCGAAACCGCGCAGATTGCTGTGCAGGCGTCGCTCACCGGTCACCTGGTCTTGTCTACATTGCACACCAATACAGCCGCCGGCGCTATTACTCGTCTGGAAGACATGGGCGTAGAACCTTTCCTGCTTTCATCGAGCTTATTGGCGGTGTTATCACAGCGCCTGGTGCGGACACTCTGTAGCGAGTGCAAACAGCCGCACCAGCCTGATGACGAAGAAAAGAATATGCTGGGCCTTGATGCTTCAGATACGAGTGTGATTTATCGTGCAGGGAGTTGTGAACGATGCAATCACACCGGTTATCGTGGACGAACCGGTATTCACGAACTGCTGCTGGTGGATGACCACGTACGTGAGTTAGTCCATAACGGTCACGGTGAGCAGTCTATTGAAAAGTATATTCGGCAGTCGACCCCAGGTATTCGCCAGGACGGCTTAGCAAAAGTACTGAAAGGCAAAACAACGCTGGAAGAAGTGCTGCGGGTTACCCGCGAGGAGTAGAGGGTGGCAGCATTTGAGTACCAAGCCGTTGAAGCTAATGGCAGAAAGAAAAAAGGTGTACTGGAAGCCGATACTGAGCGACAGGTACGTCAGTTATTGCGTGAAAAAGGCTTAATGCCTTTAACCATTGAACCTGCCGCTGATCAAGACAGAAAGAAAACCTTACAGCCCCGATTTGGGCTTCCACAGCGTAAGGTTAAAGCGCAGGACTTGGCATTAATTACCCGTCAGTTATCCACCTTAGTAGGTTCAGCGTTGCCCATTGAGCAGGCATTGTTAGCGGTTGCTGATCAAACCGAAAAGCCGCGCCTGAAAAAGTTACTGATGTCGGTACGCAGTAAAGTGGTTGAAGGTTATGGCCTTGCCGAAGCTATGTCGGAGTTTCCCGGTGTTTTTGATTCTTTATATACCGCAATGGTCGCTGCAGGTGAAAAATCCGGCCATTTAGACACCGTACTGGATGAGCTGGCAAACTATACCGAGCAGCGGCAGCACATGAAAAGCCAGTTGACTCAGGCGCTAATTTATCCGCTTATGCTGACTTTGGTTGCCATTGGCATTGTGGTTTTTCTGTTGGTTTCTATTGTGCCGCAAATAGTGGATAACTTTTCAACCATGGGCCAGGACTTGCCGCCAACCACTCTGGCGATGATAGCCATTAGTGAATTCTTGCAAAACTGGGGGCTGTGGTTACTTATTGGTATTGCTTTGGTACTGGTGGCCTTTAACCAGTGGTTGAGAAATGAAAAGAACCGCCTGAAATATCATCGAAGGCTGTTAAAACTTCCCATGCTGGGTAAGGTCATAAGAGGTGTGAGTACCGCCCGTTTTGCCCGGACTTTAAGTATACTGACGTCCTCGGCGGTTCCTTTGCTTGATGGACTACGTATTACTTCATCAGTTATCGGTAATTTGGCCATACGCCAGGCGGTAGATGAAGCGGCCGGACGCGTTCGCGAAGGGGCGTCAATGCGCGGTGCGTTGCAGGAAACGGGGTTGTTCCCACCAATGATGCTGCACATGATAGCGGCAGGTGAGAAGTCCGGTGAACTGGAACAAATGTTAAAACGTTCAGCCGATAATCAGGACAAAGAATTTGAAAACTTGGTGTCGGTCAGCTTAAAAGTATTTGAGCCGGTGTTGATAGTGACGATGGCAGGTATCGTCTTCTTTATTGTGCTGTCTATCATTCAACCCATTTTACAATTAAATAATAGTGTAGGGCTTTAGGTATGAGACGTAATCAACAAGGTTTTTCATTGGTCGAAGTAATGGTGGTTATTGCCATTATCGGTATTTTGGCCACTATGGTGTTACCAAATGTACTGGGTAATCAGGAAAAGGCCAACGAGCAAAAAGTGATAGCCGATATTGTCGCTTTAGAAAACGCACTGGCTCAGTATCACTTAGACAACGGTATGTTTCCAACGACCGAGCAGGGACTTGAGGCTTTAGTCAATGAACCGAACATGGATCCGCAGCCTCGCAGCTACCGCAGCGGCGGTTATATTCGTCGTTTACCGCAGGATCCTTACGGCAATGACTATTTACTCCTGAACCCGGGTCAGTACGATGATGTTGATATTTTTTCCCCGGGCCCGGACGGTCAGCCCGGAACAGATGATGATTTTGGCAACTGGATGATTGGCAACAACAATCGTGATCAATAAGCGTTGTTCAGTTGGTTTTACTTTAATTGAAGTCATGCTGGTGATGGCCATTCTTGGTCTCATCGCCAGCGCTGTCATGTTTACACTGCCCGGTGGTGATCGTGGGCAGGACTCTCCTCAAAATGCGGCCGTGAGTTTACGTCAACAGCTAAACTATGCACGCGAATACGCCATGGTTCGACAACAACCTCTCGGATTAAAGTTTCAAGAAGATGGCTATCGTTTCTTATTCTGGAAAGATGAGCAATGGCGCGAACAAAACGCTCGTGGTTTGCGGGCGCAGGAAACAGAATGGCCACTACGCTGGCAGTTTACTAGCCGGGGGCTGAAGATATTGGAACAAAACGAATCGCTGAGTAGCGGGTTGTTTGCTGAGGAAAGTGACGAAGACAGCATCATTCCCGATATTCTGATTCTACCTAGTGGTGAAATGACACTATTTGAAGTTCATATTGAGCATTTAAACGACCCCGATGCTGAACGTTGGCTTATTGCTGAAAACAGCTGGCAAGTCAGTATTTCTGCCGAGGCTCCGGAGTAACTATGCGGTGGGTGCGTGGCTTTACCTTAATTGAAGTGATGGTTGCCTTGTCGGTGTTCAGTCTGGCGGCACTTGCTGCACTACAGGCCGCTAGTGGGCATCTGACCGGGTTAAGTGCTTTGCAGGATAAAACCTTTGCTCAGTACGTAGCTTCTAACCGCCTCGCAGAATTGTCGCTTGAACAAAAGTGGCCACTTGAAGATAAACGGAGCGGCCAGCAGGAACAGGCCGATGTTACCTGGTACTGGCAGCAACAAGTGACTGAAACCGTCACGCCGAATGTTGTTGCAGTGACGGTGAAAGTGATGAAAAACGAGGACGGTCGTGAGCACTTTCGGCTAACCCGCTATGTGCGTAAACCGGATTCAGCGGGAGGAACGAGCAATGGTCGTTAACTCCGCAAACAAGGGTTTTACCTTAGTAGAAGTGCTGGTGACCATGGTGATATTTGCCATTATCGGTATTGCCAGCTTTCAGGTTCTGAACCAAATGGTCAATACCGAAGAGCAATCTCAAAAACAGCGCGAGCAACTGGAACGTTTGCAGTTTAGCCAGTTGCTGATACAGCAGGATATTCGGCAAATGGTCGCTAAACCAACACGACCATCGGGTGTCGAAGTGACTCATCAATACCTGAGTAATGATCCGAGTTACTTCGATTCTGACGGCGGTGTGCTGGCCTTTGTCAGAAGTGGTTTTGATAACCCCGGTAACATGATGCCCCGCAGCGAATTGCAGCCGGTAGTTTACCGTTTATGGGATGGGAATTTGCAACGGGTAACCGAGACTTTCGTTAACGATCGCTCCTCAGAGCCATCCGTTCAGACCTTATTAGAAGGCGTTGAAGAACTGTCTTTTCGGTTTTACCGCAGTGATGGCGTGAGTAACGCGAATCAGGGGTTAGAACAAGGCTGGAGCGACAACTGGGAAAGCGCAGGTGATTTGCCTCAAGCCGTTGAAGTGACCATTCGTAGCAAAAACTTTGGCACCATCAGACGCGTGTTTTTGATAGCCGCAGTAGGACAGCAAGTGGAAAGTAATAGCGGAGGGCTGCAACGTGCCAATTAGCCCGCGTAAGTCATCACAAGCCGGAGCGGCACTGATAACCGTCTTGCTGGTTATTGCTATTGTGTCGGTTATTGCAGTGAATTTAGGCGGCAAACTGCAGTTGCAAATAACCCGTATGGGCAACTTGCAGCAAGCTGAACAAAGCTACTGGATGTGGTTAAGCGCAGAGGATGTGCTAAAAGAAGTGCTGCAAACTGAGCTGGAAGAGAACGATGGAGTTGCGCACAAAGAGCAAAACTGGGCTCAGCGCAGCGGACCTTTTCCGGTAGAAGGTGGGCAGATTGCCGCGAAAGTCAGGGATTTATACAGTTGCTTTAACCTTAATAGCCTGGTTACCGATGCAGAAGATCCCGGAACTCTGGAAAAGCGCAAACGACAATACAAAGCGCTGCTGGAAGCACTGGAAATTGATAACTATCAGGCCGAAATTTTAACCGACAGTCTGGTAGACTGGCTGGATGAAGACAGTCAGTTGTCGGGCAGTAACGGTGCCGAAGACCCTGATTACGAGAGTCTACCTAAGCCTTATTTGGCCGCAAACAGTCAACTACTTGAGATGAGTGAACTAAGAATGGTGCGTGGATACAGCGCTAAAGTTGTCAATTCTTTAAACTCTGTTGCTTGCGTTATTCCCAATGAGACAGACTTAAAAATTAATATTAATACTCTGGAACAGGATCAGGCTGCGGTTTTAACCGGGGTTACCGAAGGTAAGCTAGCACTTGCTGATGCTATGGCTTTGTTGAATAACCGGCCGCCTCAAGGCTACGAATCCGATGAGGAACTCGCTGAGTTGGCTGAGCTTTCGGGAGTGAGGTCGGAATTAGAAGGTGAGTTGCCGGAACTGACCGTGAGTAGTGAGTATTTTCAGCTGGTTGCGATGATTCAGTGGGGCGAGGTAGAAATGAGAGCGCGCTCGGTATTACATTTAAACGAAGGTCGAGTACAAACCCTGTACCGGGCGATGGGAGATTAGTTTATGCATGAAACACTGATTCTGCGGTTACCGGCTTATGGTACCGAAGAACCCATACCCTGGTTGGTCTGGCATAAAGGGCAGCAAGAGTTAATAGCCAGTGGAGAGCTGAGTTCGGTAGCAGAGCTTGTTCAGTTAAAAGATAAGGCCAACCGTTGCGAAGTCATTGTGGCCTTGCCCGGGCAAGATGTTTCGATGACAAGAGTGACTTTGCCCGCAGGCACAAAAAGGCATCTGCAGCGCATTATTCCTTATGCTCTGGAAGAAGAGCTGGCGACAGACATTGAGCAACTGCACTTTGCCTGGCCGGATCTAAAAAACACAGAATTGCCAGTTGCTGTAGTCGCCAAAGAACGAATGAATTATTGGCTGCAGGTATTAACCGAAGCCGGCATTGATTCTGCTTTCTGGGTACCCGACTGCTTCTTGTTGCCGCATCAGAACGATACCTGGCAGGCCATTGAGCTTGCCGACAGTGTTATTGTCAGAACTGGTGAGTGGCAGGGCTTTACCATAGAAAAAGAGCAGTTTGCTCAGTTAGCACCAGCTTTTGCTGCTGAACAGAACAGTCCAACAGAAATTATTCACTATGGCGCGCTAAACTGGCCGCAATCGCCAGCACCTTTAATCCCTGCTGATATTGAAGTGCCTTTTACTATCGCGGTGCAAAGTATCGCGACAGGAAATCGTATTAACTTAAGGCAGGGGGCTTATCGCTCACAACGGGCAAAACGTTCAGTTGATTTACCCTGGAAGGGGCTGGCTACTGCTGCGAGTGTACTCTTTGTTTTGGCCGTGTTGTTAAACGGCGTACGCTATTGGCAACTGGAGTCTCAGCGGGGCGCTTTAAAAGCTCAGGCTGAGCAACTTTATCGTGATGCCTTTCCGGGTCAGACTCGTATTGTGAATTTAAAAGTACAGTTGCAACGACAATTGGAAAGCCTTGGACTAGGCAGTGCGGATGAAGCTTCAGTGCTTGCGGTTTTGCAGCAACTGGCTCCGGCGTTTAAGTCGCAGCCTGAACTGCAGCTTGAGTTACTGCGCTTTCAGAACAACGAGTTGCGCTTACAGGCAACTGCCAGTAGCTTTTCTCAATTTGAGGCTTTCCAACAGGCGGCGAAAGCCGAAGGGCTAACTGTTGAAGCGGGTTCAATGAGTAACCGTGGTGAACAAGTTTCGGGTTCTTTAACCGTGCAGCTTGATGGTCAGGGAGCGCAGTCATGAACAGAATTACTCGTCAGTTAATGCCTTATCTGGACTTAGGCAAGCAACGCTGGCAACAGTTTAACCAGCGCGAGCAGAGCTTGTTAGCTGTTTTGGCAGGAGTACTGTTTATTGCTTTTCTGTACTTTGTCATTTGGCAGCCCAGCTCCCAGGCAGTAGCCAATGCAGAGCGTCAGCTTGCAGCTCAACAGCAGCAATACCAATGGGTTCAGCAGGCAATAGCGCGCTATAAAAAACTGGAAGAGAGCAGCTCTGAACAACAAAGTGCATCAGGCTCTGTCAGTCAACGTATCAACCGTGCTGCAGCTGCGCAGGATATTCAAATCGCGCGTTTGCAGCCTCAGGGGCAGGAGTATCTGTTAAGTGTTGATGAGGTGGCTTTTTCTGATTTATTAAGCTTTTTAGCCGAACTGGAGCAACGCCAGGGGTTATCACTAAAAGCTGTTGATATTGCGAAATTAAATACGCCCGGACAGGTGCGTTTACGTAAACTATTAGTAAGTGAGGCTTCATGAACTTAAAACGCTGGATACCCTGGTTAGTGGTCGTGTATCTGGTTGCCATGCTGGTGATGTTACCGGCAAGGGTTATTTACTGGTTTCCTTTACCGGATAACATCAGGCTCTCTCAGGTCAGCGGAAGCTTATGGAATGGCGTTGCCGGGCAGGTCGCAGTTGACGATATCGTACTGAATAATCTTAGCTGGAACTGGCAGGTGTCTTCTGTATTTCTGGGAGAGTTGGTCATGGATGTTAACTTGCCTGCCAAAAGTAACCCGTTTGCGCTGAATGGACGCTTACTGGCAGGGTCCACCAAAGTTGGAGCCAAAAATATAACAGCCAGTGGTGATGTTAATGCTCTGCTGCAGTTGGCAAACACCCGCTTGCCTTTAAAAACCGGAGGTAACTGGCGTTTGTCCTTAGACAGTTTTGTCGTTACTGCGCCCGGCCCGGTACGTTGGTGCGACGAGTTGAAAGGTCAGGCCCGGGGCGAGCAGATTCGGGTGTTGGTTAATAATCAATGGCAGTCGCTGGGAGATTTTCCGGTAGAACTTAGCTGTAACGACGATAACTCGGTGGGCTTAGCCATGAATGGTAATAACAGTTTAGGGTTAGACTTTCAGGGCAGCATTAACAGCCAGAGTTTCAATGCTGAAGGCACAGTGAAGCCGAATCTGGAAACACCTGAAGGGCTGGCTAAAATGATGGAATACATGGGAACGCCGGATTCGCGCGGACGTTACTCATTTCGCTTGTGATCCCACTTGCGGGCATAAACGTTTATGATTACTGTAATAATAAGTCACTAATTAAAGTCTCTGCGGAATAAGGAATAATTTGTATGGATAACATCGTCCAGTGGATTAATGATAATCAGGACATGCTGATAGGTTTCTCGATTAAATTTGTCATCGCTATTGCGATACTAATTGTCGGTAAAATCGTCGCTAACACCGTGACAGGTGTAATGACCAAAGGCATGAAAAAGCGTCAGGTCGACGGTGCTGTTATCAGCTTTGTCGGTGCAATTTTAAAAACGGTGATATTCATTGCCGCTATCATGATGGCACTGTCGCATGTGGGCGTTGAAACTACTTCCTTCATTGCCATACTAGGTGCCGCAGGTCTGGCAATTGGTCTGGCGTTGCAGGGCTCCCTGTCTAATATCGCATCGGGCGTTCTGCTTATTATGTTCCGTCCAATTCGTGCGGGTGAATATGTTGATGCTGGTGGTGTTTCAGGAACCGTTGAGCAAATTAATATCTTTCAGACCATTATGAAAACCCCTGACCGTAAGGTGGTTTTTGTGCCTAACTCTGAAATTATCGGTGGCCCTATTGTTAACTATAACCGAGAAGAATTGCGCCGTATCGACCTGGTTATTGGTGTAAGTTACAGTGCGAATCTACAGCAGACGAAGAAAGCACTGATGGATGTGATTACCAGCGATGAGCGGGTATTAAAAGATCCTGAACCTGTTGTTACGGTGACCAACCTTGGCGATTCGTCGGTCGACTTTAATGTTCGCCCGTGGACGAAAAATGAGGACTACTGGCCGACCCGCTGGGATTTACTAGAGCGAATTAAAGACCGTCTGGATGAGGAGGGCATTGGTATTCCCTTTCCCCAAATGGACGTTCACCTGAAAAAAGACGACTAACGTATTGTTGTTCTGACAAAAGGCCACTTCAACAGTGGCCTTTTTTGTGGGTGCTCAAGCGAGTGCCTGAGAGATATCGGCAATAATATCTTCCGCATTTTCAATGCCAACACATAAACGAATAGCTTCTGGTTTTACGCCAACCGCGGCCTGTTCGCCAGCAGACAACTGCCGGTGAGTTGTGGAGGCCGGGTGGCAGGCCAGTGACTTTGCGTCACCAATGTTGACCAGGCGTTTAAACAGTTTCAGCTTATCGTAAAACTCAACGCCAGCATCGTAGCCGCCTTTAACGCCAAAAGTTAACAGCGACGCAGGAACCCCATTTTTAATATACTTTTTCGCTCGCTCGTAGTTAGTGTGCTCTGGCAGCGCTGCAAAGTTTACCCAGTCTACGCTTGGGTGCGACTGTAAGTATTCAGCCACTTTCAGCGCGTTTTCGCAGTGGCGCTCAATACGCAAAGGTAAAGTCTCCAAACCCTGCAGTAACAGGAAGGCGTTAAAGGGTGACAAGCAAGCACCGGTATTACGCAAAGCGACAGTACGAACGCGGGCTATGAAAGCCGCCGGACCAAAAGCGTCGGTATAGACTACGCCGTGATAAGCTGGCTCCGGTGAGCTAAACTGAGGAAAGCGTTGTTTTTGTTTAACCCAGTCAAACCCTCCGCTATCGACTATTAATCCGCCAACTGAATTGCCATGACCCCCAATGTATTTGGTTAGTGAATGCACCACAATGTCAGCGCCAAAATCAATGGGTTTGCAAAGTATCGGTGTAGCAACCGTGTTGTCCACGACCAGTGGAACTCCATGCTGGTGAGCGACCTCAGCATAGCCTTCTAAATCGGCGATGTTTCCCGCCGGGTTGCCAATACTTTCACAGAATACGGCTTTAGTTTTACCGTCTATAAGTTTGCCTATGTCTTCCGCTTTATCCGATTCGGCAAAACGGACTTCAATGCCAAATGAAGGCAACATATGCTGGAATAGTGTGTAGGTTCCGCCGTAGAGTTGTGGTGTCGTCACTATGTTATCGCCCTGACGGGCAAGCGTAATTAATGCGTACTCAATGGCTGCCATGCCTGAGGCTACGGCAAGTGCGGCGACACCATGTTCAAGTTCTGCGACACGTTTTTCCAGAACATCGTTGGTCGGGTTCATAATGCGGGTATAAATATTCCCTTCAACTGCCAGGTCAAACAGGTCAGCGCCATGCTGTGCGTTATCAAACTCGTAGGAAACGGTTTGGTAAATGGGAGTAGCTACTGACTTAGTCGTTGGGTCAGTTTCATAGCCGTGGTGGATGGCCAATGTTTCGTCTTTCATACGGACTCCAGTTCAGATTCAGTTAAAAAATGCGTTAAAGCCGATTGGTACTGTTCAACATTCTTGATAAACCCGTCGTGGCCGAACGGCGTTTCAATAGTGACCCGGCCAAATGGGTTGGGAAGTAAGCTTTCCAGTTCATTCACCAGGCTGGGCGGGGCAATAGCGTCGTTGTTAAAGTCGACTAGCTGCACTTTTGCCTGCACGCGGGTTGGATTAATACTGTAATCATTGAGTATTGGCGTAAGGTGCGTAAATAAGCTGCGGCAGCCATTGCCGTTTTGCTTCAAGAGTTTTTCGCCCTGATACAGTAAGTATTCAAAGGCATCGTCCGCATGATTAAAACGTTGTTCGAATTCTTCCGCGGTGCGATAACTCAGCATGGCCAGCGCCCGCGCCAGAATAATGCCTGACTGTTTATCATCGCATCGTTGAATGAGCGCTTGCTGAAAGTAGCGCAGTAACGCTGAATGTACTGACGGCTTATGAGCGGCGCCAATAGCACTTAAACGTGGCAACTCAGTTGGGTGGTCAGCGGCATACTGAAGTCCCAGAACGCCACCGAAAGACCCCCCGATCCATGCCTGTAAGTTGTCGGTTTCCTGTTTAAGTGCGTGTCGTATGGCTTCACTGTGTTGCTGCACCGTTAAAGGCACCGACGGACACTCTGATCCTCCTATGCCGCCGGGGTAATCGAAGCTGATGACTTGCACATCAGTCAGCTCTGAAAAGAGCGGATGCAGCGACTGCCACCAGCCACTTTCATCAGCTTTCCAGATTTGGCCACTGGCACTGATCCCGCCCTGAACAACAACGACCGGTTTATCAGGATCGCCATAGCGATAACCTTTAAGACGTGCGAACGGAGTGTTTGCATAAAAACTGCGGGCAACTGGCTGAACCATAGTTAACCTCAATATTCTGAGTGAGGTTTTGACTGTAATAAATAGATATCAGGACGTCAAGACATTTAGACGTCCAAATTGGCTGGGCGTATTTGAGTGCGAGCGGAATATGGTATGATTTATCTTTCATTTCAAAATAAGAGTGATGCCCATGGTGTATTCGGTCAGACAGTTAAATACTGAGATTCGACAACTGTTAGAGCAAGGCTTTGGTCAAATAAGCCTGGTTGGAGAAATCTCAAATTTTGCAGCGCCGGGTTCAGGACACTGGTATTTCACTTTAAAAGACGAGCGGGCTCAGGTTCGCTGCGCTATGTTCCGCAATGCGAATCAGCGTGCAAAGGTTCGGCCGCAAAATGGTATGCAGGTACTGGTAAGAGCCAAAGTCACGGTTTATGAACCGCGGGGCGACTACCAACTGATTATTGAGCAGGTTGAAGACGCTGGTCAGGGGCTTTTACAGCAGCGTTATGAACAGCTAAAAGAGAAATTGTCAGCCGAAGGGTTATTTGCGGCAGAACGCAAGCGCTTACTACCCGACCATATTCGCAAAGTCGGCGTGCTGACCTCACCCACCGGCGCTGCTATCAAAGACATTCTGGCGGTGATGAAACGCCGCGACCCCGGCGTCGAAGTGATTATTTATCCGAGCGCGGTACAGGGAGAGGCAGCGGTTCCGCAGTTGCAGGCTATGCTAAAAACGGCATTTGAACGTAATGAAGTGGATGTACTGTTAGTCAGCCGTGGCGGTGGCTCTCTGGAAGACTTGTGGTGTTTTAACGATGAGACTTTTGCGCGTCTTTTGGCAACCGCGCCCATGCCAACCATTAGCGCTGTAGGTCATGAGATTGATTTCACTATTGCCGACTTTGTTGCCGATGTCCGCGCTCCTACACCTTCCGCAGCCGCTGAGTTAGTTACCAGAGATCAACAACAACAACAGCAAAAAGCGCAGGCACTGCAACAGCGCTTAGGGCTGGCGCAGCAAAGATTGCTGCAGCGTTTACAGCAACGTTGGCAATTTTTACAAACCCGGCTGCAACAGCAGCACCCGCAACGACAATTGCAACAACAGTCGCAATTAGCCGATGAACTGCAAGCCCGAGCTAACCGGGCTTTGCAGAACCGGCTGGCGCGGCAGAAGCAGCAAGTGTCATATTTACATGGGCGCCTGCAGGCAATGCATCCGCAAAAAGAGTTACAGCGTTTGCAGCAAAAACTTCAGACGCAGCAGCAACGATTACCGCAGGTTATGCAACGAGTTTTAAAAGACAAGCGAACTCAGCAGCAACAGTTGATGCAGGCTCTGAACCTTGTCAGTCCTTTGAATACTCTGGAAAGGGGCTACGCTATTGTCCGTACAGAAAAGGGTGATGTGGTTCGTAGCGAGAAGCAAGTGACTGTGGGTGAATCAATAGAAGTTCGTCTGGCTGACGGTAATATTACCGCTAAACGGCAATGATTCTGCGGCTATTGTCATATTCCTGACATTCGCGCTTTGTTATACTGACTAGGTTATTCACAAAGGAGTCGTGGTATGAAACTCAAAGCACTGGCAGCCGGTATTGGACTGGCGTTGGCATCTACAATGGTGCAGGCAGAAGAACAGAAACCCAATATTATTTATATTATTGGTGACGGTATGGGATTTGAATATATTAGCGCGTACCGTTATGCCATGTCTGATTTAGACAGCAAAACGATTGCTGAAACTGAGTTTGATGCCATGCTGAAAGGCGCCGCAACAACCTATCCTGATGATAATACCTGGGTTACTGACTCAGCTGCGGGTGCAACCGCTCTGGCTACAGGCGTTAAAAGTTACAATGGCGCTATTGCGGTCGATTCAGATAAATATCCGCTGCAGAGTATCATGGAACTGGCTCGTGAAAATGGCTGGTCAACGGGTTCGGTATCGACATCACAAGTTAATCATGCAACACCGGCATCGTTTTTCACTCATCACCCGTCGCGCTACGAATATAATCAAATAGCCGACAAAATTGCGACTCAGGTGGTTGAAGGTAAGCCGTCTTTTGACGTCATGCTAGGTGGCGGACAAAGCTATTTTAACCGTGACGACAAAAACTGGCTGGATGTATTGCCAGAGCATGGCATGCAGGTAGTAACCGATATGCAAAAGCTAAACTCGGTTGACTCTACGCCTGTAATGGGGCTTTTTGCAGAAAAAGGTCTGCCGTTTGCTATTGATGGCGATGTTGATGCGTTGGCCAATATGACACGTACCGCTTTGCGCTTATTGGATAAAAAGCAGCAGCCGTTTGCTTTAATGATTGAAGGCAGCGAAATTGACTGGTGTGGTCATGCTAACGACATTGCTTGTGCCGTACACGAAATGGACGGGCTAAACCGCGCCTTGAAAGTGGTGAGTGAATACCGCGAAAACAACCCCAATACCTTAATTGTTATGACGGCTGATCACTCAACTGGCGGTCTGACACTAGGGCGTGACGGCGAGTATGCCTGGCATTCTGACCGTGTTATGAAAATTAAAAGCTCTATTGCGTCCATGAGTAAGGAAATGCTGACCATGGATACGGATAGCTGGGCGGAGTATGTAGCTGACAAAGTTAACTTTGAGCTGACTCAGGAGTATCTTGATGAACTTGCTATTGCTGCTGAAAAAGAAGGTGAAGAGCAGCAGGAGGCTCTGCATCAGGCATTGGTCTATATAACGGGCGATATTACCGGCACTGGCTGGACAACCAGCGGACACACCGGCGTTGATGTTCCTGTCTTCGCCGACGGCCCGTATAGCGAGAACTTCGGTGGCTATATGGACAATACTGATATTGGCAAGCAGCTAATAAAAGTCGTTAAATAATCCCTCTTTGTAAGTTCCCTCCGACAGTCGCGTTTTATAACGCGACTGTCATATTACTGTCATAAAAATACAGTCCGAGTACGCTAGGCTAGTGGCATGATGTATCTGTTGCCATGTCTACGCTATGAAATTTTTTAATAAAGAACTAAGCTGGCTTTCCTTTAACGAACGAGTGTTGCAAGAAGCTGCTGACAGCACGGTTCCGGCAATTGAACGAATTCGCTTTCTCGGAATTTTTTCCAGTAATATGGATGAGTTTTTTCAGGTGCGCGTGGCTGACGTAAAGCGCCGTATTTTCTTTAGCCAGGGGACAGAAGAGCGTGAACAATATGAGCAGTTGATGGCACAGTTGCAAAAAAAAGTTGTGTTGCTGCAAAAACGCTTTGATGAAGTACTGGAAGAAGTCTTAGAAACCTTAAGAAAAAATGGTATTTCACTACTAAGCATTGACCAGCTGAACGAGGAAGAAAAGCAAAGGCTGAAGCGTTTTTTCACGGAAAAAGTACAGCGTTTTATTGTGCCTATATGGGTTAATGGTAAAGGGAACCTTTCTAATATTATCCGCGAAGATGAAACCTATCTTTGTGTTGAAATTATTAACGCTGACGGCAAACAGTATGCGCTGCTGGAAGTGCCATCTGATCAAATGGATCGCTTTATTAAGTTGCCTGCTAAGGGGCGCAGTAAAAAGCACAAGCTTTTGTTTTTAGATGACATTCTGCAACTGAATTTAGAAGTACTGTTTAAGGGAATTATTCCGTTTAAGCAGCTGCGGGCTTTTTCATTTAAGACCACCAGAGACGCCGAATACCGTCCTTCAGATGATATTGAACAAAGCTTGCTTGAACGTATGGAAGAAGGCTTAAAGCAAAGAGTAAAGGCTGATCCTGTGCGTTTGGTCTATGATCGCGCAATGCCTGAAGATATGCTCTCTTTTTTGAGTGAAAAGCTGCAGTTAACCCAGTTTGATTCCTTTGTCGCTGGCGGCCGTTATCGTAACACACGAGATTTCGTTAAATTTCCGCATTTGGGCAAAAAATCACTGACGCACAAAGCTCTGCCTGCACTGTTTCATCCAAAATTTTCGCATTTTGATAATGTGTTTGATGCCATTCAGAAAAGCGATATTGCCTTGTATTACCCGTATCATAGGTTTTCGCATTTTACGGAGTTTGTCCGGCAGGCCGCTTACGATCCTAAAGTTACCCGAATCTCAATGTGTATTTATCGTGTGGCGCCTAACTCTCGGGTGGTTCGCTCGTTGATGGACGCGGTACAAAACGGTAAGCATGTGACTGTTATGGTTGAGCTTCAGGCTCGGTTCGATGAAGAAGCAAACATTGAATGGGCTAAAGAATTAACCGACTCAGGTGTTCGTGTCAGTTTTGGCATTCACGGGCTTAAAGTGCACTCAAAGCTGGTGCTAGTTCATCGCAGTGAGGGTAGCCTCGACCGACGGTACGCGGTAATTGGAACCGGTAACTTTCATGAGGGAACGGCACAAATTTATACTGACTTTAGTTTATTTACCTGTCAGCCGGATGTTTGTACCGATGTTGAATCGGTATTTCATTACCTTGAGCAACCTTACCGGGCACATAAGTTTCGTCATTTAATGGTGGCGCCGGTCAACATGCGCCAGAGAATAAATGATCTTATCGAGTTCGAGATAGACCAGGCCAAAGCCGGTAAACCTGCCGAATTGTTTTTTAAAGTGAATAACTTAGAAGACGAAAGCCTGATTGTGCAACTTTATAGAGCGTCGCGCGCCGGTGTTAAAATTAGAGGCATAGTGCGAGGCATGTGTTCTTTGCGCCCTGGAATCGAAAATCTCAGCGAGAACATTGAAATTCGTAGTATTGTTGACCGCTATCTGGAGCATGCCCGGGTGTACGTTTTTGAGCACGCCGGCAAGAAAGAAGTCTTTATTGCTTCGGCCGACTTAATGACACGTAACTTAGATCATCGTGTGGAAGTTGCCGCACCCATCTATGATGATGAGGTGAAAACTGATATTTTGAAAATTATGAACTTGCAGTGGCAGGATAAAGCCAAGTCACGCTTTATTGATGCGGAACAACGGAACAAATACTGTTTTGAGTCGGATCGACTGGCTCCTCCTAAAGGCCGTTCGCTGGTGCCTTCACAAGTCGCTATTCACCGATATCTTAAGCGACGTAAGAGAGATTATGAAAGCCAACAAAAAGACCTCTAATAATGACCCGAAGCAATTTGCTGCTTTGGATATTGGCTCCAATAGCTTTCATTTAATTATTGCGCGTTTAGTGGAAGGTCAGCTTCAGCCTATTTTCAAATTCAAGCAACCCGTACAGCTGGGAGAAGGCCTCTCTAACCGGCACCTGAGTGATGCTGCGCTTTACCGTGGTGTTGAAGCACTCCGGCAATGCGCTGTTCGGCTGGAAGGTTTCCATCGCGATACCGTGAAAGTTGTGGCTACACACACCTTGCGAAAAGCTAAGAATCGTAAGCGATTTCTGGCTGAAGCCGCCAAAGTGTTACCTTTCCCTATCGAAATCATTTCAGGCAGGGAAGAAGCCCGGTTAATTTTTCGTGGCGTAGCGGAAACCAGTTCCGAATCTACCGGTTCTCAGCTGGTTATTGATATTGGCGGGGGCAGTACTGAATTCGCTATTGGAAAAAATCGCCAACCGAAGTTCTTAAGCTCCCGCAGTATTGGAAGCCTGGCTTTTTCAAAAGAGTTTTTTTCATCAGGGAAAATTACCCCCAAACGCTTTGATAAGGCGGTTGTATCCGCTCGTCAGCATGTTGAGCCAATAGCTAACTATTTGGCGGAGCACCAGGTAGAAAGTGTTTTCGGTACGTCGGGAACCATTAAGGCTATTTATCAGTGGATTGTGAAACGCGATGGTGAACAACCTTTGGGCATAACTTATTCCCAGCTTCAGGGGTGCCGAACAGACCTTATTGCTGCTGAGTCGTTAAAAAAACTGAATAAAGAATGGGTTTCGCCCGAGCGCAGAGAATCTATTGCCGGTGGTGTTGCGGTGCTGTTGGGTATTTTCGAAGAACTGGGAATCGAACGTCTGGTTCCTCACGACTCCGCGTTAAGAGAGGGCGTGTTGTATGAACTGGCAGGTGAAGTCTTGCTGCACCAGGACGTACGTGAGCGCACTATTAACAGTTTAGCGCAACGCTACTCGGTTGATTCAGCTCAAGCTCAGCGGGTGTTATCTACGGTTCAGCAAATTTGGGGGAGCGTAGCTGAAAACTGGGGACTCACCGGACAAGATTTGGAAGTGTTATTAGAGGGGGCAGCTAAGTTACACGAGGTGGGACTTAGTATTAGTGCCAGTGGTGTACAAAAGCATTCTGGTTATATTTTAGCTCACGCTTATATGCCAGGGTTTAATGCCGAAGAGCAGCGTTTTCTATCGACCATTGTCCGGTACTTTCGTAAAAAAATACAAACCGCAGAATTTCCTGACTTGATTTTGTTTAGCCAGAATCAGCTTATTAAAATGCTGATAATTATGCGTCTGGGCGTTATTTTAAACAGCGATAGACAAAACTCGAGCTCATTGGATAAGGCTGTTATTGAAGACGGGGCGTTGAAACTGCAGCTGAAAGGCTCTGCTAAAGAGGATTCAGTGCTTACTATGCAACTTGAGTCCGAGGCCAACGTTATGCAGAAATTAGGTTATGAACTGCTAGTCTGCTGAAAACAGCAGGCGCACAAAATAAAATACATTTCTTTGTGCGCCCGTATTTATTTTATTGATTAAAACTTATACATAGCCATCAGCTGTAAACGGTTTAAGTCACCGTCGACATTGGCTTCAGTTTCACGGTTCGCTTGTGAAATTTCAGCACCAAAAGTCAGGTTAGACGCTGGTGAATACATCAGGTTAAATGCCAGACGTTGCGTGTATTCAGTGTAAGTCGCTGGGTTGACAGATGCTAATAACTCTTCATCGTTATCTGCCCAGCCACGCGAGTAAACCACGTTAGAACGTAATTTCTCTGACCAGAAGTGGCGATAAGCAAAGGATACACCGGTTGAGTCAATGGCTTCTAACTCACCATTGCTGTCAATATAAGCACCATTCCAGGTGTTTAGACCTAAATAACGACCTAAACCTGAACCTGTGGTAACTGATGCGCGGATATCATCCATGCCGAAGGTGTATTTAGCGCCAAAGCTGACACCGTAACCAAAGGTGGTTTCATCATCGCCAGTTTGACTGACATCGTACGTTAATTGGCGTAAAAGTGCGGAAGCCTGCCAGGTTAAGTTGTCAGTTTTACCGGTATATTTAAAGGTTACGTCCGGTGCAAAACCGTCACTGGAAATAATACGACCGCCACCAACCGGTGTTACGGTTGTTTCAGGGTTTTCAATTGAGGCGCTAAAGCCACCGGAGGTGTAACGAATTTGTGCCTGGCGGTTGAAGATAATGCCATCGGTGATGCCGATAAAGTCGACGGATTCAGCCAGAATGTTTAGGTCCTGAAAGTTAGACCAGGTTTGACCAAAAGTCCATTTCCCATATTTTAAAAATGCGTGACGTAGACGCGGATTATAAGAGTTTGAAATACGTTGGTCACCGTCAGGGGTCAACATAAAATCCATTTCGATATGGCCGGTCAGCGTTTCACCATTATCTAACTCAGTGTCGGTGGTAAGGAAAAAACGCGACTGACGTGCGTGAAAATCGGTGACCATGTCGTCGCCTTCACCACCCACAGGGGTGAGGCTTGGAATATACTGTTGCCGAGCGATACTGCCGCTTGAAGGTGCCTGACCATCGGTGTAGTCCGATACCATCATGTCCAGTTTAACAAAACCACCAAAATCGATGTCAGTTTCGTTTGCCTGAGCTCCTAAGCTCATAACACCGAGTACGGCAGCGCTTGCTGCTGATACGGTGAATTTCTTTGCGATACTTGCTTTAGCCATGGTGTTCTCCCCTGTAAGCCAAGTGTTCGTTTTGATCGTGCATTTTATTGTTATGCCAAAGATAAACGCTGTTAATTCTCGTTAACTGGTCAATTTTTATCAATCTAGACTATGGTCTAATAGTGTTTAAGCCCTTTAAAACGTACAACAGATACCATCTTGCGAATAAGGAGGAAGAGGTAATGTCGCAACTGTATTCAGTTCCTGAACATATCAAAGCTAAAGCCAAAATCGATAATGACGGTTATAAGAAACTTTACCAACAGTCAGTAGACGATCCTGAAGGTTTCTGGAGTGAACACGGACAGCGAATTACTTGGTTCACACCTTACACCAAAGTTAAAAATACCAGTTTCGAACCGGGTAAAGTCAGTGTTAAGTGGTACGAAGACGGCACTCTAAACGCCTGTTACAACTGTGTCGACCGTCACCTTGCTGATAAAGCCGATAAAACCGCGATTATCTGGGAAGGCGACGACCCTAGTGTAGACAAACACATCACCTACCGCGAGCTACATAAAGAGGTATCCCGTTTTGCTAATGGCCTGAAAAAACTAGGTATAAGCAAAGGTGACCGCGTTGCTATTTACATGCCAATGGTGCCGGAAGCGGCTTATGCCATGTTGGCTTGTGCGCGCATTGGTGCGGTTCACTCGGTTATCTTCGGTGGCTTTTCTCCGAACGCCATTGCTGACCGTATTAACGACTGTCAGGCAAAAGCCATTATTACCGCTGATGAAGGTCGTCGTGGTGGCGGCACCATTGGTTTGAAAGCTAATGTTGATAAAGCCATTGCTGACGATGCTTGTCCAACGCTGGAGCACAGCATTGTGTGCCGTGTAACAGAGGGTGATGTTGACTGGACTGAGGGTCGTGATGTTTGGTGGCACGAGCTGGTTGGCAACGTCAGCGACGAGTGTCAGGCAGAAGTGATGAATGCCGAAGATCCGCTATTCATTCTTTATACCTCGGGTTCAACCGGAAAACCTAAAGGGGTTGTGCACACCACCGGTGGTTATATGGTGTACGCATCCATGACCCACGAGTATGTTTTTGATTATCATGAAGACGAAGTCTATTGGTGTGCAGCGGACGTTGGCTGGATTACAGGCCATTCTTATATTGTTTACGGACCATTAGCAAACGGCGCAACGACCCTGATGTTTGAAGGTGTGCCTACTTATCCCGGTGTTGGTCGTATTGGCGAAATTGTCGATAAACACAAAGTGAATATTCTTTATACGGCGCCAACCGCTATTCGCGCGTTAATGGCTAAAGGCGACGAAGCGGCCAAAACCTCAACCCGCGAAAGCTTGCGTATTTTGGGCAGCGTGGGCGAGCCGATTAACCCTGAAGCCTGGGAGTGGTATCACCGCGCTATTGGTAACGGTAAGTGCCCAATTATGGATACTTGGTGGCAGACCGAGAACGGCGGTATTTTGATTACTCCGCTGCCGGGCGCCACGGATTTGAAGCCGGGTTCTGCAACTCGTCCTTTCTTCGGTATTCAGCCCGCGCTGGTTGATAGCGAAGGCAACATTCAGGAAGGTGAAGCCGAAGGCGGGTTGGTTATTAAAGACTCCTGGCCGGGTCAAATGCGCACATTATGGGGTGACCATGAGCGCTTTGAGCAAACCTACTTCTCTACCTTTAAAGGTATGTACTTTAGTGGCGACGGCGCACGCCGCGATGCCGATGGCTATTACTGGATAACCGGTCGTATGGACGATGTACTGAACGTTTCCGGCCATCGCCTGGGTACCGCTGAAATTGAAAGTGCTCTGGTTTCGCATAAAGCGGTAGCCGAAGCAGCTGTTGTCGGATATCCGCACGACTTAAAAGGTCAGGGCATCTACGTTTATGTCACGCCGGTTGAAGGTGTTGAAGTTACTGATGAGCTGACTAAAGAAGTTCGTAACTGGGTTCGCTCTGAACTTAGCCCAATTGCAACTCCAGACTTAATTCACTGGACTACAGGCTTACCAAAAACCCGCTCCGGTAAAATTATGCGTCGTATTCTGCGTAAAATTGCCGCTAATGAGTACGAAAACCTTGGTGACACCTCTACGCTTGCCGATCCAAGTGTGGTAGATTCTTTGATAGAGAATCGAATGAATAAATAATGTCACTTAATCTGGAATCTCATGGCGAAATTTTTAATCGCAGATGACCACCCATTGTTTCGCGAGGCGCTGCAGGGCGCTCTCGCGAATCACTTTTCTGAGCTGACCTTACGCGAAGCTGAAGACTTAGACTCAACTCTGACTGCACTGAATAACGACGACGATGTCGATTTATTGCTGCTGGACTTACACATGCCCGGCAGTGGTGACTTGTATGGTCTTATTCGTGTCAGAGAAGACTATCCGCTGCTTCCTGTTGCCATCATCTCCGGTAGTGAGGATTCCTCGATTGTGGCCAAGTGCATTGGCTTTGGGGCTTTGGGCTTTATTCCAAAATCATTACCCTCTGCAGAAATAGCCGAAGCAATAGATACCATCCTGCAGGGCGACACCTGGGTTCCGAAAGAAAACAGAGAACGTCTCGATGTGATTTCGGACGAAGATCAGCAGCTTGCACAAAAGGTTTCGGAGCTTACCCCGCAGCAGTACCGGGTTTTGCACTTTCTTCATGAAGGCTTGCTGAACAAACAAATTGCCTATCAACTGGGCATTACTGAAGCAACAGTCAAAGCACACATTACGGCAATTTTCCGCAAACTGGGAGTGTACAGTCGTACCCAGGCAGTTTTGGTGGCTGAACGTCTGCAATTATGACCTGGTTACTGATATTTGCCTCGCTGGCTTATGTGATTTTCCTCTTCGCAGTTGCCACCTGGGGCGACCGTTTAGGCTCGTGGGCGAATAAAATCAGTCACAAGCCAGTTGTCTACTCTATGTCGCTGGCCATCTACTGCACGTCCTGGACGTATTACGGCGCTGTGGGTAATGCAGCAGTTGACGGTTGGGCGTTCTTTCCTATTTTGCTCGGGCCAATTTTGCTGTTCTTGTTTGGTATCCGAATTCTGGAAAAGCTGGTTTCGGTTAGTAAACAACAAAATATTACTTCAATAGCCGACTTTATTTCTTCCCGCTTTGGTAAACGCCGCCGGCTTGCCGTGGCTGTTACCGCCATTGCTGCCGTTGCTATTATTCCTTACATTGCGCTTCAGTTAAAAGCTGTGGGCATTAGCTTTGCGGTTCTGACTGAAAGCTCTGGAGTGATGGCACAGTTTTCGATAAAAGAACTGGGTGCTGCTGCGCTAATGGCAATTTTTGCTATGTTGTTTGGTACCCGCCACGTCGAAGTCACTGAATATCGCAGTGGCATGATACTGGCTATTGCTGTTGAGTCGATGATCAAACTGGTTGCATTGCTGGCAGCTGGTGTTTTTGCCTGGTTCCTGATTCAGGGAGACGCGCAATCGGACTTATTCAGTTCATTCAGTGACGCAACGAAACCTCAGTGGTCATTTGCAGCCTTTGGCGAGTTTGAGTTCATTGTACAAACCCTGATGGCGGCCGGGGCAATTTTGTGTTTACCCAGACAGTTTCATGTGGCGGTAGTGGACAATGTTGATGTCCGGCATTTACGCACGGCTCGTTGGGGCTTTCCTCTGTATCTGGCGCTGACCGCTGCCGCAATTGTCCCCATTGCTATTGCAGGAACTTTCTATTTGTCAGCAACCACCGACGGTTCAACGTTTGCGCTGCAACTGCCGTTACTCAAAGACCAGCTTTGGTTATCACTGGTTATTTTTATTGGTGGTATATCCGCAGCAACAGCCATGGTGATTATCGCGTCCGTAACCTTAAGCACCATGATAACTAACGACGTTATCATGCCCATTTTGCTGCAGCGCGAGTCGCGCTTGCCGCTAAAACATCGGCGTCGTGAATACGACCGGGCCTTACTATTAATTCGGCGTGTGGCTATTGCCGTTACTATGGTGCTGTCGTTCTTGTGTTATTACTTCTGGGCAGCCCGGACTAACCTGGTCAGTATTGGTTTGTTGGCGTTCTCGTTGGTGTTGCAGTTGCTGCCGGCGTTGCTGGCCGCTCTGTATTGGCGTAAAGGCCACGCGCGGGGTGTTTACGCCGGGTTGGCTGCAGGTTCAGTCGGCTGGGTTTTAGCGGTACTAATACCACTTTACACCGACTTGCAACTGACCGATGTGGAAATAATAACCCGCGGTACTGTGGTTTCTTTAGCCTTAAATTGCTTCGGGTTCATTGTATTTTCATTGTTGGCAAAACCACGTCTGGTTGATCGTATTCAGGCAACGGCTTTTGTTAAACCCCGAGCCGCTTTACCCGATTTGCATTTCAACAAAAACGACAGTGCTACCAATGCCGATATGTTGTTGCTGTTAAGGACCTTTTTAGGGGCGGAACGGGCTCAGCAGTTAATGCAGTATTATCAGCGTCCGGAAAACACTGAGCTTCCGCTGGAAGGTGTGGCTGAAAAAACCTTTATCAGTTTTGTGGAAAGAGCGATAGCTGGTGTACTTGGCTCTGCCACGGCGCGCTCTCTTGTCGATGCTGCACTGCGCGATAAGCAGCTAAATTTAGAAGAAGTTGTTCACTTCTTTGACGATACAACGCAAGCTCTGCAAACTCAGCAATCTATTTTGTTTAGCTCACTGGAGAACCTGGCTCAGGGCATTAGTGTTGTTGACGCGGAGCTGAGGCTGGTGGCCTGGAATAAACGCTATATGGATTTATTCCAGTACCCTGAGGGCATGGTGAAACCCGGACAGCCCATAGCGACCCTTATTCGTTATAACGCAGAGCGCGGAGAATGTGGTCCCGGTGACGTTGACGGGTTGGTGAATAAGCGTTTGCGCTATATGCAGCTGGGATCGGCACACCGGTTTATTCGCCGGCGCGCCGATGGCCGGGTTATAGAAATGGTAGGTAACCCTTTGCCGACCGGAGGCTTCGTTACCAGCTTTACCGACATTACTTCGCACGTTGAAACCCAGCAGGCACTGGAAGATGCCAATATTGATCTGGAACAGCGGGTTGACGTTCGGACCCAGGAAATACGCGAGATAAACCAGGAGCTGACAGCGGAAATAGACAGGCGCCGGCAAGTTGAGGACGAGCTGAAAAAAGCCAAGGCTGAAGCGGAAGCGACTAATGCTTCTAAAACACGTTTTCTGGCGTTGGCCAGTCATGATATTTTGCAGCCTCTTAATGCGGCGCGGTTGTACCTTTCGGCTATTCAGGAGAAAGAACTTTCGGAGCGGAATTTGTCTCTGGTTGGCAAGCTGGACACCGCGCTTGGTTCAACAGAGCATTTACTCTCTACTTTATTGTCGATAGCAAAAATGGATCAGGGGGCTTTAAAACCGCAGTTCCGGCATGTGCAACTTAGCTCATTATTGGAGCCTTTGGTTGAAGAATATGCAGTGCTGGCAGAGCAACGAAAGCTGGATTTTCGTGCGTTCTATAAAGACCGGCCGGTGTATACCGACCCAACGTATTTGCGCCGAATTGTGCAGAACTTTTTGTCTAATGCCATAAAATACACCCAAAGGGGCAGCGTGCTGTTGGGCGTGCGCAAACGCGGAGATGAGCTTCAGATAGCCGTGTGGGATACCGGGCCGGGCATTGCAGCGCAGCAGCAAAATAAGGTATTTGATGCATTTTATCGAGTGCAGAACCAAACCGTAGACGGTGTCGGCCTTGGATTAAGTGTCGCGCAACGTATGGGTGAGCAGTTAAACTGTGACGTACAGGTTGAGTCGGTTGAAGGTAAAGGCTCGTGTTTTTCGGTACGAGTGCCGTTAGGCAATGCTGCTCAGGTTGTCAGCCGACCGAAAAAACAACTGGAAGATGCTTTATCTGATCCTTTACAGCTTATTGTGGTCGATGACGACAATGAAAATTTAAGTGCGTTGAGTGCGCTGCTGAATAAGTGGGGGTGCGAAGCCCTGACATTTAATCGTTATAGCAAAGCTTTAGCCTATGCTAAGGCTCACAGCCAGAACAAAGCGCCGCACGGACTGTTATTAGATTACCAGTTAGGTGACGGTGACGGCTTGCAGTTGGCGCAGGAACTACGTGATATTTGGCAGCAACAGATACCGGCTGCTTTGGTGACAGCGATGCGTGACGATGCCGTGAAGCAGGCGGCCCGCAAAAGCGGGCTGCAGTTTTTACCTAAACCCGCTAAACCTGCCGCATTAAAAGCATTTTTAAAATACATTAGTACCCGAAAGGCGGGAGGAGCCAGAAGTTGATAGAGCTTGCCGAGCGACACTCATTTAAACTCCCGGCACAATGCCGTGCGTTAATTGAACTGAAAAGCAGCGACGACGTTGAGCAGTTAGCATTTGAAGAACCTTATTATTTGCTTGGTGAGGGCAGTAACACCTTATTTGTTGATGACTTTTATGGAACCGTCATTTGCAACCGGCTACTGGGTGTCTGTATTGAAGAACAGGAAAGCTCGTATTTAATTACTGCCGCAGCAGGCGAGAACTGGCATAACTTTGTTGCTGACTTACGCGCAAGAAGTATCGACGGGCTGGAGAACTTAGCGCTAGTTCCGGGCTCAGTTGGTGCTGCTCCGGTACAGAATGTCGGGGCATATGGTGTCGAGGTGTCAACCTTTATTGAGCAGGTAACCGCCTGGGATATTAAAGAAAAGTGCTGGGTTTCTATGAATAAAGAAGCCTGCCAGTTCGCGTATCGCGACAGTGTATTCAAGCAACACCCTGGGCGTTGGTTGATAACTTCGGTGGTGTTTCGCTTGCCCAAAGACTGGCAACCGGTTACTCACTATGCTCCGTTGAACCAACTTCAGGGGCATGTGAGTGCCCAGAAAATTTTCGATACGGTTGTGGAAGTGCGTCAGAAAAAACTGCCGGACCCAAAAGTTATACCCAATGCAGGCAGCTTTTTTAAAAACCCGGTTATTAACAAAGCGCAGCTTGATGGGCTGTTGCAGAAATGGCCGGACATGGTCTATTTCCCGGTAGCCGATAACCATGTGAAAGTGGCGGCTGGGTGGCTTATTGAGCATTTAGGTCTGAAGTCTGCGTTTGTCGGCGATGCTGCTGTTAACCCGCATCAGGCATTGGTACTGATTAATAAAGCACAGGCCACGGGCAGTGATATTACGCAACTGGCACTGAAAATTATGAAACAAGTGGCGGATGCCAGTGGCATTATGCTGGAACCTGAAGTTCGTCTGGTGGGCCAACATGGCCTTGTGCAGTTGGCGGTAGAGAAATGAAGCAGGCGGAACGTCTTGATCAGTTAATTACTTTACTGGCTAATGGTGAGTTTCATTCCGGGCAGGCTATTGGTGAGTCTCTGGCTATATCTCGGGCAGCGGTAAACCAGCACATTCATAAACTAGAAGAGCTTGGGTTGGAGCTGTTTTCGGTTACCGGGCGAGGCTATAAGCTTGCCTGGCCGATTGAGCTTTTGCAGGCCAGGGTTATTGAAAATGAAAGCCCGGAAAAGTGGCGGCAGTCGCCGGAGTTTGAAGTGAAGTCGGTGGTTGATTCCAGCAATGACCGGGTTAAAGAACTGGCCAAAGAAGGGCCTTTAGAAGCGGGTTTTTCTATTTTCGCCGAAGCTCAGACCGCCGGACGTGGGCGTCGTGGAAAAAAATGGATTTCGCCCTTTGGCAATAACCTTTACTTTAGTGTGTATTGGCCTTTGGATGAAGGTATTCATGGCGCCATGGGGTTAAGCCTTGCGGCTGGGGTCGCCTTAGCGGAATGTTTTACCGACCTGGGTATTGAAGGCGTTAGCGTAAAATGGCCTAACGATGTTTATATTCGCGGGAAGAAAGTGACCGGAATACTGGTCGATCTTGAAACCTCGCCGGAAGGCGCTGCGCACAGCATTATTGGCATTGGCATTAATTTAACCATGCCAGAGCATGTTGGTGCGAGCATTGATCAGGCCTGGACGGATCTGAACTCCGAATTGCCGCAGCCAATGTCGCGTAATCATATTGCGGCGCAGGTACGTGCCTCTGTACTGTCGGCTTTACAGCAATACGAGCAACACGGGCTGGCTGCGTTTCAGCAAAGCTGGCGCCGCTACGACTGCTTTTTGGACAAGCCGGTGAAGCTCATTATGGGGCAGAGAGTTTGTTTAGGAACCTGTCGTGGAATCGACGAAAATGGTGCGTTACTGGTAGAAGATGAGCAGGGCGTACGTCGTTATTTTGGTGGTGAAGTTTCATTGAGGGCGCAAGATGCTACTAATTGATGCGGGCAATACTCGCAGCAAATTTGCATGGTGGGATGCTGACACCGACAAAATTGAGATTCTGGGTGCGATTCCTCATCAAAGCTGGCTAAACGATTTAAGTCAGCCGCTAAAAGATTTGTTACTTGAGGTTGTAAGCTCTCGCCAGCTAGAACGAGAGCAACAGGCCATTGGTTGCAGTGTAGCCGCTGTTCAGGTGATGGATACGTTAAATAGCTCGCTGGCGGAACTGGGTATAAAAGTTTTCTGGCAAAAAACCAGAGCACAGCAAGCAGGGGTTACTAATGGTTACACTAAAGAACCTGAGCGCCTCGGCTCGGATCGCTGGATGGCCTTACTCGGTTGTCATGAGCAAGTGAAACAGAACGCACTGATTGTCGATGCGGGTACTGCGCTGACCATTGACTGGTTGATGGCTGATGGCCGTCATCTTGGCGGCTGGATTGTTCCCGGACGACAGTTAATGCTAAATGCCTTGGGTCAGGGTACGGCTAATTTAAAGGGCATTACGGTAAATGATATTGAGCGTGATGGTTTAGCTGCCGGGCTGGATACTTTTGATGGTATTACCCAAGGGGCTGAAGCGGCTTTAACCGGTGCTATTGCACAAGCGATTCAGTTGTCCGGCCGCTATTTTTCTGACCAGCCTTTTGATGTGGTGGTCACCGGTGGTGACGGTGAGCATTTGATGCGAACCTTGTCGGTTGAATTCTGTCGTTATGACGATTTGTTGTTTAAGGGTTTGCGACTCTGTGCCGATAACCTAAACAGTTAAGCTTTTAGGTATATTCAGAGAGACCACAGGCAACTTTATGAAGATAGTCATTCCAATGCTGATTGCTGTAGCCGGATTGACCGCTATGCACAAGGCGCAGGCGCAGGATGTTGAAGCGGTACAGTTATATTCAGACGCGGAACTGGTTGAGATGTTTGCAACTAATGCGCATCTGAAACGGGTACGCGATACCGATCGCTGCCAGTTGGCACAGGATATTGAAGCTCAGGCCGAGCTTGAGCGCCGACCGACTTATCAGTTTCTTTATGGCGACATGATGGCCTGGGGTGTGTGTTATGACCGTGACCCCGAACTTGGCCTGCTGTATATGGAGAAAGCAGCTCAGCATGGCTTACTGGAAGCTCTGGAGCAGTTAGGTCGCTATTACCATGAAGGGGTTTTGGTGCAAAAAGACATTGAGCGTGCCATTCTGTACCTTCGTGAAGCCGCATCGTTAGGAAATTTGCCTGCGCAACGACGCTTTGCCGATATTCTGCTGGCCGATGAAGGCAGCCCTTATGATTATGAAAAAGCTTATCATTGGCTGCATAATTCAATTACCGCTGATAAGCGGACTTATGCGGATATTGAACAGAAGCTTGCAAAGCTGGCTGAGAGAATGCCACCTTCGGTGGTTGAGAAAGCAAAAAGGCCACTTGATTAGAGTATATAGGACTAAGTGGCCTTTGATTTGAACTGCGAAAGCTTATTTGTGTTTAAGACAAGCGATTGCGGAAATCTTCGTAGCTAAATTGTCGTACACAATCGAACTGTCCATTCTCCCGCAAAATACCAATGGCTGGGTGTTGAACACCGTTAAAGAAAGACGTTTTCACCATGGTGTAATGCATCATGTCCTCAAACACCAGGCGGTCGCCAACAGCCAGCGGCTGATCAAAACTGTACTCACCGATAACATCACCGGCTAAGCAACTGTTGCCGCCTAAGCGATAACTGAAGGCTTTTTCTGCTGGTAAACCTGCTCCGGTAATGACCGGGCGATAAGGCATTTCCAGCACGTCCGGCATATGCGCTGTGGCTGAAATATCCAGTAAAGCAATTTGCCCCTGGTTCTCAACAATATCCACCACTTCACAGACCAGCGGACCGGTTTGCCAGGCAACGGCAGAGCCGGGCTCCAGTATCACTTGAAGGTCGTAGGTTTCGCGCAGGCGCTTTAACTGTTTTATCAGATGATCAACATCGTAGCCCTGACGGGTCATGAGATGTCCGCCACCCAGATTCAACCATTTCATTTGTTTTAGCTGTTCGCCAAAACGGTTTTCCACGGCGTCCAGTGTGCGCTCAAGGGCAAAAGAGTCGCACTCGCACAGGTTGTGCACGTGCAAACCTTCAACGCCGGTTAAGTCCTGCTGATTAAGTTCGCTGGCACGAATACCCAGACGAGAGCCCGGTGCGCTGGGATCATAAAGCTCAGTTTCAGCTTCCTGATGCTCCGGGTTAATACGCAGACCAACGGAAACTCCGGCATCAGCTGTCTGTTCACGGTACTTGTGCCATTGAGAGACACTGTTGAAAGACAAGTGATTCACTAACGGCAGCAGTTCGTCGATGTCTTCTTGTTTATAAGCTGGCGCATAAGCATGAACTTCGCGCGAAAACTCCTCCGCTGCCAGCTTTGCCTCCCAGACAGAACTGGCTGTGCAGCCTTTCAGATACTGACGAATAAGCGGAAAAGCTGACCACATGGCGTAGCCTTTCAGTGCCAGAATAATGTCGGCACCACTTTGCTCCTGTACCTTTTGCATCAGCTCGAGGTTCTTGCGTAGCAGCTTTTCGTCCAGCACATAGCAAGGAGACGGAATTTCCGGCGATGTATATTGACTCATGCGTTGTCTTCTCTGTTACTTCTCAAATGGCTTATCGCATTCCAGGACTTGCCATGGAAGGCCATATTTGTTTAGCCGCTCCATAAACTCGTCCGGGTCAAACTGCTCCATATTCCAGACGCCTGGTTCCATCCAATGACCCTGCAACATCATCGATGCGCCAATCATTGCCGGTACGCCGGTGGTGTACGAGACTGCCTGGGCGCCAACTTCTTTGTTGGTTTCGGCATGGTCACAGTTGTTGTAGATGAAAATAGTCTTCTCTTGACCGTCTTTCAGCCCTGTGACATAGGTACCAATACAGGTTTTTCCGGTATAGCCTTCCGCCAGAGAACCCGGGTTAGGCAGTACCGCCTTCAGAAACTCGAGCGGTACAATTTTTTTGCCTTCAAACTCTACCGGCTGGATAGAGGTCATGCCAACGTTTTCAAGTACCCGTAAGTGAGTCAGATACTGCTCACCGAAAGTCATCCAGAAACGCGCGCGTTTAATGGTTGGAAAGTGCTTAACCAGCGATTCCAACTCTTCGTGAAACAACAGGTAAGACGGGCGAACACCAACATTAGGGTAGTCCAGATCTTTACGCACACTGATAGGGTCGGTTTCGTGCCATTCGCCGTTTTCCCAATACTTACCTTTTTGGGTAATTTCGCGAATATTAATTTCCGGGTTAAAGTTGGTTGCAAAGGCCTGACCGTGGTCACCACCGTTGCAGTCAACAATGTCCAGATAATGCACTTCGTCAAAGTAGTGCTTGGCGGCATAAGCGGTAAAAACGTTGGTCACACCCGGATCAAAACCGGCACCCAACAAGGCCATTAAACCTTTTTCTTTAAAGCGTTCCTGATAAGCCCACTGCCACGAATATTCAAATTTAGCTTCGTCTTTTGGTTCGTAGTTTGCGGTATCCAGGTAGTGCACGCCGGTTTCGAGGCACGCATCCATGATAGGTAAGTCCTGGTATGGAAGCGCAACGTTAATAACCAGTGACGGGTTAATGCCGCGAATAAGCTCAGCTACTTCTGCAGAGTCATCGGCGTCTACCTGATACACTCCTACAACGCGGTCTTTACCGGCTTTTTCCTGCAGAGCCTGACATTTGGAAAGGGTACGGCTGGCAAGATGAATCTCAGAGAATACTTCAGGTAGGCCTGCACATTTTTGTACGACTACGCCAGCAACACCGCCGGCACCAATAATTAGAACTTTAGACATGAATGCTATCCTTCACAGAAATCTTTTAACTAATAAAGTTGCTGCGAAAGATAGCATATTTTTATGAAATCATCATTCAGAAGCGTTGCTTTGTACAACCTCTGAGTTCATACCTAAATGCTTGTATAAAAAGGCCCAGTTTTCCGCGTGTTCTTCAATGCGCATCCAGGTTGGCGTACCGGCTCCATGACCAGCGCGAGTCTCTACGTTTAACAGTATCGGCTGGTCGCAACTTTGGTCACGTTGTAATGCCGCCGCAAACTTGTAGCTGTGCCATGGAACCACTCTATTATCGTGGTCACCGGTGGTAATGAGTGTTGCCGGATAACAGGTGCCGCTCTCGGTATTGTGCACCGGCGAATAAGCATAAAGAGTTTTGAAGTCCTTTTTATTTTCGCTTAAACCAAATTCACTACCCCAGCCTCGTGCATTGGCGCTGGGCAGTTGGTATCTCAGCATATCCATAACACCAACGGCAGGAAGGGCTGCGGCAAACAACTCAGGACGCTGAGTCATGGTAGCGCCGACCAATAAACCGCCGTTACTGCGTCCCTGAATAGCCAGCTTGTTCTTGTTGGTGTAGTTGTTGTTTATTAACCATTCAGCCGCGGCAATAAAGTCGTCAAAGACGTTTTGCTTGTTTTCTTTAGTGCCTTGTTGATGCCACATTTCACCAAATTCACCGCCGCCGCGAAGATTTGGAATGGCTAGTACGCCGCCCATTTCTAACCAGACAAGACGGGTTGTGTCGTAATCTGGCGTAATAGAAATATTGAAACCGCCATAACCATATAACAGCGTTGGGTTTTCGCCGTTAAGCTCAATGTTCTTGTCGTGCACTAAAAACATTGGAACTTCGGTGCCATCGGCACTGTTGTATACCACTTGCTCAGTTGTATATTGATCTAATTCGGCTGGCACTTTGGTTTCATACCACAAGGTGGTACGTTGCTGGTCAGGCTGGTAGCGATAGATTTTTCCCGGTTCGGTAAAGCTTTTGAAGGAAAAGAATACATCGGGTGCTTTATGGCTGCCTTCAAAACCGCTAATTGAGCCAATACCGGGTAAAGCCAGCTCCTGAAGCATGGTTCCTTTTATATCAAAGATAGCCACTCGCGAGCGCGCTGACTGCAAATAATGCGCAAATAGTTGACCATTTACTGCATGTACGTCTTTCAGTGTATGAGTTTTTGCAGCAATAATTTCTGTCCAGTTCTCAGGTTCAGATTGTTTAGGATCAACGGCAACGACACGACCTGTCGACGCTTCATTAGTAGTCTTAAAATACAGCAGGCCTTTTTGGCTGGTAACGTACTGATATTGGCCGTCCCACTTGGTGAAAAGCCCTTTAAAAGGTGCATTTTCCTGTGCTAGCGGACGCAGGTAGACGGCATTAGCGTCGTAGCCTTTAAAAACATCAATAAGTAAGTATTTACCGTCGTCTGATACTTTGGCGTAAGGGTTTAGTTCGGGCTGGTTGTCAAAAGCAAAAATCAGCTCATCGTCACTTTGTTCGGTTCCCAATTTATGAAAATAAACACTGACGGGTTTTGTATCATCAAAGCTGCCGTCTTTATTTTCAGGATAACGGCTGTAATAAAAACCACGTTCATTTGGTAGCCAGGCAACTTCGGTAAATTTAACCCCTTCAATAACGTCGCGGGTGTCTTTTCCTGACTCTACATTACGGACTTTTATTTCCGTCCAGTCGCTGCCGCCGTCAGAAGTGGCATAAGCAACATAGGTAGCGTCGGGAGAAACGTTAATACGTGCCAGCGACACGGTTCCGTCGTCGCTGAAGTTATTAGGATTAATCAGAATATCCGGCGCACTGTTTAAATCGGTCATGGTGTATAGCACGGACTGATTTTGAAGGCCGTCATTTGCGAAGTAGAAATACCGGTCAGCATAGCGAAAAGGCGTGCTGACTTTTTCATAATTCCACAGTTCAGTCATGCGGTCTTTAATGTCCGCGAACGCCGGAAGATTTTGCAATAAAGGGGTAGATAACTGGTTTTGTGCATCCACCCAATTAGACACTTCCTGATTGTCCTGCTCTAGCCAGCGGTAAGGATCTTCAACCCGGGTACCGTGATAATCATCTTGCTGCTCGACGGTTTTAGTTTCGGGGTAAGGGCCTTTAGGTTGTTCCTTTTCCTGTTCAAACGAGCTACAGCCACTCAGTATCAACACAGTTGAACAAAGAATAAAAGCTGAATAACGAGTCATGGTTGGGCTTCCTGTTTAGGTTCTGCGGTGATCATAGGAATTTGCTGTCAAAACAACAAGTCACATTAGTGCAGTAAGCATACTTCTTTACAGAGATTTTCATTCGCCTGACGCTGAGATACTCCACCCCAATACTCGCCCAGATGTTTGAGTGTTGTCGATGAGTTACACAACAGTTCGGTTAGAGGGTGATTACTATGTTGCCAGTAGAACCACTGAGCTAAGGCAAAATGTGCCGCGTCAAACGGGATAGTCTTACTGCGATAGGCTTGAATAAGGCTTGTTCTTATCTTATTGCGCTCTTCTGTTAGCTGCAGAGTTTCTTTACCGCCTGACAACCATTGTAGCTGGTTTTGTCCCCACTGACCGAGCAATTGACATACCCGGTATAATTCAGTGAATTCATTGGTTAGTGGGAGTGCATAAATAGCCGCCGGCCGTGCGGACACACTGTCTATACGGCTACTGAGGCGCCAAAGGGCATAGCCATTTTTCTTCCAGAAATTATCTAGTCCCGGTGACCAGGCAAAACTGGTGCCCAGCATTTGGTAATTGTTGTCCAGTGCCCACCGGTAAATCTCAGCCAGCAATTCGGAGGCGGCTTTACGTCGTCTTTTCGCAGCTGGTACCGCAATACGTGCAACTCTTAGCCAATGTAAATCCATAGCCCAGTCTTGTTGCAGAAAGTAGCCTATGGCCTGAGGCAGTAAATTTCCTTTGGGGCGTCTTTGCCCTTGTCTGACTTCTTCTTTTAATGGCGATAAAATGGGTCCCTCACTCATAAGCCAGGCAACCGCAGTAACTTCGCCGTTTGTGGACTGATATGCGAGCTTATGTCCGGGTTCGGTCAGCAGCAGGTTAAGGTCATTCGGGCTACTTTGGTAATGTGCGCTGAGAAGAAGTTGAAAACATTGTTGCAGCAAAGCTTCTTCAAGTTCCGATGCGTGTTTAATAAAAGTGCCGGACTCCCGGTTCCCGAATTGTGTTACTGGTTGCTCGTTCAGTAGAAAAGTCTCGGTCAGCCACTGCTCTAATGGATCATTTGCGGGCCAGCGTAATGGTTGAGTTAGCTGGTGAACAGATACCTGTGGCAAGGTTTTCCTGGCCCAGTCGGTAAAGTGCACAGCAAAACCACGACCACAACCTTCATAACCAGCAACGGTTGTGGCAAGCAACCAGGGATTAAATTTTTGGCATAGCTGTTCTGTTGCCCACAATGGCAGACCCGCAGCTTCATCAATAATTAATGTTACTTCCGAATTACCGGGTTGTTCCAGCAGCTTATCCCAGGCGACGAAATGAGCTTCCGGCGCTTGCTGTAGTAAAACTTTCGCATTGGCTTTTCGCGGTGCCGTCACAATAATCGAGCGGTGCTCTTTTGCTTGGGCAAGCGCCTGGCCTAACAGGGTACTTTTACCGCGGCCGCGTTCGGCGGTAATGATATGAGTTTCGTATGGTTTTGCTGTGCTTTGTGTAAGAGCGTTAAAAATAGAGTTCTGCTCATTCGTTAGCTGTAGCGTCTCATTTGCTGAGCGTGTTTCAGTTTTATTGACCGATGAATAGGGTTTGATGTTTGATTCGGCAAAGTGCTTTGCGGCAAAACGCTCCATGCGGTGACTCATGGCGTTGCTCTCAGCCGGGAGTAAAATAGACAACAGACCACCGGCGGTAACGGTGCCACAAAGCGCTGCTATGGCGTCGGCGTGCAAACCGTCGTGGCAGTCTATCCAGACTTGTTCAAACTCATGCCCCAGATAATCGCGGTAACGGGAGAGTACGGCATCGGCATGAGTCTGTAGGTTTGATAAGTAGATAGAACTTTCAGAGCGAGCCTCGCAGTATTCGCGCCAGAGGCTCGCATCTTGCAGCAGTTGAAGTTGTCGGTAACCGCTGCGCTCTGCCATTTTAGAAAATAGGATAAGCGAAGAATTTAGTTAACACTGTATTAATAAATACCGCCGCTAATATCAAGGGAATGAATGTACAGATAGATAGACGTACATATTTGGCCAGTAGTGTATTCGGATAACCGGGGTTGCCTTCAGCAAGTTCTGCATCCAGGTTTTTACGGCGCCAGTGGAAGCTGACAAACAAGCAAATCAAAAGGCCATTCAGTGGCAAGATGGTGTCGTAAAAAACGTCGTAGATTACATCAAAAACTGACTTAGGCGTGTCAGCGTAGAAAGTAAACTCAGTGAATGCCGGAACAAAACCAAAAGAGGTCGCGGCAATAAGAGTCAGTACAGTAACGGCGATACCCATAACCAGCAGGGCTTTTTTACGGCTTATCTTCGCTTGCTCAATAACCGCTGCGGTTGGTACTTCAAGAATAGAAACCAAAGATGTAATAGCAGCAATAAAGGTCAGCAGGAAAAAGATAGTAGCGGCAATGCTTGCGCCAACATAGCCGACAACGCCTTCCAGAGCGATAAAGATTTGCGGAAAGAAAGAGAAAATCATACTAACCGAGGAGTCACTCAATGAATCCGGGTTGGTATTGGGATTGATGGCGAATATCGCGGGCAGAGTCATTAAACCGGCGGTAAAAGCAACGGCTGTATCTGTTAAAGCAACCAGTTTTCCAGAGGTCACAATGTCGTCCCTGCGGCTGAAATAAGAGCCGTAGGTTATTAAAATGCCCATACCGAGAGATAACGAGAAAAAGGCCTGTGATAATGCGCCGTTGATTACTGAACCATCAATTTTTGAAAAGTCGGGAACCAGATAAAACTCAAGTCCGAGCACGGCGTTATCCAGTGACAGAACAAAGATAACCAGCAGAATGAGCATAATAAACAGCGCTGGCATCAGGAATTTCGCGGCTTTCTCTATCCCCTGACGAACACCACCAAGCAAGATAACATTGACGATTATTGTCACTGCAATAAGGAAACCAACAAAGCCGTAGTCGTTTACGAATTGGCCAAAGTATTCGGCGTCGGCGAGCATATCGAGGTTGCCGGTAACTGAATGCCAGAGGTAACCGAAGATCCACACCGTGATGACCATGTAGAAAACCGCAATCATAAATGGCGTGATAACTGCCAGTAAGCCAGCAAGATGCCAGCCTTTATTGTTTGGCGATAATGCTTTGTAAGATCCCAGAGGGCTTTTTTGAGCGCGTCGGCCCAGGCCCATTTCTGCCAACATAACTGGCACGCAGATAAAGGCAACGAATAACGCATAGATAATTAAAAATGCCCCACCGCCATTTTTAGTGGCAGCAACGGGGAACCCAACTAAGTTACCAATGCCGACGGCAGAACCTGCCGCCGCTAATATAAAGCCAATCTTAGAGCTAAATTGATCGCGTTGTTCGCTCATTCTGAACCTTCTTTTATCGTTTTTGTTTTACGCTTTTTAAGCGCTGCTGTTCAGCAAATTCCAGCAATCCTAGCAAGGCGTTAATTTAACGGCAAGCAGCTAATTACTGTTTGTGCGGCAGAATGCGGGAAATCCGGCTTGGAAACAAAACTTATTTTAACATCCATGACAATTGTAATATTGGAATTTGTTGCAAGTCATATAACATTTAATTAACTCAGTTTTAACACGCTGGTAAATACAGGGAATTCAACTCTCTGGAACAGATTGGCGTCTTTTTACCAGCGTGTTTCCTGCAACTGAGTCACCCCATTGCTGCATTTCAAAAAGTCGTGAAACGCAACGCCGGAAAGGAAAAGCCAATTGTCTGGCCTGATATAATTTATCGATGTCGGTTTCGGCGGTTACCAATAAGTGACACTTTCGGTCATAGCACTCATCGACCAGAGCTATAAAACGACGGGCTTCGTTATCCAGTTTGCTGACAATATTTGCCTGATGTTCGCGCTGGTATGTTTCCTCTACACCATGTACCAGGTCTTTATCTGGTATATAAGAAAAAGCCGGAACCTGATGCACCGCTATAGCAGCATAACGATCGGCCAGTTCCATATAGTCGCGCTGACTTCTGGGGCCGGAGCAGAGAGACATAAAGTCAAAACCAATCACTTTATTGTTGTGCCATAAGCACGGAATTTCACGCTTCATTATCCGAACGGAGGGGGTTTCTTTTGTGCGGCCGAAATGACTCTCTGCGAGTGAACGGAGCTGTTGCAGCGTGCCTTGCTTAAGGTAATAGGGTAAATCGGCTTCGTGCAGTCGGCGATAATCAACGCCCATACCCAAGTCCAGACAGTCACACTCCTTATTCAACAACTCTATTGTAGGTTCGAAGCGATGGCGCGCCAAACCATCTCTGTAAAGCTCATTAGGTGGGGCGTTCGAGGTTGTTATTAAACTAACCTCCTCGTTGAACAGCGCATGCCATAGTCCGGCTAAAATCATTGCGTCGCCAATATCTTCAACGAAAAACTCATCCAGACAGATTATCGAATAGTGCTGTGACCACCTCTTAGCAATAATCTGCATCGGGTTAGCTTCGCCCTGAAGGCTATTCAGTTCTTCGTGGATTTTGGCCATAAAATGGTGGAAATGCAGCCGAATAGACTGACTTTTCGGAAGATGTTGATAAAACATGTCCATCAGCAGGGTCTTCCCTCGGCCGACCGGGCCAAATAAGTAAAGACTTTTCGGTTTATGTCCGCGAGCAAGTGAGTCCAGTCGTTGCTGCAGCGCCTTTACCGCCTCTAACTGATATTTATCGGGTTGGAGCGCACCGGACTGAATGTCTTGATTATAGTTTTCCTGCATGAGCTTATTATCACAAAACGTCAGGACAAAAAGAAGCCGGCTGGGGAAGCCGGCCAAACACTGCTGCTAGTGAACAACCATCAATACAGGTCTTCAATACATTGTGCTGTAAAGCTTTCTACGATAGGTCGCTGCCAGAGGATCACCATCGGGTAATGAATTGATAATGTCGAGTGCGTATTTTTTCGCATCAGCAAAATTGACGTCTTTACCTAATACAGTGAAAATCTGCTGCAGGGCTTCTTCATCACGACTTGCTTCATGAAACTTAAGTGCTAACTGTAATTTTAAAGCCAGGTCATCGGGGGTATTTTCTACTTGCTCCTGTAAAGCGCGTAGCTCTGGAGAGTCAGCGGCGTCTTCCGCCAGCTCAAGCTTGCCTTTTATACGTTGGTAGTCACCGTCTTGCTCTACCAGTGGAATCTTAGCGACCAGCTCTTTGGCCTGATCCAACCGGCCAGCATCGACCGCAGCTTCGGCTAGCAGTT